>NZ_JAMGBF010000022.1 GCF_023516615.1 Streptomyces panaciradicis
GGGCCCCGGCGCGCCCGTCTCCCGGCCGCCGGACCACCGCGGGCCCGCGCGCCCCGGGTCCGCGGCCGCGTACGGCCCGGGACGTCCGAACCCGTCGCCGTCCCCGGCCGCCGGAACACCGGCGGACGACACCCCGCCCGCACCCAGCACCCCCACCGCCACCAGCAGTCCCGTCGCCCCCGCGTCACGCACCCATCGAGTCACGTGACCAGCGTCACACCGCGGCGTCCGCCCGGCATTCCGGAATCCGCCAAACAAACAGAACTCGCTGCACAATCCGGGTATGTCGATACGTCACGGGCTCCTGGCGCTCCTGGAACGCGGCCCCCGCTACGGCTCGCGGCTGCGGACCGAGTTCGAGGAGCGCACGGGGGCGACCTGGCCGCTCAACATCGGGCAGGTCTACACGACGCTCGGCCGGCTGGAGCGGGACGGCATGGTCGTGCAGGAGGGCGAGGACGAGGCCGGGCGGGTGCTGTACGCGCTCACACCGGCCGGGCGGGCCGAGCTGCGGGCCTGGTTCGCCCGGCCCGTGGAGCGGGCCAGTCCGCCGCGCGACGAGCTGGCGATCAAGCTGGCCATGGCGGTGGGGACGCCCGGCGTCGACGTACGGCAGGTCGTCGAGGCGCAGCGCCGGCACGTGACGGACGCGCTGCACGAGTACGTGCGGCAGCGGGCCCATGTGCTGTCGCAGGCGCCCGCCCGGACGGACGAGGTGGCCCGGCTGCTGGTGCTGGAGCAGCTGATCTGCCACACGGAGGCCGAGATCCGCTGGCTGGAGCACTGCGAGACCCGGCTGCTGCGGCTGACGGTCACCAAGGAGGGCGGTGGCCGAACGGAATCCCGCGCACCGTAAACGGTGGATCACCCTTCACGGGGGGCACCACGGTGATGAGATGCACGGGTGCGAGAGAATGGCGGCATGGAGATGCCGAGGAACGAACGGTCGCCGGAGAATCCACAGATCCTGGTCGTGGGCCAGGACGGCATGGCGATTGGCGGCGGAGGCGACGACGACTCCCGCGAGATTCCGGTGACGGAGCAGGTCGAGCAGCCGGCCAAGGTGATGCGGATCGGCAGCATGATCAAGCAGCTCCTGGAGGAGGTGCGCGCGGCTCCTCTGGACGAGGCGAGCCGGGCCCGGCTCAAGGACATCCACCGCAGCTCGGTCAAGGAGTTGGAGGACGGTCTGGCGCCGGAACTCGTCGAGGAGCTGGAGCGGCTGTCCCTGCCGTTCCAGGACGAGGGCACCCCGAGCGACGCCGAACTGCGGATCGCGCAGGCCCAGTTGGTGGGCTGGCTGGAGGGCCTCTTCCACGGCATCCAGACCACGCTGTTCGCCCAGCAGATGGCCGCGCGGGCCCAGCTGGAGCAGATGCGCCGCGCCCTCCCGCCGGGCGTCGGCGGTCAGGAGATGGGCGAGGACGGCCACGCGGGAGGCCGTTCGGGCGGACCGTACCTGTAGGGACGCGCGCGCTGGTTCGGACGTGAAGGAACAGGGCCCGGCAGCCGGTTGGCTGCCGGGCCCCTCGTCCGTACGGGGTCAGGAGGGGTTGCCGGTCGAGACCTGGAGCGTGATCGTCGGCATGTTGTCCGGGTCGACGTCCGAGTCGGCCGCCGGGTCCTGGTCGATGACCGCGCCCTCGCCGAAGGTGTTCTCGTCGTAGTTCTCGATCTTGTACGACCAGCCCGCCGCGTCCAGGCAGGCCTTCACCGAGTCGACGTACTTGAACCGGAAGTCCGGGATCTGGATCTTGTTCTCGTCGGTGTACGACTCCTGCGGGTCCGTGCACTCCGTCTTGTCGATCACCTTGGTCTTGTCCGGTCCGCGGTAGTCCGCCGCGTGCGTGGTCGACGTGGTCGGTTCGGCGCTGGAACCGCCGCTGCCGCCCGTGTTGCCGTGGTTGCCCCCGCCGCTGTTGAGCAGCAGGGCCGCCAGAAGACCGGTGACGGCGACGATCCCGACGATGATCGAGATGACGATCACCGGCTTGTTGCCCCGGTCGCCCGACACGGGGACGTTCGTCGTCGGCTGGGGCGTCAGGTTGTACGGCGGCGGGGTCTGCGGGTGCTGGGCGTAGGGCGCCGGGGTCTGGTAGCCGCCCTGCTGCGGATAGCCGTAGGACGGGGTCGGCGCGGGCGTGCCGTACGGGTTCGGGACCGGCGTCGGCTGGTACGGCGTCTGGACCGGGCCGGGCGGCGGGGTCGCCTGGCTGACCGGCGGGAACACCGCGGCCCCGACACCGGCGCCGCTCGCGCTCGGCGTGCCGGTGACGATGCTCGGCGGGGCGGCCTGGAAGGAGGCGGCCACGCGCAGGCACTCGTCGCGCATGGCGACGGCGTTCGGGAAGCGTTCGTTCGGGTTCTTCTTCAGCGCGCGGGCGATCAGCGCGTCCACCGCGGGCGGCAGGGAGCGGTTGATCGAGGAGGGCGCGACCGGCTCCTCCTGCACGTGCGCGTAGGCGATGGCGAGCGGCGAGTCCGCGTCGAACGGCAGCCGCCCGGTGACCAGTTGGAAGAGCATGATGCCGACCGAGTAAAGGTCGGAGCGGGCGTCGACGCCGCGGCCGAGGGCCTGCTCGGGCGAGAGGTACTGCGGGGTGCCGACGACCATGCCGGTCTGCGTCATGGAGGTGACGCCGGACTGCATGGCGCGGGCGATGCCGAAGTCCATCACCTTGACCACGCCGCGCTTGGTCACCATCACGTTGCCCGGCTTGATGTCCCGGTGGACCAGGCCCATCTCGTGGCTGATCTCCAGCGCGGCCAGCACGTCCGCGGTGACCTTGAGCGCCTTGTCGGCGGGCATCGCGCCGTGCTGCCGTACGTCCTCGTCGAGCACGGAGCCGAGCGGGCGGCCCTCGACGTACTCCATGACGATGTACGGCGTGGTGGCGTCGGAGACGGTGTCCTCGCCGGTGTCGAAGACGGAGACGATGTTGGTGTGCGTGAGCTTGGCCACCGCCTGCGCCTCACGGCGGAAGCGCTCGCGGAAGGCCTGTTCGCGGCCCAGCTCGGTGTGCAGGGTCTTGATCGCGACCTGCCGGTCGAGCACCGAGTCGTAGGCGAGATGCACGGAGGCCATGCCGCCCTGGCCGAGCAAGTCGCGCAGCTGATAGCGGCCGCCGGCGAGCGACTGACCCGCGTACCGGTCCTGTGCGCCGTCCTGGCTCATGTGTCCGTGTCCCCCATCGGCCTTCCGGCGCCGGCCCGCTCGTTGTTGATCGAATGGCTCATTCCCGGCCAAGTCTGCCCCAGGGCACTGACACGTCAAGCGCGGTGCCCGATCCGTGACCGTACGCGAAAGAAGCGTCGCGCGAGCGTTACAGAGGCTGTACGGCCGGTACACAGGATTTGCACGCAGGCATCGGGTGACGGTTTGATGGCCGGTCCGTCTCGTGCCGGTTCCGGTCCCCTTCTCGGACCGGCGGCTTGCGTCGAGGCTGTAGCGTGGCCGACGGAGACCGTAACAACACCGCGCGCACCGCGGGCAGAAACGACGGCGAGGACTGATGGAGCAGCAGCAGCGCGCTCAGGGCCCGTCCGACCCCGAGGCGACTGGCGGCGGTATGTCAGATGCGCCGGAGATGTGGGGCAACGGCGGGCTGGTCGGCGACGGCCGATATCGGCTGACCCGCAGACTCGGGCGGGGCGGCATGGCGGAGGTGTTCGCCGCCGAGGACGTGCGTCTGGGACGCACCGTCGCGGTGAAGCTGCTGCGCGCCGACCTCGCCGAGGATCCGGTCTCCAAGGCCCGCTTCACGCGTGAGGCGCAGTCGGTCGCCGGTCTCAACCACCACTCCATCGTCGCCGTGTACGACTCCGGCGAGGACTACGTGGGCGGGCAGAGCGTCCCCTACATCGTCATGGAGATCGTCGAGGGCCGCACCATCCGCGACCTGCTGCTCAACGCCGAGGCTCCGGGCCCCGAGCAGGCGCTGATCATCGTCTCCGGTGTCCTGGAGGCGCTGGCCTACTCGCACCAGCACGGCATCGTGCACCGCGACATCAAGCCGGCGAACGTCATCATCACCAACAACGGCGCCGTCAAGGTGATGGACTTCGGCATCGCCCGCGCCCTGCACGGCGCCTCGACGACGATGACGCAGACCGGCATGGTCATGGGCACCCCGCAGTACCTCTCCCCGGAGCAGGCGCTCGGCAAGGCCGTCGACCACCGCTCCGACCTGTACGCGACCGGCTGCCTGCTCTATGAACTCCTCGCGCTGCGGCCCCCGTTCGTCGGCGAGACGCCGCTGTCGGTGGTCTACCAGCACGTCCAGGACATCCCGGTGCCGCCGTCGCAGGTCTCCAACGGCGGCTGCCCGCCGGAGCTGGACGGCCTGGTCATGCGCTCCCTCGCCAAGGAGCCCGACGACCGCTTCCAGACCGCGGAGGAGATGCGCGGGCTGGTCCAGTACGGCCTGCAGATGCTCTACGACCAGGGCGGGCACACCGGCACCTGGAACACCGGCCCGGTGGGCATGCACGAGGGCCGCCACACCCCGGCCGCGGGCTTCGCCGGTACGACCGTGATGCCCCACCCCGCCGACTCCGGCGCGGGCACCACGCAGATCCCGCAGCAGATCCTGCCCCAGGGCTACGGCGGCGGGGACGACGGCGGCTTCGAGGGGCACGGCAACCGGGGCAGCGGGCGCGGCAAGCTGTGGATCCTGGCCGTCCTCGCGGTGATCGCGATCGCCGCGGGCGTCGCGCTGGCCCTGCAGAACACCGGCGGCTCGGGCGGCGCGAAGCCCACGAAGTCGCCGACCACCTCGCAGTCCACCAAGGACGACACGGCCTCCGAGACGCCGAGCGACGACTCGACCGACCAGCCCACGGACACGTCCACGGACAACGGCACCTCGGGCAACGGGTCGGGCGACTACACGCCGTCCTACACCCCGTCGTCCACGCCGTCCGCCACCAAGAGCGACGAGCCGACGAACGAGCCGACGACGAGCGACCCGACGCCCTCCGCGCCGACGTCGAGCGCACCTCCGGCGCCGTCCGACACGCCGACGGGTCCGACGGCCGGCACCGACAACGGCGGCACCTCCGGCCTCGGGGGCGGTCTCTGACCGGGGGTCACCCCGCGAACGCCTCGCACACCGCGTCGTACTCCCGCGTCCACCACACGGCGAGCGCCGAAGCCGCCGGGAACTGGGGGTCGGCGCGGGTGTCGCCGCGTTCGTAGTGCCAGCGCAGCATCCAGAAGTCGTTCAGCCGCTCCCACCACACGCGGTGCACGGCCGCCGCGAGCTGGGAGGGCGTGGCCCCGGCGGTGCGCCGGTACGCGCGCGCGTACGCCCGCACCTTCGGCAGGTCGAGCGCGCCGACGGGCCGCACGAAGAAGATCGCGGCGGCCCGTACCGCCTCCTCGGCGCGCGGGCGCAGGCCCAGCCGGTCCCAGTCCACGATCGCGGCGGGGGCGTCACCCTTGTAGAGCAGGTTGAAGGGGTGGAAGTCGCCGTGCACCCAGCCCACCGAGCCGCCGCGCGGGGGACGCCGGTCGGCGTGCTGCTCCAGCAGCGCGCGCCGCTCCAGCAGCCGGTGGCGGGCCAGTTCGTCGAAGGTGTCCGCGGGGCGGTGGCGCCGGACCCGGCCGAGCAGGTCGTCGATGAGGGTGAAGGTGTCCGCGGGATCGGCGCTGTCGGCCGCCGCCTTCTCGCCCGCCCGGGCGGGCGCCGGCATCACCCGCTCCAGGCTCGCGTGCACGACCCCCAGGAGCGACCCCAGCCGCTCGCACTGGCCGGTGGTGAGCTGGCCGCCGTGCCGGTGCCGGCCGTCGATCCACGGGTGCAGGGCGTAGGCGTGCCCGCCGATCACGGCGACCGTGCGCCCGTCCCGGCCGGGCAGCGGGGGCGCGACCGGGACGCCGAGGCCGGCCAGGCGCTCGGTGGCCCGGTGCTGGCGGGCAATGGCGGCCGGGTCGGCGGTTTCGGGGTCGAAGTGGTGCTTGAGGAAGTAGCGGCCGCGGGTCGTGCACAGGCGGTAGCCGCGGTTCAGCAGGCCCTGGTCGACGGGCTCGCAGGCGACGGCGCTGCCGGCGGCGTACTGGCGCAGCAGGGCGCCCAGCGGGGGCGCGTGAGGCACGAGGGGTGGTACATGGGAGCGCGGCACGCGCCAGATGCTAGGGCACGAGCCGGGCCCGTGAGCTGGGCATTGTCACAGGCAGTCGCAATCGGTCACGGGATGTGCTCGAAGTGGCGATCCAGGGCACCGTCGGTGGTGTGCACGGTCCCGAACTGCGGCTCCACGCTCAGGAAGACGGGCTCGTACGGCTCGCCGTCGACGGTGCTCGGTGCGGGCCCGAACCGCCGCAGTTCCTCGGCGGTGGGCTCGTACGCCGCGCACCGGCCGACGACCTGCGCCGACCACACGCCCTCGCCCGGTGCGGCCGAGCCGAGGTTGTCCGAGCCGTACGCGACGACGCCGCCGGCGCACGCCCGGTGGTAGCCGCAGTTCCCGGGCAGCCGCAGCAGCAGCCGGCCGTCGGCCACGATGTGCCGGGCGAAGGCCAGGAAGGGCAGGGCGCGCATGCTGGTGGCGACGCGGCCGTGGTCGGCGCGGGCGAGCAGCGCGACGGCGAGTCGTTCGTCGGAGGGCATGTACTCACTGTGCGTGAGGGAAGCGGGCGGCAACAGAGGCGTTGGTCCCGGTCCGTGGTGACACTCAGTTCTTCTCCGCCTGCATACGGGCCACGAAGACCGCGGCCTGGGAGCGCCGCTGCATACCGAGTTTGGACAGCAGGCTCGACACGTAGTTCTTGACCGTCTTCTCGGCCAGCCCCATGTGCTCGCCGATCTGGCGGTTGGTGAGCCCCTCGCCGACGAGGTCGAGGATTCTGCGCTCCTGGCCGGTGAGGTGCGCCAGCGCGTCGTCCGGCCGCGCGCCGCCTCCGTCGCGCAGCCGCTGCAGCACGCGCGTGGTGGCGACCGGGTCCAGCAGGGACCTGCCGGCCGCCACGTCCCGTACGGCGGACAGCAGCTCGGCGCCGCGGATCGCCTTCAGGACGTAGCCGGCGGCGCCCGCCATGATCGCGTCGAACAGGGCCTCGTCGTCGGCGAACGACGTCAGCATGAGGCACTTGACGTTCTCGTCGCGGGAGCGGATCTCCCGGCACACCTCGACGCCGCTGCCGTCCGGGAGCCGTACGTCGAGCACCGCGACGTCAGGCCGGGCGGCCGGCAGACGCGCCAGCGCGTCGGCCGCCGTACCGGCCTCGCCGACGACCTCGAGGTCGCCCTCCACCGACAGCAGCTCGTGGACGCCACGCCGGACCACTTCGTGGTCGTCGACCAGGAATACCCGGATTTTTCCCTCTTCGCGCACGTTGGCAGTCTCACACAGGGGCGGACGACCCGCTCGAAGTCGGCTCTTCCCGTGACCTGGGTCACCGGGATAACGTGCCGTTGTTCCGGCCCCCTGCAAGGCTGTGACCAGGACTTGTTCCCGCCTTCTGCGATTTACTTGGAAATCCAAGCAAAATCCCAGGTCAGGAGGGGTTTCACAGAAATGTGGAGCACTGGGTAACGTGCCTTTTGCAGGGCGCTCGCCGGGGCACCTGTCACGCCTGTACCCGACCGGGCGCACCCACCCTGTGCGTCCCTGGGCTTCAGGTGAGCCGCTCCCCCGGGCTCCTGAACGGAGCTGGGGGGACCCCAGGCACCCGGCGAACCCGGGTGGCCGGACCGACGGAGGAGCACACGTGACCGTGGAGAGCACTGCCGCGCGCAAGCCGCGACGCAGCGCCGGGACCAAGAGCACGGCCGGCAAGCGAACGACCGCGAGCACCGCGCCGGGCGCCGAGCCCGAGCTGGTACAGCTGCTGACGCCCGAGGGCGAGCGCGTCAAGAACGCCGAGTACGACAAGTACGTCGCCGGCATCACCCCCGATGAGCTGCGCGGGCTGTACCGCGACATGGTGCTCACCCGCCGCTTCGACGCCGAGGCCACCTCGCTGCAGCGCCAGGGCGAGCTCGGGCTGTGGGCCTCGCTGCTCGGCCAGGAGGCCGCCCAGATCGGCTCCGGCCGCGCCACCCGCGAGGACGACTACGTCTTCCCGACCTACCGCGAGCACGGCGTCGCCTGGTGCCGCGGGGTCGACCCGGCCAACCTGCTCGGCATGTTCCGCGGCGTCAACAACGGCGGCTGGGATCCCAACAGCAACAACTTCCAGCTCTACACGATCGTCATCGGCTCCCAGACGCTGCACGCCACCGGCTACGCCATGGGCGTCGCCAAGGACGGCGCGGACAGCGCGGTGATCGCCTACTTCGGCGACGGCGCCTCCAGCCAGGGCGACGTCGCGGAGTCCTTCACCTTCTCCGCGGTCTACAACGCCCCGGTGGTGTTCTTCTGCCAGAACAACCAGTGGGCGATCTCCGAGCCGACCGAGAAGCAGACCCGCGTCCCGCTCTACCAGCGCGCGCAGGGCTACGGCTTCCCGGGCGTGCGCGTCGACGGCAACGACGTCCTGGCCGTCCTGGCCGTCACCAAGTGGGCGCTGGAGCGGGCCCGCAGCGGTGAGGGGCCGACGCTGGTGGAGGCCTACACCTACCGCATGGGCGCCCACACCACCTCCGACGACCCCACCCGCTACCGGGGCGACGAGGAGCGTCTGTCCTGGGAGGCGAAGGACCCGATCCTGCGCCTGCGCCGGTACCTGGAGGCCTCGAACCACACGGACGAGGGATTCTTCACGGAACTGGAGGAGGAGTCCGAGGCGTTGGGCAAGCGAGTGCGCGAGGCGGTCCGTGCCATGCCCGACCCGGACCACTTCGCCATCTTCGAGAACGTGTACGCGGACGGGCACGCGCTCGTCGACGAGGAACGAGCCCAGTTCGCCGCCTACCAGGCGTCGTTCGCCGACGGAGAGGGGGCCTGACATGGCAGCCGAGAAGATGGCTCTGGCCAAGGCGATCAACGAGTCGCTGCGCCGCGCCCTGGAGTCCGACCCCAAGGTCCTCGTCATGGGTGAGGACGTCGGCAAGCTCGGCGGCGTCTTCCGCGTGACGGACGGGCTGCAGAAGGACTTCGGCGAGAGCCGGGTGATCGACACTCCGCTGGCCGAGTCCGGCATCGTCGGCACCGCGATCGGCCTCGCCCTGCGCGGCTACCGCCCGGTCGTGGAGATCCAGTTCGACGGCTTCGTCTTTCCCGCCTACGACCAGATCGTCACCCAGCTCGCGAAGATGCACGCGCGCTCGCTGGGCAAGGTCAAGCTCCCGGTCGTCATCCGCATCCCCTACGGCGGCGGCATCGGCGCGGTCGAGCACCACTCCGAGTCCCCCGAGTCGCTGTTCGCGCACGTGGCGGGCCTGAAGGTGGTCTCGCCCTCGAACGCCTCCGACGCGTACTGGATGATGCAGCAGGCCATCCAGAGCGACGACCCGGTGATCTTCTTCGAGCCCAAGCGGCGCTACTGGGACAAGGCCGAGGTCAACCCCGAGGCGATCCCCGGCCCGCTGCACAGGGCGCAGGTCGTCCGTGCGGGCACGGACCTCACGCTGGTGGCCTACGGCCCCATGGTGAAGCTCTGCCAGGAGGTCGCCGACGCGGCCGCCGAGGAGGGCAAGTCCCTGGAGGTGCTGGACCTGCGCTCGGTCTCGCCGCTGGACTTCGACGCCATCCAGGCGTCGGTGGAGAAGACCCGCCGGCTGGTGGTCGTGCACGAGGCGCCGGTGTTCTTCGGCTCGGGCGCGGAGATCGCCGCCCGGATCACCGAGCGCTGCTTCTACCACCTGGAGGCCCCGGTGCTGCGGGTGGGCGGCTATCACGCCCCGTACCCGCCGGCCCGTCTGGAAGAGGAGTACCTGCCGGGCCTGGACCGGGTACTCGACGCCGTCGACCGCGCCCTGGCGTACTGAGGAGAGGGTCGTGACGACGATGACGGAAGCATCCGTGCGCGAGTTCAAGATGCCGGACGTGGGCGAGGGGCTCACCGAGGCCGAGATCCTCAAGTGGTACGTCCAGGTCGGTGACACGGTCACCGACGGGCAGGTGGTGTGCGAGGTCGAGACCGCCAAGGCGGCCGTCGAACTGCCCATCCCCTACGACGGGGTGGTCAGGGAGCTGCGCTTCCCCGAGGGCACCACGGTCGACGTGGGCACGGCGATCATCACGGTCGACGTGTCCGGCGGTGCCGCGCCCGCGCAGGCGGCTCCGGCCCAGAGCGCCGAGCCCGTCGCCGAGGAGGAGAAGAAGCCCGAGGGCCGCCAGCCGGTCCTCGTCGGCTACGGCGTCGCCACCTCCTCCACCAAGCGCCGCCCGCGCAAGGGCCCGGAGGTCGCGGTCGCCCAGGCGTCCACGGCGATCCAGACCGAGCTGAACGGCCACGGCCCGGCCCCCGTCGCGCCGGCGGTGCCGGACGAGCGGCCGCGCCCGCTGGCCAAGCCGCCGGTGCGCAAGCTGGCCAAGGACCTGGGCGTGGACCTCGCCACGGTGATCCCGTCCGGCCCGGACGGCATCATCACGCGCGACGACGTGCACGCCGCGGTGGCACCGCCGGCTCCCGCGGCCGCGCCCGCCCCGGTGGAGACGCCGGCCGCGGCGGCGCCCGCGCCGGCCGCCTCGTACGACACGGCCCGGGAGACCCGGGTGCCGATCAAGGGCGTGCGCAAGGCGACGGCCCAGGCGATGGTCGGTTCGGCGTTCACGGCGCCGCACGTCACGGAGTTCGTGACGGTGGACGTCACGCGCACCATGAAGCTGGTCGAGGAGCTCAAGCAGGACAAGGAGTTCGCGGGCCTGCGCGTGAACCCCCTGCTGCTGATCGCCAAGGCCCTGCTGGTCGCGGTCAAGCGCAACCCGGACATCAACGCGTCCTGGGACGAGGCGGCCCAGGAGATCGTGGTCAAGCACTACGTCAACCTGGGTATCGCGGCGGCCACCCCCCGTGGGCTGATCGTGCCGAACGTCAAGGACGCCCACGCCAAGACGCTGCCGCAGCTGGCGCAGTCCCTGGGTGAACTGGTGTCGACGGCGCGCGAGGGCAAGACCTCGCCCGCCGCGATGCAGGGCGGCACGGTGACCATCACCAACGTCGGCGTCTTCGGCGTCGACACGGGAACCCCGCTGCTCAACCCCGGTGAGTCCGCGATCCTCGCGGTCGGCGCGATCAAGCTCCAGCCGTGGGTGCACAAGGGCAAGGTGAAGCCGCGTCAGGTCACCACCCTGGCCCTGTCCTTCGACCACCGCCTGGTCGACGGCGAGCTCGGCTCCAAGGTCCTGGCCGACGTGGCGGCGGTCCTGGAACAGCCGAAGCGACTGATCACCTGGGCGTGACACACCGCCCCGCTATACGGTGAACGATGAAGGGACGGCCGCAAGTTACAGTTGCGGCCGCCCCTTCATCTGTCTGTGCTGCCCCCCGGCTCAGGGCCGGTCGAGCACGTACACCGGCGCACCGTCCTCACTCGCACCCCGGGGATGGATGCACGCGTGCTTGCGCAGCAGACGCAGGCACTCGTTGACCCGCTGAACCGTGAGCCCGGTCCGGGCCGCGATCGACTCGAGCGGCTGCCGCAGTTCGCCCTGTTCCACGAGTACCGGTGCGATGACCACGGCCACCGCCCAGACGTCCGACGTCACGGACAGCCGCTGCCGCCAGTCGGCCAGGACGGATTCCGTGGTCGGGTGTGCCGAGAGGCTCGGCGTGGGCGCCGGACGGTCGAGCGTCAGGACGTCGAGCCGGTCGGCGATGCGCTCGATCGCCTGGGCGATGGCCTGCTGGGCGACGAGGTTCTGCCGCTGCATCTCCGCCATCTCCTGCTGCAGGGCGAGGGATTGCTGTTGCACATCGGCGAGCCGTTCGTCCAGCTGGAGATTGTGTGCCTCGAGCCGGACGATGGCCTCCACGACCTGCTCGGGCATCACGTACGCGGTCGGCGCGCCCGGGTCGGACGGCTGCACCTCGGCTTCCTCGAGACTGTACGAACCCTCTCGCTGCACGGTCTCGATCACTTCGGCGACCCACTGCTTGAAGGGCGCACACTCTGGCTTGGTGCAGGCGCTGACGAGAAGGATCAGCCCCTGCAGATCGATGAGATTCAGGTCTCGCCGCCACTCCCTACCTGCGGGAACGCTGAGACCGTAACCTCCAGTTACGGTCTCGAGAATCTCTCGGTGTGCTTCGGGGACATGGTCGGCCAGAGCCTTCCGAGCGTTGGTGTGGCCGAGTTCCTTGCAGACGTCCACTGCCGGGAACCAGTGCGTCCCGTCCGGCATCGTCAGCCTCCGGACGCGGGCTCCGGTGGCCGCGTAGACGAAGTCACTGACGTCGATGGCGTCCTGCTGCGCCCGAGGACTGGGCTGGTGCTTGCTGGGTTCGATCATGTGAACCACCTCCGCTGCGGAACCTAGGGCGGAGGAATTCGAATATGCCAGTCGGCGCAATGATGTTCACTTATGCGAGCGAAGTTCGCCTGTCCGGCTTGAACAGTCGCGGGTTTTCGTGCCAGCAGCGTCACGTATGTGCGCCCGCTGGCCTTTCCCGGGTCCTGTTCGATCCGGGCGGTGACCGTCAGGCCGGCGCGTTGCAGTAGCTCCGTGAGGCGTTCGGCGGGGAGCAGGTGGGACTCGTACGAGACCGGGTGTCCGCCGTAGGCGTGGGTGGGGCGGGTGCGTTCGTTGTCGCCCGCGTGGCCCGACAGCATCAGCAGGCCGCCGGGGGCGAGGGTGCGGTGGAACTCGGCGTAGAGGACGGGGAGTTCCCGCGGCGGGGTGTGGTGGGTGGAGTAGTGGACCAGGATGCCGGCCAGGGCGGCCAGATGGGCCGTCACGTGGCCGGGGCCGCAGCCGAGGTCGGCGAGCGGTCCGAGGCCGGCCTCCCGCACCGTCTCGGCGAACATGCCGAGCACGGCGCGGGACAGCGGATCCAGGTCCGCAGGCCGCGGTACCTGCTCGGCATACGCGTCGGCGACGGTGTCGTAGGACTCCCGGACGGCGGCGAGATAGGAAGGCTCGCTCACTTCGGGGTCCCGCACCGTCGCCGTCGCGGTCACAGCGAAGGGTCAGCTGATCTTGGCGTAGCCGTAGTTGATGAGCTTCTTCACGTCCGACGTGCGGTCGGTCGCGTTGGGGGCGGTCATGACGGCGCCGATGACCGACTCGCCGTTCAGCGTGGCGGCGAAGACCAGGCAGTAGTGGGCGTCGGGGCCCGAGCCGGTCTTGATGCCGAGCGTGCCGTTCCAGCCGAGCAGCGTGTTGGTGTTCGTCCACGCGCCCATCGTCCGGGTGGACCCGGAGCTCGTGATCGTCTTCGCCGTGTACGACTTGGTCTTCACGACGGTCTTGAACGTGGTGCTCTTCATCACGCTGCGGGCGACCTTCGTCAGGTCCCGCGGCGTCGAGTAGTTGTTGCCGTTGCTCAGGCCGTCGAACGAGTCGAAGTGCGTGTTCGTCATGCCGAGGCTCTTGGCCATCGTGTTCATCTTGCCGATGAAGTTCTTGGTGCGGGCCGAGGACGTCGTGCCCGAACCGAACTTGTCGGCCAGGGCGAACGCGGCGTCGCAGCCGGACGGCAGCATCATCCCGTACAGCAGCTGACGGACGGTGACCTTGTCACCGACGATCAGGTGGGCCGAGGAGGGGTAGCCCTTGGCGACCATGTAGTCGCTGACGGCCTTCTTGATCGTGACCTTGGTGTCCAGGTTCAGGTTCGACTGCGAGAGCACGACCTTGGCGGTCATGATCTTCGTCGTGGAGGCCGTGAGCCGCTTCGTGTCGGCGGACTTGGTGAAGAGGGTCTTGCCGGTGGCGCTGTTCATCAGGTAACCGCCCTTGGCGGTGATGGTGGGCGTCGTGACAGCCTGCGCCGGTGCCGCGGTGAGAGCTCCGGTGGCGAGCACTGCGCCGGCCGTGACGGCGACGGCTGCGGCTCTGCGGACGCGGAAGCCCTTGATGGCGGTTTTCAACTCAAATACCCCGATTACGTCGAATGCCCATGAAATGCGGCCGAGTTGGAGGGGGGAGCGGGGCCGCACATGTGTGACACGTAATTAGCACAGATGGTTGTGCGCTTGCTGAGTCGGCTTTGCCTTCTGTGACGACCTTGGTACAGACGGGTCCGCATAATGGACGGAGATCCTCATGCGTACGTGTTGTATCTATGCTGTTCGCATGACCAGCCCGGGGACTCTGACCACCAAGCGACCACCCGCCGCCGACCGCGTGTACGCCCACGTCAAGCAGGGCGTGCTGGAGCGCCGTTACGAGGGCGGGACCCTGCTGACCGAGGGCGAACTCGCCGAGGCCGTGGGGGTCTCGCGCACCCCGGTGCGCGAGGCGCTGCTGCGCCTGGAGGTGGAGGGGCTGATCAGGCTCTACCCGAAGAAGGGCGCGCTGGTCCTGCCCGTCTCCGCCCAGGAGATCGCGGACGTGGTCGAGACCCGGCTGCTGGTCGAGGAGCACGCGGCCCGCAAGGCCGTACCGGCGCCCGCCGGGCTGATCGAACGGCTGGAGGGGCTGCTGGCCCGGCAGAAGGAGCAGGCCGCCGCCGGCGACCTGGCGGGGGCCGCCGTCACCGACCGCTGCTTCCACGCCGAGATCGTCCGCAGCGGCGGCAACGAGATCCTCTCCCGCCTCTACGACCAGCTCCGCGACCGCCAGTTGCGCATGGGCGTGGCGATCATGTACTCCCACCCGGACCGGATCGCCAAGAGCCTCACCGAGCACGAGGAGATCCTCCAGGCCCTGCGGTCGGGGGACCCCGAGGCCGCGGTCGCCGTGGTCCACCGGCACGTCGGCTGGTTCTCGCACCTCGCCCGGGGTGAGGTCCGATGAGCCGCTCCTCCTCGTCCGCCACGATCACCCTCCCGGGTGATCCGCCGGGCGGCCGGCGCGCGATGGCCGTCTGGGCGGTCGGCGTCTCCGTGTACTTCGTCGCCGTCATCTTCCGTACGTCGCTGGGCGTGGCCGGCCTCGACGCCGCCGACCGCTTCCATGTGAACGCCTCCGCGCTGTCGACCTTCTCGATCCTGCAGCTGCTTGTCTACGCGGGCATGCAGATACCGGTCGGCCTGCTGGTGGACCGGCTCGGCACCAAGAAGGTGCTGACCATCGGGGTCGTGCTGTTCACCGCGGGCCAGCTCGGCTTCGCCTTCTCCCCCTCCTACGGCACCGCCCTCGCCTCCCGCGCCCTGCTCGGCTGCGGCGACGCGATGACGTTCATCAGCGTGCTGCGGCTGGGCACCCGCTGGTTCCCGGCCCGGCGCGGCCCGTTGGTCGCCCAGCTCGCGGGCCTGGTCGGCATGGCGGGCAACCTCGTCTCGACCCTGGTCATCGCCCGGCTGCTGCACGGCGTGGGCTGGACCGCGGCCTTCGCGGGCAGCGCCCTCGCCGGCGTCGTCGTCCTCGTGCTGATGCTGCTGTTCCTGAAGGACCACCCCGAGGGCCACGAGCCGGAGCCGGTCCCGCACCAGGGAGCGGCCTACGTCCGCCGTCAGATCGCCGCCTCCTGGCGGGAGCCGGGCACCCGCCTCGGCCTGTGGGTGCACTTCACCACCCAGTTCCCGGCGATGGTGTTCCTGCTGCTGTGGGGCCTGCCGTTCCTGGTCCAGGCGCAGGGCCTGTCCCGGGCCACGGCGGGCGAACTGCTCACCCTGGTCGTGCTGTCGAACATGCTGATCGGGCTCGTCTACGGCCAGGTCGTCGCCCGGCACCACACGGCCCGGCTGCCGCTGGCGCTCGGCACGGTCGGCGCCACGGCGCTGATGTGGGCGGTGACGCTGGCCTGGCCCGGCGAGCACGCCCCGATGTGGCTGCTGGTCGCGCTGTGCACGGTGCTGGGGGCCTGCGGTCCGGCGTCGATGATCGGCTTCGACTTCGCCCGCCCGGCCAACCCGCCCGAGCGGCAGGGCACGGCCTCCGGCATCACCAACATGGGCGGTTTCGTGGCCTCGATGACCACGCTGTTCCTGATCGGCGTCCTGCTGGACGCGACCGGCGACGACTACACCGTCGCCTTCTCCGCGGTGTTCGTGCTCCAGGCGCTGGGGGTCGGTCAGATCCTGCGGCTGCGCGGGCGGGTGGCCCGGCGGGAGCGGGAGCGGCTGGTGGCCAGCCGCGTGGAGACGGTGCACGTGCCCGCCTGACCCGCAACGGTCCACCCGCGGGGTCCTGCCCCCACCGGCCCGGGGAGCGCCCGTGCCGGTGGAGCCGGGCCCCGCGCGCCGTCCTACCGCGTCACCGCGAAGTTCCGCAGGATCGCCGCCGTCAGCTGGGGGTCGCCCTCCGTCTTCACCCGGTCCGCCACCGCGTCCGCCGTCACCCGGCCGCAGGCCAGGCGCACATACGTCTCCCAGTCCAGGGTGAGCGAGGCGGCGGGCCCGAGCGCGGGGGCCGTCTCCAGGGTGCCGCGGCCCTGGATGTCGACCCGGATGGTGCGCAGGAACTCGATGGGACCGTGCACGTCGAAGACGATCGCCGAACTGCGCGGCGCGTCCGCCCGTTCGGCCACGACCGCGGGCAGCTCGCCGAGGAGCCAGTCCCGCGCGATGTGCGCGCCGGGGGAGTCCAGGTTGCCCGGCCGGCCGAGGGCCGCGCGCAGGTCCTGCTCGTGCACCCACACGTTGAACGCGTGGGACCGCATGGACTCCTCCAGCGTCAGCTCGGTGCCGAGCGGACCGCGCACCTTGGTCCCCGGGTCCCGGGACTCGTTGCGCAGCTGGCGGTTGCGGCGGATGATCACGTACTCCAGCTCGGAGGTCATCTCCGGCGCCGTGTGGTGGCGGCGCACGTCGACCTGCATCTCCATGTAGCGCTGGTGGTCGTTGGTGACGTGGAACAGGTCGCGCGGCAGCGTGTGGATGGGCCGGGGGTCGCCGAGCATCTCGCAGTCCAGTCCCATGACATGGGAGACGATGTCGCGGACCGACCAGCCGGGGCACGGCGTCCGCCGGTTCCACTCTCCCTCCACAAGTGGCCCCACCAGCTCGGATATCGCTTCGATGGAATGGGTCCAGGCGTCGGCGTAGGGCTGGAGGGTGGGATGCAGACTCACGGAACGGGACCCCTCGGCGGTCGGTACACGGGCGGTTGGTGGCGGCTTTGCCAGTGGGAGGTGGCTGCACTCGGCGCGGTCTTGAGACTCCCCCCGTTCTCGGCTGCGCTCGAACCGGGGGGACCCCCAAGTTACGCTGCTGTGAGGCACCCCGGCAGTGCTTTCGTGTGACGATCGTAGGCCCGTATCAGCGGCTCGAATGCCAGGACGGTGGTAGTGTGCGCGCCTCTCTCATCCAGATCGCCGTAGAAGAGGGCGAATCGGTCGAAGTACGTCGCAGGCGTGTGGCGTCCCTGGTGCGGGAACAGGCCGGGGCCGACCTGGTCGTGCTGCCGGAGCTGTGGACCACGGGCGCCTTCGCCTACGAGGAGTTCGGCACCGAGGCCGAGCCGCTGGAGGGGCCCACTTGTGAGGCCATGGCCAAGGCGGCGAGCGACGCGGGCGTGTGGCTGCACGCCGGCTCGATCCCCGAACGGGACCCCGAGGGGCCGCTCTACAACACCTCGCTGGTCTTCTCGCCGTCCGGGGACCTGGCCGCCGCCTACCGCAAGATCCACCGGTTCGGCTTCGACAAGGGCGAGGCCGTGCTGATGGGCGCGGGGCGCGAACCGGTGACGGTCCGGCTGCCCGGGACGACGCTCGGCGTCGCCACCTGCTACGACCTCCGTTTCCCCGAGCTGTTCCGTGCCCTCGTCGACGCCGGCGCCGAGACCCTGGTGATCCCGGCGGGCTGGCCGGAGCGCCGCCGGGCGCACTGGACGCTGCTGGCCCGGGCGCGGGCGGTGGAGAACCAGGCGTTCGTGCTCGCCTGCGGGACGGCCGGGACCCACGCGGGAGTTCCGCAGGCGGGTCACTCGATCGTGGTGGACCCCTGGGGCGAGGTGCTGGCCGAGGCCGGAGCCGGCGAGGAGGTCCTCACCGTGGACTTCGACCCCGCGAAGGTCGCCACGACCCGGGAGCTGTTCCCGGCCCTGAAGGACCGCGTGCTGGGCCTGGCGCCCCCGCGCCGGGCCTGACCCGGCCCTTCGGCCGTCAGTCGTCCCGTTCCTTCTCCGCCAGGTGGATCACGCACACCGCCACCGCGATCAGCAGCGCCGGATCGGCGTCGTCGCGGACGATGTCGACGCCGTAGGTCTCCCGGACGTGCAGCCAGCGCCGGGAGACGACCGCGAGCAGCTCACCGTCGTACTCGACGGCGAACTCGCGGTCGAGGATCTTGCCGCTGACGTCGAGTTCGGAGCCGTCGGCCAGGGACACCCGGTAGTGGTTGCGCAGCAGGGACAGGCGCTTGCGCTTGATGGTGGCCAGGGCCTGACCGTCCCGTTCGATCACCATCGTGTCGCGGATGGCCAACATCTTCTGGTGGATGTCGATCAGGACCCGCCCCCGGGTGTCCTTCAGCTCGAAGGTGTCCCGCAGGCGCATGGCCTTGCCGTCGACGAGGAACGCCTTGTCGCCGCGCTCGTCCTCGATCCAGTAGTCCTCGCCGAAGCCGAGGAGCCGGTCGCGTACCTGGAATCTCATGTCCTCACCCCTTCCCCGGCCGCGGGCCCGGAACGCCGGCGGTAGGCCGACGGGCTGACGCCCCCTCGGCGCCGCACGCGGCCGCGCCGGCACCTGACCGGGCCCCGTACCCGACCGGGACGGGGAGTGTCCGGCAGATGAACTTCGCTCGCATGCGCGGCAGTTGTCCAACCAAAGGCAGGATCTCCGAGTCGGACCAGAGGCAGGGCGCACAGCGCCGCACTTTCCTCACGGAGGTCCCGACATGCTCTCTCGTCCCGTCCGCCGCCGGGTGACCCGCACCGTCCCGGCGGCGGCCCTCGTCCTCGGCACGGCCCTGGCCGTCCCGCTGGCCCTCCCCGGCACCGCCGGCGCCGCGGCCGCGTCGGCCGGCGCCTCGGTCAACCAGTACGACTGGCAGCTCACCTACCGGGCCGCCGCCGGCCAGGCGAACAAGGCCGCCGTCACCGCGTCGCTCACCGCCGACAGGACGGGCATCACGTACCTGATCGACGACGTCGTCCCGATCGCCGCGGGCCACGACTGCGTCCACCCCGCCGCCTCGGACCTCACCAAGGTCTCCTGCACCGTCACCTTCGTGGACAGCCAGGACCCCTACCCGGGCGTGATCGTGGACCTCGGCGACGGCAACGACACGCTCAGGTACGCCAACGGCACCGACCAGATCTACACCTACGCCGAGGTCACGCTGGGCGCCGGCAACGACCGCGCGACCGACTCCGGCCGCCTCGACGGGGCGTACGTCTCCGGCGGCACCGGCAACGACACGATCACCGTGGGAGCGGAGGGCCTGGCCTGGGGCGGGGACGGCAAGGACACGATCACCGCGAGCGGCGGCGACAACATCGTGCAGGGCGGCCGCGGTGACGACGTGCTGCACGGCGGGAACGGCGCCCAGTACCTCTCCGGCGACGACGGCAACGACACCGTCACCGGCGGAACCGACGCCGACAGCCTCTACGGCGGCAAGGGCAACGACGCCCTGTACGGAAACAGCGGCAACGACAAGCTGTACGGCAACAGCGGCAACGACCGGCTGTACGGCGGCCCCGGCAACGACGCCCTCTCCGGCGGCCCGGGCAGGGACGTCATCCGGCAGGGCTGAGCGGGGTCCGGTCGGCTGCCCCGGCCGACCGGACCCCTGTCAGACGCCGTGACGGTCGTTCGTCAGACGCCGTAGCCGTCGCTGTAGCCGTCGCGCCGGTGCGTGGCGCGCTCCTCGTCGATGACCGGCGTCGTGGGCGGTACCACCACTCGGCGCCGCCGGGCGATGCTGCTGAAGGTGCTCACGCCGATCAGACCGACGATCATGAGGATGATGCCGACCAGGTCGAGGTTCACCCCCTGCATGTGCCAGTCGGTCGCGAAAGTGAGGATGGCTCCCGCGGCGATGAGGATGATGCATCCGCCGAGGCCCATGAGTGTCGCCTCCCTGTCCGGTCCGGTGGTTCCGGACTTCCGGTCAACTCCGTGTACCCGGACACGCCCTGACCATGCGGAGGCCGTCGTTCACGTCGGGTCTATCCCTCCAGGAACGCCACGAGCGCGTTGGCCAGCAGGAACGGGTCGTCCGCGCCGCACAGTTCGCGCACGCTGTGCATCGACAGGATCGCGACGCCGATGTCGACGGTCCGGATGCCGTGCCGGGCCGCGGTGATCGGGCCGATGGTGGTGCCGCACGGCATGGAGTTGTTGGAGACGAACGACTGGAACGGCACGCCCGCCTTCTCGCAGGCCGCGGCGAACACCGCGCGGCCCGAACCGTCCGTGGCGTAGCGGTTGTTGACGTTGACCTTGAGGATGGGGCCCCCGTTGACCCGCGGGTGGTGCGTCGGGTCGTGCCGCTCCGCGTAGTTGGGGTGCACGGCGTGGCCGGTGTCGGACGACAGGCAGACCGTGCCGGCGAAGGCTCTCGCCCGGTCCTCGAAGGAGCCGCCGCGCGCGAACACCGAGCGCTCCAGCACGTTCCCGAGCAGCGGCCCGTCCGCGCCGGTGTCCGACTGCGAGCCGTTCTCCTCGTGGTCGAAGGCGGCCAGCACGGGCACGAAGGGGAGTTCGGCGCCCTGGGCGGACACGGCGGCAAGCGCGGCGACGCCCGCGTGCACGGACAGCAGGTTGTCCATGCGGGGCCCGGCGAGCAGCTCCTGGTCGCGGCCCAGGTAGGCGGGCGGCTCCACGGAGTGCGTCATCAGGTCCCAGCCGGTGACCTCGCCGGCGCCGAGTCCGGACTCCTCCTCCAGGAAGGCGATCAGGTCCCCGTCGCGCACGTCTCGGCCGAGCCCCCACACGGGCTGCAGATGACGCTGCTTGTCGAGCTTGAGGCCCTCCGCCGAGACCGAACGGTCCAGGTGGATGGCGAGCTGGGGCACCCGCAGCAGCGGGCGGTCGACGTTCACCAGGCGGGTCGAGCCGTCCCGCAGGGTGAGCCGGCCGGCCAGGCCCAGGTCGCGGTCGAGCCAGGAGTTGAGCAGGGGGCCGCCGTAGATCTCCACGGCCACCTGGCGCCAGCCGTGCGCCCCGGTGTCCGGCAGCGGCTTGACCCGCAGGTTGGGGGAGTCGGTGTGGGCGCCGACGATACGGAACGGCGTGTGGGGCGCCGCGCCTTCGGGGACGTACCAGGCGACGATCGCGCCGCCGCGCACCACGTACTTGCCGCCGGTCGTCCCGTCCCAGGCGTCCGTCTCCGCGACCTGCCGGAAACCCGCCTTCTCCAGCCGTTCGGCGGCGCTCGCCACGGCGTGGTACGGCGAGGGGCTCGCCGTCAGGAAGGACATGAGGTCGTCGGTGTGGCCGCGGTCGAAGCGGGGGGATTCGCTCATGGGGTTCACCTTAACGACGTGACAAGGCCCGCTCCGCGCGTACCGGAGTACGGGGAGCGGGCCCTTGTGGGGGGTGGGGGTGACTAGAAGGCGGCCTCGTCCAGCTCCATCAGGTCCAGGTCGACGTTCTCGGCGAGCTTGCGCGCGCCGGTGACGCCCGGCAGGACGTTGGCGGCGAAGAACTTCGCCGCCGCGATCTTGCCCTGGTAGAAGGCCTTGTCCTTGGCGGAGGCGGAGGAGAGCCTCTCGGCGGCGACGGCGGCGCCCTTGAGGAGCAGGTAGCCGACGACCACGTCACCGGAGGCCATGAGCAGGCGGGTGGTGTTCAGGCCCACCTTGTAGATGTTCTTGGTGTCCTGCTCGGTGGCCGCGAGGTCGGTCAGCATCAGGCCGACGATCGCCTCCAGCTCGACGGCCGCCTTCGCCAGGTGCTCGCGGGCGCCCGCCAGCTCCTCGCCGCCGGTGCCGAGGGCGAGGAACTTCTTGATGTCCTCGGCGAGGGAGTTCAGCGCGGCGCCCTGGTTGCGGACGATCTTCCGGAAGAAGAAGTCCTGGCCCTGGATCGCGGTCGTGCCCTCGTACAGGGTGTCGATCTTGGCGTCGCGGATGTACTGCTCGATCGGGTACTCCTGCAGGAAGCCGGAGCCGCCGAAGGTCTGCAGCGACTGGGCGAGCTGCTCGTAGCCCTTCTCCGAGCCGTAGCCCTTGACGATCGGCAGGAGCAGGTCGTTGAGCGCGTGCTCGGTCTTGGCGTCCTCGCCGTTCGCCTCCTTGATCTGGATGGCGTCCTGGATCGAGGCGGTGTACATCACGAGCGCGCGCATGCCCTCCGCGTACGCCTTCTGCGTCATCAGCGAGCGGCGCACGTCGGGGTGGTGGGTGACGGTGACCTTGGGCGCGGTCTTGTCCATGAAGTTCGCCAGGTCCGGACCCTGGACGCGCTCCTTGGCGTACTCCAGCGCGTTCAGGTAGCCCGTCGACAGCGTGGAGATGGCCTTCGTGCCGACCATCATGCGGGCGAACTCGATGATCCGGAACATCTGGCGGATGCCGTCGTGCTTGTCGCCGATCAGCCAGCCCTTGGCGGGGTGCCGGTCGCCGAACGTCATCTCGCAGGTGTTGGAGGCCTTCAGGCCCATCTTGTGCTCGACGTTCGTGGCGTAGACGCCGTTGCGCTCGCCCAGCTCGCCGGTCTCGAAGTCGAAGAGGTACTTCGGGACGAGGAAGAGGGACAGGCCCTTGGTGCCGGGGCCGGCGCCCTCGGGGCGGGCGAGGACGTAGTGGAGGATGTTCTCCTCCATGTCGTGCTCACCGGAGGTGATGAAGCGCTTCACGCCCTCGATGTGCCAGGAGCCGTCCTCCTGCTGCACGGCCTTGGTGCGGCCGGCGCCGACGTCCGAACCGGCGTCGGGCTCGGTGAGCACCATCGTGGAGCCCCACCGCTTGTCCACGGCGATCTTCGCGATGTGCTTCTGCACGTCGTTGCCCTCGTCGAAGAGGATGCCGGCGAACGCCGGGCCGGAGGCGTACATCCACACGGCCGGGTTCGAGCCGAGCAGCAGCTCCGCGTAGGCCCAGATCAGGGAGCGCGGCGAGGTGGTGCCGCCGATCTCCTCGGGCAGGCCCAGGCGCCAGTACTCCGACTCCATGAAGGCGTTGTAGCTCTTCTTGAAGGAGGCCGGGACGGGCGCGGTGTTCGTCTCGGGGTCGAAGACCGGGGGGTTGCGGTCGGCGTCCGCGAAGGACTCCGCCAGCTCGTTCTCCGCGAGCCGGGTCAGCTCCTCGAGGATGCTCTTGGCGGTCTCCGCGTCCATCTCCGCGAACGGGCCGGAGCCGTACACCTGGTCCCGTCCGAGGACTTCGAACAGGTTGAACTCGATGTCGCGGAGATTCGACTTGTAGTGCCCCATGGCGACAGCTCCGTAAGAGAGATCGGCGAGGCACTGACGTGGATCCTCGCGCCTGCTTCTAGTTCACGTACCAACAAGTAGCTCCGATGATGCTACCCGTCGGTAATAAGAAGCAACCCCGTTCCGGACATCTGTGACCGAGCCCTCGTGCGGGGTCAGTAGTCTGTGGGGCATGTACGGCTACGACCAGAACGTTGGGGCCCAGCAGCAGTACGGCGTCCCGCCGCAGCAGCAGATGCCGGGCGGGTACGGCCAGCAGCCGCCGCTGTACCCCGAGCCGTCCCCGCCCTCCCTGGCGGACGCGGTGCGCGCCTTCACCACCGGCCAGATGTCGGCGGAGGACTTCCAGCAGGTCTTCGCCACGTCCAAGGTGTACTGCCCGCGCGGCGACAACCCCGGCTTCCTCGCCCTGCACAACACCCAGCAGCCGGTGATCCCGATGTTCACCTCCCTCAAGGAGCTGCGCCGGTACGCCGGCAAGGAGTCCAAGTACTTCGTGATCACGGGCGCCGAGGTGATCGACCTCCTGCCGACCGGCTACGGCTTCGTCCTGGACATGGAGGGCGAGCACCGGATGGTGTTCGACGCGAAGGCGGTGGAGCAGATGGTGGAGTTCGCGATGAGACGCATGTATGGCTGACGCCATTGCCGCGCGCGGGTGGAGCCCGGAGGGAATGCCCTCCGGGCTTCTTCTGTTGTGGGGTAGCAGAAAGTTCAATGCTCAACTAAACTGGCCGCACAAGGAGGTACCGACATGCCTGCAGTGACCGTCGAGAACCCGCTGACCCTGCCCCGCGTCGCCGCGCCGGCCGACGCCGTGGCGCGTCCCGTGCTCGCCGTCACGACCGCGCCGAGCGGTTTCGAGGGCGAGGGCTTCCCGGTGCGCCGGGCGTTCGCCGGGATCAACTACAAGCACCTCGACCCGTTCATCATGATGGACCAGATGGGCGAGGTGGAGTACGCGCCGGGCGAGCCCAAGGGCACCCCCTGGCACCCGCACCGCGGCTTCGAGACCGTCACCTACATCATCGACGGGATCTTCGACCACCAGGACTCCCAGGGTGGCGGCGGCACCATCACCAACGGCGACACCCAGTGGATGACGGCCGGCTCCGGCCTGCTCCACATCGAGGCCCCGCCGGAGTCGCTGGTGATGTCCGGCGGTCTCTTCCACGGCCTGCAGCTGTGGGTGAACCTCCCGGCCAGGGACAAGATGATGGCGCCGCGCTACCAGGACATCCGCGGCGGCAACGTCCAGCTGCTCACCACCCCCGACGGCGGCGCGCTGCTGCGGGTCATCGCCGGTGAGCTGGACGGCCACCAGGGCCCCGGCATCACCCACACCCCGATCACGATGATCCACGCGACGCTCGCGCCGGGCGCGGAGCTCACCCTGCCGTGGCGGGAGGACTTCAACGGCCTGGCGTACGTCCTGGCCGGGCGGGGCACGGTCGGCACCGAGCGGCGTCCCGTCCACCTCGGCCAGACGGCGGTCTTCGGCGCCGGTTCCTCGCTCACCGTCCGCGCGGACGAGAAGCAGGACAGCCACACCCCGGACCTGGAGGTCGTGCTGCTGGGCGGACAGCCGATCCGTGAGCCCATGGCCCACTACGGCCCGTTCGTCATGAACACCCGCGAGGAACTGCAGCAGGCCTTCGAGGACTTCCAGAAGGGGCGGCTGGGCACCATCCCGGCCGTGCACGGGATGACCGAGGGCGGCCTGTAGGACGGCACGGCCCGCAAGGCGGGTACGCAGGCCACCGAGGAGGCGGACACCCTACGGGGTGACCGCCTCCTCGGCCTCGTAGAGCTCGAACCAGATGCTCTTGCCCTCGCCCCGCGGGTCGACGCCCCACGCCTGGGCGAGCAGTTCCATCAGGACCAGTCCGCGGCCGGAGGAGGCCAGCTCCCCGGGGCGGCGCTTGTGCGGCAGGTCGTCGCTGGTGTCGTTGACCTCCACGCGCATCCGGCGGCTGCCCACCTCGCCGCGGACCTCGGCCAGCAGCAGGGCGTCGGCGTCGGTGTGGACCAGGACGTTCGTCAGCATCTCCGAGAGCAGCAGCACCGCCGAGTCGATCTGGTCCTGCGAGCGCCAGTCGTGCAGCAGCTCGCGCAGATGCTGCCGGGCCACCGCCACCCGCTCCGGCTCGGCCTGGGCGACGGACAGCATCGTGCGCCGGACCTGCGGGGCCGCCGCCGGCACCGGGAAGCCGCAGCCCTCTCCCGGCCGGCACAGCAGCACCACCGCTATGTCGTCCTCGCGGCGGTCGGCGAGCGGGCCCGTGGTGTGGTGCGAGGACGGGCCGTGCACGCCCTGGACCAGGGCGTCGGCGAGTTCCTCCAGGTCCCCCTTGTGGTCCTCCAGGATCTCGCGGATGCGCTGCCAGCCGCTGTCCAGGTCGTGCCCGCCGGTCTCGATGAGGCCGTCGGTGCAGATCAGCATCGTTTCGCCGGGTTCGAGGGCGAAGCGGGTGGTGGGGTAGTCGGCGTCCGGGTCGATGCCGAGCGGCAGCCCGCCCGCGGTCGGGCGGGCCAGCACCGTGCCGTCGGCGAGCCGGATCGCCGGGTCCGGGTGACCGGCCCGGGCGATGTCGAGGGTGCCGGTGGCCGGGTCCGCCTCGACATACAGGCAGGTCGCGAAGCGCGGGTCGAGCAGCTCGCCGTCGCCGTCGGTCATGCCGTGCAGGAAACGGGAGGCGCGGGAGAGGACCGCGTCGGGGCGGTGCCCCTCGGAGGCGTAGGCGCGCAGGGCGATGCGGAGCTGGCCCATGAGCCCGGCGGCGCGCACGTCGTGGCCCTGCACGTCTCCGATGGCCAGCGCGAACCGGCCGCCCGGCAGCGGGATCATGTCGTACCAGTCGCCGCCGACCTGGAGGCCGCCGCCGGTGGGGACGTAGCGGGCGGCGACGGTCATGCCCGGTATCTGCGGGCCGAGCGTCGGCAGCATCGAGCGCTGCAGGCCGTCGGTGAGGGCGCGCTCGGTCTCGGCGGTGCCGGCGCGCGAGAGGGCCTGGGCGAGCATGCGGGCGACGGTGGTCAGGACCGAGCGCTCGTCGGGGGTGAAGGCGACCGGGTAGGCGAAGGACGCCATCCAGGCGCCCATCGTGCGGCCCGCGACGATCAGCGGCAGGAACGCCCAGGACTGCCGGCCGAAGCTCTCCACCAGCTGCCACATCACGGGGTAGCGGGCCTTGTAGTCGGACGGCGTCGACAGATAGACGGCGCGGCCGGTGCGTATGACCTCGGCCGCCGGATGGTCCGTGTCCAGCGGCATCGCGGAGAACGGGGTCTCGTCGCCGGGCTGGTAGCCGTGCAGGCCGACGACGGTCACCCGCTCGCCCTCGGTGCCGAAGACCGCCAGTCCGTCCGGGGAGAAGCCCGGCATCGACAGACCCGCCGCGACCCGCAGCACCTCCTCCGTCGACCGCGCCTCCGCCAGCGCCCGGCCCGCGTCCAGCAGGAACGCCTCCCGGGAGCGCCGCCAGTCACCGGTGACGGCGCTGCGCCCGGCCGGGGTGCCCGGCGTCGGCTCGGTGACCTCCTGCAGGGTGCCGATCAGCTGGAAGGCGTGCCGCTCCTTGTCGTACGACGGTTTGGAACGGGAGCGGACGACGCGCAGCACCCGGCCGTGCTCGTCCATGATCCGGATGCGGACCTCGGCGAGGGTGCGCTCGGCGACGGCGAGACCGACCACGCTGATGATCTCGTTCCAGTCCACGGGGTGCAGCCGGGCCCGGGCCTGCGCCTCGGTGAGCGTGGTCTGCTCCGCGGGCAGCCCGAGCAGCCGTGCCGCCTCGGCGTCGACCGTGACGAGCTCGGAGGCGGTGTCCCAGGTCCACAGGCCGGTCGCGAGGGTGGCGAGGACCTCCCCCACGGGCGGCAAGGGCTCGCCAGTGCGCATTGCCCCACTTTATGGAGAGGTGATCGAGGAGTGCCACCGATCCGACCGAGGAGTGCCGCTCGTCACGCGGATGTCAAGACGGCCTCGAAAGGGTGGGGAGCCGAGCTTGGGGCGGCCGGTACCCTTGGGAGGTCCGGGCCCTGCGCCCGTTCATGCCGGGCGGTCTTCCCGGCGCACACCACCCCACCACGAAGGACGATGAACGACGATGCATCGGTACAGGTCCCACACCTGCGGCGAGCTCCGCTCCTCTGACGTCGGCACCGACGTCCGGCTGAGTGGCTGGCTGCACAATCGGCGCGACCTGGGCGGCATCCTCTTCATCGATCTGCGCGATCACTACGGCATCACGCAGCTCGTCGCCCGTCCCGGCACCCCCGCGTACGAGGCCCTGGACAAGCTCTCCAAGGAGACCGTCGTCCGTGTCGACGGCCGCGTTGTTTCACGTGGAACCGAGAACGTGAACGCCGAGCTGCCCACCGGCGAGATCGAGATCGAGGTCGGCGAGGTCGAGGTGCTGGGCACCGCCGCCCCGCTGCCCTTCACGATCAACGCCGAGGACGGGGTCAACGAGGAGCGGCGCCTGGAGTACCGCTTCCTGGACCTGCGCCGCGAGCGCATGCACAAGAACATCATGCTGCGTACGGCGGTCATCTCGGCGATCCGGCACAAGATGACGGCGCTGGGCTTCAACGAGATGGCGACCCCGATCCTGTCGGCGACCTCCCCCGAGGGCGCCCGCGACTTCGTGGTCCCCTCCCGCCTGAACCCGGGCAAGTTCTACGCCCTGCCGCAGGCGCCGCAGCAGTTCAAGCAGCTGCTGATGATCTCCGGCTTCGACCGCTACTTCCAGATCGCGCCCTGCTTCCGCGACGAGGACGCCCGCGCGGACCGCTCGCCGGGCGAGTTCTACCAGCTCGACGTCGAGATGAGCTTCGTCGAGCAGGAGGACGTCTTCCGCCCCATCGAGCAGCTGATGACCGAGCTGTTCGAGGAGTTCGGCAACGGCCGTCACGTCACCTCGCCGTTCCCCCGCATCCCCTTCCGCGAGGCGATGCTGAAGTACGGCTCCGACAAGCCGGACCTGCGCGCCCAGCTGGAGCTCGTCGACATCACCGACATCTTCGAGGGCTCGGAGTTCAAGGCCTTCGCCGGCAAGCACGTGCGCGCGCTGCCGGTGCCGGACGTCTCCGCGCAGCCCCGCAAGTTCTTCGACCAGCTCGGTGACTTCGCCGTCTCGCAGGGCGCGAAGGGCCTGGCCTGGGTGCGGGTCGCCGAGGACGGTTCGCTCTCCGGCCCGATCGCGAAGTTCCTCACCGAGGAGAACGTCGCCGAGCTGACCAAGCGCCTGTCGCTGGCCGCCGGGCACGCCGTGTTCTTCGGCGCGGGCGAGTTCGACGAGGTCTCCAAGATCATGGGCGCGGTCCGGGTCGAGGCCGCCAAGCGCGCCGGGCACTTCGAGGAGGGCGTCTTCCGGTTCTGCTGGATCGTCGACTTCCCGATGTACGAGAAGGACGAGGAGACCGGCGCGATCGACTTCTCGCACAACCCCTTCTCCATGCCGCAGGGCGGCCTGGAGGCCCTGGAGACCCAGGACCCGCTGGACATCCTGGGCTGGCAGTACGACATCGTCTGCAACGGCGTCGAGCTGTCCTCCGGCGCGATCCGGAACCACGAGCCCGAGATCATGCTGAAGGCCTTCGAGATCGCCGGCTACGACCGCGACACCGTCGAGGAGAAGTTCGCGGGCATGCTGCGCGCCTTCCGCTTCGGCGCCCCGCCGCACGGCGGCATCGCCCCCGGCGTCGACCGCATCGTCATGCTCCTCGCGGACGAGCCGAACATCCGCGAGACCATCGCCTTCCCGCTCAACGGCAACGCCCAGGACCTGATGATGGGCGCGCCGACGGAGCTGGAGGAGGCGCGGCTGAAGGAGCTGCACCTGTCGGTGCGCAAGCCGCAGCCGAAGTAACCCCGAGCGGCCCCGAAGGGCCCGAGGCCGACACCGGTCCCGGGCCCTTTCGCCTGCCCGCCCCCTTGGACGCCGAGGCCGGGGCCTCCTGGGGCGCGGGCACCTAGGTGTCGTAGGAGCCGTCCCAGGGTGGGGAGAAGAACAGGCGGTCCGGGTAGAGCTCGGCCCAGCTGCCCTCCTCGTCCTCGCCGGTCACCAGGCCGAACACCACGTCGTCGACGGTGACCTGGAACGGTCGTATCGCGATGTCCGTGTAGGAGCGGCGGGGCAGGCTGCGCAGGAGTTTCGCCAGATGGACGCGGGCGCGCTGGAGGACCGACGCGTCACCGTCCGGATCCTGCAGCTGCTCGGCCCAGGTGCCCGCACACCAGATCTCCGAGTCGCGGTAGCGGCCCTCGAAGTCGAAGGTGTGCAGGACGGTGTAGAGACGTTTGTGCTCTTCCCAGCCGTGGTCGAGACGGAATCCGGCGGGGAAGGCGTACGTGAGCGACGCCAGGAACTGCCCCTCGGAGTACCGGCCGATGGACTCGGTCCGGCTCCTGGGCTCGTAGGCGATCGGGACGACTTCGGGCACTGCCATGGCGGAACAATACGGGGCTCGGAAAGCTGTTCGGCTTTCCGAGCCCCGTCTCCACGGTTCCTACGCGTGTGTCACTGCCCGGGCTCGCCGCCGAAGCGCTTCTTGTAGGCCTCGAGGTCCTCGTCCGTGAGCTTGGCGAACAGCACCGGCGGGACCGTGAACGGGGTGCCGGCCGGGACGGCGGTGAGGGCACGGGCCTCGTCCGCGGTGACCCAGGACGCGATGTCGCCGTCGAGGGAGAACGCCTGGCGCATGGCGGCCGACGTCGCCGGGATGAACGGCTCCGAGACCACCGCGTACAGGTGGATCAGGTTCATCGCGGTGCGCAGGGTGAGGGCCGCGCCGTCCTTGTCCGTCTTGATCTCCAGCCAGGGGGCCTTCTCCTCCAGGTAGGAGTTGCCGGCCGACCACAGGGCGCGCAGGGCCGCGGCGGCCTTGCGGAACTGGAGGGACTCCATGTGGGACTCGTACTCGGCGAGGAGCTCCGCGATCTGCCCGCCCAGCTTCGTCTCCGCCTCGCCGGGCTCGCCGCCCGCGGGGACCTCGTCGCCGAAACGCTTGCGGGAGAAGGACAGCACGCGGTTGACGAAGTTGCCGAGGGTGTCGGCCAGGTCCTTGTTGACCGTGGCCGTGAAGTGCTCCCACGTGAAGGACGAGTCGTCGGACTCGGGGGCGTTGGCGATGAGGAAGTAGCGCCAGTAGTCGGCCGGGAGGATCTCCAGCGCCTGGTCGGTGAAGACACCGCGCTTCTGGCTGGTGGAGAACTTCCCGCCGTAGTACGTCAGCCAGTTGAAGGCCTTGACGTAGTCGACCTTCTTCCACGGCTCGCGCACGCCCAGCTCGGTGGCCGGGAACATCACGGTGTGGAAGGGGACGTTGTCCTTGGCCATGAACTCCGTGTAGCGGACGTCGGTGTCGACGTCGTACCACCACGACTTCCAGTCGCGGTTCGCCGGGTCGAGGTCCGCCCACTCCTTCGTCGCGCCGATGTACTCGATCGGGGCGTCGAACCACACGTAGAAGACCTTGCCCTCGGCCGCCAGCTCCGGCCAGGTGTCCGCCGGGACCGGCACGCCCCAGTCCAGGTCGCGGGTGATCGCGCGGTCGTGCAGGCCCTCGTTCAGCCATTTGCGGGCGATGGAGGAGGCCAGCTGCGGCCAGTCGTCCTCGTGCCGGGCGACCCAGGCCTCGACCTTGTGCTGCAGCTTGGACTGCAGGAGGAAGAGGTGCTTGGTCTCGCGGACCTCCAGGTCGGTGGAGCCGGAGATCGCCGAGCGCGGGTTGATCAGGTCGGTCGGGTCCAGGACGCGGGTGCAGTTCTCGCACTGGTCGCCGCGGGCCTTGTCGTAGCCGCAGTGCGGGCAGGTGCCCTCCACGTAGCGGTCCGGCAGGAAGCGGCCGTCCGTGGGGCTGTAGACCTGGCGGATCGCCCGCTCCTCGATGAAGCCGTTCTCGTGGAGGCGGCGGGCGAAGTGCTGGGTGATCTCGACGTTCTGCGCGCTGGAGCTGCGGCCGAAGTAGTCGAAGGCGAGCGCGAAGCCGTCGTAGACCGCCTTCTGCGCGTCGTGCGCCTGCGCGCAGAAGTCCGCGACGGGCAGGCCCTGCTCCTTGGCCGCCAGCTCGGCGGGGGTGCCGTGCTCGTCCGTCGCGCAGATGTAGAGGACGTCGTGGCCGCGCTGGCGGAGGTAGCGGGAGTACACGTCCGCCGGGAGCATGGACCCCACCATGTTGCCCAGGTGCTTGATTCCGTTGATGTACGGAAGGGCGCTGGTGATGAGGTGTCGAGCCATCGGGGGCTGCTCCCAGGTCGGTTTCGTTGCTGCGATTGCGAACCTTGAAATCGTAGCCGACATGTGTATGCCGCCCGCTCCTCGTTTTACGGGCTGAGAAGCGGGCGGCAGGGGTTGGGGGAGGGGTGAGGGTGGGGGGCGGGTGCTACGGGCGCCAGTCGATCAGTACGCCGTCGTAGAGCTCGGCGTCCGTGAGCTCCAGGGGGGTCGGGCCCGCGTGGAAGAAGGCCGTGTTGCCGGTCTTCAGCTTGCGCAGGTAGTCGAAGGCCTTGTTGTCGTGGTCGCCGAACGCGACGAAGGAGAAGAACACCGAGGGGTGGGACTTCGCGGCGTCGGTGAGGGACTGGGTGGCCGGGGTCTTCGCGTCCGGGGCGCCGTCGGTCTGGAAGACGACCAGGGCGGGGGTGCCGGGGGTGACGTGCTCGTCGTAGTGGGCGAGGACGGCCTGGACGGCGGCGTGGTAGCTGGTACGGCCCATGCGGCCGAGGCCCGCGTGTGCCTCGTCGATCGCGTTCTCGGAGGAGGCCGGGGTGAGGTCGACGGTGCCGTCCACTTCCGTGGAGAAGAAGACGACGTGGACGGTGGGGGGCTCGTCGTCCGTGAGGTGCTTCGCGAGGGCGAGGGTCTGGTCGGCGAGGGCCTGGGCGGAGCCGTCCTTGTAGTACGGGCGCATGCTCGCGGAGCGGTCGAGGACGAGGTAGAGCTGCGCTCGGGTGCCGGTGAGGTTGGCTTTGGCGAGGGCGGTGGCGGCGGGGGTGGTGGCGGCGGGGGTGGTGTCGGCCTCGGCTTCGCCTTCGGCGGGCTGGTCGTTCCCACCCGCACCACCCGTGACGGTCTCGTCGTCGGGTGCGGGTGCCTCCTGTGGGGCGTCCTCGCCGTCGGCGGCCGCGGCGACATCCGTGGCGGCCTCGGCCTCGGGGACGGTCTCCACGACGGGCTCGGGCTCCGGCTCGTCCTTCGCCGCGGGCTCGTTGGCGACGGGGGCCTCCGGCTCAGGCGCGGTCTCGGCAATGGGCTCAGGCTCGGCCGTCTCCGCGACGGGCTCCGCCTCCGTGACGGGCTCCGGCTCGTCCTTCGCCTCGGGCTCGTTGGCGACGGGGGCCTCCGGCTCAGGGGCGGTCTCGGCAATGGGCTCAGGCTCGGCCGTCTCCGCGACGGGCTCCGACTCCGTGACGGGCTCCGGCTCGTCCTTCGCCTCGGGCTCGTCGGCGACGGCAGCCTCCGGCTCGGGCGCGGGCTCGGTCTCCGCCTCAGCAGCGGCCTCGGCAACGGGCTCAGGCTCGGCCGTCTCGGCGACGGGCTCGGGCTCCGTGACGGGCTCGGGCTCCGGCTCGGCCTTCGCCTCGGGCTCGGTGGCGACGGCGGCCTCCGGCTCGGCGACGGGCTCGGGCTCCGGCTCGGCCTTCGCCTCGGGCTCGGTGGCGACGGCGGCCTCCGGCTCGGCGACGGGCTCGGGCTCCGGCTCGGCCTTCGCCTCGGGCTCGGTGGCGACGGCGGCCTCCGGCTCGGCGACGGGCTCGGGCTCCGTGACGGGCTCGGGCTCCGGCTCGGCCTTCGCCTCGGGCTCGTTGGCGACGGCGGCCTCCGGCTCGGCGACGGGCTCGGGCTCCGGCTCGGGAGCCGTTTCCGCGACGGGCGTGGTCTCCGGCTCGGGAGTGCTCTCCGTGGTCGGGGCGGTCAGCGGCTCGTCCTCGGTGGTGGTCTCCGTGACCGGTTCCTCCGCCGCCGGCTTGTTCTCGGCCTCGGTCTCGGCCACCGGGGCGGTGGGCTCCTGCTCCTCCACCGCCGGCTCGGGTTCCGTTTCGGCAACCGGCTCGTCCGTCACCGCGGCTTCCGGGGCGGTGGTCTCCGCCTCCTCGGCCTGCGGCTCGGCGGGCGTCGTCACGGCAGGCTCCGCCGCCGGCTCGGCCGAGGCCTCCGACGGGCTGCCCTCGGTCTCCGCCTCTGTCGGCTTGGGGACCGAGACGTTGTCGAAGGCGGCCGCGACCAGGTCGTGCTCGTCGGTGCGCGGAGCTTCCGGGGTCGATTCGGTGCGGGGGGACGGGAGCCGGGGGGACGCCGTCGGCTCGGGAGCCGGCTGCGAAGGGGTCTGGTCGGCACCCTCTGCTTCGGCGGCACGCCCCTTGCGTGACCTGCCGAACGCGTTTCGAAGGAGAGTGAGAATGCCCATGCGCGCAACCCTTCGCGTGAGTTGAAACCGTCAATCACTGGCCAGGACGGACACGTAAGGTTAGCGGCCCCGCATGGCGATCTTGGGCAGGGGCACTAGACGGGGCATCCGTCTTTGTCAACGGCCCCACGGTTCCCGGGGGTTCACTCCCCATTCACCCGGTCGCAGTGTCCCCGCGCGGGTATACCCCTACCGTCACGATCACACCAAGGGGTCGTAAGGGGAGAGCAAAGTGCGCAAGCTGCTGCCGATCATCTCGCATCCGGGCGGGCGGTCCGCCCTGACGTGCCGGTTCCGGTGCGGTGACGCCTGTTTCCACGAGGTGCCGAACACCAGCGCCAACCCGTACGTGGGCGACGTCATCGCCGACGCCATCGGCCGCCGCTCGCTGATGCGGGCCGCCGCCGTGGTGACCGTCGCGGCCGCGGCCGGTACGGCCGGTCTGGCGGGGGCCGAGCCGGCCGCCGCGGGCGCGCGGTCGTACGGGAAGCCGAAACCGGGCGGTGCGGGCGCCCGCGGGCTGCGGTTCGGCGCCGTCGCCCCCAACACGGTCGACGCCGTCGTCGTGCCCGACGGCTACGCCCAGAACGTCGTCATCCGCTGGGGCGAGCCCATCCTGCGCGGCGCCCCCGCCTTCGACCCGGAGCACCAGACGGCCGCCGCGCAGGCCGGGCAGTTCGGGTACAACAACGACTTCCTCGCCCTGCTGCCCCTTCCGGGCGAGCGGGGGCGGCAGTTGCTCGTCGCCAACCACGAGTACACGGACGAGATCCTGATGTTCCGCGGCTACGACGCCGCTCGTCCGACGCGGGAGCAGGTCGAGGTCGCCTGGGCCGCGCACGGTCTGTCCGCCGTCGTGGTGGAGGAGGACCGCAGGACCGGGCGGCTGACCGCCGTGGCCCGGCACCACCTCAACCGGCGCGTCACCGCCACCACCGCGTTCCGGCTCACCGGGCCCGCCGCCGGCAGCCCGCTGCTCAGGACGTCCGCCGACCCGACCGGCACGAAGGTTCTCGGCACCCTCAACAACTGCTCCGGCGGGACCACTCCCTGGGGGACCACCCTGCACGGGGAGGAGAACTTCAACCAGTACTTCGCGAACGGATCGCGGGCCACGGACAAGCGCTACGGCGTCGGGACGGGGGCGACCGAGCGCAAGTGGGAGCGCTTCGACCAGCGGTTCGACCTCGCCCAGGAGCCCAACGAGGTGCACCGCTTCGGGTACGTCGTCGAGTTCGACCCCTACGATCCGGCCTCCACGCCCCGCAAGCACACCGCGCTCGGCCGGTTCAAGCACGAGGCGGCGACCGTGCGGCTCACCGCCGACGGGCGGCCCGTCGTGTACTCCGGCGACGACGAGCGGTTCGACTACTTCTACAAGTTCGTCGGCAGCAAGCGCATGCGGCACGGGACGGGCCGGGCCGTGCGCGAGCACAACCTGTCCCTGCTCGACGAGGGCACGCTGTACGTCGCCCGGCTCACCGGTGACTCCCCCGCGGTCGAGATCGACGGCAGCGGCAAGCCGCCCGCCGACGGCGAGTTCGACGGCAGCGGCCGGTGGATCCCGCTCGCCACCGCCACCGCGGACGGCGCCGTCTCGCACGTCGAGGGGATGTCGGCCGAGGAGGTGTTCGTCTTCACCCGGCTCGCGGGGGACAGGGTCGGCGCCACCAAGATGGACCGGCCCGAGGACATCCAGCCCTCCCCGCACACCGGCAGGGTGTACGTCGCCCTCACCAACAACTCCAACCGCGGTGTCGGCGCGAACGCCAAGGCCGACGAGGCCAACCCGCGCAACGCCAACAAGCACGGGCACGTGTTGGAGCTGACTGAGCGTCACAACAGGCCGGAAAGTGTCGAGTTCGCCTGGTCTCTCTTCCTCGTCGCCGGTGATCCCGACGACCCGGCCACCTACTTCGCCGGGTTCCCGAAGGACGCCGTCAGTCCGATCTCCTGCCCGGACAACGTCGCCTTCGATCCGCACGGCAACCTGTGGATCTCCACCGACGGCAACCAACTCGGCTCGCACGACGGCCTGTTCGGCGTCGCCACGCGCGGCGAGCGGCGGGGTGAGCTGAAGCAGTTCCTCACCGTGCCGACCGGTGCGGAGACCTGCGGGCCGGTGATCCAGGAGCGGCGCGTGCTCGTCGCCGTGCAGCACCCGGGCGAGGTCGACGGGGCGTCCGTGGAGAAGCCCGCGAGCACCTGGCCCGACGGGCCCGGCCGGATCACCCGCCCGGCCGTGGTCGCCGTATGGCGCCGGGACGGCCGCGACATCGGCGTCTGAGACGCCTCGGCGTCCGGGGCGCCCGAGCGTTCCGCGGGTGGCCGGAAGTCGTCTACGGCAGGGCGGGAACCGGGGTGCGGTGGTGCGGTGTGCTCCCCGCACCCTCCAGTTCCAGCCAGGCCCGGTACGCCGGCGCCTGCCGCGCCGCCTCCCGGTACGCCTCCTCCAGCGCGGGCAGGGCGCCGTCGAGGTCCGTCTCCGTGCGGGCCGCGAGGAGCAGCCGTACGCCGAGGGGGTCGCCGTGCAGGCGGCGCACCGCCATGTCCGGGCGGGAGAGCGCGGTCGGCTGGCAGACGGTGACGACCTCGCCGGTCGCCACCAGGGCGGCCGCCGTGTGGTAGTCGCCGTGCAGGACGTGCGGGCTGATGCCGGCCGCGCGGAACATGCGCTGCACGGCCTCCCACTCGCCGTCCACCGTGGGGTCGATCATCCAGCGGTCGTGGGCGAGTTCGCCGACGTGGACGGCCGGGCGGGCGGCGGCCGGGTGGTCGACGGGCAGCAGGACGAACTGCGGTTCGCGGTCCACGAGGACGCGTACGCGCAGGCCGTCGGGGACCCGCAGCGGGCTGCCCTCGACCTCGTGCACGAAGGCGACGTCGAGCTGTCCGTCGGCGACCATGCGCAGCAGGGCGTTCGGCGAGACGTTCATGTGCAGGGTCGGCTCCTGCCCGCGGGCGCGCAGCCGGCGCAGCCAGCCCGCCAGGGCCTTGCTGGCGGTGGAGCCGACGCGGAACTCCTGGCCGCCGGCGGCCGCCGCCCTGGCCTCGGTGACCAGGGAGCGCATCTCGGCCACCAGCGGGCGGGCGCGGCTGAGCACCAGGCTGCCCAGCGGGGTGGGCCGGCATCCGGTGCGGGCGCGGACGAACAGGGCGCCGCCCAGCTCCTGTTCGATGCGGCGCAGTTGGGTGCTCAACGACGGCTGGGCAACGCCCAGTTGGCGCGCGGCGCGGTGCAGGCTGCCGGTGTCGGCTATGGCGCACAGCGCGCGGAGGTGTCTCACCTCAAGCTCCATGCCGTCGGAGCGTAAAGCGGAATCAAAGGTTTCACCAGACGCACAAATCCCGCCGTGCACAGGTGAATCGGGCCCGGACCGGGGCGGTGATACGGCCGTGCTATCGCCGGTTGCCATCATCACAGCCGCCCCACAGGCGCCGACACTCACATCGAGACTCACCCCCCACCAAGGAGTCCTCGATGACTTTGTCATTCTCCCGTACGGCGGCCGCGGCCGCTCTCGGCCTCGCGGTCCTCGGCCTCGGCACGGCGGTCCCGGCCTCCGCCGCACCGGCCCCCGCCCCGTACTCCGGCTACACCGGTTCCCCCGCCGAGGCGAAGGCGAACCGGGCCTTCTTCGACGCCGTGCTGAAGTCGGTCGCCGAGAAGCGCGCCGCCCACCCGGACAGCGCCGCCGCCGTCACCGTCGTCTACGACGCCTCCCGCGCGCCGTCGTTCAGCGCGCAGATATCCCGCAGCGCCCAGATCTGGAACAGCGCGGTGTCGAACGTGAAGCTGCAGTCGGGCTCGTCCTCGAACGCCGACTTCAGCTACCGCGAGGGCAACGACTCCAGAGGCTCGTACGCCTCCACCGACGGGCACGGCAGCGGCTACGTCTTCCTCGACTACGCGCAGAACCGGCAGTACGACTCCACGCGCGTGACCGCCCACGAGACCGGCCATGTGCTGGGGCTGCCGGACCACTACTCGGGCCCGTGCAGCGAGCTGATGTCGGGCGGCGGCCCGGGGACGTCGTGCACCAACGCCCAGCCGAACGCCAACGAGCGGGCCCGTGTGAACCAGTTGTGGGCGAACGGCCTCGCCGCCGCCCTGGACAAGGCCCTGAGCAAGGGCTGACCTCCGCCGAGACCTGACCCCACCCCCCACACGGTGCGGGCCGCCTCTCCTGCACGAGGCGGCCCGCACCCGTCTGTGCCGCCCCCGGGCCCGCCTCAGCCGGGCCGGTGGAGGGTGATGTCCACGAGCAGCGCGCGATGGTCGGTGCCGGCGAGCTTCAGGAAGCGGGCGCCGTTCGCGGAGAAGTCCTTGGTCACGAGGACGTGGTCGATCTGGGCGCCGAAGGCGGGCGTGGTGCGCGACGGCCAGCTGGGCGTGCGGTCGTGGCCGGCGAGCCGGGCCGTGTCGCGCAGGCCGGTGTCCAGGATGCGGCGGAAGGCGGCGTGGTCCTGGGAGGAGTTGAAGTCGCCGGCCAGGATCATCGGCGTACCGGAGCGGGCGGCGGCCGCCTCGCGCAGCCGGCCGAGTTCGCGGCGCCACACCCCGACCTGGCCGGGCAGCGGGGGCATGGGGTGCGCGAGCTGGAGCCGTACGGCGTGGCCGCGCACGTCGGCGACGGCGCCGGGCATGCCCATCTCGCCGCGCACCCCGGCGGCGCCGGTCAGGGGCAGCCGGCTCAGGACGAGCGACCCCTTGGACCCACCCGCCACGACGGCCTGCCGGTAGGGGTAGCCGGTGCCGAACTCCCGGCGGAGCGTGGCCTGGCAGGTGTACTCGCACTCCTCGACGAACACGATGTCCGGCCGGTGCCGCCGGATCTCGGGGACCAGGGCCGGCGTGCCCCGCCCGAACTCGACGTTCGACGTCAGCACCGTGAGCTCGGCGAGGGGGGCGCCGCCGGGTTCGTCGACCCTGCCGTACGGCTCGATGAACCAGGCCAGGAACGCGAGGACGAGCAGCGCCCACACCATGCCGGGCCGCCAGCGGGCGAGCAGGGCGAGGAGCAGGGCGAGCGCGGTGGGGACGAGCAGCCAGGGCAGGAAGGCCAGGAGCTGGGTGACGGGGGTGAGGGCGTCGGTGCCGGCGGCGCGGCAGGCGACGACGGTGCTGGTGGCTGCCAGCAGGGCGCCGGATGTCCAGGCACCGAGTCTCCTGGCGGGCGCCCGGCGTCCGCGCGGGCCTCGCTGGGGGCTGCCGCCCCCAGGCCCCCGCTTCGGCCCTGAAGGGGCCTCGTCCTCAAACTCCCCCACTCTCGACTTCGCTCGATCGGGGGGACCCCCATGACGGGCTGGTTGATCCACGCATCCCGAGCCTACGCTTGCGCGCTCATCCCCGTCACGGACGGGTGATCGGCTGCGCTCAGGTCGGGGAGCGGTGACACGGCTGTCGGCGGACCGGGTCTGGGCGGGCGCGGGTGCAGGTGGCGGCTGAGCCAGGCGGCGAGGGCCACCGCCAGGCCGATGGTGACCAGCAGCCAGGAGGCCTCGCGCAGGGTCGTGGTGAGGGCGTCGTAGACCGCGCCCGCGGCCGGTCGGTGCACCGCCTCGGGCAGGTCGGCCAGGGTGAGACGGCGGCCGACGGCGACGGCGAGGGCGAGGCAGGCGCCGCCGAGCGCGGTGCCGAGGCCGGTCGCGGTCAGCGCGCGCCGGCGGCACGCGGCGACCGCGAGCCCGGCGACGGCGAAGACCACGGCCGCCAAGGGGAGCCAGAAACCGGCGACTTCCAGCACGTGGAACCCTTTCCGGAGCCGGTCCAGGTCCTGGGCCGGGAGGACGTCTACCGCCGTGTGCTCGACCGGGATGCGGGCGGCGAGCGGCATGTGCTGATCGGTGAGACGGCGCTTGACCTGGGCGGTGACCGGCGCGAGGTCGACCCGTACCGCGCGTTCGCGGTCGTCGCGCAGGGCGTGCAGGACGGCGTCGTGCAGGGCGCGGTTGGCGGAGTCCCAGGCCGCGCGGAAGGTCTCGGTGCGGGTGAAGGAGCGGACCGCGTCGTGCACGTAGGGGCCGACGGCGGAGCGCATCGGGCGGACCTCGGGGCGGTCCCCGACCTCGTCCATGACCTGGGCGCCCACGGTGTCCGCGACCGCGCCCTGCACCGCCGGGTCACCGGCGAGCGGCGCCATGGTGCTGACGTAGCGGCCGGTGTCGGCGAGGTCGTACGCCGCCCAGGCCGCCAGCGCGCCGCAGGGCGCGAGGAGGCAGGCGAGGGCGAGGAGGGCGGCCGACAGGGCGCTCCTGAGGCGTATGGACACCCTCTCAGGCAAGGCCCCGCGGGCCCGGCGCGCGAGCGGTGCGCCCGCATCCGGGTGCATCCGCGCGGCATTCGGGTGCACGCGGGCGGCCGAACGGGCGCTGTGCGAGGGAAAGCAGGCCGGAACTGGGGGTTCCGCTCTCCGGTGGAGGGTTCACCCGAACGGGTGTCTCATGGTGCTGGGGAGAAGGAGGCCGATCATGCGCACCACTCCGGCCCTGCGGACCCTGACCGCTGCCCTGTTGGCCGGTGGCACCCTCGTCGCCGCCGCGACGGGCACGGCAGCGGCGGCCCGGACCTCGCAAGTACGGGGCGGCGGCGGTCCGATCTGGGGCACCGTCGTCTCCCGTACCGCGCTGAACGTCCGGGCGGGACCCAGCGTCGACTCGCCGCTCGTCGACCGGCTGTCGCCCGGCAGCCAGGACCGTGTCCTGTGCATGGTCCGCGGCCAGAGCGTCGACCGCAATCCGTACTGGTACTGGCTCGTCGGCGCGCGGGGCTGGGCCAGCGCCGAGTTCGTGGACACCGGTGGCCGCCGGGTGCCGACCTGCGCGGACCCCTGTCCGCGGTGGCGGGACGGGCACTGGGCCAACGCCGACCACAACGACCCGAGCTGGAGCGCCACCTGGGCGGTGACCACCACCGTCACCGTCACCGTGACCACCGGAAGGTGAGGGAGCGGGTGGGCCCCGGCCGTCATGGCCGGGGCCCACCCGTGTCCGTGTCCGCCCGTCAGCGGATGCGGTGCCCCTCGGCGTCCTCGCGCGTGTAGTAGCGGTAGAAGAACACCAGGAAGACGGCCGCCGTCACCCCGACGCCCAGCGCCACCGACCGCAGGATCGAGTCCCCGGTCTGGCTGTACAGGAAGCCGACGGCCGCGCCGGCGAAGGCCGACTTCACCAGCGAGTGCAACTCCCGCTTCAGCAGCGGCGCGAAGGTCGCGACGGCGATGCACAGCACGATGAACACGACCGCGGTCACAAGGCCGAACAGGATGTTCCAGCCGGTGATCTCGCCGCCGTGGCGGCGGTTGGTGGCCGCCCAGAACCCGTAGACGAGCCCGAGGACCACGGGGATCGCGTACCGGGCCACCGTGTGGACACGCTCGTCGAACAGGTCGGGTGTGCGGGTGGGCCGGTCGGCACGATTGGCCCGGACCTTCCCCATCATTCCGCCGCCGCGCGCGGGTGCCGCATGAGCCATGAGAGGACTCCTCTCTCTCCTCGCCCCTGCCTTCCAGGGCACACCTGGGCGGGGGCCCTGGCAAGTCGGCGGGAGGGGAGGAAGCGGACGTTCGCGGTCCTGCGGTGACGGCGCGGCGGTCGCAGCGGTTACGGTGCTGACGTACGTGATCGACGGGGGATGGGGAGGGAACGATGCCCGGAACCGTGCTGCTGCTCGCCGCCGCCCCGGCGGGCAGGGGCTGCCTGGTGGACGCGGCGTCCGTGCTTCCCGTCCTCGCGGCCGTCCCGCCCGCCGTCCTGTCCGGCGCGGACACCGCGAACGTCGTCGAGCTCGCCGACCCCCTGGAACCGCAGGCCGTGCTGACCCGGCTGCGTGCCGCCGCCGGCGCGCCCGGGCCGCTCACCGTCTTCGTCACCGGCCAGCTCCAGCTCGACCGCCGCCAGCGGCTGCCGCATCTGGCGCTGGCCCGCACCACCCCCTCCACCGTCCGCTACACCGGCCTGCCCTGGCACTGGCTCAAGGAGGAGCTGCGCCTGCGCCCGCCCGGCTCCACGACGCTCTTCGCCGACCTGCACGCCGACGCCGAGACCTGGCAGTGGCTGGCGGCGAACCGTCTCGACTCCGGTCACAACAACGCCGTCTACGGCCGTGTCGCGCCGCCCGCGGCCCGGCGGGCGGTGGCGGTGCCGACGTACATGAAGGCCGTGGCGACCATCCTGCGCAGCGGATGGCGGCCGCCGGTGGAACAGCTGCACCAGCAGGCCCTCGCACGCATCGCCGAGGAGGGTCCGGGCATCGTGCTCACGGCCGCGCGGCCACCGGTCGCGAGCGTCCCCCCGCTCCCCGCGACCCGGCCGGACCCGCACGCCGCCATCACCGCCGCCGTCCAGGCCGGCCGGCACCCCGACGCCGACTCTCTCGCCGCCGACCACGAGCGGGCCGCCGTACAGGCCCATGGCGCCGGCTCCGAACAGGCCCTGCACTGGGCGGAGGTGCGCGCGGACCTGGCCATGCTGGCCGGGGATCCGGTGCGCAGCTGCCGGGCCTGGATGCTGGTGGCGCTGGCCCGGCTGTCGGCCGGGCAGGCCGTGGACGCGCCGGCGGTCGAGGCGGCCGTGGACCGGGCGCACCACCAGTGGGGGCAGATCCGCGACGCGCAGGAGGCACGCCGGATCGGGCCCGCGCTGGCCGACCTGCGCGCCCGGGTGCCGGGGCGCCGGCAGGGTGCGCTGGACCATGTCCAGCGCCAGCTAAGGCAGTTGCAGACGCAGAGCTGACAACTCCCCTGCGACGTACGGTGACGACCCCTGTCCCCTGAGCAACCGTGGTGTCATGATGGTGACTTATGGCTGAGGGGGATGGAGTGGCCGACCAGGAGATACGCGTACGCCTGGACCGCACCGCCGGTGACCGGGACGTCGTGGCGCTGCGGCAGTGGCTGGAGCGGGAGGAGCCGCTCGCCGAGGGGCTGCGGCGCGGCGAGTTGCAGATCGAACTGCGCGACCGCAGGAACGAGGACCCCGGTACGCCGATGGGCTTCGGCACGGAGGTCGTCGTCGTGCTGATCGGCGGGGCCGCCTCCGCCGCCTTCAAGGAACTGATGGTGGCGGTCCGGCTCGCGGTCGTGGCCTGGCGGGAGAACCGCCGCAGCGTGGAGGCCGGCGATCCGCCCGAGGCACAGGTCGGCGGTGCGGCCGACGACAGGTAGTGCCGTGAACCGCTTCGACCCGCGGGGCAAGGCGAACCGGGCACTGCTGGTCGGCGTCGGCGAGTACGACCACGTCGATCCGCCGCACGGCGTGCCCGGGCCGCTGCCGGCCGTGGCACACAACCTGACCGGGCTTCAGGAGGCGCTGCGCGGCGGGCGGGTCTTCGGCGCCGACCAGATCACCGCTCTCGCCTCGCCCGACCTCGGCACCTTCCACAACGCCCTGCGCGAGGCCACGCACGACGCCGAGGGCCTGCTGCTGGTGTACTTCGCCGGGCACGCGGCGGTGCCCAGCGCCGCCGAACCGCTGTTCCTGCAGCTGCGCGGAGCGGAGATCTACCGCGGCGAGGCGTCCGTCTTCCCCGGCGCCGAGGCCTTCGACACGGTCCTGGGCATGCTGGCCGCGAGCCGGGCCGAGCGGATCGTGGTGATCCTCGACTGCTGCTACGCGGGCAACGCCTCCCACGTCTGGGAGCAGTGGGAGCCCTTCGAGGACCGTCGGCGCGTGCTGCTGCTGATGAGCGTGCAGCCCAACCACCGCATCGACGCGGGCGACGACACCACCCCGACCCCGTTCACCGCCGAACTCGTGCGCCTCCTCGGCCGGGACGGCGAGGTCGGCTTCGCCCGGCTCGCCGCGGACGTGCGCGCCCGGATGGAGGCCCTGGACCTGCGGACCCTGCGCGACCGGCCGTGGCGGCCCTTCAGCCGGATGGAGGCCGAGGCGGACGTCCTGCTGTCCGCGCGGGGTGCCCCCGCGCAGCCGCCCGGCAGCCGGCCGACGCTGCCGATTACGCTCCGGCCCGGCGCCCCGACCTCGTCCACCGACACCCCCGGCCCCTCCGACGACCAGTCCAGGCTGCCGCCCGCCCGCCGTCCCCCGCTCCCCCACCGGCTCCGCACCGCCCTCGCCGCCCTGCGCGCACGCACCCGGCGCGTCCTCGACCGGTTCAAAAGGCTGTCCCGCCCCGCCCGGGCCGGCGTCGTCCTCGCCCTGGCCCTCGCCGTCCTCGGCGCCGGCTCCGTCGGCGTCGCCGCCCTGCTGCGCGGCTCCGCCTCCTGCGCCCCGCCGCTCGAACTGCGGGTGCTGACCGACCCCGACCTGGAGCCGACGGTCACCGCGGCGGCCGACGCCTACCTCACCTCGGACGCCGACACCGACGGCCACGGCTGCCGGCGCAGCGGGATCACCGTCTACGGCGCGGGCGCGGCCGACGCGGTCACGGCACTGCGGCGGCAGACCGAGGACTGGCGGGAGCCGCACGACGAGGACCTCAACCCGCAGCGGGACGTCGGACCGCAGCCCGACGTGTGGATCCCCGCCACCCCCGCGGACGTCGACCGCGTCAAGGACGGCCAGGACACCGCGGCCGTGGCCCACCTGGTGCCGGCCGGCGGGCCGCTCGCCTACTCGCCGGTCGTCCTCGCCGTCCCCGACTCCGTTCCCGGCGCCGGACCGCGCACCCGGCGGCCGCTGTCGGCGATGCTGGGCGCCCTGACCGCCCGGACCGCCGACTTACGGGTGCGCCGGCCCGACCCCGAGTACGCCGACGCCGCGCTGCTGGCCACGACGGGCCTGTACGGCACCGGCACCGCGCAGGCGGCCGACCCCGGGCGCGCCGAGCGGCTGGTCGCCCAGGCGGGGCCGCCCTCCCGGACCGCCGCCGACCTGCTGTGCGCGCTGCCCGAGGACCCGTCCGCGGACGCCGCCACCGCCGCCCTGGTGCCGGAGTTCCTGCTGAGGACCGGCGTCGGCTGCGACCGTACGACCCGCGAGCGGCGCACCGCCCGGTACCCGGACGACGTGCCCGCCGTCGAGCCCACCTTCGTGCGGGTGCGCTGGGACCACGGCGACCGGGACGGCGCCGCCCGCGACGAGGCGGCGAAGGCCTTCCGCACCTGGCTGGCCGGGCCCGGCGGCCGGGCGGTGTTCGCCCGCGACGGGTTCCGGGACGCCCGCCACCGGGCCCTGCTCGACGGCGAGAACGCCGCCGACGGGGTGCTGCGCGCCCCGTCCCCGCGCACCGAGGGCGCCGCGAGCGGTGCCATGGACCGGGCGCTGGAGCGGTACCGGGGCGCGGGCGGACCCGGCCGCGTGCTCTACCTGCTCGACGACTCCGGTTCCATGGGCGGCCTCTGGGACGGGCCCAGCGGCGGCCCCGGACTGCTGAGGCAGTCGCTCGGCGGCCTCGGCTCCGGCGACGAGTTCGCTGTGTGGACGGTGTCGGGACTGGGCGAGCGGCCCTACACCACGCTCCTGCGCTACGGCCACCACACGCGCAAGGAGGCCGAACGGGCCGTCCGTGGCGCGAGGGTCCGGGACGCCGAGGCCGACCCGCACGCCGCCCTGGCCGCCGCACTCGACGAGATGCACCGCCGCGGCACCGACGACAACCGCCCCGAGCTGATCGTGTTCATCACCGACGACGAGGACGACGGCCGGCTGACCGGCGCCGCCCTCGACGACGTGCTGAACAAGGCCCGCGCGGGCAAGGGGCGGGTGCCGGTGACCATGGTGTCCCTGGTCAGCGGCGGCTGCGACCGCGGCAGGCCGGACGCGGCGATCTCCGCGGCGAGCGGCGGCCGTTGCCTGGACGCCGACGACGACCTCGGCACGGGCCTGGCCGACGAGGTCGCGCGCACCGGAACGGGGGAGGACTGATGGCTCTACGGCGCCTGGCGGCCGTGGCCGCCCTGCTGCTGCTCACCTCCTGCACCGGCGGGACGGGAGACACCGGCGCGTCCTCCGCGCAGGAGGTGCCCGGCGAGATCGTCATCGCCAGCGGCCGCGACGTCACCGGCAAGAACGGCATCCGCGAGCAGCTCATCGAGGCCTGGAACCGCGCGCAGGACAAGGCGGGGACCGGCTACCACGCCCGCCTGGTCGAACTCTCCGGCAGCGCCGACGAGCAGCGCAGCCAGCTGCTCGGCGCCCTGCAGTCCGGCAGCGCGTCCTACGACGTGGTGAACCTGGACGTCACCTGGGTGCCGGAGTTCGCCGCCGCCCACCTGGTGCGCCCGCTGCCCGGCTCACTGATCCCCGGCGACGTCATCGACTCCGTCGCCAGCACGGCCCGCTGGGACGGCAAGGTGTACGCGGTGCCGTTCAACAGCGACGTCGGGCTGCTGTTCTACCGGCGCGACTGGCTGCGCGACGCCGGCGTCCAGGAGACCGACCTGAGCGCGAAGGACACCTCCTGGACGGACATCGACGCGCTGATCGGCGACGTCGACGACCTCGCCCCCAAGGGCTACCAGAAGGGCTGGACCACACAGCTCGCCGGCTACGAGGGCCGTACCGTCAACGCGATCGAGGCGTTCACGACGGAGGTGCCCGAGCTGAGGCTCACCGACGCCGAGGGCCACTACGACGGTGACGTCGACAAGCTGGCGCAGGGCATCGCGGAGCTGCGCCGGCGCACCGCCTCGCCCTATCTCCTGCCCGCCGCCGTGCACTCCGACGAGCCGGCCTCGATGAGCGACTTCGCGGACGGCCGCACCGCGTTCCTGCGTTTCTGGCCCTACGGCTACCGCAGCCTCTTCCAGACCTTCACCGAGAAACAGCTGGGTGTGGCCCCGCTGCCGGGCGCCGCGGTGCTGGGCGGGCAGAACCTCGCGGTGACCGCCTCCTCCCCGCGGGCGCACAAGGCGGCCGAGCTGATCTCCTACCTGACCAGCGCCGAGAGCGAACGCTGCCTGCTCGACGCGGGGTTCGCGGCCACCCGCACCTCCGCCTACCGGGATCCGGACCTGCACTGCACCACGGGCACCGCGGCACCGTCCGCCTCGCCCACGGGCGAGCGCACCGACCCGATGCCCCGCGACGCCGACGGCCGCCCGAAGTACGCCCGCGGGATCCTGCTGCCCGCCCTGCAGAAGGCCGTTCAGCGCCCCCGCACGCCGCTGTACGGCGCCTTCACCCAGACGTTCATCGCGCAGCTCGGCGCCCTGTTCGGCGACAGCCCGCCGACCGACGAGAAACTGGCGAGCGCCCTCGACCAGGCCCTGCGCAAGGCCCTGCCCGACTAGGGGCTAGCTCTCCAGGCAGGCCAGGGCGCCCGACACCAGGGTGCGCACGCCCGGGGCGACCGTGGCGAGGTCCGGGGCGAACTGCGGGCTGTGGTTGCTGGGGACGGCCAGGAACTTCTCCATCAGGTCCGCCCCCTCGGCGGCCTCCCACACGTCGGCCCGGGTCGTCGTGACGAACCAGTACGAGTACGGGATGCCGCCCTGGGCCAGGTGCGAGAAGTCCTCGCTGCCCATCACCGGCCCGAAGTCGAGGACCGTCCCCGCCCCGAGCACCTCCTCGTGCACGGCCGCGACCAGGCGGTCGGTCTCCGCGTCGTTCACGGTCACCGGGAAGGTCGCGCCCACCGTGATCTCCGGCTCCCGCGGGCATCCGGCGGCCAGCGCCTCGCCGGCCGCGATCCGGCGGATCGCCGCGAGCATCCGCGTCCGCACCTCCTCGGACTGGGTGCGCAGGTTCAGGGCGATGCGCGCCTCGGACGGGATGATGTTGTGCCGGGTGCCCGCCTCGATCCGGCCCACGGTCAGCACCGCCGAGTCCTTCGCGGGGATCTCGCGGGAGACGACGGTCTGCAGCCGGGTGACGAGATGGGCGGCCGTGACGACGGGGTCGACGGTCGTCTCGGGCCGCGAACCGTGCCCGCCCCGCCCGTGCACGACGATGTCGACGTCCGTCGACGCCGACATGATCAGGCCGGGGGAGTGGGCGTAGAACCCGACCGGGCCCGGCGCCGCGTGCTGACCGAGCAGCACGTCCGGCCGCGCGAACCGCTCGTAGAGGCCGTCCGCGACCATCCGCTCGGCGCCCTGCCCGGACTCCTCCGCGGGCTGTCCCACCACCAGCAGCGTGCCGTTCCAGGTCTCCCGCCCCGCCGCCAGCGCCCGGGCCGCGCCCGCGAGCCAGGTGACGTGCAGGTCGTGCCCGCAGGCGTGCATCACACCGGGGGTCTCGGAGGCGTACGGCAGCCCGGTGTCCTCCACGACCGGCAGCGCGTCCATGTCGGCGCGCAGCAGGACGGTCGGCCCGTCCCCGTTGCGCAGCAGCCCGGCGACCCCGGTGCCGCCGACGCCCTCGGCGGTCTCGTAGCCCGCCTCGCGCAGTTGCTCGGCCAGCCGTCCGGCCGTGCGGTGCTCCCGGAGGGAGAGCTCGGGGTGGCGGTGCAGGTCCCGGTAGAGGTCCTCCAGGGCGGTCACCGGCAGGTCGGCGGTCAGGTCGAGGGCGGTGCGGGCGGCGGCAGAGGTCATCCCCGCAGCGTACGCACGGCGGCCGCCGACGTCAGGGGCTTGCGACGGCGTGTGCTGCCTGCTGGACCCGGGCCGCCGGCTGCTGATCGTCCGCCGCTCTCGCCGGTCCCGCGTTCGCCGCCAGGACCAGGGTCGCCACGGCGATCAGCGCGGCGGCGAAACCTCTTGCGTAGCGCTCGGTGGGGCTGGTGCGTTCCTGCACGGCGACCTCGCGACAGCGGTGATTACAGCAACGGGTTAAGCATGTTTAATCCGTGGCTTAACCTAGGGGCGGGCGGGGGCTAACAGCAAGAGGGCCAGGGGGAGTTGGGATGACAGACCGCGACGAACCGGAGGTCATCGGCAGACGGGTGCAGCAGCTGCGGGCCGCCCGCGGGCTGACGCAGAAGCAGCTCGCCGAACCCGCCTACACCCCCGCCTACATCTCCACCCTCGAAGCCGGCCGGGTGCGCGCCTCCGACGAGGCGCTCCGGCACATCGCCGAGCGGCTCGGAGTGGCGTACGAGGAACTCGCCACCGGGCGCCCTGCCCGGCTCGCCACCGACCTCAGGCTCCGGCTCACCGAGGCCCAGCGCACGCTCGCCGGCGGCGAGGCCGAGCAGGCCGCCGAGCTGTACGCCGCGCTGCTCGCCGAGGCCGAGCGGCACGACCTCGTCGACGTCCAGGCCGCCGCCCAGCTGGGGCTCGGCGAGTCGGCCCTCGACACCGGTGAACTCACCGACGCCCGACGGCACTTCGAGCGGGCGGAGAAGACCCTCGCCGACGCCCCGCTGCCCGCCCGCGTCCCGGCCCTGCGCGGACGCGCCGTCTCCCACTACCTGGCGGGCGAACTCCGCTACGCCGTCTACCTGCTGGAGTCCACCCTCGACGAACTCAACCGGGGCGGGCTGCACGACCCCGACGCCCTGCTCCTGCTCTACGCCAGCATCATCGGCCCTTACATGGACATGGGCGCCCACGCCCGCGCCGCCCAGGCCGCCGAACTCGCCCTCGCCCTCGCGCCGCAGTCCGGCGACCCCGCCCTCGTCGCCCGGATGCACCGCTCGGTCGCCCGTACCCTGCTCGCCGAGGGCCGTATCGCCGAGGCCGACGCCTCGCTGGCCAAGGCGTCCGAGCTGTACCGCACCCTGCAGATCCGCACCGAACTCGCCAACTGCCACTGGATGCGCGGGTACGTGTGCGCCCAGAACGGCGAACTGGAGCGCGCCGAGGCGGAGTTGCGGCAGGCCCTGGAGATGCTCACCGCCAAGCGGGCCGCCCTCTACAGCAGCCAGGTCGCCGTCGAGCTCGCCGACGTCCTGCACCGCCGCGGCAAGTCCGAGCAGGCCGCCGCCCTTCTCCACGACACCCTGAACGACCTGAACTCCGAGCGTGGCGCGCTGCACTCCGCCGCCGCCCACCGCCTCCTCGGCATCATCGCCGAGGACGCCCGCGACACCGAGACCGCCGAGGAGCACTACGTACGGGCGCTCAGCCTGCTGGAGCGGGCCGGGGCGGCCGGCGACCTGGCCGACCTGTGCCGGCTGCTGGGGGACCTGCTGCGCCGGACCGGGCGGGTGGAGGCGGCCCTGGACGCCTACCGGACCGGGCTGGGCCACCGTACGGCGCCGGGCACCACCACCCTCGGCCCGGCCCCGGCGCAGCCGCCGCTGTGACCGTGCGACGGCCGCGGTGGCCTCGTGCGGGGGCGGGCGGCCGGGTTTCGGGCGTGCTCACACGGGTAGTGCGGAAAGTCCCGAGTGGGCGTGTCACGAGTCCGGGCCCCTGATTCGGCCCGTCCGCCGCGAGGAGACGAGGACGGTCGCAGTACGGCTGTGACCGAAGGAGGCGGTGGCCGTGCGGTCCGGCGACGACCGCGAAGGGTTCTTCGACGGTGCTCCTGGTCCCGGGGACGACCGCGCCCCGGCCGAGGCCGTGATCGCCGAAGGGCTGCGCGGGGCCCGGCCCGAGGAGGTCCCCGACCGGCTGTGCGCCGCGCTCGTGGACCTGCTGCCGGTCAGCGGCGCGAGCGTCTGCCTGCGGTCCGAGGGGCTGCCCGTACGCATCAGCGCCAGCGACGACGCGGCCTCCTACCTCGCGGAACTCCAGGCCACCGTCGGCGAGGGCCCGGGGATGCTGGCCGCCCGGCTCGGCGCCACCGTGCTCGCCTGCGACCTCACCGCCGGGCACGACACACAGCGCTGGCCGATGTTCGCGCACCAGGCGACGGCCGCCGGGGTCGCCGCCGTGTACGCGCTTCCGCTGGGCGTCGACGCGCTGTGCGTCGGCACGCTCGAGCTCTACCGGGGCACCCCCGGAGAGCTGACCGAACGGCAGCTGCGCACCGCGCGGCGAGCGGCCTGGCTCCTCACCGAGGCCCTGGTGACACTCCCGTGGAAGGAGAACGCCGAGCGGGGCGACGAGCCCTGGGTGTCCGGGCTGGCCGCCGACCACGACGAGATCAACCAGGCCGTCGGCATGATCATGGCGCAGCTCGGAGTCGACGCGGCGGAGGCGCTGGACCGGCTGCGCGGCCACGCGTTCGTCCTCGGCCGTACGGTCCTGGACGTGGCGCGGGACGTGGTGGCGCGCAGGACGAGGTTCGACGGCGACCTCTAGGATCGGCCCATGGACATAGTGGGTTACTCCCTGGCCGCCCTCATCCTCGTCGTCGGCGTCGCCGGCATCGAGAGCCGGATCTCCCGCGCGGACAGGCGAGTCGCCCGCGTCGAGCGCAAACTCGACCTGATCATCGCCCACTTGGGGATCGACGCCTCGGAACCCTGGAACGACGAGGTGGCCGCGCTGGTGCGCGACGGCAAGAAGATCCAGGCGATCAAGGTCTACCGGGAGGCCACCGGGGCCGATCTGCGCGAGGCCAAGGAAGCCGTGGATCGGCTGGGCTAGGTGGTGGGGTGCGCCTTGTGCGCTAGATCTGGGCTCGGCCCGACTTTCTGACCTCCGCCAGTCGGCGTACGCCCGTCTCCACCGCCGCTCGCGTCGCGTCCGGTGAGACGTCGCCCAAACCGCCCAGGCTGACCGCGATCGTGTCGTCGCCGACCCGGACCGCGGCGACGTCCATCGTGAGCACCGTCGTGTCGCCGTCCGCCGTCTCGCTGCTCAGCGTCACCCGCAGGCCCTGCCGGGCGTCGCCGATCCGCGGCAGGTCGGCCTCCCTGACGGTCACGCCCTGCACGGCGCCGTGCGCGGTGACCGCCGTGAACGTCCCGCAGTCGCGCGGCAGCGACTGCAGCCAGCCCAGCGTGCGGTCCACGTCCGGGGTGCTCAGGGCGAGGACCTGATACCGCAGCTGGGTCTGGTCCAGCGGGTCGTCCAGCCCCGTCACCGCCCGGGCTCCGGTGTCCCCGCCGAACAGGTCGTCGGCGTACAGGGCGTCCAGGAGGCGCCGGCACGCGGGCGACTCGGTCGTGGCCTTCAGCAGCCCGTCCCGCCAGGTCGCCGCCCCCTGCGTCGGCGCCCACGGCTCCCCGAGGTCGGCCGCGGTGACGAGGGCCGCCTGGGCCTCGGCCTGGGTGAGGACCCGGGGGGCCGGCGGCGAGGTGGCGGCGGACGGTCGCGCGGAGGCGGGGGTCTTGTGCGCCGTGGGGGTGCCCGCCGTGCAGGCGGTCGCGGTGAGCAGCGCGGCCGCGCCGAGCACGGACAGGGCGGAGGGGGTGAGGAGGCGGGCGGGGGTGCGGGGCATCGGGGGCCTCCCGGGAGGGCGGGCAAGATCGGCTGCCTCTCCAAGGGACCACTCCGTGGCCGGTGCCACCAGCGCGACGGTCCGTACGGGCTACCTGGAAAACGGCTCGCGTCGTGGATTCGGCGGGCGCTACGGTCTTCTCATGCAGCGCGCCTTCTCGTGTTCCACGACGACGCCGGAGAGTGTCCCGGCGCGCTGATCGACGTCCGAAGCCCCGGGGTGAGCCCCGGGGCTTCTTCGTCGGCCGGTCGCTCGCCCTCCCGTGCTGAAGTGAGGAGAGCGACCATGTACGACCACCGCCGTCTCGGCCGTGAACTGGACCTGTTCGACACCGACCCGTTGATGGGCGCGGGACTGCCGTACTGGCTGCCCGACGGGGCGATCGTGCGGCACGAGCTGGAGGAGTACGTGCGCGGCGTCGAGCGCGACGCCGGCTACCGGCACGTGTACTCGCCCGTGCTGGGCAAACGGGAGCTGTACGAGATCTCCGGGCACTGGTCCCACTACAGCGACGACATGTTCCCGCCGATGCGCCTGGGCGGCGAGGAGGTCGTGCTGCGGCCCAGTCTGTGTCCCCATCACGCGCTGATCTACCGGTCCCGGTCGCACAGTTACCGCGAACTGCCGCTGCGGATGGCCGAGGTGGGGGGCATGTATCGCGCCGAGCTGTCGGGCGTGCTCGGGGGGCTCACCCGGGTGCGGGCCGTCCAGCTCAACGACGCGCACATCTTCTGCACCGCGGATCAGGCCGTCGGGGAGGCGCGGGACGCTCTGCGGCTCATCCGGCGGGCCTATGACGATTCGGGTCTTCGGGCAGCTCGTTTTCGGCTCTCCCTGCCGGGTGAGGGCGGCAAGTACGTTGCCGGGGAGGGGATGTGGGAGCGGGCCGGCGGGCTGCTGCGGGACGTGCTGGACGCCGAGGGTCTTTCGTACGAGGCCGTCGCTGGTGAAGCCGCTTTTTACGGGCCGAAGATCGATGTGCAGGTCGTCGACTCCGCGGGGCGTGAGGCCACTCTGTCCACCGTGCAGATCGACTTCCATCAGCCCGAACGATTCGGGCTGTTCTACGTCGGCGCCGACGGGGTCAAGCACCGGCCCGTGATGGTGCACCGCAGCGTCATCGGCAGTGTGGAGCGGGCGGTCGCGCAGCTCGTCGAGGAACACGGCGGCGCGTTCCCGGTGTGGCTGGCGCCCGTGCAGCTCGTGGTGCTGCCGGTCGCGGAGGAGCAGCGGGCGCAGGCGGAGGCGCTGGTGCGGCGGGCGCTGGCGCTGGGGCTGCGGGTGGAGTCGGTGGGGCCGGAGGGCGGGAGCCTGGGGGCCCGGATCCGGGGCGCTCGGCTGGTGCCGTACCAGGCCGTGATCGGTGCCCGCGAGGCCGATGGCGGGCAGGTGGCGGTACGGCTGCGGGACGGGCGGCGGGTGGGGGTGATGCCCGGCGAGGAGCTGCTGCGGCGGATCGGGGAGCGGGTCGTGGCGCGGGGTGGGGCGTTGTGGGAAGGCGGCGCTTAGCGTCGGTGGGTGGGGCGGGGCCGCGGCGGGGGGTGTCCGTCCTCGGTCGGGCGGGGCTGTGGATGCAGATGTGCTGGTGCTTGACGCCCGACACTGCGGGCGGGCACCCCCCGCCGCGGCCCCTTCTCGCCGTCCGCGGCTGCTGCCTTCTCGGGGGCGGGCGTCGTACAGTCGCGGGTGTGGGCGGTTGTCGAGAGGAGTCGTCGTGAGCGTTCCGGTGATCATCGACTGTGACACCGGTGTCGACGACGCCCTGGCGCTGTTGTTCGCCGTGCGGCATCCCGGGCTCGATCTGCGGGCGGTGACCTGTGTCGCCGGGAACACGGACGTGGACGGTGTGGTGCGCAATACGTTGACCGTGCTGGAGCAGGCCGGGGCGCCCGACATTCCGGTCGCCCGGGGTGCCGAGCGGCCGTTGATCGAGCCCGCGCGGCCGGCCCCGGTGCACGGGGTCGACGGCATGGGCGATCTCGGGTTGCCCGTGCCCGGGCGGCGGCCGGTCGACGTCGATGCGGTGACGCTGCTGCACAGGGAGATCCTTGCCTCGCCGCGGCCGGTGACGCTGATTCCCACCGCTCCGTTGACCAACATCGCGCTGCTGCTGCGGACCCATCCCGAGGTCACCCGCAACATCGAGCGGATCGTGTTCATGGGCGGCGCGGTGGCGACCGGAAATGCCACGCCCGTCGCCGAGTTCAACGTCTGGCACGACCCCGAGGCGGCCGCGGTGCTGCTGACCGCCGGGGTGCCGATCACCATGTACGGGCTCGATGTCTTCACCCAGGTCGTCGTGCCGAGTGCGGATGTGCATCGGCTGCGGGCGAGTGAGGAGCCCGGGACCCGGCTCGCCGGTGAGCTGCTCGCCCATCGGCCCGCCCATCCCGGTGAGGCGCCCGAGGCCGAGGAGGCCGGTGGGCTCGGGGACGCCGGTGCCGTGTGCGCGGTCGTCGACCCCGCGGGGATCGGCACGCGGCTGCTTCCGGTCGAGGTCTCCCTCGCGCCGGGGCCGACGCGAGGGCAGACCGTGGTGGACCGGCGTCCGCGGCCCGGTGAGGCCGAGCACCATGAGGGCGCCCGTGAACAGGCGCTCGTGGATGTGGCGTTGGACGTGGACGTGGAGCGGTTCGTGAAGCTTTATCTGGCGACTGTGGAGCGGGGCTAGTCCGCTTCGGCCGTGCGGGCCGTCCAGCGCTGTTCCACCTTCGCCAGGCGCCAGTACGCCAGTGCGGCCGCCCATACGAGGATGAACAGCCCGACGATGACGTAGCCGATGTTGCCGACGTCGAGGCCCACCAGTTCCATCGTGCCGATGAAGAAGGCGACCACGATGGACAGGCCGGTGATGGTCAGGTTGTAGAAGACCTTGCGGACCGGGTGGGAGAACGCCCACTGGTAGGCGAAGTTCATGAACGTGCCGTCGAGGGTGTCGAACAGGCACATGCCCGCGGTGAAGAGCAGGGGCAGGCAGAGGATCGCGTACCAGGGCAGGCCCGCCGCCGCTCCGGAGCCGGCCATGACCATGAGGGTGACCTCGGTGGCCGTCTCGAAGCCGAGCCCGAACAGGAAGCCGACCGGGTACATCTGGCCGGGGCGGCTGATGGACCGGGTGAGACGGCCGAGGAAGCGGTTCATGAAACCGCGGGAGTCCAGGTGGCGTTGGAGCTCGTTCTCGTCGTACGTGCCCGCCCGCATCGCCCGGAAGACGCGCACGATGCCGACCAGGGCCACCAGGTTGAGCGCGGCGATGAGGTAGAGGAAGGCGCCCGCGACGGTCGTTCCGAGGAAGCCGAGCACCTGGTGGGTGCCGGAGTCCTGGTTGGTCACCTTGTCGGCGAGCTGCGTGCCCGCCGCGATCATCACGGCCAGCACGATCACCACGCTGGAGTGCCCCAGCGCGAACCAGAACCCGACGGACACCGGCCGTTTGCCGTCGGCCATCAGCTTGCGGGTGGTGTTGTCGATCGCGGCGATGTGGTCGGCGTCGAAGGCGTGCCGCACGCCCAGGGTGTAGGCGGTGATGCCCAGGCCGATGCCGAAGGCCTTGGAACCGACCTCGTAGTGGCCGGGAACCACCAGGAGGAAGAGGATTCCGAAGGCGACGATGTGAAGGGCGGCGATCACCGCCACCAGTCCTGCGGTCTTGACGGTGTCCTCGCGCCGCCAGCGGAAGGAGACGTCCTTGCTCTCGGGCAGGGTCATGCGATCAGCTCCAGCACCTCGTGGATCTTTCGTGAGCTGCCGTGGCCGGTCTCCTGGCTTACGGGTCGTGCGTTCCCGGATCCGCCTTCCCGGCCGTCGTACGACGGCCAGTGGCTGTCCCCTGCGGGACGTGGACCGGCAACTCCCCGATTCACAGTGGCGAGGGCCGCGTCGGCATCGCACCGACTTCCCGAGCACCACGGCCCGCCCACCGTAGGGGGTTGTCTGTATTCCTGCATAGCTGCACAGCTGGGCAGGTATGCAAGATCACACGGGGGGCTGCGAAAATGGCCTCATGCATCTCGTCCCGGCCGATCGCGCAGACCGCCGCACCATCGACGGCCACCGGGTGTGCGACGCCATCGCCGCCATCGGTGACGAGGCCCATGTCCGTGCCTGGGCCGACCGCTTCTCCCTGCTCGCCGACCCCAAGCGGCTGGCTCTGCTGCTCGCGCTGCACCGCACCGGGCCGCTGGCCGTGTCCGATCTGGCGATCGCGACGGGCATGAACGACCCGGCCGTCTCCCAGGCGCTGCGGCTGCTGCGCGCCGCCGGTGTGGTCGCCGGGGAGAAGGAGGGGCGGGTCGTGCGCTACCGGATCGTCGACGAGGACGTACGGCTGCTGCTCAAGCACTGTGCCGCCGACGCCACCTGACGGCGTGTGGACGTGACGGACGCCCCGGAGCGGGGGATCCCCGGGGCGTCCGTCGTTCGGGAGTGGTTCAGGAGCGGGCGCCGCGCCGGCGTCGGCTCGCGACGACGATCGCCGCGCCGCCGGCCAGGAGGACCGCCGCGCCGCCGGCGATCAGGCCGGAGCCGCTGCCGCCGCCGGTCTCGGCGAGGTCGCCTCCGCCGCCGTTCGGCGTGGCCGCCGGGACGCTGGTGGACGCGGACGCCTCCGGGGTGTCCGACGCCGGCATCGAGGCGCTCGGCGGCGGGGTGGGGCTCTCCTCGGCCGGGGTGGAGGGGGTCGTGGAGGGCGTGGCGGGGGGCTGCGACTCGGTGGTCGTGCAGTCCTTCGTGCCGCCGTTCCAGGACGCGATCAGCTTGTCCTTGATGACCGCGTGGTCCGGGCCGGCCGGCAGGTCGCCGTGCTCGAAGCCGTCGTTCGCGCCCTGCTTGCCGTCGAACTTCGTGGCGCCCCGGTAGAGGTCGATCTGCGCGAAGCAGCCCGCGTCCGGCACCGAGATGTCGAGGGAGTCGGTCTGGCCGGGCTTGACCGTCACCGTGTCGAAGTCGACGAAGACCTGCTCGCCCGAGGTGGCGAAGGTGGCGCCGTGGGCGAGGTAGGAGGCGAGCGAGGCGGTGCAGGTGGCGGCGTCGCCGGCGGTGCGGACCTTGATGTGGACCTTGCCGTCGTCGGTGGGCCTGAGGTTCTGGTCGTCGACCTTGACGGAGTCGAAGAAGCCGGTGCCGTCGAGGGAGAACTGGCAGCGGTCGGTCTCCGTCTTGGTGCCCGCGCCCGTGCCGGGCCGGTAGGAGCCGCCGGACTTCCAGCCGTCCCCGCCGGGGGCGCCGCCGTGCGCCCAGGCGCCGGAGGCGGCGGCGACGGTGGCGGCGCACAGGGCGAGCGACGCGGCGCCCGTTCCGAGCAGTCGGCGCGCGGTGACACGTCTCGCTATGGACATGGCGGATCCCCACTTCGGCATGTGCAGCACCCGGCGAGGGCCGCGGGCAGCGTGAGGGCATGCGGCGGCCGGCCCTGCCGGGGTGATGGTCGGAGAAACAACTGGCTCACTGGTCACATGAGCCTCAGTGCGCTCACATCGTGGATGCCGTGATCGAACACTGTCAACCTGCGGTGACGCAGCGGTAGTTCAATCTTGCATCACAATTCCGACACAAGCGGAAGGCGGCCCTTCCGCCTGTCCGGTGCTCAGCCCACGGTCGGGGTGGGGCTGGCGTTCGGGCTCTGCTCGCCCGGCAGGACCGGGGGTTGGGTAGTGCTGTCCACCGGCGGGGTGAGCACGATCTCGGGCTGGCCGGCGGCCGGGGGCGGCGGGGTCAGGTCCTTGGCGGGCAGCTTCGGCGGGGTGGTCTGCTGGAAGAGCACCTGGTCGAAGTTGACCAGACCGGTGTTCTCCATGACCGTGATGTGGTCCAGCACCGTCGCGTTGGCCTGGTCGGCCAGGGTCCGCACCACCGAGTTCGTGGTGGTGGAGCGGATCTTCGCGATGGTGTTGAAGATCGAACCGTGCGTCACGCGCAGGATGTTGGCGAAGTCGATGTCGAACTGCTTGCCACTGTCGGCCTTGAGCGTGTTGACGAACCCCACCTGCTGCGGGCTGGCCACGTTGGGGATGGTGATGTTGAGCATCCTGCTGATCTTGCGGCAGCTGGCGTCCAGCGCCGCGTGACCGTCGATGAGGTGCTTGCTGGCGGTCTTGACCGCCGCGCTCTGCCCCTTCTGCAGGCCCAGCTGGCCGACGGGGTACTCCCACAGGCCGGCCGCGCGCACCTTGACCACGAAGTCCCGGTCCTGCTCGGTCAGCGGCCCCCACTGGGTCTGCGCGATGACGTTCGTGCCCGAACTGGACACGGTGTTCACCCCGAGCATCGAGGGATAGGCGAGTGCGACAAGAGTCAGACTGAGGGCACCGCCCACGAAGAGAGTCCCCATCGCGTTCCGCGAAAAGCGCACCGTGCCTCCTGCCCCATCGGGTGTCCCGCCTTCGTGCGGCGGGGTCGGACGGAGGGGAGTACGGACGGCACAGGGTGTCGGAACCTTTTGATTTGGTAAAAACTCACGGGTGTGAGGCGGGTCATGTAGAGGTGTTCATGACATGCGTTGACGGAATGTTGACCACTTCACGGGAGAGTCGAGACGAAGCTCCGACCTAGATTCGGCCCATGCCCCCACAGCCCGCGCCCCGGGTCCCCGCGGCCCTTCCCGTCCTGCCGTACCGCAAGCCCACCAAGGGCCGCGACTACTGGGTCATCGACGACGTGCTGCCCGACGTCGACGCCGTACGCGCGCGCTGTCTGGCGAAGGACGACTGGGTCCGGGGCTACCCCTACACCTCGGAGACCTGGCCCGGGCTGCGGACGATGCCAGGGCTCGAACCCGCGGAACTCGCCCGGGTCGAGCGCCTGGTGCGGCAGGCGACCGGGGCGAAGGAGCTGTGGGTGCAGGAGGCGCCCGGCGGCGGGACCCTCAACCACAACTGCGTCCAGGTCGTCGGCGAGGGCGAGAGCGAGCCGCGTCCGCACACCGACTCGCGGGCGCTGTGCCGGTACGCGGCCGTGCTCTACCTCAACCCGGGCGTCGGCAAGGACTGCGGCACCGCCTTCTACCGGCAGTCCCTGCCCGGCGGCCGGCTCGGCGGCAACATCGTGCAGGCCCCGCACAACAACCTCGTCGAGGCCCTCGGCACGCGGTACGTGCCCGCCGACCACTTCGAGGAGGACGTACGCGTCCCGCACCGGTACAACCGGCTGCTTCTCTACAGCGCCAACCTCGTGCACAGCGCGACCGGTTACACCGGCAGGACGCTGGAGGAGAAGCGGATGACGGCGGTCTTCTTCTGGATGGCCTGAGCGGCCGGGGCGCTACCTCTGCCCCAGGCCGCCGCTGCCGAAGGAGCCGCTGGAGCCGGGCATCCAGCGCCGGCGGTGCTGATCCTTCCCGGTCCGGGTCCCCGCGTGGTGCAGCTCGTACGGCATCATGCGCTCGCCGTCCTCAGCGTGCGGGACCTCGTCCGGTTCGCGTACCTCGCGCATCTCGTGAACGGCTCCGCCCTCGGGAAGGTGGGGCTGCTCGCCCGGTGCCGGCCGCGGGAGCTCGCGGTCGCTCACCCGCATGCCGAACCAGAAGGCCCAGATCAGGGCACCGGCGATGACCAGGCCACCGACGAAGGCGCCGATCACGTTGAGTACGTCACCCGACGAGGCCGCTATTTCGAACGTCGCGGTACTCATGTACCGATTATCACCCAAACAGCCTGTTTGGCGAGGCGGAGGCGTTCCGCGGCGCCGGAGGGCGAACCGGGCGACGTCTCTTGAGGGTTACGGTTGCCGCAATCCCTGGTGTCGCCGCGGTGAGCACCGCACCATGGGCACATGACACGGGCTCAGAAGGCCATGGACCGGCTCGCGGCATGGCCCGACCTCACCCCGTGCGAGGCCGGCTGCGGAACGGGCCGGGCCTTGCGTTCGGCGCGGGACGAGATCGTGCACTTCCACTCCGGGCGGGACGTGGACCTGCACCTGACGGCCCGCGCGATCCGGCGGCTGCACCACGACTTCGCGGAGTCGTCCGCGATCCGGCTGGTGCCGGGGTCGCGCTGGGTCACCGTCCACCTCGACTGCGACGCCGACGTGGACCTGCTGCTCGGCCTCGTCAGCGTCGCCCTCAAGGCGCACGACCGGCAGGTCGGGGCGCCGGGCACGGACCCCCTGCCGGAGGCCGTGTGCAACTTCCGCCGGGTGACGGTGCTGCAGCGCGGTGAGGGCGGCGAGGGCTGAGTCCCACCCGCACGAAATCTCCCCATCACCCGAAACTCGCTCCACGACTGTCACAGGCATGACATACGCTGCTGACAGCAGCCGCGCCCCGTGCGCCACCGCCGTCGAGCGGTCGTGCCCGGGCGCCGCGCGGCGCTTTCGACCACCCGGTGCCACACCGGGTTCTCTCGTGGGGGTATCAGTACTGTGCGCAGGCGCAGCATCTCGACCGCGACGGCGCTCGCGGTCCTCTTCGGCTCGGCGGCGCTCGCCGTCGGCGTGGCGGGACCGGCCGCGGCCGACTCCGCAAAGATCCTGCCGGTGAAGTCGGTCGGCGACATGGTCGTCGACGGCGTCCACAAGGTGGTGTACATCTCCGACCCGGTCGGCGGGAAGATCCTCGTCGCCGACTACTCCGGCACGGTCCGGGCGACCCTGGGCAGCGAGCCCGGCGTGACCGGCCTCGCGCTGTCGGCCGACTCCGGCACGCTGTACGCCGCGGTCAAGGGCGAGAACCGGATCGTCACCGTGGACACGCAGACGGTGACCCCGGCCCTGAGCTACTCGCTGGGCACGGCCGCGCCGCGCGACCTGGAGGTCGTGGACGGCCGGATCTGGTTCTCCTACGACTCCGACCTCGGCTTCGTCGACCCCGCCGGCGGCGAGTCGGCGGTCCACCTCGACCAGGCGCCGGGCGATCTGTCGGGCCAGGTGCACCTGGGCGCCGACCCGTCCGCACCGGGCGTCCTGGCGGCCGGCGACGGCAGCACGCTGGCCGTGTACGACGTCTCGGCCGACGGCGCGAAGCTGCGGGTCAAGGGCGGCCTCGACTCCGGCGGCAAGCAGGTCGACATCACGCCCGACGGCAAGCAGGTCCTGACCTCCTGGGGCAGCGGCTACGGCTTCCCGGCGTACTCGACCACCGATCTGAGCAAGGTGAGGGACTACCCGGGCAACGCCTACCCGAACGCGGTGAGCGTCGCCCCCGACGGCTCGGTCGCCGGCGGCTCCTTCTCCTGGTACGACCCCGACGTGCACGTCTTCCGCCCCGGTGGCAGCAAGCCGGTGCGCGAGTACGACTTCCCCAACACCGGCAACAGCAGCGGCTCCGACACCCTCGTGGACGCGGCTCTGGCCTGGGCGCCGGACAGCAGCAGGCTCTTCGCCGTCTCCGAGAACGACGGCGGGGTCTACACCCTGCGGGCGCTGACCGACCCCACCAAGGAGCTGCCCACCCTGAAGGTGTCGGCCCCCGCCAAGGCGGACCGCGCCAAGAAGCTCACCGTCACCGGCAGGCTGACGTCGGTGACGGCCCTCCCGGCCGGCACGAGCCTGAAGGTCACCCGTACCGACCTGGACTCGCCGGACGGCAAGGCGCTGGCCGCCGTCGCGACCAAGGCCGACGGCAGCTTCTCCTTCACCGACACCCCGCCGGCCGGCGGCAAGGTCACCTACAAGGTGTCCTTCGCGGGCGACGCGACCCACACGGCCGCCTCCGGCTCCGACGCGGTCGAGGTCTCGCGCGCCACGCCCGCGCTGACGCTGAACAACAACGGCAAGCTGTACGCGTACGGCAAGGACGTGAAGTTCACCGCGCACCTCGGCACGACGTACAAGAACCGCACGGTCGAGATCTGGGCCAACCCCTTCGGCGGCGACAAGCCCAACAAGCTCGTCAGGTCCGGCCGGGTCGACTCGCACGGCAACTTCTCCGGCACGGTCGACATGACCCGGGACACCGACGTCACGGCCGTCTTCAAGGGCGACGCCCGCTACAAGCCCAGGACCGTCAAGGTCACGGCATACGCCAAGGTGAACGTCTCCACGGCGGTCACCAAGCACTACAAGAAGGCCAAGATCGGCTCGCGCACGTACTACTGGTTCCACAAGAACACGTCGCCGGTCGTCACCACGAGCATGACCTACTACCCGGGCCGCGAGCAGCGCCTGGAGCTGGAGGTCTACTACGCCGGCCAGTGGTACCCGGTCGACGGCAGCCCCCAGTACTTCGCACTGGGCTCGAACGGCAAGTCGGCCGTGAGCCTGGGCGCCGCGGGCGAGTCCGGCATCAAGGCCCGTGTGCGGGCGGCGTACATCAACGGCTCGTCGGGTGACACCGTCAACAGCTCGACGTACACCGGGTGGAAGTACATCTACTTCTCCAACTAGCCCCGCGGAGTGTCCTCCTGGTGGTCGTGAGCCGGGGTCCGGGAGAATGCCCTGGTGAGCGACCACATAGCGACACCACCCCCCACGTCCCCTCCCGCGCTGCGCCCGGTCCGCACCCTGGCCCGGCTGACCGCCGTCGCGCTCGGCCTGGCCGGTGCGGCCTGGGCGCTGCGGGCCGTCTGGGAGATCCGGCTGGCCGTGACGGGGGAGCCGGCCTCGGGCCCGCCGGACCAGGGCGGCGGCGAACACCGCCAGCTGACCTCGCTGGAGAACGGCTACCACCTGATCAGCAGCGCGGGCGGGATCACCGCGTTGATCTGCGCGATCCTCTTCGTCGTCTGGCTGGACAACGTGCGGGACAACGCGCGCGAACTGTCCGGCACACCGCCGCGCTACTCCGGATTCTGGCTCTACGCGGGCTGGTTGATCCCCCTCGCCAACCTGTGGATCCCGCGCCGCATCGTCGCCGACGCCCACCAGGACAGCGCCCCCGGCGAGCGTCTGCCGCGCTCGGTGAACGTGTGGTGGGCGCTGTGGCTGCTCGGCATGTTCGGCGGCGTGGGCCTGATGTACGCCGACGACACGGACGAGGTCATCGGCCGCGCCTACACGGACGTGTGGATGCTGCTGGCGGCCGACGCCGCCGTCGTCGGTGCGGCGGTGGCCGGCATCCTCGTCGTCCGCGCCGTCACCGCCGTACAACTGCGGTACGTGGACGGCGGGTTGCGGTCCGGCGAGTAGCCGGCGGGCCGCTCAGCTCACGCACACCAGGCCGAGCAGGCAGATCCCGGACGGGGACGTCGACGCCGTCGACGTGTCCGAGCCGGAGGTGCTCGTGGACGGGGAGGTCCCGGAGGTGTCCGAGCCTCCCGAGGCGGACGTCGAGGACGACGAGGTCGACGAGGACGACGTCGAGTCCGACGACGAGGCCGGGGCCGACGCCGTGCTGCCGCCGGCCGTCGAGGACGTCGACGACCCGCCCGACGTCGTGCCGGAGCCGCCGCCCGCCACCGTGGAGGTCTGCTGCGGGGAGCCGGCCGTGGTCTTCGCCGACGTCGTGCCGGAACCCGTCCAGGGCTGCGTGCGCGCCGAGTCGGTGTGGGCCGAGGTGCCCGAACGCTCCTGCGTGACGCCGCCGTTGGTGGCCGCCCCGGAGGCCGGGGTGCCGGTCTTGCGGTGCTTGCCCGTGCCGGCCGGGGGCAGGACGACGGTCCCCTGGTCGGCGGTCTCCGCCACGCCCATGCTCGTGACGTCCGGCGTCTGCGCGGCCTGGGTCTGCTGCCCGGACCCGCCGCGGTTCATCGCGGACACGGTCAGCCCGCCACCGACGAGCGCGACGGCGGTCGCCACGACGGCCCGCCGCTGGTTCTTCCTCCACCGCTCCCGCTGCCGGCGCCGCGCGGCCCTGCCCTCCTGGGTGGGCGCCGGGTCCTCGACGTCGGCGTCGGCGCCGAAGGGCTCCGGCTCGTCGTACGAGGCGGCGGGAGCCGGGTGCTCCCGCACCGGCTCCGGCCACGCGGCCGTGGCGGCGGGAGCGGCGACGGCACGGCCGCCGTCGGTCAGCGGCGCGATGTCCGGGGCGTAGGCGCCACAACCGGGGCACACCAGGGCGCCGTTGAGGTGCCGGCGGCACGAGGAGCAGTAGTCCATCCGCTGTCATCCTGACGGTTCGGCGTGTCGCTGTTCGACTTTTCGCATGGGGGGTCGAGCGGCCAGCAACGGTAACGACGGTTTCGAAAGACTGTGTGGGCCCTGTGTGGTGCTCCTGCGCGGGTTCTCTTCACACTCCCCACCCGGTGGGTGAACGGCCTGGTCAGCACGGGCGGCCGGGGACGCGATACGGGCCTGTGGCCTTGATCACTCGCCGGGGCGGTGGTGCTGTCCCCCGCGCCTCGGTGGCGCTGACACCACCGGCGAACCGGCTGGCAGCCGGAGTGATCGCGGCAGGGCGCGTGCCTAGCGTGGTGAGGCATGGCCACCCCCCTCAGCACCTTCATGCCGGGCAGACGCGCAGCCGCGGCGGCCCTGCTGGCCGCCCTCGTCGGGACCGTCGCTCCGGCGGCCGCCGCCCAGTCGCCGCCCGCGGCCGGGCAGCGCGCCGACTGCGGCGGACACGGCGAGCTGCGCCGGGCGCTGCGCGTGCTCACCGACCGCGACGGGATCGCCGGGGCGGCGGTCCAGGTCACCGACCCGGCGGCCGCGGACCCGTCGTGCGTCCGCTTCACCGCCGCCGAAGGCACCGCCGACCTGCGCACCGGACGCCCCATGAACGCCACGGACCGGCTGCGCGCCGGCAGCGTCACCAAGACCTTCACCGCGACCGTCGTGCTGCAACTCGCCGCCGAGCGGCGGCTGTCGCTCGACGCGTCCGTCGACCACTACCTGCCGGGCCTGATCCGCGAGAACGGCTACGACGGCCGCCGGATCACCGTGCGGCAGCTGCTGCGGCACACCAGCGGGCTGCCGGACTACCTCGACGCCCCCGAGTTCGAGCACCTCGACCGTCTGCGCGACCGCCACTTCGAGCCGCGCGAGCTCGTCGTCCGCGCCCTCCGGCTGCCGCACCCGAGCACCCGGTGGTACTACGCCACCACCAACTACCAGGTGGCGGGCCTGATCATCCGGAAGGTCACCGGCCACTCGCCCGAGTCGGAGATCACCCGCCGGGTGATCCGGCCGCTGCGACTGCGGGACACGTACTGGCCCGGGGACGACCCCCGCGTCCAAGGCCCGCACTCGCACAGCTACTTCACGCCGGAGGAGGGCGGGACCCGCGTCGACGGCACCGACTGGAACATGACCTTCGCCGGTGTCGGCGGCGCCCTGGTCTCCACCCCGGCCGACCTCACCCGGTTCACCACCGCGCTGCTCGGCGGCCGGCTGCTGCCCGCGGCCCAACTCGCCCAGATGCGGCGGACGGTGGCCGCCGACCCCGACCGGTTGTGGCCCGGCGCCCGCTACGGACTGGGCCTGATCTCCACACCGCTGCGCTGCGGCGGCCTGTGGTGGGGCCATGCCGGGACCGTGCCGGGCGGCCACCGGGCCCTGACGGCCGTGGGCCCCGGCGGGCGCAGCGTCGCCGTCGCGCTCAACCAGGTACCGGACTCGTTCGAGGCCGAGCAGCACTTCCAGGACGTCGTCCAGGCCGCCCTGTGCGAGGACCGCCACACCGGGACGCGGACGGCACCGACCACCGAAGGGACGACTTCATGAACCGCGCCGCAGCCTCCTTACGGCGGAGCACGGCCGGAAGGGCCGTGTTCGGCCTGGCCGCCGCCGCCCTCGCCACCACCCTCCTGCCCGCCGCCGCCCGCCCGGCCGCGGCGGCCCCCGGCCCCCTCGCCCGCTACGAGCATCAGCACCTGACCTGGAAGAGCTGCCTGCGCGGCCCCGACGACGCGCTGGGCAAGGAGCTGGAGCAGGCGGGCGCCCGGTGCGCCGACGTGACGGTCCCGCTGGACTACACCAGCCCCGGCGGCCGTACGGTCACCGTCGCGATCTCCCGGATCCGCGCCACCGACCGCGCCCACCGCGTCGGCGCGCTGCTGCTCAACAGCGGCGGCCCCGGCGGGCAGACGATCGGCGACCCGCCCTGGGTGCGCAAGGCGATGAAGGACGTCGGCAAGCGGTACGACATCGTGGGCGTCGATCCCCGGTTCGTCGGCCGCAGCACCGCGCTGGACTGCCACTGGCCGACCGGATCGGCGTTCCGCTCGGCGGGCGTCGACCGGGCCGGCTTCGAGCGCACGGCCGCGTTCTCGGCGGAACTGGCCCGGCGCTGCCGGACGTACGCCGGGGACCTGCTGCCGCACGCCACCACCCGCAACACCGCGCGCGACATGGACGTCGTGCGGGCCGCGCTCGGCGAGCGGCGGATCTCCTACCTGGGCTACTCCTACGGCACGTACCTCGGCCAGGTGTACGCCTCGATGTTCCCCGGCCGCACCGACCGGGTCGTGCTTGACGGCGTGATCTCCCCCGACCGGTACGGTCCCCGGCTGCTGCGCGGCGTGGCGCCGGCCAACCGGCACGCCCTGGAGGGCTGGGCGTCCTGGGCGGCCGCCCGCGACGCCACGTACGGCCTGGGCCGCACCCGGGGCCGGGTGCTGGCCGCGGTGGACCGCGTGCAGGCGGCCGCCGCCCGCACCCCGCTGCGCGTCGGTGCCCACCGGGTCGACGAGCACGTGGTGCCCGTCCTCGTCCTCAACGGCCTCTCGCAGGACAACGCCTCCGCGTACGGCGACCTCGCCCAGGGCGTACGGGACCTGCTGCGCGCGGCGGACGGCGGGCGGGTCCCCACCCCGTCGCCGTGGCTGGCCGACGCGCTCGCGTTCACGCTGACCGGGACCGAGTCGGCCTACGGCAGCGCCCAGACGTCGATCCTGTGCGGTGACGTGGCCGCCCCGCGCGATGCGGAGGTCTACTGGCGCGACGTCCAGCGCGCCCGCGCGCAGGACCCGTTCTTCGGTCCCGTCGCCGGCGACATCAACGCCTGCGCCTACTGGGACGCGCCCCGCGAGCGGCCCACGGCCGTGCGGGCCGACCTCCCGGCGCTGCTGGTCAACGCCACCGGGGACCCGCGCACCACCTACGACGGCGCCCAGGAGGTGCGCCGCATGTGGCCCTCCTCGCGCCTGGTCACCCTGCGCGGCGCGGACCAGCACGCGGTGTTCGGCGTCTACGGCAGCGCCTGCGCCGACGCGGCGGTCGACCGCTACCTCGCCACCGGGCGGCTGCCGGAGCGGGATGTCACCTGTCAGGCGCCGCCGAGGTAGGGTCGGCCACCGCTCCGCCACAACCACCCGAAATTACCGACGGGTTGGGGAGATTCCGTGGAACTGTCGAAAGGACAACCGGATGTCTTGACGTGACCCGCGGGCGCCGTTTGGCTACTCAGCTACCCGATGGCCCTTTTGCACCTCGCCCGCTCGCCCGGAAGGCACCCGTACGTGAACGCTCCAACCCCCCGCAGATCCACTGCCGTTCGGCTCGCCCTGCCGCTCGCCGCCGCCGCCTCGGCCCTCTCGCTCACCGCGTGCGGTGCGATCGACGCCGTGGACGGCGGTGACAGCTCGGCCGCTCCGAACCGGCGCAAGGACATCAAGGTGGGGCTGCTGCTGCCGGACAAGGAGACCGCGCGGTTCGAGAAGTTCGACTACCCGCTGTTCAAGCAGCGCGTGGCCGCCCTCACCGACGGCAAGGGCCAGGTCGTCTACGAGAACGCCGAGGCGAGCGCGGCCAAGCAGAGCAGGCAGTTCGCGGACCTGGTCGACCGCAAGGTGGACGTGATCGTGGTGGACGCGGTCGACTCCACGTCCATCGCCACGGGTGTGCGCAAGGCCAAGGACGCCGGCATCCCGGTGATCGCCTACGACCGCCTCGCGCGGGGTCCGATCGACGCCTACATCTCGCACGACAACGAACTCGTCGGCGAGGTGCAGGGGCGGTCGATCATCGAGGCCCTGGGCGACAAGGCCGGCTCCGGCAAGATCGTGATGATCAACGGGTCGCCCGCCGACCCCAACTCCGCCCTGTTCAAGGCCGGGGCGCTGAGCGAGCTGAAGGGGCGGGTGGTCATAGCCAAGTCGTACGACGTCGACGAGTGGCTGCCCGCCACGGCCAAGGCCGACATGCGCAAGGCCGTCCAGTCGGTCGGGCTGAACGGCATCGCCGCCGTCTACGTGGCCAACGACGGTATGGCGGGGGCCGCCATCGACGCCCTGAAGGAGGCCGGGGCCACCAAGCTGCCGCCGGTCACCGGGCAGGACGCCAACCTGGACGCGGTGCAGCGGATCGTCGCCGGCGAGCAGAGCATGACCGTCTACAAGTCCTTCCTGCTGGAGGCGACGAACGCGGCGGAGATGGCGGTGGCCAAGGTGCAGGACCGCAGCATCGCCTTCGACGCGCTGACGCAGGACTCGGTGGACAGCCCGACGAAGAAGGGCATCCCGGCGATGCTCGTGCCGGTGGTCGCCCTCACCAAGGACAACATCAAGGACACGGTGATCAAGGACGGCGTCTACACCGTGAAGGACATCTGCACGCCGAAGTACGCGGCGGACTGTGCGGCCGTCGGGCTGAAGTAGGCCTGCTCCCGGGGCTGGAGCAGGCCCTCCGAGGCCGCCGTGGGTCCGTCCGCTCACCTGTCCTTGCGGGCCACTCCGCCGTAGATGCCGATCGGCGGGGCGCCGGCCTCCGGCGGTTCCTGCGGGCGCCAGTCGGGGACCAGCACCAGGCCCGGCTCGACCAGGGTGAGGCCGCCGAAGAAGTCCAGGACCCGGGCGTGGCGGCGCGGGTTCATGGTGGCCGTGGCGCCCCTGTACACCTTCACCGCCTCCGCGCGGCCGTCCTCGTGGATGTCGACGGTCGCGTGGGACAGCACGAGGTGGGAGCCGGCCGGCAGGGCGTCGAGGAGGGTGGCGACGACGGCGTCCGGGTCGTCGTCCTCGGTGAGGAAGTGCAGGACGGCCAGCAGCAGCAGCGCCACCGGCCGGTCGAAGTCGATGACCCTGCGCACGTCCGGGTGGTCGAGGACGGCGCGGGGGTCGCGCAGATCGGCCAGGACGACGGAGGTGCCGGTGTCGTCGTCGTCCAGCAGCGTCCGTGAATGGGCGCTGACGATCGGGTCGTTGTCGACGTAGGCGACCCGCGTATCGGGGGCTACGGCGCGCGCGATCTGGTGCACGTTCGGCTCGGTCGGCAGGCCCGTGCCGATGTCCAGGATCTGCCGGACGCCGCCCTCGGCGACGACGTACCGGACGGCGCGCTCCATGAACCGCCGGTTGGCCCGGACGGCCGCCCGTACCTCGGGGGCGGCCTGGATGAACCGCTCGGCGGCCTCCTGGTCGACCTCGTAGTTGTCCTTCCCGCCGAGGAAGTAGTCGTACATCCGGGCCGGGTGGGGCCTGCTCGTGTCGATCACGAACGGCTGGGTGCCGCCGGCGCCGTCACCGCCGTACGGAGTGCTCATCGTCCCTGAACCGTCCTTCACTGCTGGTAGGGGTTCGGCTGCTGCTGCGGCTGCCCGTACGCCGGCCCGCCCTGCCCGGCGGCGGCGGCCTGCGCCTGCAGCTGCTCGGCCTGCTCCTTGGTGACCTTCTGCTCGGCGCCGCAGAAGGTGCACTGCGTGGCGTACCGGGTCGAGATCGGGAACAGCGGAACGAAGAACAGCGTGAACTTCGTGACCCGCTTGCGCAGCGTGTGAGCGGAGGGGTTGCCGCACTGGCCGCATATGAGGGTCAGGATGGCGAGCTGGTAGAGGTACCCCTTGGTGCCAAAAATGATCATGGGGAGCATCCTTCCGGAACGAAGCCTGTCGGCACAGGCTACGGCCGCTCCGGGCCGTTCCGGGCCGTTCCGCGCCGCCTCGAGTGCGTCACCGCCTTGACCGGTGACGCGGTGCGTGCCACAGTCGGTCGACGAGCAGATCGGCGCACGGCCGTCCGGAGGGATTCGCATGATCGACAGGCGTGGTTTCGGCAAGGTCCTGGGGCTCACGACCGGAGCGGCCACCGTCTCGCTGACCGGCCTGCCGGGGCTGCCCGGCGCACGGCCCGCGGCCGCGGCCGCCGTCCCGCGCGACGAGGCCGCGGGCGGGCACACCGGCTTCCCGCGGCTGAAGCGGATCAGGGCCGGGCTGCTGGACGTCGGCTACGCCGAACTGGGCCCGGCCCACGGCCCCGCGGTGATCTGCCTGCACGGATGGCCGTACGACATCCACAGCTACGTCGACGTCGCCCCGCTGCTGGCCGAGCAGGGCTACCGCGTGATCGTCCCCTACCTGCGCGGCCACGGCACGACCCGCTTCCTGTCCGCGCGGACCTTCCGCAACGCCCAGCAGTCGGCGATCGCCCTCGACGTCATCGCCCTGATGGACGCGCTGAAGATCGAACGGGCCGTGCTGGCCGGCTTCGACTGGGGCTCGCGCACCGCCGACATCGTCGCCGCGCTGTGGCCCGAGCGCTGCACGGCCCTGGTGTCGGTGAGCGGGTACCTCGTCACCGACCGAGAGGCCCAGCGGTCACCGATCGCGCCGCAGGCCGAGCACAACTGGTGGTACCAGTACTACTTCGCCACCGAGCGGGGCCGCATGGCCATGGAGGACCCGGACCTGCGCCACGACCTGACCCGGTTCGTCTGGGACACCGTCTCCCCGACCTGGGACTTCGACGACGCCACCTTCGAGCGCACCGCGGCGGCCTTCGACAACCCCGACTACGCGGCGATCGTGGTCCACAACTACCGCTGGCGCCTCGGCCTCGCGGACGGCGAGCGCCGCTACGACGGACTCGAGCAGCGCCTCGCCGGGCGGCCGACGATCGGCGTGCCCACCCTCACCCTCGACCCCGACCGCGACCCCTTCACCGCGCCGGGCGGCGGTGCCGCCTACCGGGACAGGTTCACGGGCGCCTACGAGCACCGCACCCTGACCGGCGTCGGCCACAACGTCCCGCAGGAGGCACCCACCGCCTTCGCCCGGGCGGTCGTCGACGCCGGCCGCCTCTGACGGAGCCGGCCCGGGGTGCGGCGGCACGGGAACGGCCCGGGTGGAGGCCCGGGCCGTTCGTGGTGCCGTGTCCGGGGGTCAGCCGTGGCGGCTCGCCTTGGCGAGGGCCGGGACGAACTTCAGGGCGTCCACGGTGCCGACGCCGGTGGCGAGGTCGTAGCCGTTGACGGCCTTGTAGCCGGTCACGCCGTGGTAGCTGTTGTTCGTGCCGTCGTTGACGTCCACGACGCCGTTGGCCTTGGCGTGGTGGGCGTACAGGCCGTACAGCGCCTGCTGGATGTTGCCCACCCGGTGGCCGGCCGCCTGGTCGGCGAGCGCGACGATGCCCGCGAACAGCGGGGTGGCCTCGCTGGTGCCGCCGCTGACGTCCCAGCCCACGGCGGTCGGGTCGTAGCTGGAGTAGATCCAGGCACCGCCGTTGACCGCGGCGGACATCGAGATGTCCGGGGTGCCGCGGCGGGCGCCGACCTTGCTCTTGACGCCGTTCTGGAACGACGGGCGGGTGAACACGTGCGACTGGCCGCCGCCGCCGGCGCCGTAGTCGTTGTAGACGCTGTCCGGCTTGACGCGCTCGCCCTTGTCGTTCAGGTGCAGCTGCGTGCCGCCGATGGAGGTGACCAACGGGTCCGAGGACGGCCAGGAGTTGACGCGCTTGTCGTAGTACGTCTTGCCGTCCAGCTTCATGTCGGTCGCGCCGCCGTCACCGGAGGCCGCCAGCACGGTCACGTGCTTGCGGTTGGCGTCCTGGAAGGCGTACCGCAGCTTCTTGATGCTGGAGAAGTCGCCCTTGCCGAAGCCGGGGAAGGTGTTCTCCGTGGCGCCGAAGCTCTGGCTGATGACGTCGCCGACGTTGTGGTCGATCAGGTACTTCTCGGCGTCCATCATCTCCGGCAGACCGGTGGTGCCCTCGGTCTCGGAGACGGCCGTCTCGACGACCACGATCTTGGCGGCGGGTGCCACCGCGTGCGCCATCTCGACGTCCAGGGTGGTCTCGCCGGCCCAGCCCGTCATGTCGGAGTTCTTGGGGTCGAAGGCGGGCACGTGGCCCCACTTGACCACCTTCACCTTGGTGCTCGGCAGCCCGAACTGCTTGCTGTAGACGTCCAGGTCGTGCTGGACGGTCGGCGAGCCGTAGGAGTCGACGATGACGATCGTGCGGCCCTTGCCCGTGACGCCCTTGCTGTACAGGGCGTCGAGGTCGTACGCGGTGCGGTACTGCAGCGGGGTGTAGCAGTTGATGTGCCACTTGGTCTGGCACTGCTCGCTGGTCAGCGGGCTGCTCACGCCATGGACCAGGGTGTGTCCGGCGACGGCCGGTACCGCCAGGGTGTGCGGTACGGCGGCGGGCGCGGCGGTCCCCGGGGCGGAGACCGCGAGGGCGGCGACGGCCGTGGTCGCCGCGACGCCCAGCCCGGTGCGGGCTATGTGCATGAATCCCCCTGCGATTCTGAAGTGCACGAAAAGTGATCGCGGTTATATGAGGTGATCGCGAATGGTCTTCGCGCATCCCATCGAATGGGTCATGCACAGTTCAAGGCCGTTGAACGGACGATGCCGAACCCTTTACCGGGCGATGGCCGGGGCGGGCACCGACGTGCCGTTCACCCGGCCCCCCGGTCCGCGTGCAGCGCCAGCACCGGGCACGCGGCGACGGCACGGCGGGCGTGGGCCCGCAGGTGGGAGGGGATCGCCGTCCCCTTCAGGATCGGGTAGCCCCACTCGTCCAAGTCCACCATCTCCGGCAGGAGTTCGGCGCACAGCCCCTGGCCGGTGCAGGCGGCGCGGTCGACACGGAGGGTGCGGGTACGGGTCATCGCCAGGTCTCCGGGGGTGTGGCCGCGGGCACGGACAGCCGCGGCGGGCGGCGGGCGGCGGCGCAGGTGCCGTGGGTGAGGTGGTGCTCGACGTCGTCCGCGAAGCACTCCAGGGCGGAGGCGGCGAGGCGGGCCGCGCCGTCGGGGTGGCGGCAGGCCCCGCGGTCGGGCAGCAGACCGGTGCGCCGGCGCAGCCGCGACAGCAGCAACGCGTCGGCCTGCCCGGCGGCCAGGGCGGCGAAGTCGTCGGCGACCGCGGGCAGTCCGAAGCGGCAGGGCCCGCACTGCCCGGCGCTGTGCGCGGCCAGGTAGGCCAGGACACGGGCCGTCTCGGTGAGCCCGCACGCCGAGCGGGGCAGGGCGACGAGCACGCCGGCGCCGGGCGCGGCACCCAGCCGGGCCAGGTCGGACCGGGTGAGCGGCGTGCCCAGGTGCTCTGCCGGGAGCCAGGTGCCGGCGAAACCGCCCAGCAGCACCGCCCGCAGCGGCTCCACGGCTCCGCCGGCGCGGTCCAGGACCGTGGCCAGCGGCGTGCCGAGCGCCACCTCCAGGACACCCGGTGAGGCGACCGCGCCGGAGACGGTGACCAGCGTGGTGCCGGGCTCGTCCGGCGTGCCGGCCTGCCGGAACCAGCCGGGGCCGTGGCGGGCGACGAGGGCGAGGTGGGCGAGGGTCTCGGCGTTGTGGACGAGGGTCGGCCGGCGTCCGACGCCGCGCTCGTGACTGCGCGGCGGGGCGCTCAGCGGGCGCGCCTCGCCGCCGTTGAGCCAGCGCACCAGCGACGTCGACTCGCTGGAGACGTAGGCGTGCGGCAGGGCGTGCGGGCGCAGGTCGACCTCGTCGAGGCAGGCGGCGCGGCGCTCGTCGACGGCCCGGCGCAGCTGCCAGTACTGCGCCGAACGGCCGCGCGGCACACACAGGTGCACGGTGTCGGCGCCGATCGCCCCGGCGGCCAGGACGGCGCCGTCGAGGACGAGGTGCGGGGCGACGGCGAGCAGGAACTGGTCCTTGTGGCTGGCCGGTTCGCTCTCCATGGCGTTGACGACGACCACGGGGCGTCCGCGTCCCGCCGCGACCGCGCGCAGCTTCTCCGCCGTCGGGAACCCGGCGCCGCCCCGCCCGGTGAGCCCGGCCGCCTCCAGGGCCCGGATCAGCGGCGCGGACCGGTGGTTGCCGCGGGCCGCGGTGACCGGCGGCGAGCCGTACCGGCGCAGATGGTCGGTCAGGTCGGCAGGGCGCCCGGTGGCGTACCAGGCGGACAGCAGCCGCGTCTCGGTCGCGGCCCAAGTGGCCTGCTCGGCAGGGGCGTTCACCGGGGACCTCCGGGGTGCGGGGTGATGGCGGGCGGCGGCGAGCCGTGCCGGCGCGGGGGGTCGGTCAGGTCGGCAGGGCGCCCGGTGGCGTACCAGGCGGACAGCAGCCGCGTCTCGGTCGCGGCCCAAGTGGCCTGCTCGGCAGGGGCGTTCACCGGGGACCTCCGGGGTGCGGGGTGATGGCGGGCGGCGGCGAGCCGTGCCGGCGCGGAGGGTCGGCCAGGTCGGCAGGGAGCCCGGTGGCGTACCAGGCGGACAGCGGCCGCGTCTCGGTCGCGGCCCAAGTGGCCTGCTCGGCAGGGGCGTGCACCGGGGACCTCCGGGGTGAGCGGTGGTGACGGGCGGCGGCGAGCCGTGCCGGAGCGGGGGGCCGGCCGGGTCGGCCGGGCGTCCGGTGGCGTACCAGGCGGACAGCAGCCGCGTCTCGGTCGCGGCCCAAGTGGCCTGCTCGGCGGGGGCGTTCACCGGGGACCTCCGGGGTGCGGGGTGGTGACGGGCGGCGGCGAGCCGTGCCGGAGCGGGGGGCCGGCCGGGTCGGCCGGGCGTCCGGTGGCGTACCAGGCGGACAGCAGCCGCGTCTCGGTCGCGGCCCAAGTGGCCTGCTCGGCAGGGGCGTTCACCGGGGACCTCCGGGGTGCGGGGTGGTGGCGGGCGGCGGCGAGCCGTGCCGGAGCGGGGGCGGCTGCCGGGTTCGGGTCGTGGAACAGGTGGCTTGCGTGGCGGGGGCGTTCACCGGCCGCCTCCGAGGTGCAGGGCGGTCGTCACGGCGGCACGCTGGGCCCAGCCGGGCTGCAGCGGCCCGGCCGCCAGGAACGCGGTGAGCACGACGGGCACCGCGCCCGCGCCGACCGCGGCGGCCAGCCGCCCGGCGGCCCGTCCCGGACCCGCCTTCGCCAGCCGCCACCACACGGCGCCGACCACCGTGAACAGGCAACCGGCGTACAGCCACAGCTGGAGGGAGAGCCGAGTGTCCGTGCCCGTGCCGGCGCCGTGGAAGAGCGCGAACGGCCAGGCCGCGTACGCCAGCCAGTGCACCGCCTTCCAGCGCCGCGCCCCGATCCGCAGCCGCAGCGCGCTGGTCACCAGCACCGCCAGCAGCAGATCGAACGCGACCGTGCCGAGCCCGAGCCACAGCGGCCGGTAGGAGGCGGCGAACGGCAGCACCGTCACCGCCCAGCCCAGGTGCACGAACGGGTCGAGGACCGCGGTGACCACGTGCAGCACGAGGAACACCAGGGTCAGGACGGACAGGTTGCGGTGCAGCCGGCCGATCTCGAAGCGGCCGATCGTGCGCGGCGCGGCGCGTCCGCCGGAGGCGATACCGAGCACCACGGTGGCGGTGAGCAGCAGCAGTGCCAGGGTGCCGCCGGCACGGCTGGCGTACCACAGCGGGCTGCCGACCAGGGCGAGGGTGGTCATCGGGGGCCTCCGTCGGGGGAGTCGAAGTCGTCGGGCGGCCAGCCGCCCAGTCGCAGGACCTGTCCGTCCGCCGCGACCAGCCGGGCCGGCAGTCCGGTGCCGCGCAGCCAGTCGGCGGCCGCGTGGCCCCGCACGATCGCCGCGGTGCTCGCGGCGTTGGCGTCCACGCAGGTCGCGGCGGCGACGGTGACGGTGCGCCAGACGGGGGCGGCGGGTTCGCCGGTGGCGGGGTCGACGATGTGGTGCACGGTGCGGCCGCCGCGGCGCCAGATGCGCACCCGCACGCCCGAGGTCGCCAGGGCGCCGGCCGTCACGGTGACCACGGGGTCCCGGCCGGGCCGCGGGCGGGAGTGGTCGTCGGCGAGCGCGATCCGCCAGCCGCCCTCGGGCGCCGGGCCGGCCACCGCGAGATCGCCGCCCAGGTTGACCACCACTCCGCAGCCGGCGGCGGCCGCGGCCCGTCGGGCGGCCCGGTCGGCGGCCAGCGCCTTGGCGGTCGCGCCCAGGTCGAGGGAGGTGTGCGGGGGCAGGCACAGGACGGCGGTGCGCGGGTTCCAGGCGATCCGGCGCCAGCCGGGGGCGGGCCGGAACACCGGCAGGGGGCGGGCGTCCTCGGGGCGTACGGAGGCGAACGTACGGTCGTAGCCGAGCGCGATCACCGCCCGCCCGACGGTCGGGTCGACCGCCCCGCCGGTCAGTTCGGCCGCCCTGAGCCCGGCCTCGACGGCCTCGGCGAACCGCGGACCCACCCGCACGGGGGAGCCCGCGGCCAGGTTCACCCGGCTGATCTCGGAATCGGCCCGAAACCGGCTGCACGCCAGGTCGATCGCCGCCAACTCGTCCCGCAGCACACCCTCGGCCACGCCCACCTGGTGCGGATCGGCGACGAGCAGCACGGCGGTGGTACCGAGAGCGGGAAACACGACCTCGGCGGGCTCGCCCGTCAGCCGGGATGGGGACGGGGGCGGCGCGGCGGCGTGGTGCCCGGGCGGGGATGGCGGGGCGGCGTGGTGCTCACGCGCGAGCGGCGGAGTGTCGTGGTGGCGGGGCGCCGACGGCGGCGTGACGGGGTCGCGGGGTGAGGGCGGCGGGGCCGTGGGCCGGGGTGTCATGACGCGCCCGTCGTGGTCTGGGGCTGCTGCTGGGTGGGGGCCGGGGGCTGTGCGGGGGACTGGAGGGCCGGTTGGCCGCCGCCTCCGTCGTCGTCGCCCTCCTCGCCGCCGTCGTCCCCGCCCGCGCGGTGGGTGGTCGCGGAGGAGGAGGGGGCCGCCGGGTTGTGCGCGGCCGGGCCGGCGGGGGCCGGGGACGCCGTGCCGCCGGGCAGGACGTGGGTGTACACGGCGCCCAGGGCGGCGGCGCCGGCGACGGCCGCGGCGGCGATCCAGCCGGTCAGGCCGCGGATCCGCGTCAGTCCGCGATCACGGGCACGCGCCGCGCCGGCGGACGGCACGGCGGACGGGTCGTAGTCGGGAGGGGGCGGGTACGACATGGCAGCGGCTCCTGGAGGATCGGCGGCCCGCGTTCGGCTGCGTGCATCTCCAGACTCCGCCGACGCCCCCTCGGAATCCGCTCACCTCTCCTTCAGAACCGGTAAAGATCTCGCCCCCGTCGTCTCCCTGGTCCACAGGGGCAGTTCCAGGACGACGGTCAGCCCGCCTCCGGGGGTGTCCTCCAGCCGTACCGTCCCCCCGTTCACCGTGACCAGCCGGTGCACGATGGCGAGGCCCAGCCCGCTGCCCCGGGCCTCGGGATTGCCGAACCGGTGGAACGCCACCTCCTTGGCCTCCGCCTCCATCCCCGGCCCGTCGTCGACCACCCGCACCTCGGCCGACCGCCCCGCCACCACGCGCCGCGCGACGGTCACCCGGCCCCCGTCGTCCACGGCGTCCAGGGCGTTCGCAATCAGGTTGTCGAGGACCTGCTCCAGATGCCCGCCGCCCAGCGCCGCGGCCGGAGCGGGCCCGGCCGCGGCCGTCAGCCGCACCCCCCGCTCCTCCGCGACCGGCGCCCAGGCGGCCACCCGTTCCTCCACCACCTCGGCGACGGGGACGGCGACGGGCCGGGGCGTGGTCTGCTCGGCGCGCGCCACCGCCAGCAGGCCGTCGACCAGCCGGGACAGCCGCGCGATCTCCACCTGCGCGGCCGCCAGCTCCGCCGCGGTCTCGCCCTCGGCCCCGGCGGCCAGCACGTCCAGCCGCAGCCGCAGCGCGGCGAGCGGGGTGCGCAGCTGGTGCGAGACGTCGGCGATCACGGCCCGGTGCCCGTGCACCAGCGCCTCGGTGCGCCCCGCCATGGTGTTGAAGGTCGTGGCCAGCCGCCGTACCTCCGGCGGCCCGCTGTCCACGACGGCCCGCTCCTGAAGGTCCCCCTCGCCCAGCCTGCGGGCGGCCTCGTCCAGCGTGGACAGCGGACGGCTCACCCAGCGGGCGAGCCGCACGGACAGCAGCACGCACGCGGCGAGGGCCAGCGTCCCGATCCCGGCGGACCAGCCCCAGATCGCGGCGATACGGGCGTCGAGCGGCGCGGCGGAACGGGCCAGGACGACGGCCCCGGCGGGCTGCCGTACGTCGCCGGCCGGTTCGGCGGCCAGCAGCCGTCCCTCGTTCTGCGGCGGTTCCGGCTCGTGCCCGGCGAGCACCCGGCCCACCAGCTCGTCGGCCTCCTCGCCCTGCGCGGCCTTGCAGGGCGTACTGGCCACCAGGTGCCCCGAGCCGTCGTAGACGGCGGCGCAGTCGCCCGCCTCGGCCGCCGCGTGCAGCTCCGTGCCCATGACCGCGGCCGACCGGTGGTCGGAGAGGTGTTCCTCGGCCGCCGCGGCGATCGCCCGGGTCGCCGCCTGCTGGTCGTCACGGAAGGAGACCCGTTCCCGGGCCGTCATCAGCACCCCGAGCGGTACCACCGCCAGCACCAGCAGCGCCGTGGTCAGGACGAGGAAGGTCAGGGCGATGCGCCGGCTCACGACGGCTCCCCGGCCTCTTCGGCGTCCGCGACGGCCCCGAGCCGGAAGCCGTGCCCGTACACCGTCTCGATCAGCCCGGGCACGCCGAGCTTGCGCCGCAGGGCGGCGACGTGCACGTCCAGCACCTTGGTGGGGCCGTACCAGTGGGCGTCCCAGGCCCGCTCCAGGATCTCCTGCCGGCTCACCGTCCGCCCCGGATCGGCGCTGAGGCACTCCAGGATGCCGAACTCCTTCGGCGTCAGCGCGACCGGCCGGCCCTCCACCGACACCTGCCGGGTGCGCAGGTCGACGGTGAGCGGACCGTGCCGCAGGATCTCCGGTCCGCTCGGGCGCCGGCGGCGCAGCACGGCCCGTATCCGGGCCATCAGCTCGGCCAGCCCGAACGGCTTGACCAGGTAGTCGTCGGCCCCCTCGTCGAGGGCCACCACCCGGTCCGCCTCCTCACCGCGCGCGGTGACCGCGATGATCGCGGCGTCCGAACGGGCCCGCAGCCGCCGGCACACCTCGACACCGTCGATGTCGGGCAGACCCAGGTCGAGGAGGACGACGTCGGGGGAGGGGGCCGCCAGGGCCGCCCGCCCGGTCCGGACGCCCTCCACCACGTAACCGGCCCGCCGCAGGCCGCGCACCAGGGAGTCGGCGATGCCGCGGTCGTCCTCGACGACCAGCACCCGTGTCTCCTCGACGGCGCCGGCGGCCTGCCCGTTCGTGCTCACGACCGCCTCCCGGCGCGCTGAGGTGCCCCGCCTGCCAGCATCCCAGCCTGCGCGCCGGCCCGCACCGACGGAAGGGGCCGTTCGTCCCTGGAAGCCCAGGCTCCCCAGCTCAGGGGGCCGACGCCGGCACCTGCGGGGAGTGGGTCTTGATCAGGGTGTTGGTCCAGCGCATCCGGCGCAGCGTCTGCGGATGGCACGCGGGGGCGGGACGCGGTCCCGGGCGGCGGGGCGGACCGAGCTCACCGCGTCGGCGGCGACCTCGCCGCCTGGCGCTCCTGCGTACCGGCACACCGTGGTCCTCGACGCGCTCGAACACCTGCACCGGCACCGCTGAGAACGCGCCGGCCGGGTACCCGGCCGGCGCATCCGAGGTCCAGGAGGCCGACATGAGCGAATCCACCCCGTCACAGGCCGAGGGCGAGCGGGACGAGGACGCACTCCGGTACCGGCCGGCGACCGCGGACGTCCGACCCGCAGGAGCCGCCCCGCACGACCCCTTCGCAGGCGGAGGGCGACGAGGACGCGTCCGACGACGAGAGGAGCGAGGAGTGGGAGAGCGGCCGTTCGGGTCCCTGACGGACTTCGCCGTACACGCCTGGTCCACACCCGTGTGTGCCAAGATCGGGCGGGACGGGTGCGTGGCACGGCCGCGGGGGAGGTGAGGCGCATGGCGGGCGGCGACCTGCTGGGCAGTGGTGACGCGGACCGGGAGACGGAGCTCGAACGGACCCGCATCGCCCGCGAACTCATCGCGGCGGTGGACGGTCTGCGGCCGCCCGACATGCCGGACGCGCTGTGCCGTGCCTGTTCCCGGCTGCTCCCCCTGGCGACCGGTCTGTCGGTGTCGGTGGCCGGGAACAACGACGGCACGGGCGTGGTGCTGTGCGCCAGCGACGACGTCGCCACCCGGCTGGCCGACATCCAGTACACCCTCGGCGAGGGCCCCAGCCCGGAGGCCGTCCGGCTGCGGGCCCCCGTGTTCGCGCCGGACCTGACGCGCCCTCCCGACACCAGCCGCTGGCCGCTGTTCTCCGTCCAGGCGGTCAGGTCGGGCGCGCAGTCGGTCTTCTCGCTGCCGCTTGCCGGAGCCGGGCGCTCGCTGGGCACCCTCGACCTCTACCGCGAGGACTCGGGCTCCCTGACCGGACCCCACCTGCGCACCGCCCTGCTGGTGGCCGACGCGGTGACGCACGCCGTCATGGCGCTCGATCACCACTCCCCGGCCCCCGAAGGAGTCGTAACGTGGCTGGCGGGTGCGGAGACGGACCGCGAGGAGGTGCACCACGCCACAGGAATGATCATGGTGCGGCTGGGAGTGAGCGCCGAGGAGGCCCTGCTGCGGCTGCGCGCCCGGGCCTTCGCCCAGGGGCGCACCGCGACCGAAGTCGCCCGTGCCATCGTCGACCGGACCATGGATCTCGGCGATGACTGAGGACACCAGGCGCATGCCACAGCGCGCGACCACGAAGCCGGGGAGGCGAGCATGAACCGCGAGCGAGAGCTGGCGCGGGCGTTCGTCGCCCTGTCCGACACCTACGCGGCGGAGTTCGACCCGCTGAGCCTCTTCCACCGGCTCGTCCACACCTGCCGGGACCTGTTCGACGTGGACGCCGTGGCCGTGATGATCGCGGACGCCCGGGGCGGTCTGCGCACGATGGCGGCGACCGACGAGGACGCCGAGTTCATGGAGCTGCTGCAGGTGCAGACCGGTCAGGGGCCCTGCATGGACTGCTACCGCAGCGGCACACCGACGAGCGTCCCCGACATCGGCGCCGAGCACGCACACTGGCCCAGACTCGTCACCGCCATGACCACGGCCGGCTACCGGTCCCTGCAGGCGATTCCGATGCGGCTGCACGAGCGCTCCCTGGGAGGCCTCACCCTGCTGCGCCGGCGGGCCGGACACCTGGCGGCGGACGACGTCGATCTCGCGCAGGCCCTCGCGGACTCCGCGTCGCTGGGCCTGATGCACTGGTCCGCCGAGCCGGCCCGTGCCGACGACGTCGTCACCCGCGTCCAGAGCGTCATCGCGGCGAAGGCGACGCTGGACATCGCCAGGGGCATGATCGCGGAGTACGCGGGATCCACCGTCGGCGAGGCCGCCCGCCTGCTCGACGGCTATGTGACCCGACGGCACCTCCGCCTCACCGAGACGGCCCACGCCCTGGTCAGCCGCACCCTGGAGCCGGCCGCCGTCCTGGAGCCGCGGACGGGCTGAGCCCCCGACGGCACCACACGGCTCGGGCCGTGTCTTCGATGTGCTCGCCAGCGCTGCCGCCCCGCCCGCGACGCCTCCTCCACCAGGCGCGCCGCGTGTTCCACGTACGGCGGGAGCCGCCCGCGGCGGGCAGCCGGGCCGGCACGCCGCGCAGGGCCCGGCGGGAGGCGTCTCGAGCGCCGTCGCGGCGGCCCTCACCCCGCACACCCGCCGCACGCCGTCCCCCGTCCCCCTGCCCACGAAGGACGGCGACCTCCCGGCCCGAGCGGACCTGGGCACGGCGGCCTGACCCACCGAACCGCCACCCCCGGCTTCCGCGGACCGGAGGTCAGCCGGGAACGGTCGGGTTCACCTCGTCGCGCCCCCACTCCGAGGAACCGAGCGGATAGGTGTACGCGGGCCGGCCCACGTTCCCGCTCGTGCGGAACGGCCTGCCCCGGTCGTCGACGCGTACCGTGCCCTGCCGGTCACCGCTGGACCAGTCCAGCTCCAGGTACCAGCTCACGTCGTGCGCCCGCGCGTCCGCGAAGACGTAGAACACCTCGGGATCGGACTCGCTCACCTTGTACGGGAAGTCCCGCTCGCCGTTCTTCGGGGAGAGCGCGGGCCGCCCGGCGTCCAGGTCCACCCCGAAGGCCGCCGTCCGCACCCCGCCGCCGCATCCGACGCCCATCGTGAAGTCGTTCCACGCGAGGGGCGCGCTCTTGTCCACCACCCGCACATGCAGCGCTTCCAGGACGACGGTGGCCTTGCCGGTGCCCTGCACGGTCAGCGCGAGCATCTGCTCCCCACCGGGCACCCCGCCCAGCGCGCCGACCCATCCGCGGGCGTCCTGCTCGCCGGGCGGCGGAGGCACCTGCTCGGGCTGCCGGTCCACCAGGTAGTGCTGGCTGCACTGGTCCTCCCACTTGTACGGGTCGACGGCGACCGTGGGCGCGGTGGCCCCGTCCCGCGATCCCGCCTCCGTGGCCGCGCCCGCTCCACCGCTTCGGGGCGCGGAGACGGAGGCCGTGGGGGTCCCGCCGCGCGAGGCCGACGGCGAGGCGGACCCGCGTCCGGCCGACGGGGTGGCGCCGGGACTTCTGCCGACGGACGCGGAGGCGGCCGCCCCCGCGGTGCGCCGGTCACCCCGGTCGTCGTCACCCCTGCCGGGCACGAGACCCACCACGAGCGCCGCCGACACCACGGCGGCCACCACGGCGGCCCCGGCGAGCACGACGGTACGGCGCCGCCGCGCGACGGACTCCCCGGCGGCGGGAGCCTGCTCGCCGAGGGGTGTCCGCGCACCGGCCGGCTCGGAGTCGCCGACCGCGCCGGACTCCGTCGCCTCGGTCGTGGCCGTCCGCTGCTCCCGGCGCCGGGCGTCCGCGAGGATCCACTGCCGGTGCAGTTCCACCAGCTCCTCGGGCGTCGCCCTGCACGCCCGCGCGAACCGTTCCACGGGTGCGTAGTCGGTCGGTACGGCGTCCCCGTTGACGTACCGGTGGAGCGTGGACCCACTCGTGTGCAGCCGCTTGCCGAGCACGCCGTAACTGAGCCCGGACCGCTCCTTCAACCGCCCCAGCAGCTCCGAGAACTCGTCCCCCGCCACCCTTCCTCCCTCTCCCCACGTCCCGGACCCGCGTTCCAGGGGCTGGTCGTTCCCCCAGTTCAGGGCCGTTGCGGGCGTTCCAGCGTCCCGGATGTCCCGGCGGTCCTGGCGGCCGGGACGGATCGCCCCACACCCTTGGGCCATCCAAGCACGCCGCTCCCGGCACCCGGTCGAGCGGTCCGCGCCAACACCCGTACACCACATGGGGGATCACATGTCCGCACGTACGCGCCGCACCGGCCGCGCCCGCATCCTCACCGCCGCCGCGCTCGCCGCCGCCGCACTGACGCTGACGGCGTGCCAGGACGGAGAGGGCGTCCACGACGAGGGGGCGTCCGCGGCGTCCGTGTCCGCGTCGGCCACGCCCACGTCCGCGTCCACCGCGGGTTCCTCGTCCTCCTCCGGGAGCTCAGCCGCCGGCAAGAACGCGTCGACCTCCGTGCACTCCTCGGCCGCCGCGAACTCCTCCGGTTCCACCGGTGGCAAGGGCGCGGCGGGCGGCGCGGGTGGCACGGGCTCGGGTTCCACCCACACCCGCTGCTCCACCTCCGCCACCCGGACGACCGCCACGGTGGTCTCCCGCCCGCTGAACCACCTTCTCCTCACCGTCACCAACACCGGCTCGAAGAACTGCGACCTGATCGGCTACCCGGCGCCCCGCTTCGGCGAGGCCCAGGCCGTCCCGCCGGTCTTCGAGGCCTCCAAGCCGCAGGCGGTGGTCACGCTGGCCCCCGGGGAGTCGGGCTACGCGAGCGTCCTGCTCTCCTCCGCGGACGGCAGCGGCGCGAACGGCTACACGGCCAAGTCGCTGGAGGTGTACTTCAACGACGGTACGACCGCGGCTCGTCCGCCGCTGCCCGCCAAGGGCGTCCACGTCGACGACTCGCTCCGCGTCTCGTACTGGCAGTCCACCCTGGACGACGCCCTGGCCTGGTGACGGGCCGGCACCGAGGCGCGCCGCCGCCTCACCGGTCGGAGTAGCCGATGTCCCCGATCGTCCAGGCGCTCACGTCCTCCAGCGCGACCCGGTACATGCCGCCGGTGTCGGGGATGCCGTAACTGCCCTGGAGGATCCGGGCGACATGGAAGTGGAGGTGGGTGGGGCCGTCGCCGTCGCCGTCGCCGCCGCCGTCGTCCGGCGGGGGGTCGCCGTCCTCCTTGGACGGGGCGAACGCGGCGGCGAACCGCCCCAGGTGGTCGGAGTCCCGCAGGACTTCGGCCACGCGTTCCTTCCACAGGGCTTCCGGGGCGAGCCGTCCGGTGATGACGGCTCCCGGAGTCACCACGGTCAGGGACATCTGACTGCTGTGCTGCGACTCCACCATCGCGGCGATCGCGCGGAGCAGGTCGTCAGGGCGCTTCATGCCTCGGGAGCCTAGCCGGACTCCCTGTGCCGGCGCGCGGCGGCACCGGAGTTGTCACCGCCACGGCACCTGCGCGGGGCGTCGTCTCCCGGCCGTGTTCCGCGCGCGGATGAACCCCATGAGTCGAAAAGACATCAATAACCAACGGTGACGGTCAACGACAGTCAACGTCGGACATGTCTTTTTCATGGGGGATCTCTGCTGTGTCGAAATACGCTCGAATAAGACCGTCGCGCCTCTTCGTCGCCCTCGCCACGGCCGCGACCGTCGCCCTGACCGTCGTCGTGATCGTGGCCCTGACGGTCACCACCTACGACCACACCTCACCGCGTGCCGCCCGGAGCAAGGCGTCGGGCTCGGTGGCGGGGCCGGTCGACTGCCGCAAGGCCAAGTGCGTGGCCCTCACCTTCGACGGCGGCCCGAGTCCGACGACCCCGGGCCTGCTGGACATCCTGAAGCGCCATCACCTGCACGCCACGTTCTTCCTGCAGGGCAAGGGGCACATCGACAGATACCCGCAGATCGTCCGCCGCATCAAGGACGAGGGCGACGAGATCGGCAACCACACCTGGAACCACAAGGTGTTGACGCAGATCGACGCGGCCGACGCCCGGCACGAGCTGAGCAGCACCCAGGACGCCATCGAGAGGATCACGGGCACCAAGCCCGCCCTGATGCGCCCGCCGCAGGGCCGCACCGACCGCGACGTGGCCAAGATCTGCCGGGAGCTGGGTCTGGCGCAGGTGCTGTGGAGCGTCACGGCCAAGGACTACGAGACCACCGACTCGGCCCTGATCACCCAGCGGGTGCTCGAACAGACCCATCGCGACGGCATCATCCTGCTGCACGACCTGCACAAGGGCACGGTGCCCGCCGTCCCCGGCATCCTCAAGGCGCTCCAGCGGCGCGGCTACACCATCGTCACGGTCTCGCAGCTGCTCGCCCCCGCCAAGCCCCGGCCGGGCATGGTCTACCGGCCCTGAACCCGGCCTCCGGCAGCGCCGTCGGGCCGGGCGACCGTACGGCACGGGCCGTACGATCCCGCGCGGTCCGCGGCTCCTGGCCGAACCGCCCCGGCGGGACCCGGTTCCGCTGTACGGCCCGCCCGTTCGACGGGTGCCACATCCCGCGGGGTTCACACGTCTCGGCGCGTGTCACCTGCCGGCGCGTTCACGCGGCACGGCGCCTCACGCGCCGGCGCGGTCACCAGCCCAGGACGTCCCCGCCCGGCGGCGGGTCCTGCGCCGGAGTGCTCGGCGCGGCGTCCTGGCAGGTGAAGCCGAGGCGGGTCAGCGCCCGGCGCATCTCGCCCGAGGTGAAGTCGCGGCGGTTCTGCCGCGTGATCACTTCCCCGACCTGCATCACGGGGTAGACGCGGCTGCCGATGGTGACCGTCACCCCGGTGAGGGGTTCGGGCTCGACGCCGCTCATCGACCGCTCGACCTCGCTCTTGGTGAGGTCGAAGGGGAAGCGGGCGATCACACAACGCATGGATGCCTCCATGAAGTCGGGCAGGGACGCCGGTCCCGGGGACTGCGGGGGAGCGGACCGGGCTAGGAGTTGCCGCGCGGCGTGGCGCCACGGCCGCGGGCGGCGGACCGTGCGGCCCCGCCCCGGCCGCCGGGCCGTCCCCTGCGGCGGCGATTGCCGGAACCGGTGCCGGTACCCGCGCTCCGGGCGGGCGGCGGCGGTGCGGCGACGGTGACGGGCACCCCGGAGGGCGTCCGGGCGCCGGTGATGCGCCGCAGCTCGTCCTCGCCCGGCCGGACCCGGGTGGTGCTCGGGGTGATGCCGGCGTCGGCCATCAGACGGTCCATCGCCCGCCGCTGGTGCGGCAGGACGAGGGTGACGACCGTGCCGGACTCGCCGGCCCGGGCGGTACGGCCGCCGCGGTGCAGGTAGTCCTTGTGGTCGCCCGGGGGGTCGACGTTCACGACGAGGTCGAGGTCGTCGACGTGGATGCCGCGCGCGGCGACGTTCGTGGCCACCAGGACCGTGACGTGGCCCTCCTTGAACTGGGCGAGCGTCCGGTTGCGCTGCGGCTGCGACTTGCCGCCGTGCAGGGCCGAGGCGCGCACGCCCACGGACAGCAGGTGCTTGGCCAGCCGGTCGGCGGCGTGCTTGGTGTCCAGGAACATGATCACCCGGCCCTCGCGGGCGGCGATCTCGGTCGCGGTGCTGCGCTTGTCGTCGTCGTGGACGTGCAGCAGGTGGTGGTCCATCGTGACGACTGCGCCCGCGGACGGGTCGACGGAGTGCACGACGGGGTCGTGGAGGTAGCGCCGCACCAGGAGGTCGATGTTGCGGTCCAGGGTGGCGGAGAACAGCAACCGCTGGCCTCCGGGGCCGACCTGGTCGAGCAGCGCGGTCACCTGCGGCAGGAAGCCCATGTCGGCCATCTGGTCGGCCTCGTCCAGGACGGTGACGCCGACCTGGTCCAGTCGGCAGTCGCCGCGCTCGATGAGGTCCTTCAGCCGGCCCGGCGTCGCCACGACGACCTCGGCGCCGCCGCCCAGCACACTCGCCTGGCGGCCGATCGACACGCCTCCCACGACGGTGGCGAGCCGCAGCCGCAGGGCGCGGGCGTAGGGGGTGAGCGCGTCGGTGACCTGACCGGCCAGTTCCCGGGTGGGGACGAGGACGAGGGCGAGCGGCTGCCGGGGCAGGGCCCGCTGCCCTTCGAGCCGGGCCAGCACGGGCAGGCCGAAGGCGAGCGTCTTGCCGGAGCCCGTACGTCCGCGGCCCAGCACGTCGCGTCCGGCCAGCGCGTTCGGCAGGGTGGCCGCCTGGATCGGGAAGGGCACGGTCACGCCCTCCGCCTCGAGCGCGCTCAGCAGGCGGGCCGGCATGTCCAGTTCGGCGAAGGCCGCGACGGGCGGCAGCGGCTCGGTGAGTGTCGCCGGAAGAGTGAACTCCTGCGGGCGGGGCGTGGCGGGCGCCCGTCGGCCACCGGTCCGCCCGGTGTCCGGGCGATGACTCTGGCGGCCCTTCTCCTGGGCTCGGAAGCGACCGGAGGCGCGGCCGTTACGGCGTGTGCGGTCCATGGAGGAACCCTCCTCGATGCGGCGCATCGAGGAATTCCACTCGCAGCGGCAGCCGCACGAGGATTCGCAAGAATGAGCCGAAGAAAATGGGGCAGAGAAAATGCCCGGGAAATGCGGAAAGCATGACCGAGGGCCCGCACCCCTAGGTGCGGGCCCCGGTCACGCGGTCGCGTCAGCGTCAGGCGGGAACGATGTTCTCGGCCTGCGGGCCCTTCTGGCCCTGCGTGACGTCGAAGGTAACCTTCTGGCCTTCCTGAAGCTCGCGGAAGCCGCTGGTGGCGATGTTCGAGTAGTGGGCGAACACGTCAGCGCCGCCACCGTCCTGCTCGATGAAGCCGAAGCCCTTTTCCGCGTTGAACCACTTCACGGTGCCAGATGCCATATTGAATCTCCCTTGGGGGGCAGTGCCGGAGTCCGCACTTTACGGAGTCCGAGTCGCCGCGATGATCACCCCTCCGGAAAGATCCGGAAAGCTCTGCAAAGAAAAAATTCTCTGGCAACCAAAACTGCAACTGCTATCACGCTAACACAGGTCGGGTGGGAACTCCCATCGATTTCCCGATCACTCCGCAAGCCTCACTCCGTCGTGCCGGGTATTTCTGCAGCGGCCGGACTAGGTATCCGTAGCGGGTTCGTCGAGCCCGCGGCGCATTTCCCGGTTCAGGCGGCGGGTGTCGTCGAGCTGGTCCTCGAGGGAGACGATGCGGCAGGCGGCCTCGATGGGCGTGCCCTGGTCGACGAGCTCGCGGGCGCGGGCGGCGATCCGCAACTGCCGTCGGGAGTACCGCCGGTGACCGCCTTCCGAACGCAGCGGGGTGATCAGGTCGGCCTCGCCGATGGCGCGGAGGAAGGCGGGAGTGGTCCCGAGCACGTCGGCGGCCCGCCCCATGGTGTAGGCGGGGTAGTCGTCGTCGTCGAGGTTCCCGGTGGCAGGGGCGTGGTCGGCGGGCATGGCACCTTGTCTTCGGGAACACGGGGAGGGACCGGGCGGACGCGGCCGGAGGTCCGGCACGGCCCACCCGCCGGACAACCCTAACGCCGCCCGCCCCGGAGATCTGGCCCCGCCGCGACAGACTTTCCCCACGGCACTTTTCTCATCGGCCGCACAGATGCCTCTCAGATCACAGAGGGACGATGGCGTCGTCGCCCCGTTCGGACGTTTCGTACGACTGATCGCGGGCGACTCGAACACAGACGTAAGGAGGCCGTCACCGCCGAGCCACCGCTGCCCGCGACCCAGGAGACCGCCGTATGACCGTCCTCGACCTTCCGCCCCGCTCCGGCGTGCCGAGATCGTCCGTCCGGGACCCGGTCATGGACGAGCGCAACCGCGGCCGTATCGGCTACGGCCTCGTCGTCTGCGGTCTGGCCCTGCTGCCCTGGCTCGTCGTCCTCGCCACGGGCGTCCTCGTCGACAGCGCCCGCGAGTCCCTGACCTGGGTCGGACTGGACAGCCTGGAGGCCGTCGGCCTCGTGACCACGGGCCTGCTCGTCCTGCGGCGCGACCCCCGGCGCACCCTCGGCGCCTCGGCGACCGCCGCGCTCCTGCTCGCCGACGCCTGGTTCGACACGACCACGGCGACATCGGGCACCGACCTCATATCGGCCCTGGCCATGGCGGTCGGCGTGGAACTCCCCCTCGCGGTCCTGTGCGTGATCCTGACGGTCCGCGGACTTCCCGCCGCTCCGGCCCGCGCGAGGACCCAGCCCGGCCGCCGCCCCTGCCCGCACGGTGCCGGCGCCCCGCCCTGCGGCTAGCGCTGCCGCCAGCGGGGCTGCTCTTCACCGGGCTTGCGCGAGCACACCATCGGCGTTCCCCGGTCCGTCCGGCCGGTCGCGCCCTCGGGGGAGCACCACGCGCCGGGATGGACGAAGCCGCCCGGGGCCGGCGAGGAAGAGGTGCCGGTCTGGCGCATGCGGGCACCGGTGATCACTCCGCCGGAGACGTAGTAGGTGCCGCTGTAGAGCTTGACGACACCGGAGGTCTGGGTCGCCTCCAGGCTGACCGTCACGGCCGAACCGGACACCTGGAGCACGCGCAGGCGGTCGTGTGCCGTTCCGGCGAAGGCCGCCACGAAACTGCCGTAGTCCGGGCTGAAGTTGCTTCCCCCGAGTCTCCAGGCGGTCCGGTAGTCGTGGGCGTTGATGGCGGCGTAGTAGGCCTCGACCACGGCGCGGGGCCCATGGGCCGGCCGCGTGGAGGGGGTGACGACGACGGTCCTCGTGACCGTCGGAGCGGGAGCCGAGACCGTCGTGGTCGCGGACGGCGACGGGGTGGCCGTCCCACCGGTGCCGCTCGTGCCGCAGGCGGTGGCGACGCCCACGGTCAACGCCACCACGGGCAGAAGCATCCGGCGCATCGCCATCACCACCCACAGCCGTACCGCGTGGCCGTGCCCGTGCCACTCATCGACCGTCCGACGGTGACCGGCGCTCCGCGCAGATGCCGAAGGGCCCCGCTTCGTGGGCCGTACGACCCGTCAGCGGGTCAGGTAGTGCAGCGCTCCCGCCAGCAGGAAGACGCTCAGGACCCCGAACGTGACGCGCATGGTGGTCAGGCTGCGCCAACGCCGTCCGTACGGCCCGCGCATCGTTTCCGCCCAGTCCCAGACCCACACGTCCGCACCGCGGCAGCCGCCCGCCACCGCCACGCAGGCGCCGGCCCCGAGCAGCAGGAGCAGCCCCATAACTCCCTGAACGAGCGATGCCATCGCCCACCCCCTCAGATCAAGGGACGCATGAGGCTCGTCCGGTTCCCACCGATGAGTTCCGCCGGCCGCCCCGGTCTACCAGTTCGTACGCCATCGAACCACCGACTGGAGACCCGACATGACCCAGCCCGCACACCCCGGCCGCATGCTGTTCGTGAGCCTCCCCGTCACCGACCTGGCGCGCAGCAAGGCGTTCTTCGCCGAACTCGGCTTCAGCTTCAACCCGGCGTTCTCCGACGAGACCTCCGCCTGCATGCTCGTCGGTGAGGACGCCTTCGTCATGCTGCTCACCTGGGAGAAGTTCGCCCAGTTCTCGAAGCTGCCGCCGGCCGACCCCACCACGCACGCGCTGGCGCTGTACTGCTTCAGCGTGTCCTCCCGCGAAGAGGTCGACAAGGTCAGCGCCGCGGCACTCGCGGCGGGCGCGACCGAGGCGGACGACGCCGAGGACCACGGCTTCATGTACGCCCGCAGCTTCTTCGACCTCGACGGCCACGGCTGGCAGGTCATGTGGATGAACCCCGCGGCAGCGGAACAGGGCCCCGAGACGTACGCAGGCTCCGCACACCCGTAAGGCGCGGTCCCCACTCCGACGACAGCAGGTTGTTGCAGTCGGGCCCGGCGCGCTGGCGGCGATCCTGGACAGCAAAAAAGGCCCGGGTCTCCGACCTGGGCCTTCGTGGAGCGGGTGACGAGAATCGAACTCGCGCTCTCAGCTTGGGAAGCCACGGCGCTTGGCGGACCGGATGGCTTCTGACCTGGTCATATGCGCTCTGGCGTGGCGCCCGGAAGCGTGGGATCGCACCGCTGTTGACCGCGGTTCACCGGTTTTAAGGGCACGCCATGGGCACGCCGTCGGCTTGGAGACGAGGAGGGCCCCCTCTTGGTGGCTTGCGCACGGACGAGCCCTGGAAGCGAGCGTTGCCCGGAAGGTCGCCGTTGCAGGAGCACCTGGAGAAGGGCTCAGCGGCGACCGAACAACTCGGGCCGGAGGTAGCTCGGACCAGTCCCTGCAACACGGGCCTGCTGGACACCGCCGAGGCGATAGAGCGGGCCGACTTCGGGGGGAGGGCTGCGAGGAGATGACGGGCCTGCGGGATCACGGGGGGTCAGGCATGTCGTGAAGAAGTCAGGCATGCCGTGAGGAAGCTGGGACACGGGCAGGTCCAGGGCTGAGTCTCGATGTGTCCCGTGTCAGTCACCACAGCACGGGCATCGATGGCGGCGGCAGCACCTCTCTAGGCGGGGACGCCGGGGTGCCTGAGCGGTGCTCCGGCTTGATGGAGGCTGGTGAGGGCCTGCCGGTAGGAGTTGATCAGCCCGGTCTCGGCGTAGTCCACGCCCAATTCCTCGCAGTAGCGGCGGACGATGGTCCGGGCCTTGCGCAGGTTGGGGCTGGGCATGCTCGGGAACAGGTGGTGCTCGATCTGGTGGTTCAGCCCGCCCAGCGCGATGTCCGTGAACCAGCCGCCGCGCACGTTGCGTGAGGTGAGCACCTGGCGGCGGAGGAAGTCCGGGCGGTCGTCGCCCGTCAGGATGGGCATGCCCTTGTGGTTCGGGGCGAAGAGGGAGCCGAGGTAGACGCCGAACAGGCCCTGGTGGACGGCGATGAACGCGATCGCCATGCCGGGCGGCAGCAGCCAGAGCAGGACGGTCAGGTAGAGCGCGAAGTGCGCGAACAGCAGGGCGCCGTCGAGTGTTCGGTGCTTGAGCGAGCGATTGGCCAGCGCCTTCACGCTCGACACGTGCAGGTTGAAGCCCTCCAGGGTGAGGAGCGGAAAGAACAGGAACGCCTGCCAGCGGCCGATCAGGCGGGGGAGCCCCTCGGCGGCCCGGGCCTGGTCCTGGGACCAGACCAGCAGGTCGGGGGCGAGGTCGGGGTCGAGTTCCTCGTGGTTGGGGTTGGCGTGGTGGCGGGTGTGTTTGTCCTGCCACCATCCGTAGCTCATCCCGACGCCGGTGCCGGCGATCCGGCCGGATGCTTCGCTGGCCCTGCGTCGGCGGAACACCTGGCGGTGGGCTGCGTCATGGGCGAGCAGGGCGACCTGGCCGAAGACGACGGCCAGGAAGCCGGCGACGGTCAGTGTCCACCAACTGTCGCCGATGAGCGCGACGGCGGCCCACCCACCGACGTAGAGCGCGGCCACCACTGTGGTCCGCACTGCGTAATAGCCGGGACGGCGCCCCAGCAGGCCGGCATCGGCGATCTTTCTCGACAATCGGGCGAAGTCACTTCCGGACGTCCCGGAGGGCGGGGGGCGGACCGTGGTGTTGGTGGTCATGTCGCTGAAGCTCTCTCCGAAGGAGGCAGATGGTCAGGCGCCGCCTCGGAGTTGCTGAGACCGGGCCACAGGCAGGGATGCGCTTTCGCCGTTGCGGACACACATCGCGCGAGGAGCAGGGACGACGGCCCTCTCCGCATGCGGGTTCCCTGCCAGGCGGGTCTCACACCGTGGCAGGACAGGGCCGACGGAGCGACGGCCGCGCGCCCTCAGGGAAGAACCGGGAAGGTCGGGGGCGACTGATCACTGAGGGGCACTCATAACGGTGACCGGCGAGGTCTGCCGCCAGGCCGCGGTTTCCGTGATGAGGACGGCGACGGTGGCCGGGCTCCGGGTGTCAGTGGTGGCTGCCTCGGCTACCGCCTCCCGGACGGCACGGGCGACTGTCAATGGATGGTGTCCGGGGCCGACCGCGAGGTGAACCTCGATCTGTCGGCAGGGTGGATCATCATGCTCCTCCACCCTGACCGGGCGGCTGCCCAGCACGGCGGTGAGGCGGGCGACGCCCGGCACACCCGCTGCGACGTCCGCCAGCTCCCCGGCGAGCCCCCGCACGGACCCTGTTCCGGTCACCGGGGGCGAGCTCCGCGCGGCCGCAGCTTCCGGCGTGGGCCTCGTGGACGTCGCCGCGGTCCGAGAAGCCACGCCTGCCTCCGTGGCCTCACGGAGATCCGTGACGCGCATGTCGGCCGACACCGTGGTCAGCCCGAGCTGTTCGGTGGCCGCGCCCAGCAGCGCGCTCCTCAATGCGTCGGCGGTCTCCGGCAGCGGCCGTACGAGGGAAGCGGTGAAGGCGGCCTCGATGGTGAGCGGGCCAGGCGGTAGCGCGCTGGCCGGCGGACGGACGGCCGGCTCGGACACGGGTTGGAGCGGCGCCGACCCGATGCGCAGGGACTCCAGCCGGACACCGGGAACCTCGGCGGCGGTGGGCGCGAGGGCCTGGACGGCCGCTTGCTCGGTGATCCACGTCCCGTCGTGGGGCCCGCCGAGCGGGAGCAGTCGGCCCAGGTCGAGCCGGCTTCGTACTGCCTGCGTCCACGCCTCGGTCACTGGCCCGCACCCTTCTTCTCGACGGCCGCGGCTCTCTTCCCGCGGCGCTCTGCCCGCAGTGTCCGCGAGAGCTTGGGGAGGGGCCTCAGGCCACTCGTCGGAGCACCCGTCCAACGCTGTTTGTCCAGGAAAAAGGTACTAAAAAGACTATAATCTCAGTAATGCGTGCTCTGTGGCCTCGCGAGGGAGGAATATCCCGATGACTGAGAACACCGGCGTCAGGCTCGGCGCAGCGCCCGGTTCTCGCGGCCGGACGACCATCGCCGATGTGGTGGTGGAGAAGATCGCCGGAATGGCGGCACGGGACGTACCCGGCGTCTATGCCCTGGGCAGCGGATTCGCCCGCTCGATGGGATCCATGCGGGAGCGGATGCCGGGCGCCGGCAGCGGCAAGTCCGCCACGCGCGGGGTCAGTGTCGAGGTCGGAGAACTGCAGGCGGCCATCGATCTGGAACTCGTCGTCGAGTACGGCGTCTCGATCACGGACGTGGCCGCCGCCGTGCGGGAAGACGTGATCTCCGCGGTGGAGCGGATGGCGGGTCGGGAAGTCGTGGAAGTCAACGTCACGGTCAGCGACGTGAAACTGCCCGACGAGGAGGACGAAGGGGAGGAGCGGCAGCGGATCCAGTAGCCGGGGCGGTAGCCCGCGTGAGTGAAGGAGCGCGAAATGAGCAGCAGGGCCGTGGTGGGCTTGATGGCCGGAATGGCGCTGGGTTTCGCCGCGTATTTCGGTAGCTTCTGGGCTTTCCTCCTGGTGCTGGTGCTGGGCCTCGTCGGTCTCGTCGTCGGGCGGTTCACGGAGGGCGACCTCGAACCGGGCGACTTCGTCCGCCGCCGGGACCGGCAGGAGCGGTTCGGCGACGACAGCCGACAGGCCCGGGGAGACTGGCGGCGGTGAGCGGGGAAGCCGGCGAGCGTCCGGGCGTCGTCCCCCGCGGGGAGCGCGGGGCGACCGCCGTCACCGACCGGGTGGTCGCGAAGATCGCGGCCCGGGTGGCGCGTGAGGCGCTGGGCCGGTTCACCGAGTCGGCCGGCCGCGTACCACCCGGCCGCCGGACGCCGCACGTGAGCACATCCGTACGGCGGGCGCCGGAACGGACCGGTGCGGGACAGAACGCCGAGTCCGCCGCCGGAGGGGACGCCGAGTCCGCCGCCGGACGGCAGGCGGTGCTCGGCGAGGCACGGATGCACATCACCGTCGAGCTCGGCTATCCGTCCGACATCGGGGCGCAGTGCGCCGCGGTACGCCGGGAGGTCACCGAGCGGATCAGGGCATGGGCCGGCATGGAGGTGCCCGACCTCGCGGTATCGGTCGACCGACTGCACTCGGCGCATACGCGGCACACGGACCGGGAGCGGGTGAGATGAGCGCGAACACCTCGCGGCAGCCGACCGGTGACACCTACCTCTCCTCCGGTCCGGGACAGCCCCCGTCCGCCGACGGCACCCCGGGGGCGGCCGAGGGCGCCACGAAGGTGACCGACGGATCAGGCCGGCCGGTGCACCGTTTCTGGTCGTCGCGGCGCCTTCCCGCGGCCTTGGCAGCCCTGCTGTCCGCCGTGGCCGTCGGATTTCTCCTGTACGACGTCATCGCGGTGCGGGCGGGCCGGGATGCGATGCGTTGGCGGCGGCGGCTCGCCGAGGAACTGGCCACACGGCCCCTGGACGACGTCTGGATGATCGTCGGGGCGGCGGTGGCGATGGCCCTCGGCCTGTGGCTCTTCCTGCTGGCGGTGACGCCGGGACTGCGCAGGCTGCTGCCCATGCGGCGGCCCACCGGTATCCCCGAAACAGAGGACGTCCGTGCCGGGCTCGACCGCCGCGCGGCCGCCCTGGTGCTGCGCGACCGGGCCATGCAGGTGCCCGGCGTCCAGTCGGCACGGATCGATGTCGGCCGCCGGAGGGTGAAGGCCCGGGCACAGGCACACTTCCGCGACCTCGAGGAGGTCCGCTCGGACCTGGACACCGAGCTGGGCGAAGCCGTGACGTCCCTGGGCCTGGCCCGGCAACCCGCACTGGCCGTACGCGTCCGGCGCCCGAAGAAGGGCTGAGGTGATCCGATGCTCAGGACGGTGAACCGGGTGCTGCTCGCACTGCTCGGCCTCGGACTGTTCGCCCTGGGCGGCGGCGTACTGCTGGGCGCACTGGACCTGCAGCGCCACTGGGACTTCGGCATGCCGGGCTGGTGGCCCTTCCGCGGGCCGCACGACGTGGTGCTGGGCGCCTGGGGACGCACCCGGTGGCGGGACGAAGGCTGGTGGTGGCCGACCGTGATCGCGGCGCTCGCGGTGCTGCTGGTCCTGCTGCTGTGGTGGCTCCTCGCGCAACGCCGACACCGTCTGGACAATGTCCTCGTCGACAGCGAAGACGGCGTGCCGACCCGGCTCAACGGCCGCACGCTGGAGAAGGTCATCGAGGAAGAGGCAGAAGCCCTGGAGGGGGTCTCACGGGCTCACGTCCGGCTGACGGGCCGACGTACCGCCCCGGCCGCACGCGTACGACTGCTGCTGGAGCCCCACGCCGATCCGACGGGAACCCTGGGTCGCCTGAGCGGCGAAACACTCGCACACGCGCGGGACTCGGCCGGCCTGGACCGCCTCCCCGCGAAGGTCCGGCTCCGGGAAGCCCGCCACCGCGCCGCCCGCACCGCCTGAGATCCCCGGAGAACACGCAGATTCCGCACGGCTCCTTCCCGGGAGGCAGCCCGTCATGACCCTCTTCCTGATCCTCCTCGTCGCCGGAATCGCCCTGATCACCATCGGCGCGGCCGTCGACGGCCTGCTCTACCTGATGTCGACGGGCGTACTGCTTCTGATCGCCGACCTGCTCTACCTGGCGGCCCGCTCCATCTGGCACGCCACCCGACGCCCGGCCCGCTGACCGGCTCCCGAATGCCCAGGACCAGAGTGCGATGTTCGGGATCGGCTCGTGCAGCAAGGCGTGAGGGGTGTCGCGGGGGAGGGAATGGGAGAGAACACTTCGCGCTCTGTACCGCATGGACACAGGGGCTGCGGCTTCGAGCGCCACGGCAAGAAGCGGTTCGTCGGCCGCCGGTTCGTAAAGAACAACCGCCTCGTCAACGCCGGTTTCCTCTGGGCCTTCGCCGCCCTCGCCGCCTCTCCGGGAGCGACGGCTCACTACCGACGTCGACGCGAGCACGGAGACTGGCATGCCGCCGCACCACGGCTCTTGCTGAACCGCTTCCTCGGTCAGCTCCATCACTGCCTCAAGACCCGGCAGTTCTTCGACGAACAACGGGCCTTCGCGCCGATGGCTCTGATTCCGGAAGCGTCGAGCGCTCAGACATGGGCAGGGCCGCTGTCGGCTTGCCGCTCACCCGCCTGCCCTGTCCGCTCCGGTTGCCCTGCTCAACTGGGCGGCGAGACGGACGGCGGTCTTCTCCCCGGCTCGCTGCCTTATCAGACCCTCTTTGGCAGCTGCACGAAGCCAGACCTCCGAGCTGTCCCCATCGGCCTTCAGCACCCGCGCGGTCACCACTACGGGATTCAGACCGCCGGCACCGCCGCTGGCAACGATGCGGATAGTTTCGTCCTCACCAAGGCGAACTGTCCTGCTCGTCGGCGACGCCGCCGGCTACATAGACGCCCTCACCGGCGAGGGCATCGCCCTCGCACTGGCCACGGCCGGGGCCGCCGTCCGCTGCCTGACTACCGGACGCCCTGACACGTACGAGCACGCCTGGGCCCGACTGACCCGCCGCCACCGACTGCTGCCGGCGCCCTCTTGGCCGCCACCCGCCGCCCCGCCACCGCCCGCCTCATCGTCCCCGCAGCATCCCGGCTCCCCCCACTGTACTCAGCAGCGGTCCACGCACTGCAGTAACGGTAGGCCGGACCTGGAGACCGCCTGTGTCCCGTGGCCGGGCACAGAGATCGTCTCGCCCTGTGGCCCGGAGGCCCGCTGCAGCCAGAAACTCACCTCGGCCAGGACGGAGGCACGAGCGCCGTCCTACTCAGCCTGCACCCACGAGGGACTGTCGGAGTCAGTGATCAGCCCCCTGCGCAGTGACATCAATCGCCCTCGACTGTCCACATCCTGAGATGGGGCGGCTTCGGGCCGTCTTTCCCACTGGGGCAGGACTACCATGCTGTACAAGCGTCCCAGACCCCGGCGGCTTGTCGTTGAGCGACACAGATGGCTGCGCGGAGCGGACCTCTCGTCCGTCACCCGACGCATCCCTGGAGAGAAACCGGGCGGACCCCATGTCCTGTTGCGCAGGCCCTCGGACCGGCCGTTGTTCCGCCTCCGCCGCACGTACGTCCCTGTCGGCGGCGCGTCAGGAGGAGCCGAGGCTCCCGGCGTCCCCATCTCGCTGCCTGATGGTCTTCTGAACCGAGGCGTCATGCCCCTCCCACAGCTCGCCATCTATCGTCATGACCGACGGAAACGGGCACTGATCACCCTGGCTGGTGAGATCGACCTGGATACGGCACCGCTGGTGTGCGCGGCGCTGGCGCGATGCCTGAGCGACGGCATCCGCGTCCTCGATGTCGACCTCACCCCTGTGACCTTCTGCGACTGCAGCGGCCTCAACGCCTTCCTCTACGCCGCGCAGCGGACCAGGGAGGCCGGCGGGACCCTACGACTGCACAATCCGCCGCCGTCACTGGCGCACATCCTCGACCTCACCGGTTGCGGGTTCCTGCTTCTCGGCCTTCCGCTCGGGCATCTTCCACCGTCTCTCGGGGACGTCCCCGACCCGGTCGCTCCGGCCCTGCCGGACCGGAGTGTTCCGCTGGTGACCGTCCTCACGGGCGATGTGCGGTGATGGCCCAGCCCGGACAGGGGCAGCCGCACGAGCGGCATGCGGGCGAGTCGTCCACCATGGACGCGGCGCGGTTGCGCCGCGTTAACCGCTGGCTGGCGCAGGACCTGGGCGAGGAGCTGGGGGATCTGTACGTCGACTCCCGAGAGACGTCCGCCGCTGAGGCGTACCGCAGCCGCAGCCGCCAAGACTTCCTGAACCGTCTCACCGGCGACATCCGGCGGTCGGGGTTCGCCATGGTGATCGCGGAGACGGACCACCTGGTGGGGTGCGTCTTCGGGTTCCCGGTGGCCAGTGACGGCATCTGGTGGCTCGGGTTCGACGGAGCACTGCCGCAGAGCATCGAGCAGCTCACCGCGTCCGGCGGCGTCTTCGCGATCACCGGCATCCTGGTCCGGCCACACTCACAGGACCAGGACGTGGCCCGCCGTCTGCAGGAGCGGCTGCTGAGCGGCCACCAGGCATCCCTCGGCGCCACCTTGGTGGATCCGGGTGATCACCTGACCCTCGCGTCGCTCCGCTCCTGGGGATGGCGGGACATGGGAGAGGTGCGGCGGCCGGCGGACCCGACCATGTTCCGTGCACTGGTACTCCCCCTCGGGGAACGCACGACGGCGCGGCTGGAGGGCCTGGCCCACGATGCCTGGACCCGGTGGCCCGGATGAGGGCCGACAGCCGGTCGGCCCGCATCCAGGTGCTGGTCGCCGAGCAGGCCGCCCGCCGCGGCGCCCCGGTCGGTGTGGTGGACGTGTGCACCGCGGCCGTGGCCGCCTTGCCGGTCGGCGGAGCCGGGGTGTCGGCGATGTCCCGGACCGCAGCAAGCCATCCGCTGTGCAGCACCGACACCATCAGCGAGCAGTTGGAGGAGCTCCAGCTCACCCTGGGCGAGGGCCCCTGCGTGGACGCCTTCACCCACGGCGCGGCCGTCCTGTCCTCCGATCTGCTGACCGGCGGGCTGCAGGACCGCTGGCCCGTCTTCGCCGACGCGGCCCTGGAAGCCGGGGCACGCGCCGTCTTCGCACTCCCCCTGCAGATCGGGGCGATCAGCCCGGGAGTCCTCGACCTGTATGCCGACGTGCCGACCGTGCTGGACGCAGAGCAGCTGGCCGACGCGCTGGCGTTCGCCGATCTCGCGACGCTGCTCCTGCTCGACGCGCGGATCGACGGGACGGGCGCGCAGGCCGGCGCACCGCCCCGGGACCACGGCTTGGAGGACCTGGGCGGATACCGGGCGGAGATCGACCAGGCCACCGGCATCCTCACCGTCCAGCTCGGCGTCGGCATCGACGAAGCCTTCGTCCGGCTCCGCGCCCACGCCTATACGCAAGGGCGCCGGCTCGCCGACGTGGCCGCCGACGTGGTGGCCCACCGACTCCGCTTCCTCCCGGACAGCGAACCGAAACGGACCGACAACGGCAACTGACCCATCGGCTCAGGCCGACGAACGTGCTGCGCTTCCCCCCGCCTCCCGGCGGGACTAGTCTCAATCGAGGGTGTCACGATGAATCAGCAGCTCCTGGCCAAGACCTTCGTCGAACTGGCGGACAACCTGGTCGCCGACTTCGACCTCATCGATTTCCTGCGCCTGCTCACCGACCGCTGCGTGAGCATGCTCGATGCGAGCGCCGCCGGGCTGTTGCTAGCCGACGGGGACGGCAAACTGCGCGTGATGGCCGCCTCCGACGAAGAGGTGCGCCTGCTGGAACTCTTCCAGCTCCAGAACGACGAGGGCCCCTGCCTGGAGTGCTTCAGTACCGGCGCACCGGTGATCGTCCCCGACCTGACGCGGGAGGCCGACCGCTGGCCGCGCTTCGTCACGGCGGCCCACCGCAGCGGGTTCGGCGCCGTCCAGGCCCTGCCGATGCGCTTGCGTGCGGAGACCGTGGGCGCCCTGAACCTCTTCCGCGCCGCGCCCGGCCCCTTCGACGCGCCCGACACACTCATCGCCCAAGCCCTGGCCGACGTAGCCACCATCAGCCTCCTACAGCAACGCTCCACCCAGCGCAGCACCGCGCTCAACGAACAACTGCAGACCGCGCTGAACAGCCGCGTACTGATCGAACAGGCCAAGGGCAAACTCGCCGAACGACAGAGCATCGACATGGAACGGGCCTTCACCGCCCTGCGTGGCTACGCCCGCGCCCACAACCGGCGACTGTCCGATGTGGCCCGCGCCTTCATCGACGACTCCGAACCCCTCCCCGGGCTGGTGACCTGACCACCCTGGCGCGGGCTGTCGCCTCCGCGGACGCTGCCGAAGGGGCTCCGGCAGCGGCTCTGGCAGTGGCACGGGGCGGCGTTCACAGCCGGCGCCAGCGAGCCGAGGCGAAGGAGAAGGCACCGAAGAGGATCAGCCCGATCGCGACGGCGACCAGGAGCCACGGTCCTACCGATGTCTGCGCGAAGCTCCGGAGCGTCGCGTCCATGCCCTTGGCCTCGTCCGGATCGAAGCGGACGGCTGCCACCAGGACGAAGATCCCGGCCGCGGCGAACACCCCGCCCCGTGCCACGCCTCCGACCACGCCCAGAGCGGTGACGACCTGCTTCGTACGGTGGCTCATGCTGCCGGTGTCCAACTGCTTCAGGAAGCTTCGCATGGCTGCCCGGACGGCGAGTACCGCGCCGATGCCGATCAGGAGGCAGCCCGCGGCTCCCACCAGCACCTGCCCGTACGACAGTTTGAGCGCCGATGCCGTCCAGTCCTGCGACTGCGCGTTGCCGCTGGAGCCCTGGCCGCCCCCGGCGGCGTACACCGCCGTAGTCCAGCAGACGAAGGCGTAGAAGACCGCCCGCCCGCCGTCCAGCGCGCGCGAACCCGCCTTCCGCCGGGTCCCCCTTGTGAGCACGGCGCGGGCTCCCCGCCAGAGCGCCATGGCCGCGAAACCGACGACCAGCGCCCAGAGCATCGCTTTCCCGAAGGGCTGCGTCGCGATCTCGTGCAGCGCGCCCTGCCGGTCCGCCTGACCGCCGCCGCTCCCGACGGCGATCCGGATGGACAGCAGCCCGATCAGTACGTACACGATGCCGCGCGCGACAAAGCCCGCCCGCCCTGCGGCGGTCAGCGTCTCGCGCTCCGTGGAACGGGCTGCGGACTTCGCGCCCCGGCCACGCCCTTGTGCGGTGGACGACGTCACGAAGTCCTCCCCATGGTGTGGACGCGCGATACGCGCCGTAGCCGGTCGCGGTCGGCCCGGCCGACGCGTTCGGTGACCCGGTACCTCAACGCCTGTGCCTTGTGCCTGATGGTCCGTCCGACGCTCATGGCAGCCTCCTGCCTGTCCGGTGAGTGGGCGCCCGCGTGATCGCCGGGCAGGCCGTTGATCCCGCGGGCAGGATCGAGCCTCCGGAACGGACTACCTGCGGCGGCTACGACCGCGCCCGCGCATCGCGAAGCCGACGATCCAGAGGACCAGGAGGACGGCGGCGACCCACCACAGGATCTGCAGGGTGAAGCCGAACCCGAAGACCACCAGGATCAGCAGAAAGAAAAGAATCCAGATCATTGCCGGGCCTCCAGATCGCGGGGATTTCCTGATGTCCGCGGGGTCCGGGCGAAGCGGGAAGGTGGAATGCCGCGCCCGAATGATCCGGAGTGGCATGGCCCTACACCGTGCTGCCAGTCAACGCCCGGCATCCTCCCTTGTCAACGCGGTGTCGACACTGAGGAGTTGGGGGAGCTGAGCAGGGGCCGCCGGGGTGAACGGAGCCTCGGCGGGTGGTTCGGCCGGCTCGGTCGGCGACGTCGGCAGGACGTGGTCCTCCCACCAGGACAGGGCCATCACGACGGCGAGCAGGACAAAGGGAGTTGAAGCCGGAACGATCAGCGCGTACATGCGTGCCGCCTGGTTCGGGATGCGTGCGACGCGGCGGGCAGCAGCTCGTTGCCCGCTTGAGGCACATCGGGCGCGCCGGGACCGCGTGACGCCGAGCGTGTGCGGGAACGGCCTCGCCCGTGACGCGGCGGGCCCCGGCACCGATGCGCGGGGTGCGCCCCCGGAAGGAACGCGAGAGGTGATCGACGCTGCCGGGGGCACGGGCGGCATGCCACACGCTAGCCCTCGCGGCGGTTTTCCGACAGGTGTCAAGCAGCCATCCACGCCGGGCAGACGCGCTGACCTCGCACGGTATCCACAACCCTCGTGCAGGACTACGCTCTGGTGTGAGGCCCCAGTCCCCGGTATCGACGCATTGTCCAACTCCCGGGGAGGCCCACCGTGTTCGTCCTGCTTCTCATTCTCGTCGCCGCCCTGTTCGCCCTCGGCTTCCTTCACCCGATCTGGTGGGTGGCCGCAGCGGTGCTGGTGTACGGCACGACCCGGTACGCCCGCGATCGTGGCGGAGTCCGGGGCCGCGGCGGCGGTTCCGATCCCGGGGACTACGACTACCGGGACTACCAGGAGCGCCGGGACCGTCAGGACCGCTGGGAGCGCCGCTACAGCCGGCAGAACCGGGGGCGCTGGCAGCGCGAGGACCGCCGGGACCACGAACACCACAGGTGACGCGTGGAGCGACCTGGCAGTCATGTGTGCCGGACGGTTTCAGCCGGACCGGGCACGTCGAACTCATTGAGAGGTGCATGTCATGCATCGCACGACCCTGTTACATGAGGACTTCTGGAAGCTGCGGGCCGAGGCCACGTGGGGGAACGCAGCCTCTGGAGACGATCTCGTCGCACTGCGCGCCGAGAACGATCAGCTGCGGCGGGCGATGGCCGGCCGCGCCGTCATCGACCAGGCCCGCGGCATGATGATGGTTCTGACCCCTTGCGGCCGCGGGACGGCCAGGGACCTCCTGGTCGACATCTCGCGGCAGTGCCACACCAAACTCGCCGAGGTGGCCGCGGCCGTGGTCGCCGCCTGGGAGGGCAAGCCGCTCCCGGAGCGGATGCAGCGGGCGCTACGGCGTGCACTTCGGCGGCTGCACGCGGAAGACCGAGACGGTGAGACTCACCCCCCGGCCGATGAGCCGTCCAAGTAGGGAGAGGCCATGATTCACGCAGCCGACGTCCGGGAATGGCGCAACCGCGACGTCGTCGACACCGAGTCGCACAAGATCGGTGTCCTGGAGGCGGTCTACGTCGACACCACCACCGACCAGCCGGCCATGGCCACGGTACGGACCGGACTGCCCACCCGGCACCGCCTGGTCTTCGTCCCCCTTCAGGACGCGATCGCCGGGCCGGACTATCTCAGGGTCGGCTACGACAGGGCACTGGTGAAGCAGGCCCCGTCGATCGGCACCGACGACGTGCTTCCCGCCGAGCAGGAGGAAGCGATCTTCAAGCACTACGGACTGCCCTACCAGGCCGGTGCGGCCGGCGAACGGCAACTGGCGCGCCGCTGACCACCTACGGACGCGACGACTGCCGTGTTCGCCGCGGCAGACGGTCGTCGGCGGGGGCTCCTTGGCGAGGTGCCCTCGCGGCCGGTGATGACGTGACGGCGGGTGGGCATGCCCAGGTCGAGGGCCCGGCGGGTGCGTGTCTGCTCTGCGTCGAGCTGCGCGAGCTGGTCCCGCGCCCCGGCGAGGCTGACTTGCAGACCCTCGACTTCATGCCGGCCGCCGTCTCGGATGCCGCGAACTCCGCGTCTGACCACATCGTGTGGCCGCTCATGTCAAAACTCCCGTGATGAGGGATGGGCGGGTTCTACGCAGCGCCGCTGGGTCTGGACAGTAGCCCGCGGACGGCGGCATCCCTCGGAATCGGAAGAAGACGAGCATGCCGGACTCTGCGCTGGTAGGCGTGTGAGGTCGGCGCGCCACTCACTGCCGGAATGGCGGATATGAACCCACGACCTCTTCCCTCCGAATGAGGACTGGGCGTGATCAACGCCTGCCAGTTTCGCATTTCCGCAGGTCAGGGCGTTGGATTGGCAGGTCTCGGGTGGTGTTGGGAGGGCTCGGGGAGCGGGTCGGGTCCCAAACGGCTCCCAGCGGCTGGGCTTCCGTGGCGTACAGGGTGTCGTTCGTTATCGGAGGGGGCGGCGACCGGTGCGGTGGGACCAGCGGACGGCGATAAGGCCCAGCGCAGGGCTATCCGGGAACCTCTGCGTCGGGCCCTCGCGCGGTGACGGTATCGGCCGTGGTAGTCGACTGGCATGCCGATGAAGCCTTCCGATGCCGCGGACCGTTCGTCTTGGTTCGGGCGGTTGCGCCGCGTGATCAGCCGTTCGCCAGTCGGGCGCGGAGGGCGGCGGAGCAGCGGTATTGAGCTGGGGTCGCGTTCGCTGGGCTTTGTGGCGCTTGGGTTCCTCACGCTGGTGCCACTGCTGTTCATCGTCTCCTCCGCCAGTCCCGAGCATGGGCGGGGGTTCGCGCAGTGGCTGGGGGAAGGGCTTGGTGTGCCGACAGCCTCCAGGCAGCAGGCCGAGCAGTTGTTCACTCGCGCCCGGCCAGGCCCTCCGGACCACGACCCCGTTCGGTATCGCTGCCCGTGCCGTGTTCGGCCTGACCTTCGGGGCGGCGGTGCAGACCGGCTACGAGAAGGTCTGGGACCTGCCGCCGGCCCGCTGGTGGGCAAGTTGGCGGCATGTGGTGTGGCTCGGCGTCCTCACCGGATACCTCTTCGTCTCCGCCACCACCATGCTGCGCCGCGAACCCCTGGCAGGTGGGGCCGTGGCCTCGCTGAGCGGCCAGGTCTGCTCCGCCGGCCACGAGTGCGCGTCGCTCTACGGCCGCGAGCCCTCCGTCCATGAGATCGCCAAGTACACCGGCCTCACCGAGGCGGAGGTGTGGCTGGGCCAAGAGGCGATGCGGAGCTTTACTTCCCTGTGCCTGGACGCCGTACCCGGCCGATCCGAGCACAGCCTTCTGGTAGCGGGCGCGGTGGGCCGGAGTTCCGGCCCCCTGGGCGCGCTCCCGGCAGGGGCGAATTTTCGGCGGAGGCAGAGCAACGGCCGGTCCGATAGCCTGCGGAGCAGGACAGAGGACCCACCCAGTTCCCTCCGGGGATGCGCAGGGTGACAGACGAAAAGTCCGCACCCCACAGCCATCTGTGTTCAGCACTAGCATGTCGCCGGGGTCCGGGACGTCTACACACAGCGTAGTGCTCGCGTCATGTACGGACCGTTCGAAGCAGCCCAACCCCAGGATATGGGCGCTGCAAAAAACGCGGTGGCTCACGCATATCCGAGGCACCGCACGGTATTCGCACGCGAAACGCCCAAGTCGGCCGCGTGGGGCGGTCCGTGCCTTGCCGTCCCGGTCCGGATGAGCCCCGCACTCGCCTGGGCACGATGCTGCCGACTGAGTCGGAGCCCCGTGGCGAAACGATCGTCGCGGGCGGGGCGGCGCGGAAAATCCCCGGGATCGCCGCAGCCGGGCAGCGGGTCCCTGTGGCGTCGGCCCTGTCTTCGCCGGGCGGTTGTCGGCTCACTCCAGGAGCACGAGGTGGTCGGCGGCGCCCCCGCGCCATTCGATCAGGAAGAGGGTCGCGTCGTCGGTGGTGCGGCCGCCCCGTTGCTGCTTCAGGGTGTGGGAGAGAGAGCGCACCACCGCTCGTACCCCCTTCGTTGTGTGTTCGATGCGGTTGACCGAGTGGATGAGTTGTTCTTCGCCGAATTGTTCTTCGCCGGCTTCGTGCTCCTCGATCAGGCCGTCGGTGAAGCACAGCACTCGGTCGCCGCGTTGGAGCATCTGCCCGCTGATCTGGGGCTCTTCACCGCCGAAGCCGACAGGCAGGGTGGTCGGGCCTGCCAGTTGCCGGACGACCCGGTGGTCGCGGATCAGCAGCGGTGCGGGGTGGCCCGCGTTGACCCACTGCAGGTGGCCCGTCGCGATGTTCAGACGCATCATCTGGGCGGTGACGAAGTGGTCGGGCCCGAACTGCTCGGCGATGGCCCGGTCCATGAACGCGTAGATCTCGGACAGGCCGATGTCGGCACGTCTGGCGTGCCGGTAGGCCCCGACGGCGACGGTCGCCATCGTGGCTGCGTCCAGGCCGTGGCCCATCGCATCGACCATGGCCACGTGCAGGATGTCCTCGTTGAGTGCGTAGTCGAAGCTGTCGCCCGCCACGTCGTAGGCGGGCTCCAGGATTCCGGCCACCGCGACCTGCGGGACGGCCATCGCCAGCGGCGGCAGCAGGGACCACTGGATCTCCGCGGCCACGCTCATCGGTTCACGACGCCGGGCGCGGAAGAACTGATCGGTGTAGCTGTGCTTGGTGACCAGCATGTCGGCGACCAGGCCGGCGAGCCTGCGCAGCAGCCGCCGGTCGTTGTCATCGACGGTGTCCAGGGTGAGGGCCATCACGCCCACCTGGTCGCTGCCGTCCAGCAACGGCAGGTACATCCGGACGCCGTCGGCCCTCGGCACCTCGACAGTGGTCGCCTGCAGAAAGGCCGTGCCGGCGGGAGAGTCGTCGATCGGCTCCGGCTCGCCGACCATCAGCCGCCGACCTGACAGCGGCACCAACACCAGCTGGCCGTAGTCCTGCAGCAGGATCGAGACGTCGCGGCCACCGACCCTGGCCACCTCTTCCGCGATCAGCGGGGCGATCAGCTGCGGCGGCATCTCGTGTGCCCGGTCCAGCAGCACCCCCAGCAGCCGCTCACCGAACCCTTCCGACCGGTCCAGCATGACCTTGTCAGGTCGGCGCTCGCCTTCCGTCACAACCGCACCCCCGCACCGGCGTCGTCAAACCATCGGCGACCGTGTCCATGCTCACCTCGTGCCGCGAGTCCAGCGCCCGCACCGACACACGGGCTCCTGACACCGCACAGAGTGACGCGGCCGCTCACCCCGAACAGCCCATTACGCCAGAGAACGGCATGTCACACATGATCAGAAAAGGTGGCTCTCCGTACCGCTGTGCACCACCTCTCTCCCGGAGCCGTCAGGGGAGCAGAAGATCGGAGCCGGTGTCCGCGAGGAGCCGCGTGGTCTGCGGGGACGGGTGGTGCAGCCGCAGGGACGCGTGGCTCCCGGCGGCGTGCCTCGACGCGTCGAGGAAGACGCGCGGACCGCTGTTGTCGCAGCGGCCGACGGTGGTCAGCTCCACGTCGATGGTGGTGATGCCGTCATGCAGGCACCGCTCCAGAGCGGCGCGCACCTGGGGCGCGGTGGCCGGGTCGATCTCACCGGCCAGGGTGATCAGTGCTCGCCTGCCCCGGTCGTGCCGGTAGATGTTCAGCTGCGGAAGAGTCATGACGCCTCGGTTCATGGGTCCCGGCCGCTCCTCACGCGGTCCATGGCCCGGGTGTACGTTCCCGGGCGTACGCGTCGGTACGAGCCGAGTCGACGGTCCGTACGCGCGGCCGGTGGGGGGAAACCAGCTGGTCACCTGGGGTGAGTGATACGGCGGCTGCGGCGGCGCGGCGGGAAGCGGCCGCGGCCCCCGTCGCGGTGGTCCCGTCGTTCGCCGGCGGTCGGCGACTCAGACCGGTCGGGTTCCACCGGGGGCTGCGGCGTGCCACGTCCGCGACGGCCGGGCAGGGCGGAGCTGTACCGGTGCACGGCGATTCTGTCGGCGTGCTCGATGTTGAGCCGGTGGATCACGTACGCCGCCGCTGCGATGAGGACCCCGAAGGCGGCGGCTGTCAGGAAGGCGTTCATGGCGGCCACCTCACATACCGATGATCAGGCGGCTGGCACGGCCGGGGGGAGGGGTCTGTTGCGGAACGGCCGCTGACACCGACACCGCGGAGGCGCCGCCCTCGTACTCCCATGCCTCGTCAGGGTCCAGTGGCTCGTCGGTCGCCAAGACGCCGTGCCGGCCCTCGTCCGCGGCGATGAGCGCGCTCGCGGTCAGTGGCGGGCCGTCGTAGTCGGACGCGGCAGCCATCAGCCGGGCCGCCGACTCCGCCCCGGTTTCGGGCGGGATGATCAGCAGGTCCCAGCGGCCGGTGCCGTAGGAGAGCAGCAGCAGCTTGTGCGGGTCGATCTCCGGGGTGAACCAGCCGACCTTGACGATGTGGCCGTGCACGGGAACCTTGGGCGGGATGACAGGCCAGTGCTTCGGGTTGACGGCGATGCGGGTGATGCGGCCCCACAGGGGGTCCAACACGTCGGTCAGTGCGGGCAGTTCGCTCAGCAGATCCCGGGAGCGGGGCCACCAGGCACCGTCCAGGAGTCCGCGGGAGGTGCCGTCGGTCTTCAGGGTGAGACGCGCGGCCGGGGCTGCGACGGGCTCGGGGTGCGGCAGAGGTGGAAGCAAGGTCGCCGACATGATGCGGACCCGTCTCCGGGCCGCTTCTGCGGCGGCCCGGGTTTCATCTCTCGCCGAGAACGACCCGGCGTGGAAGCCGGTGTGCGAAATGCTCTCGGTACTGTCCACACTACTCCGCGCTTCGAAGCAGCGAGGAGTAGTGGCCGCCTAGAGCTGGAGCAGTCGTTGGGTGATCTCCCGGTACTGCCTCAGCGCGTGCCGGAGTTCGTCGGACTGCGTCTCGGAGTCCTGGTCCTGCCAGTCGGCCCGTAGGAGACGCCGCCGTTCCGCGAGGGCGTTCACGAGCTGGGCGGTGGCTTCGTCGTAGGCGCTCTCGGCCTCTTGCAGCGCCTTGCGCGGGGTGTCGGCGAAGGTGTTGAGGGCATGCCGGAGGCGCTGGATGATCTTGTCCTGTTCGTCTGACGGGAGCAGCGGCTCCGGGACCGGAGCGCGGCGTTCGGCGCGGCCCCGGGGTTGGCCCGCAGGCTGCTGGGCGCGTGTCTGGTCGTACATCATCGAGGGCCGCTTCCGTTCCGCCTGAAAGTGTCCTTGGTCTTCTGGACGGCCTGTTTCAGGCTTCCGGAGACGCGGTCGATCCTGCCTCGGCGTTGCAATCGCCTGTCGTGCGGATCCTGCTCCGACGTGAACCAACCGGCCTTCACCACATGGCCGTTGACGAGGATCTTGCGCGGGAGGATCGGCCAGTGGCGGGGGTTGACGGCGATATGGGTGATCCGTCCCCACAGTGGATCCAGTACGTCCGCCAGAGCGGAGAGTTCGTGTGTCAGGTCACGTGACCGAGGCCACCAGGCGCCGTCCGGCTCGACGTGCCCTGGTGAAGGACTCACGGGTTTCAGCGCGAGGCGCGCGGTCGGGGTCCTGAAGGGAACGGCCCGTAACGCGCCGAAGCCGGCGAAGTATCCCGCGAAGCCCAGCGCCATCCGGTGAACAGGCCAACCGCGGCCACACCCATCGCGTGCTCCTTCCTCGCTTCGGCTCCGGCAAGCGACTACTCGAGCCGCCGCTCCGGTTGTTCCTCGTCCTCGTCGGGCAAATGCACATCGCCGACCGCGATGTTGACCTCGACCACTTCCAGACCGGTCATCCGCTCGATGGCAGCGATCACGTTCTCTCTGACGTCGCCCGCGACCTCGATGATGGAGACGCCGTACTCGACGACGATCTCCAGGTCGACCGCGGTCTGCACATCGCCGACCTCGACCTTCACTCCGCTGGTGACGGACTTCCCGCCCGCACCGGGCATCCGTTCACGCATGGCCCCCATGCCACGGGCGAACCCACCGCCCATCGAATGGACGCCCGGCACATCCCGGGCCGCCATGCCGGCGATCTTCGCCACCACACCGTCGGCGATCGTCGTACGGCCACGCGACCCCGGATCGCTTCCGTGCGGCACCCCCGCACTCTTCCCGCCGCGCGCGCCCAATGACCCCGCGCGAGGAGTCTCGGGCCGGTTCGGCAGTCCGGTATCCGTCATCTTCGGTCACCACTTTCCGACGCAACAGGCGGCCTGTCGTGCCCCTTCCTTTCACGCTAACGGCGAGTGCCCGACCTCGCTCAGGCAAGCGGCTTGTGAGCGATGTCGGGCATCGCGCCAGGAGGCGGTGTGGTACCCCGCACAGAAGGGCAGGTCGGGTGGCCGGTCGGAACGCCCTACCGGACAGCAGGACGTCAGCCTCCCGGTATCAGCGGCGGGCCAGCCGCTGTCCGCCGTCCACGTAGACGGTGCGTCTCCCCGCCCTTCAAGGCAACGGTGTTCCAGTTGTGTCACTCGCGGATGTCGGCCGAGTGGATCACACCATCTCCCTGTGGCATGCGCCGGTGACGCAACGGCCCCGGCGTATACACACCGGGGCCGCCCTTCCGGGTCGTTGCACGTGAGAGTGCGCCGACCCGCTCACAAGCGTATGCCCAGGAGGCCATTTCGGTCATCTGTGACCGGCCGCAGCTCTGAGGGCGGTCTGCGGCGTGTCAGTCACTGTCCTTCTCCTCGGTCTCCATGAGCTGGATCCCCTTGTGCAGCAGTGTGACCATCGCAGGTGTGTTTCCTCGCGCCCAGTCGACCTGGATCAGTCCCTCGGCCGCCAGGTACGTGCAGGCGGCGGCCAGGTCCTCCTCGGGCATGGCGAGTTCCTCGCGCAGCTGCGCCCCGGTGAGGCCGAGGAGGCGATTGCCTTCCATGGCCTCGTACAGGCTCTTCATGATCGCCTCGCGGTAGTGCTGCCGCTCGTGCAGTGTCGCCATGGTCGCCTGCCTCTCGTGCCGGCACCGACGGAAACCCTTACGTCTGGGGCGGTACCCTCTTTTCCCCCGCTGAGGGGCCATCTCCTCACATTTCGTCCGGCTGTGTGTGATCGTCCCGGAGGACTGGCTGGTCAACAGCCAGGAGCGCACCGGTTCCGCCATGCGCGTGGTGTCCACGGTGAGGTGGAGGCGTGTTCCGCCGTCAGCGCCCGCGGGGTAGCTGCGCGCTGCGGTGGCGGCGAAACAACGGCGGAGAATCTCCGCGACATGTCGAGCCGCCTTTGGGTCCGCGGCGACAATACGAACCTCCGCGGGCCCGGCCGACGGCAGTTTCGGTGACTTCATCGTGACCCCCGTTCGATCACGGGAGCGGGGCCACCAGGCACCGTCCAGGAGACCTGGAACCGAGCCGGTCGGGGCCAGGGACAGCAAGACCGACGCCGGAGGCAGGTGCTCTTTGATGATCGTAGGTTCGATGGTCGCAGTCATGACGCAGACCTGTCCCCGGGGGCTCCTCCTGGAGGCCGGTGTTGTTGCTCGCCGGGAACGGCACCGACGTGACGGCCGGTGTGCGAAGTACTCCCGGTCGTTTCACTCTACGCCGCTCCGAGGCCCGGGACGTGCTCGTGAGCAGGCATTTTACCGAGGGGCACGAGTCCGGCACCGTCGGCGAGCGTAGCCGGTGCGGCGGCGCACGACTTACGGTGAGAGGACGACCGAGAGGACGAGGTCCCGCGTTCGGCGGCGACACCGAATCCCGCAGACAGGCGGAGACACCATGACCGAATCCGACATCCCTCGCGCGCCCGGGCTCCTACCGGACGCGATCCACCGGGCCGCGAAACCCGGGACAGTTCTTCTGCGGCTGGAGACGACACCATCCCGGGAAGGCAATCTCGACGGCGCGTGGTGGCCGCGTTCCCGCGACATCGGCGCGGAGTTGCCCGACCTCATCCACGTGCTGACCGGGCACCTCGGCCCCATCACGCGCGTCGGCCTGGACGCCACCGCATGGGATGGACTTCCCACGCGGCTGGTCATCGACGACCGGGTCGTCCATATCGACTCCTTCCCGGTCGGTGACGACACCGTACTGATCACTCGGGGCGACCAGGACCACTTCTCCCTTCTCGTGATCCCGCCGCACGCGACACCCGATGCCGCCCGTGCCGCCATGGACAGAGCCGTCCGGGCGGACAACGTCACCCATGCCGCACAGATCCTCATCGACACCGGCACCCATCAGGCACACCCGATCCCCGCGAAGGACCCTCGGAGCGGCGAGGAACGCCACGAGCGCCAGGAATGACTTCTGGAGACCCGGGCGCCCGTAGGGCTGTCTTTGCCGGGCGGCGCCGACTTCAAGGCGATCCAGGAGGTGCCGCCCGTCGGAGTGGATGTCCGGTAGTGGTGTCCGCTGATGCTCCGCTGGTGCCGTTAGGGTGCGCGACATGGCCCGTACTCGGCTGTACCGCGACGGCTCCCTGGTCGAGGAGGACTTCCCGGTCCGCGACATCTCCCGGCATCTGGCGGATCCGTCTTCGATCGTGTGGTTGGACCTGTACCGCCCGAACCGTGCCGAGTTCACGGCGGTCGGCGAGGAACTCGGTCTCCATGAGCTGGCTCTCGAGGACGCGCTGCACGAGGGACAGCGGGCGAAACTCGACAGCTACCGCACCCATCACTTCCTCAGTGTCTACGCGGTCGCCGTCGACCCGGACGGCGCAGGACTGACGATGAGCGAGCTCGCGGTCATCCTCACGCCGCAGGCGTTGATCACCGTCCGCAAGGACGCCGCATTCGCCTTCGACGAGTTGGTCGCCCGCTGGGACCGTACCCCGGCTCTGGCAGCACACGGGGTCGCCTTTCTGCTCCACGGCCTGCTCGACTACGTCGTCGACGGGCACTTCGCCGCGGTACAGCAACTCGACGAACGTATCGAGGGACTTGACGATCTGCTCTTCGCTGAAGGCGGCCGGCAGATCCAGACCGTACAGCGCCAGTCCTACGCCCTGCGGAAATCACTGGTTCGCCTCCGTCGCGTGGTCCTGCCCATGCGGGAAGTCGTCAACGCCCTCATGCGCCCCGACCTCGACGTCGTCGACGGCCACCTGCTGCCGTACTACCGCGATGTGTACGACCACGTGCTGCGTGCCGGCGAGTGGACGGAGTCGCTGCGCGACCTGGTGGCCTCGGTGATGGAGACCAACTTGTCGGTGCAGGCGAACCGGATGAACCTGATCATGAAGAAGGTGACGAGCTGGGCCGCGATCATCGCCGTGCCCACGGCGATCACTGGCTTCTACGGACAGAACCTTCCCTACCCCGGCTTCGGACAACAGTCGGGCTTCATCGTTTCCAGCGCCGTCATCGTCGTTGTCCCTCTGACGCTGTACTTCGCTTTCAGGCACTGGGACTGGCTCTGACCGCAGGCACTGATCACCAAGCACGCTGATCTCCGTCCGCAGCACGGGATCCCTGAGGGCGCCCGCGGGTGGACCCACGGTGACTTCCAGTACCGGAACCTGCTGTGGGAGGGCGAGGACCTGGCCGCCGTTCTGGACTGGGACCGGGTGGGCGTGCGGCGGTACGAGGAGGAGGCCGTGCGGACGGCGCAGGTGCAGTTCGGGGTGGACGGGGTGTTCGACCTCGACCGTGTCTCGGCGTTCGTCAGCGGCTACCGGTCCGTGATGCTGGTGGACGTCACCGCGCTCGTGGACGGTGCCCGCAGGCTGTGGTGGAAGCGGATGACGGACTTCTGACAGCTGGAGTTCCACTACGACCGCGGTGACTTCTCCTGCGATGAGCTGTTCACCGCGGATGAGGCGCTGCTGCGCTGGTGGGCCGACCGGCTCGATCGGGTCGAGGACGCGTTCGCCGCCGGGTAGATCCCGAGGGTTTGGAGGTCCGGCCGTCGCGGCCGGGCCAACGGTGCTGCCTGCTGGAGAAGGCCGTCGACAAGGCTCACCGCGCGGGATGAGACCGCCGCCTCGGGCTATCGCATGCCTTCGGCGGACGCGGCGACTGCTTTCGGTAAGCCGGCGAAGTCGGTCCTCAGCGGGCTGAGGCGCTCGACGAGGCTGGACAGCCTGATGGACCTTTGGGTCGGGCAGCGTTCGTCCAAAACACGGGTGGGCAGGACATAGAAGGTCCACTGGTCGAGGTCCAGGGGATCGAGGGTCTGCTTGTCCTGGTGGTGCAGCAGGCAGAAGACGTAGACGTCCGAGCGGCGCATTACCTCCGCTGAGGTAACGCCGGTCTGGGCGTCCCAGCCGGAAGCTGGCGCGATGCCGAACTCGATCTTCGATGGCCGGGGCTGTGCCCACGACTGAAGGTAGGCCGCCGACTTCACCTCCACGCGCCGCTTCTCGGGTGTACGGATGTCCACGGTGTCCCATTCGGTGCGGGTGCCGATCGCGGCGCCCAACGCCACGGCCACGAGGTACTCGGCCAGGACGCCGCGCATGGTGTTGTTGGCCAGGTCGGAGTACGCCCAGCTCCAGAAGTCGCCGAGTCTGCCCACCGTTTCGCCCCCCGCCCGTATCGGCTCACTGCTTTTGCGGCGTGTGATGGCCAGCGGACCAAGCTCGGCAGTCATGGGCGTCCTCCAGACGACGATGTAGGGCGATGCTGATCCTGACAGCAGGCACTGACAACGGAGTTAGGCTCCCAGGCTCACGTGGGTTGCGACGGTTGTAGAGGCCGCAGGACGAAGACAATGACGGGCCTGACCAAGGATCGGTCGGGCCCGTCAGGCATTTACTGGAAGCTGTCGGGGCTCCCCCTCAATGGATTTCGCCGACGGTTGCGTCAGGCGAAGGCGAGAGTGCGGAAGGTGTTGCGCACGTCGGTCAGGGGCTGGCGGTCGCGGGTGTAGTAGAGCTTGTTGGTGAGCAGTACTGCCCACCGCCCCTGCTGCGGGCAGATCCACATGCCGGTGCCGGTGAAGCCGTAGTGGACCCAGATGTCGTCATCGGGGTGGGCGCCAGGGGGCGGGGTGCCAGAACAAGCCGCGCACGGGTTCGAGGGTGCCGGTCTGGACGGTCAGTGACTGTCTGGTCCAGGCAGGGCCGAATCCTGCTCGCCCCAGGCTCCGAGCGGGTGGCCATCGACCTCGGGCCAGAAGTCGTTGAAGGGGACGTCGAGGTCGAGCTTGCCCTCCTCCCACAGGGCGCCGATGGCGGACCAGACGGCGAGGATCTTGGTGAGGCTGGCGGCGTCGAAGACGGTGTCGGCGCGCATCGGCACGTCCGGCTCGTCGGGGTCGAGGACGCCGGGGTGCCCTGGGCGTGGATGCCGTTGGCGTCGCCGATGGCCCACACGGCGCCGGGGTACACCTTGTCGCTGACGCCCTCGTCCAGCAGAGCTTTGATGCGGTCGCCGTCGTACGTCATGGTCTCCCTCTTCGCCGGGGCCATCCCGCCGGTCAGCGTAGTGACGTTCGGGTTGCGGTTCGGAAAGCGACGTCGCTCGGGCGACCGGGTCGGGGCACCGAGGGCTGAGTGCCGGTTCCGTCGGACGAGGTCAGCTCTGCGTCTCCCCAAGGGCTGCGCGCAGCCAGTCCAGAGACTCGGTCGCAAGCACCGCGTCGGCGAGCTCATTGGCGGACTTCGTGGTGAGTCGTCGGCGGCTGTTGTCGATCCAGCGCTGCGCGTTCTCGTAGCCCTGGGCCTTGTACTCGATGCCCTGGATCATGCATTCCAGCTTGTCGGCGTCCCGCGCGCAGAGAGCCTCCGGGGACTCTTTCGCCTCGTATTCCGCGACCAGCTCGCGTACCGCGGTGGCGAGGGCCTCGGGCATGCCCGCGACCTGGTCCTCGGTGACCGCTCGCGGGTCTGCCTGCGGGGCGTACTTCCTGCCCAGGTAGTTCACGTCCCCGGTACGGGTTTCCTGCGAGTCGTGCCATACCGCGAGGAACGCGGCTTGTGCAGGGTCGGCGCCTTCCAGTTTCGCGATGATCGTCGCGAGGAGAGCGGTGCGCCATGAGTGCTCTGCCACCGACTCGGGGTCGCGTACTCCGGCCATCCACCAGCCGGTGCGCTTGGTCTGCTTCAGCGTGCCCGCCTCGTACAGGAAGCGCGCCACCGCGGACAGGTCTTCAGCCACCGTCGGACTCCTCTCACGCCTCGGCGAGGCGGATCGCGTACCGGATGCTCTCCAGCTCCCGGCGCCCGCGCGCCGACAGCTCCCGGCTATCCAACATCACGGGCAGCCTGTCGCGCAGGGCGCGTCCTGCTGCTCCGGATCGCAGCAGGTTGGGCCGTACCTGGAGCAGAGACCAGACGGAGTGGATATTGAGGTCGACGTAGCCGTGATGCGGGGCGAGGCCGTGCGCGAGGTGGGCGAGGAGTTTGTCGCCGGGCCACGGTCCAGGGGTGCGGGCGGCGATGAAGTCGTCGCTCAGTTCCAGGTGGGCCGTCTCGCCGATCCAGTAGGCCCAGTAGTTCAGGTTCGCGGCCTCGCCGGCGTCGTCGTCGATGAGGGCGGCGTCGATGAAGTGGCTCATGCGGTCCCGGTCCCCTTGCCGGGCCGAGACCGCGGCAACAGACCGGGAGTTGAGCCAGCCCGTAAGCCAGCCGCCAGGGCGTTCTGTCGCCTGCTGGTGAGCGAGCCATGCGGAGGCGTCGTCCTGGTCGTCGTACCCGGAGAGGTAGAGGGCCTGGCGGCGGAGCAGGAACTGGTCTTCGCTCCGGGCCTGTTCCGCGGTGCGCCGCATCTGTGTGAAGAATCGCGCGCGGTCTGCGGCCGACAGCTCCGGCCCGGCCGGCGCGGGGCCTCGGCGCTTGCGGGGTGGGGCGGGCAGGTCGCGGACGGGCTGGGGCGGCACGTGGTTGAGGGGCCATGCGAGGACCTCGACGAGGTCGCGCTGCATCACCCAGGCCCCGAGGGGGCTTGCCGCGACGTCGGTCTGGTCGTCAAGGGCGCTCGCGAGGAGGACGTCCGCCTCAAGGGCGCGGTCGAGGGCTTGCAGGAGCGCCGGGGCGGTGCCCATGTGCATGAGCCGATGACGGTGTACGAGCATCTGCCCGATCGGTACAGCGGTCAGCGGGCGGCGGCCCGATTCCCAGCCCGCGATCGTGTCCGCAGACACGCGCAGCTGCTCGGCTATGTCCTCCTGGGTGCGTCCCTGCTGCTCTCGGATGACCCGGAAGACGTAGCCGGAGATGACGCCCGTGCGCGGGCGCCCGCCTGATCCCTGACTGCCCGTCAGGGTTTGTCGCGAACTCGACTGCATGAACGGCCCCATTCCCGTGTGTCCGCAGCAAACCACCTGTACTTGCGGTCACTTCTAGGTGTGATCACGGCTCTCTACCGTCGTATGCACCACCGAACGAGCCTAGTAGGGAGGCTGTCACTGTGGGTTTCGTTGCGGATGCCCCCGAGCCAATACTCCTCAAGCGACAACGCCCCGACGGCCGGTGGTTGGGCTACCCCGAACGCGAGCACCTCCAAGGGACGCGACGATGACCATGACGACTGCAACGGTGGGACCACAGCGCTACCAGGAGCGGTATGCGGCGAGGCTGGAGTCCGTCACTCAGGCACGTCGGGACATAGCGCTGGTGCTTCAGACTTGGGGCCTGCCTCAGCTGGTGGACGTCGCCGCGCAGGTCGTCACCGAGTTGGTGGCCAACGCGGTGGAGCACACTGACGCCGCCACGGTCGGCGCCTCGATCACCCGGGTGGGCAAGGAGTCCGCCCGGATCGTCGTGACGGACACGTCCCGCACCAGACCCACCCCGGGCACGCCGTCACCGAACGACGAGCACGGCCGCGGGTTGCTCCTTGTCGAAGCTCTTGCCCACGCCTGGGGCAGCGAGCTGGTACGCGGCGGGAAACGCATCTGGGCAGAGCTGCGGGTGCCGGCCGCATGCTGATCGCGCTTGTCTCCTTACGGCTCCTGCCCGCAGAGGAGTTGGTCGGCGACCCGCGCCCGGACGCGTGCGTGGAACTGGCCTTCAACCCCACCTGTATGTCTGACGAGGCCGACGCGGTGGTCATCCCGGAGCCGGTCCGGATCACTCCAGCCGACCTTGTGCGGCTGCGCGTCGAGTCGGGCTTGGTCATCAACGAGATCCGCTCCGAGGTGCAGCGCGCCGAGAGCGCGTGGCGGCAGCACCTCAGCCACTGGTACCGCGACGGTCGGCTGGCGGCCGGGACTCGCGCACCGGACATCAGCCTTCTTCAGCGAGTCCTGGACGGACTGCGGAACCCCGTCCGGCTTTGACGCAGACCCGGCGCCTCTTCTTCCCGGCGCCCATGAGACCCCGCACCAGCAGGACTGCCTTCCGCGATGCCGTGCGGGTGAGCAAGGCACACGAAGGACAGGAACTCCCGACAGAGAGGAAGACCGTGTTCAACCACATGGACCGATTCCCCACCGGCAGCCCCCTGCCGCAGGGGCACCTGACCGCCGCCCCGTGGGGCCTGCGCCGCATCGCCCCGTATCCGCCTGTCGAGGGCCCCGCCTACGCGACGGTGACGCTGGACCCGGAGACGCAGACCGCCCGGTACTTCGACACTTCCGGGGTACCCACCATGTCCCCGGGCCACGGCACGTCCTCCGGCACGAATCCCGCGACCGGCACCACGGGCCAGGGCGACCGCAACAGCGACTCCCCGGACAGCGACACGGGCAACGACACCGACCAGTGACTCCGCTGACGAACGACGATCGTCCGGTCCTGGTCGTCACCAACCTCGACGACCCGACCGCGGACTTCGTGATCGCCGAGCTGCACGACCGGGGTGTCCCGGTCGTGCGGTTCGACTCAGGTGACTTCCCCGCCACTCTGTCGTGCTCGGCCGCCATCGGCGGCGACCGTGACAGATGGCGGGGAAGCGTGCAGACCCCGAGCCGGCGTGCCGACCTGGGCGCGGTGCGTTCCGTGTACTACCGGCGCCCCTCCGGGTTTGCCTTCCCCCATCTCGACAAGCAGGACGAACGGTTCGCTGTGGCCCAGGCCCGCTATGGGCTCGGCGGCATCCTGACCTCTCTGCCCGGCTGCCTCTACGTCAACCATCCGAACCGCATCGGCGACGCCGAGTACAAGCCGGCCGGGCTCGCGGCAGCGGCGGCAGCCGGCTTCACGGTGCCGCCCACGCTCGTCACCAACGTTCCGGACGACGCATGGGCCTTCATCAAGGAGCACGGTCCGGCGATCTTCAAGCCGATCTCGGTTCCGCTCTACCTGGTCGACGGCAAGGCCCAGACCGTCCCCGTCACCGAGGTGGCCGCCGACGAGATCGACGACTCCGTGGCCGGCACCATGCACCTCTTCCAGAAGCGGGTGGACAAGGTCGCCGACATCCGGGTCACGGTGATCGGCGAGCGGATCTTTGCCGTGCGGATCGACTCCGGTCTTCTCGACTGGCGCACGGACTACGGCACGCACACCTACACGCCGCTTGCCGCGCCGCCCGTGGTGGAGCGGTCGATGCACGCCTATCTGAAGCACTTCGGGCTCGTCTTCGGGGCGTTCGACTTCGCTCTGACCGACTCCGGCGAGTGGATCTTCATCGAGTGCAATCCTTCCGGGCAGTGGGCATGGATGGAGCCGCCGACCGGTCTGCCGATGACTGCCGCACTCGCCGATCTCCTGGAAGGAGGCATCCGTGGCCTGTGAGCCCGACATGGAGACGGCCGCCGTCGATCTACGGCGTCGGCTCGCCCGGCAACTGGAGAAGGACGGCCGGCTGCGCTCGCCGCAGTGGCGGGATGCTGTGGAAGCCGTGCCCCGCCACAAGTTCATCCCGCGCTTCTACCGGGAGAGTGACGCCCCCGGCGTCACCACCTGGGAGCCGGTTACACGGGAGACGGTCGGCAAGGAGGAGTGGCTCCGGCTCGTCTACACCGACGAGACATGGATGACCCAGTTCGACGGCCACGACATCGACTGGGCCGACCCTAAGCCGATCAGCAACGCGGCCCCCACCTCGTCGTCGACGTTGCCGAGCCTCGTGGTCCGGATGCTCGAAGACCTCGACGTGCAGGACGGTATGAACGTGCTGGAAATCGGCACCGGAACCGGCTACTCGACCGCCCTGATGTGCCACCGGCTCGGCAGCGAGAGCGTGACCTCGATCGAGACGGACGAGGGCGTGGCCCGCCGCGCCCGCGAAGCTCTCACCGGATCCGGTCACACCCCTCACTTGGTAGTGGGGGACGGCCGCGCCGGCCACGGCGCCGGAGCCCCGTACGACCGGCTGATCGCCACGTGCGGCTTCCGCAGCATCCCGCCCACCTGGCTGGAACAGGTGCGGCCGGGCGGCGTCATCCTCACCACCCTGCGTGGCTGGATGCGCTCCCTCGGCCTGGTCAAGCTCATCGTCACCGGGGGCAGCGCGAGCGGCTGGTTCAGCGAGGACGACCCGAGCTTCATGATCGCCCGCCAGCAGGGCGCCCCAGAAAGCCTCGGCATGGTGCCGGGACCCGACGACGGAACGGTGCGGAAGGCCGCGTATGGGCCGGAGGTGCTCAGCACTTCAGGGCCGGCCTTCATGGCACAGCTCGCGGCGCCGGACGCCCGCTTCTTCTCGACGGCGGTCGACGGCGGCCCGGTCAGCACGTTCCTGCTGGACAGCGTCACCGATTCCTTCGCCGTCCTTGCTCCCACGGACGGCGGCTGGCAGGTCCGCCAGGGCGGCCCCCGCCGCCTGTGGGACGCGGTCGAGGCGGCGGTGGGCACCTGGGAGGAGTACGGCTCACCCAACACCGCCGCCTTCGGTGTCACTGTCTCCCCCGACCGGCAGGTCGTCTGGCTCGGGAACCCGAACGGCCCGCAATGGCCGCTACCCTCCTGAGGCAGCCACCACCGACGCGAGGAACGCCAGGATGGACGACGAGCCGCTGAAGGACTGGGCGGAACGCCGTGACGCGAAGATCGGTCGCCTTCGTGCCGTGCCTGTTGTACCCGGCGGCGGGCCCAGGGCATCGCATCTGAATCCGGATGCGCCACGCGCCATCGAGCGCTGGAACGGGCACCTGTGGGAGCCGTACGGATTCGCCGCCAGCCTGGCCGAGGCCAAAGCCATCCTGTACCCGGAGAGCAACGAGCCGTCACCACTCCAAGGGCCGGTGCCGAAGCCGCTGGGCTCCGGCACCGGCAAACACCGCAAACCCCAGGCACCCAGGTCGGATGGCGGCCGGGCGCAAGGGTGATCAGCGCCGCTGCGCCTGCGGCTGCTGCGGAGCGGCGGGGTGCACCGCGGCATGCTGAGCATTGGGTGCCTGGGCTCGTGGGGCGGGTATGTGGCGTTCACCGAGGCGTTGGATGCGCCAGGTGAGGGTCCTGGCGGTGGAGCGAGCGTCGTCCAGTGCGCGCTGGCGGGCGGCGATCTGGAGGAGCTGGCGGGGGTCGTGGCCGGCGGTCTCGGCTTGGGTGAGGGCGGCGGCCAGTGCCGGCCAGGCGGGGTCGTCGAGGATCCGCTCGGCGTGGTCGGGCAGGACGGTTCGTATGTGCTGGGCGTGGTGTTCCACGATGTGGGTGGGTGGCTTGCGCTGGGCCAGGGCGGCCAGTGGCTGAGCGGCTGCGTGCTCGTAGGCCGCTTGGAGGTGGATCAGGGTCTGTTGGGCGGCGGCGACTTGTTGGTCGTGGTGGCGGGTCTGGTGCCAGCGGGTGGTGGCGATGACGACCAGGACGGCGATGTCGAGGAACATCGCCAGTCCGCTCCCGTCACCGGTGACCGGTGCGGTGCGCAGTGCTCGTACGGCGCCGCGCAGGGCGCGGGCCTGGTCCTGCTGGGCGCGGATGCGGGAGCGGGAGGCGCGTTCGAACGCGAGGGCGGCCTGCTGGAGCTGTGCTCGCAGGTGGTCGGGGGCGAGGAGCGGCAGGACGTCGAGGGCCTCGGCGAAGGCCGCGATGTGTGCCTGGGCCACGGTGTCTTCGGCCTGGTCGAGGTGGTGGGGGATGCGTTCGGCCGCCGCGGTGGCCTGGTGCCAGGGGTTTGGCCTACGTCGGCTGCCCGGCTCTGTGGCTGGTGGGGGTTCGATGCCGGTCAGGCGCTCGCGGATTTTGGGGAAGGACAGGTCGGGGGCGAGTTGGGAGCCGGAGAACCAGACCGGCTCGCCTGCGGCGTTGGTGTCGCCTTCGATGGCGACCTTGTAGCCCCGTATGTCCCCGGAGGGGAAGTGCTGGACGTCGACGCGGACACCGTCGACACCGTCGAGGAGGTGGAGGAACTCTTCCGGGCTGGCGGCGATGGACACCAGCTGGCGAACGGTGGTGCGCAGCAGCTCGCGGGAGGTTGTCTGCCGGCCTTGGCGGCGGGCCTTCTCCTGCTCGGCGCGGGTGGGCCGCTTGGCGGCGGTGCGGTCCCCGCGGACCACACGGAAGAGGCCGTATTCCTTCTCGATGGCGGCGAGTTCGCGGTTGGCGGTGAGGTAGTCGTTCCAGTGGCGTGCGGTGCGCAGGTCCGCCCGGACCTTGGTGGCGGCGATGTGGATGTGGTCGGGTGCGTGGCGGACGGCGACCCAGCGGCAGCCGTCGGGATCGCGGTCGGGTGCGATGCCGGTGGCGGCGACGACGCGGCGGGCGATGTCGGCCCACTCCTCGTCGCTGAGGATGCGGTCTTCGGGGGCGGCGCGGATGGAGCAGTGCCATGTGTGCTTCTCGGGTGCGCGGCCGTGCCGCCGGGCCTGCTTGACGTGCAGGTCGAGGTCGGCGACCAGGAGCCTCTTCGTGGTGTCGAAGTCGTCGGCGCGGCCGGGGTCGGGGGCAAAGCCGTCCCAGGAGGCCACCAGGTGCGGGTCGGTGTGGTCCTTGGCCTTCTTGGTGTCGAAGAGGTAGCGGATCAGGCCGGCGGTGTCCTTGCCGCCGCTGATCTTCGCGATCATCGGGCCGCCTTGTGGCTGACGGCCTGGTTCGCAGCTGCCGCGATGTGGCGCACTGCAGCACCGACGGCGTCCAGAGTGCGGTCGGTCTGGGCGAGGAGGGCACTGTCCCCAGGGTGTGGATGGCCGCCGGAGTTGAGCTTCTTGGCGATCTGGTTGACGTTGCGGCCGATGGTGGCGACCTGCTCGCGCAGGGCGGTCAGCTCGTCGATGTAGTCGTCCAGCTGGGTGCGTTGGCCGGGCACAGTGAGGTCACCTTCAACGTGGGCCAGGGTGACGGCGGCGACGTAGTGAGCGCCGCTCAGGTTCAGCGACGTGGCCTTGGCACGGATTGCGTCCCTCTCCTCAACGCTGTAACGGGCATCGACGCGCTTCTTGCGCCGGCCGCCTGGGTCGGGTTTGCGGCGTTGGGCGACTCGATGCAGAGCGGCTGCTTCGGCGGCGCGCGGCAGGGGCACGGCAACGGCGACGGGCTCGGCGTCAGAGTGTTGCTTCTCCTCCTCGGGCACCCCCTGGTGCCCGAGTGCCTCCGCCACCCCTGGGGCGGAGGCTTCCCCGTGGAACCGGCCTGTGGACGGTCCAGCGGGATACCTTGCTGCGCGGTTGTCTGGGGCGATGGGAGTCTCCTGCCGGTTGGTGTGTTCGTGGTGTCGGTCGTGCACGAGTGGTTCTCCAGGGGGTGTTCGGAAGGGGAGCTGAGCCGCCGTGGCGCCGACCGACGGCAGAGGAGGGCCGTGGCCGGAGCAATTCGGCGGCTGTGGGAGGGGATCTGGACAGGGCAACCGAGGTCGGCGCTGTCGGGTTCGGGGCTATAGCTGCAGAGAGCGCAACGGGGACCGGTCCCCACAGCGCTGCGGTGCACGGTCCCCAAACGCTTGGGGACGGGGATCGCGACGCTCATCGGGGACGGTCCCCTGACGCATCGTCAACGGGACGGTCCCCTTGACAGGTCGTCACCGGGACCGTCCCGTTCCCTGCACGGTTGCGGTCCCCGAGGGGGACTCGAACGGGCTGGTGCGGGGACGGTCACCGTCCCTGGGACGCTCTGGGGACGGGCACGAAACGACCTCTGAGCTGCGGTTTCCTCGGGGACTGGTCCCCTCTCGGTCCCCGGTGCGTCGTCGTCATGGTCCCCGCGATGCGGTCCCCGTGCGCCACCGTCCCCGCCATGAGGTGATCGTGATCTCGGGGACCGTCGGGGACCGAGGTTCGGTCCCCGATCTTCGCGGGCTCGGTCCCCGGGACGCGGTCGTCAGGATGTCCACGTCGATCGCGTACGGCTCGTCCGGGACCGCTCGGTCGTAGGACGGCGCAGCTGCCACGAGGAGCGAGGCCGGGCTGCGTCATGCAGCTCGCTGTCGGTCTAGCCGGGCGGTGGCGAGATCGATGCGCGACGGGTGGGGAGCCGCCCGTACGGTGTTGCCCCTGGCGGTGCCGTCAGGGTTCGTCCGCCGTTGACGGCACGGCGCACCCGCAGGTGCGTGGCACCACTCGCACCGGACGCTGAGCGCGTCGGGGACGCCGCTGGCGCCGGCAGCTTCGCGCGCGGCGCGGGTCCGACGGTAGCCGGCCAGCTCGGCGCGGACAGCCGGCGGGATGCACGACCCGATCTCGCGCAGGCGCTCCTCGATGTCGCGGGACCGGCCACCGCTGGTGATCTGCTGGTGCGTCGAGGGGGCGGCCATACCGGCGGCGACAGCGTTGCGGGACCGGAGCAGCTCGGCTCGCCAGGCGGCTGGATCGTCCGGGTCGGCAGCCGGTGTGGGGTCGGTGTGCCGGTCGAGGCGGTCGCGTCGGTGGGCACGCCACTTGCGGGCGATGTCCACGGGCAGGATCGGGTACGGCGAGTCGAGGACGTGGGACCGTATCGCCTCGCGGACGTCCCAGCCGTGGTCGGTGGCGAAGGGCACGTCGTCGAGCAGCTCCTGCCACTGGGCGATCTGGTCACCCGCTTCGCCCGGGCCGGTGCGGATGGTGCGGGGGTCCAGGCGGCCGATGTAGGCGAGGATGGCGGCGATTTCGTTGCGCTCCAGGGGTGGTTACTCCTTACGATCCGGTCGGTTCGTCGAGGGCGGCGAGCAGGGCGGCCATGTGCGCTTCGGAGCGCGTCATGCCGGTGGTCGAGGTGGGCGTGCCGCCGGGCAGGGCGTAGAGGTTGGGGCGGCCAGGGGTGGGGGTGCGCTCGCGGGCGATCCACGCGCGCCAGTCGGCAGCCCAGGCTGCAGCGGTGCGGGGGTCCCAGGTGGCCCGGTAGGTGCGCCACTTCTCGTCGGCGGCGTGCAGGGCATGCTCGCCGAGTCGGGCGAGGTGGCCGTGGTCCTGCAGCCAGGCCCGGGCGTCGTCGTCGATCTGCCAGTCGGTGGCGGAGATGAGCGGGGCAGAGCTGCTGCTGTTACTACCGTTCACCTTCGGTTCTCTTCTGTTCTGGGGGTCGGAATCCGCACCCCCAGAGGGTCTGAATCCGACCCCCCTGGGGGTCACATTCCGTACCGGGGGATCAGATTCCGGCCCCCCGTCGAAGGCGTCGGCAGGGTCGGATTCCGGGCCCCCAGGGGTCGGATCCTGACCCCCCGGGAGGGGCAGATCCTGATCCCCCTCGGCAGCCTGTTCGGCGAGGAACCGGGCAGCGTCCGGCAGGTGGTAGTACGTCTCTCCCCGTGGCCCCTTGCGTCCGGGGAGCGGGACCAGCTCCCCGCCGGCGATCAGCTTGGCCAGTGCGTCACGCACCGCGGTGCGGGAGGCGTTCGCGCGCTTCATGAGGGTGGGCACGGACGCGTACGCGATGCAGCGCCGGTCGATGCACCGGTCGGCGATCAAAGCGAGGACCAGGCGGGCGGTGCCTTTGCTGTGGCTGTTGTTCCACACCCATTCGCGGGCGTCGTGGCTCATGAGGCGGCGGCTCCTAGGTGAGGACGGTGAGATGCGGGCGGCCCTCGACGGGCGGTGCACAGGGAGAGGGGTGGCACACAGCCCCGGCCCGAAGGTGCGGGGGAGGCTGGTGGCGTCGTATGGCCAAGACAGCCACACCCATGCCGCACAAGTCCAGCATTCCGCCGGGAAATCAGACAGCTGACGGCGAACGCTTACGACGAGCGAGGGACCAAAACTATAAACCCGAATCGCCGGTTGCCGAAATAATGCCCCGTCAGATGAAGCCAGAAGCATCACATCGAGAACCCGTTGACTCCCGCTGCGAGCGCAAGCTACAACACAACACCCCACGTCAGAGCATGTCTCCGGGCTGACGAAGCCACCGCCGACCGGATACTCGAAACCCAGCCCGCAGGTACGTCCCGGCCGCTGAGCCGGGCGCAACATAGCCGACGATCGCCGGTTAACCAAACCGGGGATCCGGAGCTACAAATGGAGCTATGGCAGCACGATCCCTGGAAATCGGTCCGGCCGGAATACGGACCGCCCGCACCATCGAAATCCTCCGCACCGAACGCGGCCTCGCCCAGCGCGAGCTCGCCGCCCGCGTCTCCGCTTTCGGCCGTCCGATGACCAACACGATGCTGTCCCGCATCGAACGCGCCCAACGCCGCTGCGACATCGACGACCTCGTCGCCCTCGCCCAGGCCCTCCGGGTCTCGCCCCTGGCACTTCTCCACGGGGTTCAAGCCACATAGGCCCGCCTGCCACTGGCCCGGACTGCTGCCCCAAACCGCTTCCCCGAGTAAAGGACGCTTCGCCCTTGCGCCGACCTGCAATACCCCCTGCCCACGCCCGCTCTCAGTGCACCGCGAAGGAGGTGAATGTGGAATGGCTGACCGCCTCCTGACCGTGGCCGAAGCCGGCGAGCTGCTCGGCACCGGCGAGCGCTTCGTCCGCCGCCTCATCGCCGAGCGCCGTATCCGCTACGTCAAGCTCGGCCGCCCGGTGCGCATCCCCGAGAGCGCGGTCGCCGAGTACGTCGAGGCGCGCACCGTCGAGCCGGTCCGCCGCAGCCGTGCCCGCTACGGGAAGGCGGCCTGATGGCGGGACGCAAGCCGCAGCGGCGGCGCGAGTTCGGCACGGTACGGCGGCTCCCCTCGGGCCGGTGGCAGGCCCGCTACATCGGACCGGACGGCCAGCGGTACACCGCACCGGAGACGTTCGAGACCAGGTCCGACGCCCAGGACTGGCTCAACCTCGTCCGCGCCGACATCGAGCGCAACACCTGGCACAACCCGGATGCAGGCGCGCTCAACTTCGAGAAGTACGCCCTGCGTTGGATGGAGGAGCGTGGCCTGGCCGCGACCACGGTCGACCGGTACGGGGGTCTGCTGCGCGGGCACATCCTGCCGACGTTCGGCGGCAAGGACCTGGACGAGATCACCCCGCCCTCTGTCCGCACGTGGCGAGCCGAGCGCCTGAAGGCGACCGGCCCGACCACGGTCGCCAAGTCGTACCGCCTGCTGAAGGGCATCCTGCAGACGGCGGTCGACGACGACCTCCTCCGAACCAACCCGTGCCGCATCAAGGGCGCCGGCAAGGAGCAGGCCGACGAGCGCCCCACCGCCACCATCGCGCAGGTCTTCGACCTCGCCGACGCCATGGGCCCACGCTGGCGCCTGATGGTCCTGCTCGGCGCCTTCGCCTCCCTCCGCCCGGAGGAGCTGGCCGAACTGCGCCGTCACAGTGTCGATCTCGACGAATGCTCCCTGCGCATCACGCAGGCTTCCCCGGAGCTGACGAACGGACGACGAGTGACGGGCGACCCCAAGTCCCGTGCGGGCAAACGCACCGTGTACCTGCCCGACTTCCTGCTCCCCGAGCTCCGCCGCCACCTCCAGTGGTTCGCCGAGAAGGAACGGGACGGCCTGATCTTCGTCGGCGAGAAGGGCGCCCCCTTTCGCCGCTCGACCTTCGGCCGCAAGTGGCGAAAGGCGCGCACCAAGGTCGGGATGCCGGACAACTTCCGCTTCTACGACCTCCGCCACACCGGCAACACTCTGGCCGCTGACACCGGAGCCAAGTTGAAGGACCTCATGGTCCGCGCCGGCCAGTCTTCGGAGCGGGCCCAGCTGATCTACCAGCACTCGACGGCGAAGCACCAGCGCAAGCTTGCTCGGGGCATCGACGCCGAGGTGCGGCAGCAACTGCGCCAGGCAGATGTGGGGGGAATGCCAGCCGCAGAAGCGTGACGATGCGATGGGCGTAGCGAATCCGGCCGGGTTTCGCTACGCCCGTAGCCGTGTCGGGATTGCCGCTGCAGCACCGTGCGCCCCTCGTGCCCCCTTGAGGGACGGCTTCCGTTGAGATCAGCTTTCTCTGTATGTACTGACAGGGGAGTTGAGGCTGGTCTCGGTCGGCCCTTCTGGAGGGGGAGTAGTGGCGATCAAGTTGCTGTCGGTTGCGCCTGCGCAGAACGAGCTGATCGACAAGGCCATCGTGCTGGGCAATCGATACACGAAGACGTTGGGGCTCTTGAAGCCTCCCGCGTACGCCAAGGCGGCGGAAGACGGTGGACTACTCGTAGCTGTTGAGGCGGACGAGGTGATCGGCTACGCATTGTTCGGGCTCCCGAAAAGGAGCGCGCACATACGCCTGGCCCACTTGTGCGTGGCGGAGGAGCAGCGCGGCAGGAGCATCGCACGGCAACTGGTGGAGGAGATCAGGAAGAGGTATCCACAACGGCTCGGCATAAAGGCCAAGTGTCGTCGGGACTACAACCTCAGCGGCATGTGGACGAGCCTGGGGTTCGTCCCTCACGGCGAGGTACGCGGACGCGGCCGGGACGGGGAGATCCTCGACGGATGGTGGCTGGATCTCGGGCACCCCCACCTCTTCACTGAGGTGGAGAGCGATGCCCTGCTGGTCGTCGCGGTCGACCACGAGGTGTTCGCAGATCTCCGCGGACTCACCTACACAACCGACGTAGAGGAATCCCGTGCCCTGGAAGCGGGCTGGATGACGGATCTCGTCGAGCTCGCCTACACGCCCCAACTGGTCCATCAAATCCGCGATATCGCCGACACCGCCGAGCGCCAGCACCAGCGGGCGGCGCTGTCCGGACTGCGTCAGCTCACTCCCGCCCCTGCGGCCGTGGCTGAACGAACGGCTGAACTGCTCAGCGCGGCCAAGAAGTCACTCCCGGACCTTTCCGACGACGGGGCACTCCGTCGCTGCGCGCAGTACGTGGCCGAGACCTCGTGCGCCGGCCTCCGCGTGCTGGCCACTCGGAACCCCCTCCTGTCCCGCCTGGCGGACGTGGCTTGGGAAGTTGCCAGGGTCCGCGTCGTATCGCCCGCCACGGTGACGCTGCACGTGGACGAGCTTCGACAGGCCCAGGTCTACCGCCCGGCCGACCTGATGGGTACGGACTTCCGGTCCATGGAGGTGTCCCCAGGCGCCGAGGACGAACTGGTTGCCTTTTTCAATCAGTCCGGCGGGGACGACGGATCGGCCTTCGCTGAACGCTTGCGCTCCCTGGCCGCCGACTCGATCGATTGGCGCCGCGAACTGCTTCGGGACGGGGAGGGCCACCCCGTAGCCCTCTACGCGTGGGCGCTGGACGGGCGGACCCTGATGGTCCCTGTGCTCCGCACCGCAGAACATCCGCTCGAAGAGACCCTGGCCAGGCAACTCCTCTTCCTGCTCAAGCGCCTTGGGCGGGACTGCGGCGCGGAGACCATTCGAATCACCGACCCGCATCCCTCGGCCGTGGCCAAGGCAGCCGGTGGGGATGACGGCTTCTTCGAGCACGACGGCAGGCTCGTGGCTCTCCTGGTAAACGTGTGCGGTACGGCAGCTGAGGTGGAGGCCGTGGCTGGAGGGCTCGCTCGCGAGCTGACCGTGGAGGCAGCCGCCCTGCATGAGGGCATGCCCGCCGAGGTAGCCGCCGTGGTGGAACGCGCCTGGTGGCCGACGAAGGTCATCGACTCCGGGTTGCCGTCCTTCGTGGTGCCGATCAAACCGCGTTGGTCCACCGAACTGTTCAACGTCCCGGCCATGCTCCTGCCGCGCAGCGACGTCCTGGGCATCAGTAGGGAGCACGTCTACTACCGTTCGTCGGGGCATCGAGGCGAGAGCGTTCCCGCCCGCCTCCTCTGGTACGTCAGTGAGGGGCCCGCCGGGGTGGAAAGCCAGATGATCGTGGGCAGTTCGCGGCTTGACGAAGTGCTCATCGACACACCTGATGCCCTGTTCTCGAAATTCGAACACCTGGGCGTATATGGTCGAGCTGAGGTTCAGGAAGCGGCTGATGCCTCAGGTCACGCCATGGCACTGAGGTTCTCGGACACCGAGATCTTCCCCAGGCCGGTGACGCTGAAGCGATTGACCGCGCTGGCCAGGGAGCTGGGACTACCTTGGTCATCGAACTCGCTGATCTCGCTGTCGAAGATCAGCAACGAGCTGTTCCAGGCGGTCTACAAAGAGGGGCACCGAAAGACGTGAACGATCCGGAACGCGCGATGCTGCTGTCCGTCCACCCGCGCTTCGCCACCGCGATCCTGGCCGGCAGCAAGACGGTGGAGGTCCGCCGCCAACGCGTCGCCGCTCCTCCCGGAACGCCCGTCCTGCTCTACGCGACTGCCCCCACCATGGCTCTGGTCGGCATGGCGCGTATCGCATCGGTCCACGTTGCCTCCCCCAAGGAGGTCTGGTCGGCGCATCGTGCACAGACAGGGATCACCCGGCGCGAGTACGACGCGTATATGAGCGGTGCGACCCAAGCGAGCGGTCTCACCTTGGAGGACCCCGTGTCCTTCGACGAGCCGGTGACGCTCAGCGCGCTGCGCTCTGCGGGGACCTTCCACCCTCCGCAGAGCTATCGCTATCTGAAGAGTGCTGAACTGCGTCAGGTATCAGAGGCTGGGCCCGCCGTGGGCAGTGCGCTGCGGCAAGCACTGCCGGATGCGGTGCACGCGTAGATCGCTTGGCCACTGCCTGGGGAAGAGATCATCATGTGGGAATGCCTGAGAACCGATCCTACGTGGCACCGGCCGTGGTGCGGCTCCCCCAGTACACGAAAGCGGACCAGGAGGAGATCCTCGGCGACGGCGATGATCCCTTCGGTGTCGCCTCTGTCGGTCTGATCTGGCTGCCGAAGGAAGAACACTTCGCCATCAGGCACGAAGGCCGGCTCGTGGCGCACGCCGGCCTGCTGCGACTGCCTGTCGCGATCGGCGGCGCCGCGACAGAGGTGGTGGGCGTTGGTGGGGTGGCCGTCGCGCCGGGCATGCAAGGTCGGGGCCTGGCTCGGCTCGTCGTCACAGCAGCGCTGGAGCACGCCCGCACGATGGGCCCTGAGCACGCGCTTCTGTTCTGCCGGCCTCCTCTCGTGGCGCTCTATCGGCGCCTCGGATGGCACCTGCTCGACGGGGGAGTACTCGTTGAACAACCCGAAGGCCGCCTGGTGACCATGCCGCTGCAGACCATGGTGACGCCCCTGCGCGACGACGCCCGCTGGCCGCCAGGACCGGTACGGCTGTTCTCGCTCCCCATGTGACGGGTTCCTTCGGGGAGGGGCGCCTACCCAGCGCGGCGACAAAAGTTCACTCCATTCCGCACAGTGTGTGGGGGCCAATTGCCGTACCAGGTCGCGAACTCGGCGAATGCGGAGAGGCCGAAGCCGAGCGCTGCCAAGGGAGGTCTCCTGTGAGCCGAGAACCGCCTCCTAGTCTCCGGACCGGGTATCACGCGCGGTGGTCTGCACGTAGTTGCCGTGAACTGAGGCTTTGCGTAAGCGACTTCGCAGGCACAGTCCTCAGTAGTGACGCAGGTCACTCAAAACGCGTCTCGCCATTTGAGATGCTTGGGAGTCGAGTCACCCAAAGTGGCCGCCGAACGCCCCTGAGGTGCCGCGTTCAGCTCGACTTAGGGCACACGGAGGGCACGCCACCCTCAAATTGGTCTAGGCAACAAACAAACCCCAGATCGCCGACCTGGGGTTTCTCTCTGGAGCGGGTGACGAGAATCGAACTCGCGCTCTCAGCTTGGGAAGCTGATGTTCTACCATTAAACTACACCCGCGTGAGACGCCGACGGAGTCGGTGTCGGAACGCAACGTTACCTTACCTCATGGCAGACCCCCGGCGCTGGAGCCGCGGGGTCTGAGTGCGTTTCAGGGGATGGATGGGGCTGTGAGGGGCAGGAGTTGGGGCGTACGGTGGAGGGGTGGGAGAGGGTCCGGGTGAGGCCGGAGTGCCGCCTGGAGAGTCGTTCCTTCGATCCCGTAATGTGGCATTTGTCGTCCGGTGAGCAGCAGCCCGGCGAGGCTCTTTGGGGAAGGGACTCCAGAACTTGATGGAGCGCACCGTCGTCCGTTGTGCCGATGGGCACGTGTTCAGCACCGCTTCGTTCCCGATGCAGCAGGCCGAGCGGCTCGGCCCCGGTCGGTTGCTCCGATGTCCCCGCTGTGCGCGGCTTCGCAGCGTCGTACCGGTGACCCTCGAGAAGCGGTAGCGGCCCGAGCGGCCGGCAGACAGCACGAAAGAGCAGGCGCGCGGGCTGCCACGATTGTGGTCGGCTCGCGCGCCTTGCGTATCCTCGGGGCGTGCTTCTCTCAGACAAGGACATCCGGGCCGAGATCGACGCCGGGCGGGTACGGATCGATCCCCTCGAAGAATCCATGGTGCAGCCGTCGAGCGTCGACGTCCGGCTGGACCGGTACTTCCGGGTGTTCGAGAACCACCGGTACCCGCACATCGACCCCTCCGTCGAGCAGCCCGACCTCACGCGGCTGGTGGAGCCGGAGGGCGACGAGCCGTTCATCCTGCACCCCGGGGAGTTCGTGCTCGCGTCGACGTACGAGGTCATCACGCTTCCCGACGATCTCGCCTCCCGCCTGGAGGGCAAGAGCTCCCTCGGCCGGCTCGGCCTCGTCACGCACTCCACCGCCGGGTTCATCGACCCCGGGTTCTCCGGTCACGTGACCCTGGAGCTCTCCAACCTCGCCACCCTCCCCATCAAGCTGTGGCCCGGCATGAAGATCGGGCAGCTGTGCCTGTTCCGGCTCTCCTCGCCCGCCGAGTTCCCGTACGGCAGCGAGCGGTACGGCTCCCGGTACCAGGGCCAGCGCGGCCCCACCGCCTCGCGCTCCTACCTCAACTTCCACCGGACGCAGGTGTGACGGACGTGAGCGGCGTGCGGGAGAACCTGACCTACGAGGCGTTCGGGACGGCCGTACGCGAGCTGGCGCAGACCATCGCCGACGACGGGTACGAGCCGGACGTCGTCCTCAGCATCGCGCGCGGCGGGGTGTTCGTCGCCGGCGGGCTCGCCTACGCCCTGGACTGCAAGAACATCCACCTGGTGAACGTGGAGTTCTACACCGGGGTGGGCACCACCCTGGAGATGCCGGTCATGCTCGCGCCCGTGCCCAACGTCATCGACTTCTCCGACAAGAAGGTCCTCATCACCGACGACGTCGCCGACACCGGCAAGACGCTCAAACTGGTGCGGGACTTCTGCCTCGACCACGTCGCCGAGGTGCGCTCCGCCGTCATCTACGAGAAGTCGCAGTCGCTGGTGAAGTGCGAGTACGTGTGGAAGCGCACCGACGAGTGGATCAACTTCCCGTGGAGTGTTCTGCCTCCGGTACACAAGTCGGGAGAGGCGCCGAAGGAGAACCGGGAAGCCGTCTGAACCGCGGGGTTCGCGGAAGGACTGTTGCGGGCAGCAGGAGAGCCCCTCGGCGAAACGCCGGGGGCTCTCTCGCTGCTGCGGCGTCGGGGCCCGCACCGCCGTCGACTACCGGCGGGTGGCCCTTTGGCGCGCCGGGCGCCTGGTGGGCTCGGGCTCCTGCGCCTCGGACGGGAAGGACTCGTCGTCCTCGAAGAACTCGTCCCGGCCGAAGTCCGGGGCCTGGAACGGCGCCGTCGCCGGAGGCGGCGAGACGGCGGCGGGGCGGCGGGGCTGCCCTTCCAGGGGGGCGGAGAACAGCGAAGTCTGGTCGATGAGAGGTCTGCCTTTCGTTACGGGCTCCTGAAGGAGCCCGGTGTGCCGTGACCGGGCACAGCGGTTCTACAACTTGGTCATCTTGGTGTACGGGCTCAGGATGCGCATCTGGGCGGTGCCGAAATCCACGAGGGCCGCGATGCCTTCCTCGATGCCGATCACCCGGCCGAGGCCGTACATGTCGTGGGTGACCTGGTCGCCCGTCGCGAAGTGTTTCGGGGCCGGTGCGACCGGCGCCTTGAACGGGCTGGTGGGCAGATGGCGCTTCGATGCCGCAGGCTTTGTCATGGCTCAGTATGCGCCCAGTTGCGCCCCGCTCGCTGTGGCCGGCGGCACAGATCAGCATGACGGCCACGGCTGCCCGCCGCTGACCTGGGGTTTCCAGACGGCAGGAGAGAAACGGCCGGGAAAAAAACCGGCCACGGCCTCCTCACCGACCGTGCCGGGGCTCCCGGTGACACCCCGGGAGCCCCTCTCGTCGGTCCGATGACGGCCAGCCTCTAGAACGTGCCCAGCTTCACGATCGACAGCAGCGCGATCAGCTGGATCGCCGACGCGCCCAGGGCCTTCGGCCACGGAAGGTCGTGGGAGCGGCTGACCATCATGGTCAGCAGGGCACCGGCCGCCACCCAGGTGGCCCAGCCGAGCATTTGCACGAACGTCGCGTCGCCGCCGAAGAACATGGCGAAGACCAGACGGGGGGCGTCCGTGAGGGACGTGATCAGCATGGACAGGCCGACCGTGGGCTGCCAGGCCCCGTCGCCCCCGAGCTGGCGGGCCAGCGTGTGGGTGACCACGCCCAGGACGAAGGACGAGACGACCATGGCCACCGCGGTCGTCAGGACGATCGGCACCGCGTTCGACAGGGTGGCGTTGATCGCGTCCGAGCGGGCGCCGTCGAAGCCGAACACGGCCAGCAGGCCGTAGAGGAAGGTGACGACGAGAGCGGGGCCCCACATGGCGTAGTCCCGCATCTGCAGGAACGTCTGGGCGGGGGAGAGGACGATCCCGCGGAGCAGGTCCTTCCAGTGCAGCCGGGGGCCGATCGGGCCGGACGGCGACTGGGCCGAACCGGCGCGGTAGGTCTCGCCCTGGCTGTAGGGGTCCTCGCCGACGGAGAACGCCTGCGTGTGACCCGGGTTGTTGGCCGCGTACGGGTCCGGTCCGCCGTGCGGTGCGTAGCCGCCGCCGTCGCCGAAGTACTCCGGCTCGCCGTAGCCGCCGGCACCGCCCGACTGCGGCCACTGGCCGCCGCCGTTGCCGTACTGCTGACCCGGGTGGGGATGCGGCGCCGGCGGATAGCCGTACGACGGTCCCTGCGGCGTCTGCTGTCCGTGCGGGGGGTTTTGCGGTCGCGTTTGCGGAGCGCCGTTGTTCCGGCCGCCGCGTCCGATCCTGAATCCAGCCACGTCTTCGAACGTACCTGGTCCCGGAGAGTGACGTGCCGGACCCGGCCGTTCGGGCCCGGCTTTGCGGCCGACCTGTGACATCCCCTAAGGGGGCGGACCGGCGGCCCCTTAGGGAGCCCCCGGAAGCGTCAAGTCCCCCTGCCTCACAGGGCGATCTCCCAGCCGAAGTCGGAGCCGCCCTTGAGGGAGAGGTCGCGGGCGGTGAGCGACTTGGCGCCGGTGGCGGTGAGGCCGGAGGCGGTGCCCTTCAGGACGGTGACGGCGCCGTAGCCGTTCTCGTAGCTGGTGCCGATGACGAGGTCGGCCTTGCCGTTCCTGTCGAGGTCGGTCAGACGGACCGTCATGCCGAAGGCGTCGCCGGTCTCGCTGCTGCCGGGCACGCCCGTGGTGTTCTGGGTGTACGACGTCGCGTTCGAGGTCCTCAGGCCCGTGGCCGAGCCGAACAGGATCGTCACCGAACCCGAGTCCCTGGCGGTGCCGTTGTCCTCGCCGTAGGCGCCCACGGCGACGTCGGCGTACTTGTCGCCGTTGATGTCGCCGACGGCGATCGCCGAGCCGAAGAGGTCGTCGGTCTCGCCGGAGCCGGGTACGCCGGTCGTGTCCTGGTGGACGACCGTCGGCGTCTGCGCGGGGTCGGGGCCGTTCGGGCCGCCGTACCAGACGCTGATCTGGCCGCCCTTGTGGCCGCCCGGCTTGGCGGCGCGCGGGTCCTCGTGGTCGCCGAGGACGAGGTCGCCGTAGCCGTCGCCGTCGATGTCGCCGATCGCGCCCTGGTGGCCGTCGGCGGCGGGCAGCGCGGTGCGCGCGTAGTCGGACTCGGGGTGGTCGTCCCAGCCCGCGGGGTCGTAGTGGACGTACTCGATGACGCCGGCCTCGTCGCTCTCCAGGAGGTACGGGTACACCCGCTCGGCCGCCCGGTCGCCGTCGATGTCCCCGGCGAAGACCTCGTACGTGGTGCCCACCTCCTCCACGGGGGTCAGGCTCAGGGGCTTGCCGGTGCGGGTGAAGGGGCCCCGGTACAGGCCGGTGCGGCTCTGGCCGGTGGCGGTCACGTCCGTCCTGCCGTCGCCGTTGAAGTCGCCGGTGGCGAGGGAGCCGGCGTAGCCGCCCCACTCGCTCAGGCCGGAGGGGGAGGGCAGCGAGGCGCCGCCGGACAGGCCCGACTTGGACCCCCAGATCACGGTCGCGCTGCCGACGCCGGCGCGGTCGCCGATGCCCTCGTTCGGGGTGCCGACGATCAGGTCGGCGTAGCCGTCGGCGTCCAGGTCTCCGGTGGCGAGGCCGTCGCCGAAGCGGTCCAGTTCCTCGGCGGTGCCGGGGACGCCGGTGGAGTTCTGCGTGATCACGGTCTTCCTGGTGGCCGAGACACCGGAGGACGAGCCGTACAGCACCACGACCGCGCCGGCGCACGAGACCGTGCCGACGGTGGCGCAGGGGGCGGCGACGGCGGTGTCGCGGTAGCCGTCGCCGTTGAAGTCGGCGGCCAGGCCGGAGGGCGCGGCGGTCGCCGGGGCGGCGGTGAGGGTGAGCAGCCCGCCCGTCAGCGCGGCCGCGGTGGCCGACGCGAGGGCGAGTCGCAGGGGCTTGTGCATGCGGGGTCTCCTGCGGCATGCGGGGATGCCCGGGGGCATCGACAGTCGGTGGCGTGCCCTGGGGAGACCTATGCCGTCGGGTAAGGGTTGTACGTGAGAACGGTAAATATTCTCAGGCGGGTCAGTGGTCGGCCAGGAACTCCGAGGCGGAGAAGCGGACCGCCGCCGCGCCGCCACCAGCCCTTTCCCGGTGCCGGGAAGAACGGTGACGGTGTCGCCACCCCGTCGGCCCCGCCGACTAGGCCGGCCCCCTCATGCACGCGTCCGGGACACCGCGACGGCGCGCCCGCGCCTGGGCACAGTGGAGGGATGAGTGCGGACGGCAGGAATGTTCTGGCGGGGGCGCGGGTGGCTACCCGGCTGCCTGCCCAGGATCTGGACCGGGCACGGCGCTTCTACGCCGAGGTGCTCGGGCTGGAGCCCGTGGACGAGCGGCCGGGCGGGCTGCTGTACCGGTGCGGGGGAGTGGACTTCGTGCTCTTCCGGTCCACGGGGACCTCACCGGGGACGTTCACGCAGATGGCGTTCGAGGACGTCGGGGACCTGCCGGCCGTCGTGGGCGAGCTGCGGCGGCGCGGGGTGGTCTTCGAGGAGGTGGACGCGCCGGGACTGAGGACCGTGGACTCGATCGCGGAGGTCGAGGGCAACTACCCGGGCAAGGGGGCCCGCGGGGAGCGCGGCGCGTGGTTCCGGGACAGCGAGGGGAACCTGCTGGCGATCGGGCAGCCGGTGTTCTGAGGTCCCGGCCGGCGGGTGGAGGATGGGCCCATGAGCGTAGTCAAGATCAACGTACTGACCGTGCCGGCCGAGCAGCGCGAGGTGCTGGAGAAGCGGTTCGCCTCCCGGGCCCACACCGTGGACGGCTCCGACGGCTTCGAGTGGTTCGAGCTGCTCCGCCCGGTCGAGGGCACCGACCAGTACCTCGTGTACACCCGCTGGCGGGACGAGGAGTCCTTCCAGGCGTGGATGGAGGGCCCGATGAGGTCCGCGCACCAGGGCGGCCAGGAGGGCGGCGAACGCCCGAGGCCGGCGGCCAGTGGATCGACGCTGTGGTCCTTCGAGGTGGTGCAGCAGTCCGGGCCGAAGGGCGCGTGACGCATACGGCGGCGACCGCGTCGTGACGCATACGGCGGCGCCCCCCGCCTCGTGGGAGGCGGGGGGCGCCGGCGTGGTGGTGCGGGGTCGGGTTACTTCACCGGCTCCGGTTCCGGTGCGCTCTCCGTCTCCTCCTCGCCCGCCGGGTCGACCGGCGTCCTGACGGAGTCGAGGAGCAGCTGGGCGACGTCGACGACCTGGATCGACTCCTTCGCCTTGCCGTCGTTCTTCTTGCCGTTGACCGAGTCGGTCAGCATGACCAGGCAGAACGGGCAGGCCGTGGAGACGATGTCCGGGTTCAGGGACAGGGCCTCGTCGACGCGCTCGTTGTTGATGCGCTTGCCGATGCGCTCTTCCATCCACATGCGCGCACCACCGGCGCCGCAGCAGAAGCCGCGCTCCTTGTGGCGGTGCATCTCCTCGTTCCGGAGACCGGGGACGTTGGCGATGATCTCGCGCGGCGGCGTGTAGATCTTGTTGTGGCGGCCCAGGTAGCAGGGGTCGTGGTAGGTGATGATGCCCTCGACCGGGGTGACCGGGACCAGCTTGCCCTCGTCGACGAGGTGCTGGAGCAGCTGGGTGTGGTGGATGACCTCGTAGTCGCCGCCGAGCTGCGGGTACTCGTTGCCGATCGTGTTCAGGCAGTGCGGGCAGGTGGCGACGATCTTCTTGGCCGACTTGGGCTTGGCGGACTCCGGGACCACCTTGCCGTCGTCGTCCAGCTCCTCGCCGAACGCCATGTTCAGCGCCATGACGTTCTCCATGCCGAGCTCCTGGAACAGGGGCTCGTTGCCCAGGCGGCGGGCGGAGTCACCGGTGCACTTCTCGTCGCCGCCCATGATCGCGAACTTGACGCCCGCGATGTGGAGGAGTTCGGCGAAGGCCTTGGTGGTCTTCTTGGCGCGGTCCTCCAGGGAACCCGCGCAGCCGACCCAGTACAGGTACTCGACCTCGGTGAGGTCCTCGATGTCCTGGCCGACGACCGGGACCTCGAACTCGACCTCCTTGAGCCACTCCAGGCGCTGCTTCTTGGCCAGGCCCCAGGGGTTGCCCTTCTTCTCCAGGTTCTTGAGCATCGTGCCCGCCTCGGACGGGAACGCGGACTCGATCATCACCTGGTAGCGGCGCATGTCGACGATGTGGTCGATGTGCTCGATGTCCACCGGGCACTGCTCGACGCAGGCGCCGCAGGTGGTGCAGGACCACAGGACGTCCGGGTCGATGACGCCGTTGTCCTCCAGCGAGCCCACGAGGGGCCGCTCGGCCTCCGCGAGGGCCGCGGCGGGCACGCCGGCCAGCTGCTCCTCGCTCGCCTTCTCCTCGCCCTCCATCGACTTGCCGCCACCGGCGAGCAGGTAGGGGGCCTTGGCGTGCGCGTGGTCGCGCAGCGACATGATCAGCAGCTTCGGGGAGAGCGGCTTGCCGGTGTTCCACGCGGGGCACTGCGACTGGCAGCGGCCGCACTCGGTGCAGGTGGAGAAGTCCAGCAGGCCCTTCCAGGAGAACTGCTCGACCTGGGAGACACCGAAGATGTCGTCGTCGCCGGGGTCGGCGAAGTCGATCGGCTTGCCGCCGGACGTCATCGGCAGCAGGGCGCCCAGGGAGGTCTCGCCGCCGGCGTTGCGCTTGAACCAGATGTTCGGGAACGCCAGGAAGCGGTGCCAGGCCACACCCATGTCGGTCTTCAGGGCGACCGTGATCATCCAGATGAAGGAGGTCGCGATCTTCAGGCCGGCGAAGAAGTAGGTGAGGTTCTGCAGAGTGGAGACGTCCATGCCCGCGAGCCAGTGGACCACGGGGTAGGAGATGAAGAAGGACGCCTCGTAGGAGTCCACGTGGTGCTGGGCGCCCTCGAGCGCGTGCAGCATGAAGATGCAGACGCCGACGATGAGGATGACGGCCTCGACGAAGTACGCCTGGCCGAAGTTGGAGCCGGCGAAGCGGGACTTGCGGCCCGGCCTGCGCGGGTGGCTCAGCTGCCGGATGGCGATCAGGACGAGGATGCCGAGGACCGTCATGGTGCCGATGAACTCGACGAAGACGTTGTACGGCGCCCAGTCGCCGAGGACCGGCAGCAGCCAGTCGGCCTGGAAGAGCTGGCCGATGGCGTTGACGATCGTCAGCAGCAGGGTGAAGAAGCCCACCGCCACGAACCAGTGCGCCACACCGACGACACCCCAGCGGTTCATCCGGGTGTGGCCGAGGAACTCCCGGGCCACGGTGACGGTGCGCCGGCCGGGATCGTCGGTGCGGGTACCCGCGGGCACGCTCTGGCCGAGCCGCATGAAGTTGTAGATCTGCAGGATGGCGCGGGCGAACAACGCCACGCCAACCACGATCAGAACCAGCGACACGATGATCGCGGCGAGTTGCATTTGGGGGCTCCTCGGGCCTGCGAGGGGGTCTTTCGAGGGAATCCTCGACATTACTAAGCGGTAACTTATGCAGTCCGTCTGAGACTACCCACATTCTCCGTCGCAATGTAGTCAGCGGTGCGGTGATCTGCGTCGCTGAGGGTCACCTCAAAGGTCCGGGACGATCCGATCGTGTTATTCGTACCAAATTGATACATTCGCCCCTAATTTAGACCCGTGCTCTACGGGATCGCCGCCGCCACCACCGCCCTGTTCCTCGCCGCCGTCCTCTCCGCGCTCCTGCGGAGCCCCGCCCTGCGCCTCGGGGTCGTCGACCGGCGGCGGCAGCGGCCGTTGCCGCTGTTCGGGGGAGTGGCGGTGGTGCTCGCCAGCTGTCTGGTCGCCGGTGCCGGGGACTGGGCGGGCGTCGCGCCGCTCGGCGGCGGCGTCGGGCGCCTGCTCGTCGCCGGGGCCGCGGTCGCCGCGCTGGGCCTCCTCGGCGACGTGGGGCGGCTCAGGGTGTGGGTGCTCGTCGCCGGTACGGCGGTGGCGGCGGCCTGTGTGGTGCCGTACGGGGAGACCGGTGTCGGCGGCGGGCTGCTGGCCGTCGGGTGGATCACCTTCGTCGCCCTCGGCTTCCGCGCCCTCGACCACGCCGACGCGCTCGCCGGGACCGTCGGTGTGCTCACCGCCTTCGGGGTGGGGGCCTGCGCCGCCGCCGAGGTGATGGACGGGCTCGCGGTGCTGCTGAGCGTGCTGGCCGCCGCGCTGACCGGCTTCCTGATGCACAACTGGCATCCCGCGCGCGTGGGGCTCGGCGCGTGCGGCTCGCTGTTCGCCGGGTTCGTCCTGGCCGCCGCCGCGGTGTTCACGCGTGCCGGCTACGGACTCGCCTCCAGCGCGGGCGTCCTCTTCCCGCTCACCGCCGTCGCCAGTGCCGACGTACTGCTCGTGGTGCTGGCCCGGCGGCTCGGCGGACGGCCGCTGCAACGGCGCGGGCCGGACCATCTCGCCCACCGGCTGCGGCGGTTGGGGGTGACCCCGCAAGGAATCACCGTGCTGCTGGGCATCGGGGCGTTTGCGGGGGTGCTCGTCGGGGTGCTCGTGGACATGGGGTGGATCGCCGCGTCCGGGGTCTGGTGGGTGGGCGCGGGGGCGCTGATCGTCGTCCTGGCACTGCTCCGGATCCCTGATCGTTCCCCTAGGGGTCCGGCATCCGCGCAGGTCACGGGCAGGTTGCGTGTAAGGAACGGATAAGACTTGAGCCCATACGACTCAGGTCTGTTGACCCATTCGCCGCCGTCATGCACACTTGAGTCCGTTGCACTCAAGTCAGCTGGAGGAACCAACCATGGCACGTGCGGTCGGCATCGACCTGGGCACGACTAACTCCGTCGTCAGCGTTCTGGAGGGCGGCGAGCCCACCGTCATCACCAACGCCGAGGGCGCCAGGACCACGCCGTCCGTCGTCGCCTTCGCGAAGAACGGCGAGGTGCTCGTCGGCGAGGTGGCCAAGCGCCAGGCGGTCACCAACGTGGACCGGACCATCCGCTCCGTGAAGCGCCACATGGGCACGGACTGGAAGATCGAGCTCGACGGGAAGCAGTTCAACCCGCAGCAGATGAGCGCCTTCATCCTGCAGAAGCTGAAGCGGGACGCCGAGTCGTACCTGGGCGAGAAGGTCACGGACGCGGTCATCACCGTCCCGGCCTACTTCAACGACTCCGAGCGCCAGGCGACGAAGGAGGCCGGCGAGATCGCGGGCCTGAACGTCCTGCGCATCGTCAACGAGCCGACCGCGGCCGCGCTCGCGTACGGCCTCGACAAGGACGACCAGACGATCCTCGTCTTCGACCTCGGTGGCGGCACCTTCGACGTCTCGCTGCTGGAGATCGGCGACGGCGTCGTCGAGGTGAAGGCCACCAACGGTGACAACCACCTCGGTGGTGACGACTGGGACCAGCGCGTCGTCGACTACCTGGTGCAGCAGTTCAAGTCCGGTCACGGCGTGGACCTCGCCAAGGACAAGATGGCCCTCCAGCGCCTCCGCGAGGCCGCCGAGAAGGCCAAGATCGAGCTGTCCTCGTCCACCGAGACCTCGATCAACCTGCCCTACATCACCGCCTCCGCCGAGGGCCCCCTGCACCTCGACGAGAAGCTCACCCGCGCCCAGTTCCAGCAGCTGACCGCGGACCTGCTGGAGCGCTGCAAGACGCCGTTCCACAACGTCATCAAGGACGCCGGCATCTCCATCAACGAGATCGACCACGTCGTCCTCGTCGGTGGCTCCACCCGCATGCCCGCCGTCGCCGAGCTCGTCAAGGAGCTGACCGGCGGCAAGGAGGCCAACAAGGGTGTGAACCCGGACGAGGTCGTCGCCATCGGCGCCTCGCTCCAGGCCGGTGTCCTCAAGGGCGAGGTCAAGGACGTCCTGCTCCTCGACGTCACCCCGCTGTCCCTCGGCATCGAGACCAAGGGCGGCATCATGACCAAGCTGATCGAGCGCAACACCACGATCCCGACGAAGCGCTCCGAGATCTTCACGACGGCCGAGGACAACCAGCCGTCCGTGCAGATCCAGGTCTACCAGGGCGAGCGCGAGATCGCGGCGTACAACAAGAAGCTCGGGATGTTCGAGCTGACCGGTCTGCCGCCGGCCCCGCGCGGCGTGCCGCAGATCGAGGTGTCCTTCGACATCGACGCCAACGGCATCATGCACGTGACCGCCAAGGACCTGGGCACGGGCAAGGAGCAGAAGATGACCGTCACCGGCGGCTCCTCGCTGCCGAAGGACGAGGTCGACCGGATGCGCCAGGAGGCCGAGCAGTACGCGGAGGAGGACCACCGCCGCCGCGAGGCCGCCGAGACCCGCAACCAGGGCGAGCAGCTCGTCTACCAGACGGAGAAGTTCCTCAAGGACAACGAGGACAAGGTCCCCGGCGAGGTCAAGACCGAGGTCGAGGCCGCCGTCGAGGAGCTGAAGACCGCGCTCAAGGGCGAGGACACCGCCGAGATCCGCACCGCCACCGAGAAGGTCGCCGCAGTCTCCCAGAAGGTCGGCCAGGCCATGTACGCCGACGCCCAGTCCGCGCAGGCCGCGGGTGGCGCCGACGCCGGTGCCGAGGCGCCCAGGGCCGACGACGACGTCGTCGACGCCGAGATCGTGGACGACGAGCGCAAGGACGGTGCCGCGTGACGGAGGAGACCCCGGGCTTCGAGGAGAAGCCCGACGTCCCCTCAGGCGCCACCTCTGACGACGCCGAGCCGAAGGCCGCCGCCTCCTCCGAGGGGGCGGCCCCGGCCGGGGACGCAGCTCAGATCGCCGGTCTGACGGCCCAGCTGGACCAGGTGCGCAAGGCGCTCGAGGAGCGCACGGCGGACCTCCAGCGGCTCCAGGCCGAGTTCCAGAACTACCGCCGCCGCGTGGAGCGGGACCGGATCACGGTCAAGGAGATCGCCATCGCGAACCTCCTGACCGAACTCCTGCCCGTGCTCGACGACATCGGCCGCGCCCGGGACCACGGCGAACTCGTCGGCGGATTCAAGTCCGTCGCGGAGTCGCTGGAGACCGTCGCGGCGAAGATGGGTCTGCAGCAGTTCGGCAAGGAGGGCGAGCCCTTCGACCCGACGATCCACGAGGCCCTGATGCACAGCTACGCGCCGGACGTCACCGAGACGACGTGCGTGGCCATCCTGCAGCCCGGGTATCGCATCGGCGAACGCACCATCCGCCCCGCCCGGGTGGCCGTCGCCGAACCGCAGCCGGGCGCGCAGACGGTCAAGGCCGAGGGCGCCGAGGAGGCTCCCGCGGCCGGCGACGAGAAGGACAACGGCCCTGAGGAGGGCTGACGTAGACACCGAGCGGAACACCGGAAAGGGGGCGCGTCGAGGATGAGCACCAAGGACTTCATCGAGAAGGACTACTACAAGGTCCTCGGCGTCCCCAAGGACGCCACCGAGGCCGAGATCAAGAAGGCGTACCGGAAGCTCGCCCGCGAGTTCCACCCGGACGCCAACAAGGGCAACGCCAAGGCCGAGGAGCGCTTCAAGGAGATCTCCGAGGCGAACGACGTCCTCGGTGACCCCAAGAAGCGCAAGGAGTACGACGAGGCCCGCACCCTCTTCGGCAACGGCGGCTTCCGCCCGGGGCCGGGCGCGGGCGGCGGCTCCTTCAACTTCGACCTGGGCGACCTCTTCGGAGGCGGCGCCCAGGGCGGCGGTCAGGGGGCCGGCGGCTTCGGCGGCGGGCTCGGTGACGTCTTCGGGGGCCTGTTCAACCGGGGCAGCTCGGGCACCACGCGCGTGCAGCCCCGGCGCGGCCAGGACATCGACACCGAGGTCAGCCTCAACTTCACCGAGGCGATCGAGGGGGCGACGGTCCCGCTGCGCATGACCTCGCAGGCACCGTGCAAGGCCTGTTCCGGCACCGGCGACGCCAACGGCAACCCCCGGGTGTGCCCGACGTGCGTCGGCACCGGCCAGGTGGCCCGGGGTTCGGGCGGCGGCTTCTCGCTGACCGACCCGTGCCCGGACTGCAAGGGCCGCGGCCTGATCGCGGAGCACCCCTGCGAGGTCTGCCACGGCAGCGGGCGCGCCAAGTCGTCCAGGACCATGCAGGTCCGCATCCCGGCAGGGGTGGACGACGGCCAGCGCATCCGGCTGCGCGGCAAGGGCGCGCCCGGTGAGCGGGGCGGCCCGGCGGGCGACCTGTACGTCACGGTCCACGTCTCCGGGCACCCGGTCTTCGGCCGCAAGGGCGACAACCTCACCGTCACCGTGCCGGTGACGTTCTCCGAGGCGGCGCTCGGCGGCGAGGTCAGGGTGCCCACCCTCGGCGGCCCGCCCGTCACCCTGAAGCTGCCGCCGGGTACGCCCAACGGCCGCACCATGCGCGCCCGGGGCAAGGGCGCGGTCCGCAAGGACGGCACCCGCGGGGACCTGCTGGTCACCGTCGAGGTGAGTGTTCCGAAGGACGTGACGGGGAAGGCTCGTGACGCGCTGGAGGCGTATCGCGAGGCGACCGCGGGCGAGGACCCGCGGGCGGAGCTGTTCCAGGCGGCGAAGGGAGCTTGATCGAGATGGACGGCCGTCGACGCAACCCGTATGAACTGACCGAGGAGACCCCGGTCTACGTCATCTCGGTGGCTGCCCAGCTCTCCGGTCTGCATCCGCAGACCCTGCGCCAGTACGACCGCCTGGGCCTGGTCTCGCCCGACCGCACGGCCGGGCGGGGCCGGCGCTACTCGGCCCGCGACATCGAACTGCTCCGGCAGGTGCAGCAGTTGTCGCAGGACGAGGGCATCAACCTGGCCGGCATCAAGCGCATCATCGAGCTGGAGAACCAGGTCGCCGCGCTCCAGCAGCGCGTCATCGAGCTCCAGGCGGCCGTCGACGGCGCCGCCGCGGCGATGCAGCAGCGCGAGGCCGCGGTGCACGCCTCCTACCGGCGCGACCTGGTGCCGTACCAGGAGGTCCAGCAGACCAGCGCACTGGTGGTGTGGCGGCCGAAGAAGGCGAAGGACTAGCGGCACGCCTGTGTGAAGGGGCCCGGAGGTGCAGACCTCCGGGCCCCTTCGTGTGGGCTCGCGGGTCAGCGGCCGACGAAGAACTCCAGCGACGAACTCTGCGCGCTGGGGCGGCCGTAGGGGTCCACGGCGTACACGGTGACCGTGCACGGGCCGTTGTACGGCGGCGTCCAGGAGATGTCGCCGGTGGTGGACAGCTGAGTGCCGCTGGAGCCGCAGGCGCCGTCGATCTCCCAGGAGTAGCCCTTCAGGACGCGGCCCTCGTCGCCCGCGCCGGGCGCGGCCGTGACCTTGACGGGGGAGCGGGCCGGGATCCCCGCCGAGACGAGCGTCAGGCTCGGCGCGGCCGGTCCGGTCTGCGTGGCCCGGCCCAGCCGGTCGACGGTGAGCACCTCGGAGGGCGCGGACTCGGCGCCCGTGCCGTCCACGGCGACGACGTAGTAGGACGCCTCGCCGGCCGGGGCGACGATGTCGTCCCAACCGCCGCCGCGGACGCTGCCGATGGCGCTGAAGCCGCCGTCGGCGCGGCGGTAGACGTTGTACTGGCCGGAGTCCTCGGGCAGGTCCCAGCGCAGCTCGGTCCGGTCGTCGTGGAGGGTGGCGGTCAGCCCGGTCGGGGCCGGCGTGCCGCTCGGCTCGGGGCGGGTGGCGGTCACCGGGGCGGAGGCGGGGGAGACGTTCCCGGCGCCGTCGACCGCGTGCACCCGGTAGACCCAGGCGGTGTCCGTCCCGGCGCGCACGTCGGTGAAGGACGTGCCCGTGACCAGGTCGGGTCCGTCGGCGTCCTGCTGTCCCTCGGGCGCGCCCCACACCTCGTAGTGGTGGACGTCCGCCGCGCCGGAGGCCTGCCAGGCGACGGTGTTGCCGGCGGTGGTGCCCTTCGCCGTGACGCCGGTGACCTGTCCCGGCGCGGTGCGGTCGACGGTGGTCACACCCTGGTCCGCCGTGCCGGCCGAGGTGTTGCCCGCCCGGTCGTAGGCGCGCACCTCGTAGTAGTACGTCGCGCCCGTCATCGGCAGGGCGGCGTCCGTGTACGACGTCGAGGTGGTCGTCGCGAGCGGCGCGGTGCCGAACGACGTGCCCTTCAGCCGCCGGTAGACCCGGTACCCGGCGAGGTCCATCTCCTTGTTCTTCGCCCAGGTCAGCTTCGCCTTCCCGGTCGCCGTGTCGTACGACGGCGAAGTCCCCGTGGGCACCAGGGGCTTGACCTTGTCGACGTCGGCGGAGGTGCGCGGGGTGTACGCGAACCTGACCTTCGCGGCGCCGGTGAAGTTCGCGTAGTCCACCCGGAGTGTGTGCTTGCCGGACGGGATCGTGACGTCGACGGTCTTCGACACCGTCGACGACACGTTCTTCCAGAGGTCGATCCTGCGGGTGCCGTCGAGGTAGACGCGGATGCCGTCGAGACCGCTCGCGCTGAGCGCGAAGGGGCCGCCGGAGCCGAAGTCGCGGGTGACGCTCCAGCGGACGCCGAAGCCGTCCTTCGGCAGGCCGGACACGGGGGCGCCGCTCCAGCTCTGGTCGATCGCGCTGTCGCAGTCCGTCTTCTTCGCCGTACCGGAGAAGGCGGTGTTCCCGAAGAACTGGCGCTTGTAGACGGGCGAGGTGCAGGTGGCCGCCGCGGAGGCGGCGGAGACGGACGCGCCGAGCAGGGCGCCCGCGGCGGTCGCGAGCACCAGTGTCGAAGCCGTCGTACGTCTGGCTGAGTTCATTCGATCCTCTGATCGGTCGAGGACGGCTGTTCGGAACCGTCGTGATCACGACTCGCGAGGTATCGGCTTGGTTGTACGGATCTTTGCCTGACGATTGCCTGCCGTTGCATGGAGAGTCCGTAAAGGGTGTTTGGAGGCGTTTCCTTCATGTCTCCACAACTCAAGCGGAGCGTGGCGTTGCGCACTCGTTAAGTAGTTCCGCTTGACGCCCGGGGGCGGCTGCGCGTTGGCTTTTCAGACATCCGGGCACCTTCAGGCGCCCGAGTCCCGTAGGCACCAGAAGTGAGCAGGCCTGTGAGCAGTCCCACGCGTCGTATCGCCATATCCGTGGCCGCGTCCACGATGACCCTGTCGCTGGCCGGGTGCGGCATGCTCAACGTGTCGGGGGACAGCAGTTCGGCGAGCCCGACGAAGGGCAACGACGTCACCATCGGCCTGTTGCTGCCGGAGAAGGCCAACACCCGCTACGAGGACTTCGACTACCCCATCATCAAGCAGCAGGTGGAGCTGCTCACCAAGAAGCAGGGCAGCGTCGACTACCAGAACGCCGAGCAGGACGCCAAGAAGCAGGCGAGCCAGATGCAGAAGATGATCGACGACAAGGTCGACATCATCCTGCTGGACTCCGTCGACTCGCACGCCATCGCCGGCGAGGTGAAGAAGGCCAAGGACGCCGGCATCCCGGTCATCGCCTACGACCGCCTCGCCGAGGGCCCCATCGACGCCTACGTCTCCTTCGACAACGAACTGGTCGGCGAGGTCCAGGGCCGCACCCTGCTCGACGCCCTAGGCGGCAACGCGGACACCTCCGACAAGGTCGTCATGATGAACGGCTCGCTCACCGACCCCAACGCCAAGCAGTTCAAGGCCGGTGCGCTGTCGGAGCTCAACGGCAAGGTGACGGTCGCCGCGTCCTACGACACCAAGGACTGGAAGCCGGAGAACGCCGAGGCCAACATGACCCAGGCGATCGACAGGATCGGCAAGGACAACATCGCGGCCGTCTACTCCGCCAACGACGGCATGGCGGCCGGTGTCATCGCCGCCCTGAAGAAGGCCGGCGTGACGAAGATGCCGCCCATCACGGGCCAGGACGCCGAACTGGCGGCCGTGCAGCGCATCGTCGAGGGCGACCAGTACATGAGCGTCTACAAGTCCTACCCGCAGGAGGCCGAGGCCGCCGCGCAGATGGCCGTCGCCAAGGTCCAGGGCCACGAAATCCAGTTCGACGCCCTCACCCAGGACAGCGTGGACAGCCCCACCGACAAGGACATCCCCGCCCAGCTCGTCACCGTGACCGCCCTGACGAGGAAGAACATCAAGCAGACGGTGATCTCGGACGGCATCTACACCGTCTCGCAGATCTGCACGGCGAAGTTCGCCTCCGCCTGCGCGTCGGTCGGGCTGAAGTAACCCCTCAGCAGCAACCCCTCAGCGCACAGCGGCGGATATCCGCCATGAGACCCCGTCGGAGGCACCTCCGGCGGGGTTCTTCACGATGCCCCCACAACGTGCCCGTACCACCGTCATCTTGTTGCAAGTCGACGGACGGAGGGTTCTCGATACCCGTACAAACCGGTGTTTTCTTTCGGCCGTGGCCGTCGAAGCCGTGTTGCGGAGCAGGGTGTGTCCGCGCATAGTTGCGCTGCGGAACACGGCGGAACCGGGGGGTGGGATGAACGATGGCCGGGCACGGGGCGGACGCTCATCCACACGGTGCTGACCGACTGTGCGAGGCCGGGGACCGCGTGTACTCCCGGGCGGTGCGGCGCGGACGGGTCTCGCGGCGCGACGCCGAGCCGGTGCCCTGCCTGCTGGACCTCGCCCTGCTGCACCCCGACCCCGACGACATGGACTGGCTGGTCCCGACCTCGCCGCAGGAGGTCATGACCCGGCTGCTGCGCGGGGTGTACGACGAGGTCAGCTCCAGCCAGCGGCGGGTGGGTTCGGCCGTGGCGGCCTTCGAGTGGTACGCCGGTCTCGGGCCCTCGCTCCGGCAGCCGGGCCCGGCCGAGGGCTCCGCGATCCGCGTCCTGGACGGGCTCTCCCGCATCCAGGCGGCCATGGACGAGGCGACGGAGGCCTGCACCACCGAGGTCCTCACCGTCCAGCCCGGCGGCATCCGGCCCGAGCACGAGCTGACGGAGGGCCTGCACCGGGCGCTCGCCCTGCGCGGCCGGGGCGTGCGGATGCGCGACCTGTACACGCACGTGGCCCGGCACGGCCAGGGCCTGCTCAACTACCTGGAGCTGATGGGCGACGCGGTCGAGGCGCGCACCCTCGACGAGGTCATCGACCGCCTCATCCTCTTCGACCGCACGGTCGCCTTCATCCCCGCCAACGCCGACCGCACCCTCGCCCTGGAGCTGCGCCACCCGGCCCTGGTCGGCTATCTGGGAACGGTCTTCGACCGGCTGTGGCGGCTGGCCATCCCGCTGACCGCCCCCCTGCCCGACACCGGCATCGAGGGCATCTCCCACCGTGAGCAGTCCATCGCGGCGCTCCTGGCGGAGGGCCACCAGGACGCGGTGATCGCGGAACGGCTGGGGATAAGCGTGCGCACCTGCCGGGCGCACATCGCGCGGCTGTCGGAGACCCTGGGCGCGGCCAGCCGCACCCAACTCGGCGTCCGCATCGCCCAGGTGGGCCTGGACGGCCCCCGTCACCCCGCGGACGTCACCCCGGTCACTCTTCCGGGTCAGGAATCCCGGACCGTCCGCTGAGCCCGCAGGAAGCCCGTACGGAGCCGTACGGGGCCCGGTCAGCTGTCGGGGTCGAGGATCCCCGACTGGGCGATCAGGTACCCGAGCTGGGCCCGGCTGCCGCTGCCCAGGACCGTGGCCAGCTTGGCTATGTGGGCCCGGCAGGTGCGGACGTTCATGCCCAGGCGGCGGGCGATCGCCTCGTCGACGTGCCCCTCCACCAGGAGCTTGGCTATCGAGTGCTGGATGTCGGTGATGCCGTCGCGGGCGGTCTCGTACGGGGCGCCCGCGTTCAGCGGCACCGACCGCCCCCACATGAACTCGAACAGCCGCATCAGGTACCGGATCAGCCCGGGGTGACGCAGTTCCAGGGCGACCTGCTGGTCGTCCCTGGCGGGGATGAAGGCGACCGTCTCGTCGCAGATGATGAGGCGCTCCACCACCTCGTCGATCGTCCGGTACTCCACCTTGCCGTTGGCGAGCTGGGCGACGTACGCCAGCTTCTCCGGGCTGTAGCGGGCCGTGTGCTGGTACAGGGTCCGGATGCGCACACCACGTTCGATTAGTGGCTTGTCTCTCTCCAGCCCCTGGATGAGGGACTGTTCGGAGAAGCGGTCGTCGCTCGGCTGGATGGTCAGCATCTCGCTCCGGCACTGGGCCGTGGCCATGTTGAGGGCCGCGTTGATCCGCTTTCCGCCCTCCAGCACGGTGATCGAGTCGTCGGTCGCGGCGGCCTTGGCGCTCAGCGCCATGAACGGCTCGAAAGTGTCGGCGAGCTGAATGGACAGCCGCCGGCGTTCTGTGATGTCGCGCTCGATCGGGTAGAGCCGTTCGGCCAGCGCGGCCGACGGGGACACCGGCCGCAGCCAGTCCGCATCATCCGGATCCGGGTGGAGAAGGGCGAACTCGATCAGACAGGGAGCGGACTCCACGTCGGCTCGCGCGACCCGCCCCGTGCGCAGGGCGTTCGCATAGAGTCGGCCACCTTCCTCGCAGAGCTCGGTCACCGCATGGGGATGCGCCGCCTTAGTCTGATTTGCCACGAAATCTCCACCCCCCAGGGTCCTGAACATGCAGGAACATGATGCATCGATCCTGTGGCCATGACGTGCCTGAATGAGCCATCGTCTTATCCGACGGGGGAAGAGGAGACTTTCAAGTGAGGACGAAGCCGACCATGCGCAACAGAATGCTTCGCTCGGTGCTTGTGGCCGCCCTTTCCGCCGTTGTCGGACTCGCAGTGCTGGGCGGTTCTTCCGAAGCGAAGGAGAACACCCGAGCAGACTCCCACTGGCCGGCGGTCGCCGCGTCCACCGTGCTCGCTGACGGACCCGCACCGACGGTCGGCACAGACGACAGCGCCGGGAGCTGACGACGTGACCACTCCACCGGACGACCGTTCCTTCCGTAGAGAAATGGCCACCGCCTACCGATCGGGATGGCACTTCATCGACCTGGTCACCGCGATCCCCCACTCCGGTGACTCGTTGATGGTGACCGTCTTCGGTGAGCCGGTCGTCGTGACGCGGGACGAGGACGAGGACGTGCGGGCGTATCGATGTCTGCGGCGGCCTCGGGGGGCGCCGCAGCCCGTGCGATGTGCCGTCCGGTACGGAATGATCTTCGTCAACCTGGACCAACGAGACCATCGGCTGGTGGAACCCGAGTCCCCCAACGTACGGACCATCTCAGCCACCCCCCGCAGTGCCTGACGCGATTCCCCCGTCGTAACAGATCGCTCAGGTGCTTCCCCCCGCAGCGGCGTCACCGTGACCTGAACACGGTGACGCCGCTGCAGTTTTGGGACGACATTTCCCGCCGTCGGCGCAATCGTCCGGCGCGTCTCAGTGGCCGAAAACCGTCAGCCACATCTCGTCAGCCACGCCCCATCGCCCCCGTCAGCCGGATCTCGATGACCACACGGTTCGGGTTCGGCGCCGGTGTGCGCTCGTAGCGCTCCGCGTAGCGCCGCTCGGCCTCCGCCACCCGCTCCCGCTCGGTCCGTACGACGGCCAGCCCCTCCAGCGTCGCCCAGCGCCGCCCGGCCACCTGGCACACCGCCACCCGCGCGCCCTCCGGTCCGGCCGCCAGGACGTTCGCCACCTTCGCGCTCGTCCTGTTCGTGATCACCCGCGCCAGCCGCGCCTCCGGGTCGTAGGTGACCCCGACGGGCACCACGTGCGGGCTGCCGTCGGGGCGCGGGGTCGTCAGCGTGCACAGGTGCCGTTCCCGCCAGAAGGTGAGATACGAGGGGTCGGGGGCACCGGGATCCTGGGCGTATGTGGCCATGCCTGGAAGGTAGCCCGTCTCACCTTGAGTGGAATAGACTCAACTTTGTGTACGTTGCTCAAGTCAGTGCGGACGACGGCTGACGCCAGGAGGAGAACGCGAACGTGGACGCCGAGCTGACCAACCGGAGCCGGGACGCCATCAACGCGGCCGGCAACCGGGCCGTGACCGAGGGGCATCCCGACCTGACCCCTGCTCACCTGCTCCTTGCTCTGCTCCAGGGGCAGGACAACGAGAACATCGTCGATCTGCTCGCCGCCGTGGACGCCGACCAGGCGGCCGTGCGTGCCGGCGCGGAGAAGGTGCTCGCCTCGCTGCCCAGCGTGACCGGCACGACGGTCGCGCCTCCGCAGCCGAACCGCGACCTGCTCGCCGTCATCGCCGACGCGCAGTCCCGGGCCCGGGACCTCGGCGACGAGTACCTCTCCACCGAGCACCTGCTGCTCGGCATCGCCGCGAAGGGCGGCGCGGCCGGTGACGTACTGTCCGGTCAGGGGGCCACCGCCAAGAAGCTGCAGGACGCCTTTCAGAAGGCGAGGGGAGGACGCCGGGTGACCACCGCCGACCCGGAGGGCCAGTACAAGGCCCTGGAGAAGTTCGGCACCGACTTCACCGCAGCGGCCCGCGAGGGCAAGCTCGACCCGGTCATCGGCCGGGACCACGAGATCCGCCGTGTGGTGCAGGTGCTGTCCCGCCGTACGAAGAACAACCCCGTCCTCATCGGTGAGCCCGGCGTCGGCAAGACCGCCGTCGTCGAGGGGCTCGCGCAGCGCATCGTCAAGGGTGACGTGCCCGAGTCGCTGAAGGACAAGCGGCTGGTCGCGCTCGACCTCGGCGCGATGGTCGCGGGCGCCAAGTACCGCGGCGAGTTCGAGGAGCGGCTGAAGACCGTCCTGGCCGAGATCAAGGACTCCGACGGCCAGATCATCACCTTCATCGACGAGCTGCACACCGTCGTCGGCGCGGGCGCCGGCGGCGACTCGGCCATGGACGCCGGCAACATGCTCAAGCCGATGCTGGCCCGCGGCGAGCTGCGCATGGTCGGCGCGACGACCCTGGACGAGTACCGCGAGCGGATCGAGAAGGACCCCGCCCTGGAGCGCCGCTTCCAGCAGGTGCTGGTGGCCGAGCCCACGGTCGAGGACACCATCGCGATCCTGCGCGGCCTCAAGGGCCGGTACGAGGCCCACCACAAGGTCCAGATCGCCGACAGCGCGCTGGTCGCCGCCGCGACCCTGTCCGACCGCTACATCACCTCCCGCTTCCTGCCCGACAAGGCCATCGACCTCGTCGACGAGGCGGCCTCGCGGCTGCGCATGGAGATCGACTCCTCCCCCGTCGAGATCGACGAGCTCCAGCGCTCCGTCGACCGGCTGAAGATGGAGGAGCTGGCGCTGGAGAAGGAGACCGACCCGGCCTCCCGCGAGCGCCTGGAGAAGCTGCGCCGCGACCTCGCCGACCGGGAGGAGGAGCTGCGCGGCCTGACCGCCCGCTGGGAGAAGGAGAAGCAGTCCCTCAACCGCGTCGGTGAGCTGAAGGAGAAGCTGGACGAGCTGCGCGGCCAGGCCGAACGGGCCCAGCGCGACGGCGACTTCGACACCGCCTCCAAGCTGCTGTACGGCGAGATCCCGTCCCTGGAGCGGGACTTGGAGGCCGCCTCGGAGGCCGAGGAGGAGGCCGCCAAGGACACCATGGTCAAGGAGGAGGTCGGCTCCGACGACATCGCGGACGTCGTCGCCGCCTGGACCGGCATCCCGGCCGGCCGTCTGCTGGAGGGCGAGACCCAGAAACTCCTGCGCATGGAGGAGGAGTTGGGCAGGCGGCTGATCGGGCAGAAGGAGGCCGTGCAGGCCGTCTCGGACGCCGTCCGCCGCACCCGCGCGGGCATCGCCGACCCCGACCGCCCCACCGGCTCCTTCCTCTTCCTCGGCCCGACCGGCGTCGGCAAGACCGAACTGGCCAAGGCGCTCGCCGACTTCCTCTTCGACGACGAGCGGGCCATGGTCCGCATCGACATGTCCGAGTACGGCGAGAAGCACAGCGTCGCCCGGCTCGTCGGCGCGCCTCCCGGCTACGTCGGCTACGAGGAGGGCGGCCAGCTCACGGAGGCGGTGCGCCGCCGCCCGTACAGCGTGGTCCTGCTGGACGAGGTCGAGAAGGCCCACCCCGAGGTCTTCGACGTGCTGCTGCAGGTGCTGGACGACGGCCGACTGACGGACGGTCAGGGCCGTACGGTCGACTTCCGCAACACGATCCTGGTGCTGACCTCCAACCTCGGCAGCCAGTTCCTGGTCGACCCGTTGACCAGCGAGGCGGAGAAGAAGGAGCAGGTTCTGGAGGTGGTCCGGACGTCCTTCAAGCCGGAGTTCCTCAACCGTCTCGACGACCTGGTCGTCTTCTCCGCGCTGACCAAGCCCGAGCTGGAGCGCATCGCCAAGCTCCAGATCGAGCGGCTGGCCAAGCGGCTGGCGGAGCGCCGCCTCACCCTGGAGATCACCGAGGAGGCCCTGGCCTGGCTCGCCACGGAGGGTCTGGACCCGGCCTACGGCGCCCGCCCGCTGCGCCGCCTCGTCCAGACCGCCATCGGCGACCGGCTGGCCAAGGAGATCCTGGCCGGCGAGATCAAGGACGGCGACACGGTCCGGGTGGACGCCTTCGGCGACGGCCTGATCGTGGGGCCGGCGACGGGCAAGACGCTGTAACCCGTCCGCAGCGGTACGGGCCCGTCACCCCACCGGGTGGCGGGCCCGCCGCGTGTCACACCTCGGTCATGGCGAGGTACAGGACCACGACGCACCAGACGGTGAACACCAGGCACCCCAGCCACAGGGTCCACAGCAGCAGACGTACAGCCTTGGACAGTGCTTTGGGTGCGGTCACGGAGGGATCATCGCACCGGCGGGGTACTCGCAGCGGGCGGTGCCGGCAGACGCATCGTGTCAGCCGTGGGCTGACAGGACCGTCGAGGCTTGCCACCACCCGCCCCGCATGGGGGAGGATGGCGGCATCCGTACGAAGGGAAATTCACGGTGACCATCGACCCGTCCTCGATTCCGAACTTCGGGGGCCAGCCCGAGCCGCAGCCCCAAGGACCGGCGGGCCCCGTCGTCCCGGATCAGGACCTCGTGAAGCAGCTCCTCGACCAGATGGAGCTCAAGTACGTCGTCGACGACGAGGGTGACCTCGCGGCGCCGTGGGAGCAGTTCCGTACGTACTTCATGTTCCGCGGCGAGGCGGACCAGCAGGTCTTCTCGGTGCGGACGTTCTACGACCGCCCCCACAAGATCGACGAGAAGCCGCAGCTGCTGGAGTCCATCGACGACTGGAACCGGCGGACCCTGTGGCCCAAGGTGTACAGCCACACGCACGACGACGGCACCGTCCGGCTGATCGGCGAGGCGCAGATGCTGATCGGCACCGGCGTCAGCCTGGAGCACTTCGTGTCCTCCACGGTCAGCTGGGTGCGCGCCGCCATCGAGTTCGACAAGTGGCTCGTCGAGCAGCTCGGCCTCGAGCAGGAGGTCAACGAGGCCGAGGGCGAGTCCGGGGACGACGAGGAGTAGGTCCCCCCGGAGACGCCCGTTACAGAGGCGTGTGGGCGATCACGACCAGATACGCCCCGTAGCCGAAAGAGAGCCCGGCCAGGGCACCGACCACCACGGTCGCGTGCCAGGGCCGGGCTCTGGCCGTACGGACCAGGGCGCTGGCGAGGGGGATCAGCAGCGGGAAGGCCGGCAGCAGGAAGCGCGGCTTGGACTCGAAGAAGCCGGAGCCGCCGACGGCGATCAGCAGCAGCACTCCGCTGTACACGAGGAGCGGGAGCGGGGCGCGGTCGGCCAGCAGCAGGGCGAACAGCAGCACGCCGGCCGCGACGATCAGCAGGGCCATCGGGAAGACGAAGCGGTCCCCGTGCAGCAGCAGCCGCCGGACGAACAGCAGCGCCCCCCGCCCGAAGTCGAACTGCGACCCCCACCGCCGCTGCACCTCGAAGTACCCGCCGAGCGGGCCCCCCGTCCGCCGCCCCACCCACAGCACGTACGCGCTCCAGCCGAGCGGCGCGAGCGCGGCGCCCGTCCACAGCCTGTGGGAAACCTTTCCGCGCCGACGCCACACCTCGCAAACCGCCGCCGCGAGCACCGCCGCCGCCACCGCGCACCCGTTGGGCCGGGCCAGCCCCGCCAGCGCGGCCAGCGCGCCGGCCCACACCCACCGGCTGGTGAGCACCGCGTACAGCGACCAGGCGGCGCACGCGGTCAGCACCGGCTCGGTGTAGGCCATCGACAGCACGACCGAGTGCGGCAGCACGCCCCACAGCAGGACCAGCGCGGTGGCGACGGCCCGCCCGTGCAGCCGTGCGCCGACGGCGTGGATTCCGCAGGCGGCCACCGCCGCGGCCGTCCACGACACGACCAGCCCCGCCGCGCCGCCGCCGAGCGGGACCACGCTCGTCACCGCCCGCACCAGCCCCGGATACAGCGGGAAGAACGCCAGGTCGCTGTAGGCGACGCCCGGGCGGGGGCGCAGGACATGGCCGTATCCGTGCGCGGCGATCCCCAGATACCACCGGGAGTCCCAGGACCGCCCGAGCAGGGTGAGGGCGCCGTGCCCCGCCTCCCGGGCGACGAGAACGAGTACGGCCGTGCCGAGCAGGCGGGCGGCGAGGAACAGCCCGAGGGCCGTGACCGTCGCGGCGAGGGCGGAGTGCCGCGCACGGTCCTTCGTGCCGGGAGCGGGCTCGGTGAGCGAGGGGTGGGTGAGGGTGCTGGCGTGGGTCACACCGGCACATTGCAGGGCGAACCGGGCGGGCGCGAGCAGGAGGCGTCCGGGCGGGTACGGATGCGCCGGGCCCGGCGTGTCGGCGTGACGCGCCTCAGGCGAGCGTCTTCAGCCGCTGCACCGCCTCCGCCAGCACCTCGGCCCGCTTGCAGAACGCGAACCGCACGAACGGCGCCCCCGCCTCCCGGTGGTCGTAGAAGACCGCGTTCGGGATGGCGACGACTCCGGCGCGCTCCGGCAGGGCCCGGCAGAAGGCGAATCCGTCGCTCTCGCCGAGGGGGCGGATGTCGGTGGTGACGAAGTACGTGCCGGCCGTGCGGAAGACGTCGAAGCCGGCGTCCTTCAGGCCCGCCGCCAGCAGGTCGCGCTTGGCCAGCATGTCCTCGCGGAAGGCCGTGAAGTACGCGTCCGGAAGGGCCAGGGCCTCGGCGACCGCGTACTGGAACGGGCCGGAGGAGACGTAGGTCAGGAACTGCTTGGCCGAGCGCACCGCCGCGACCAGCGGCGGCGAGGCCGTCACCCAGCCGACCTTCCAGCCCGTGAAGGAGAAGGTCTTGCCGGCCGAGCCGATGGTGACCGTGCGGTCGCGCATGCCCGGGAAGCCGGCCAGGGGCAGGTGCTCGGCGTCGTCGAAGACCAGGTGCTCGTAGACCTCGTCCGTGACGACGAGCAGGTCCCGCTCCACCGCCAGCTCGGCGACCGCCGCGAGTTCGGCGCGGGTGAGGACCGCACCGGTGGGGTTGTGCGGGGTGTTGAGGAGCAGCAGCCGGGTGCGGTCGGTGACGGCCGCGCGCAGTTCGTCGAGGTCGAGGCGGAAGCTGCCCTCGTGCGGCCGGAGGGTGACCGGCACGCGGGTGCCGCCCGCCATCGCGATGCAGGCCGCGTAGGAGTCGTAGTACGGCTCCAGGGCGATCACCTCGTCGCCGGGCTCCAGCAGCGCCAGCAGGGACGCGGCGATGGCCTCCGTGGCGCCGGCCGTGACCAGGACCTCCGCGTCGGGGTCGTACGACAGCCCGTACCACCGCTGCTGGTGCGCGGCGATCGCGGTCCGCAGCTCGGGCACGCCGGGACCCGGCGGGTACTGGTTGCCGCGGCCGTCGCGCAGGGCCCGTACGGCGGCCTCCCGGACCTCCTCGGGGCCGTCCGTGTCGGGAAAACCCTGACCCAGGTTGATCGAGCCGGTCCGCAGGGCGAGGGCCGACATCTCCGCGAAGATCGTCGTCCCGAACTCGGCGAGCCGGCGATTGAGGAAGGGGCGGGTGCTGGAGGTCATGCGGGCCATCCTGCGCCGAAGCCGCGGGGTTCCTCAACCGTGTGCCGGGGCGCCGCGCGGAGCCCCTTCAGCCGGAGGCCGGCTCCGGCGGTTCCGTTCGGGGCGTCAGGACCACCACCGCGGTCTCGTGCGGCCGGCGTGCCGCGTAGGCGTCCAGGTTCTTGTCGATCTCGCGCCACCGGGCCCACAGCCGCGACCGCTCGTCGCCTGCCGCGGCGTGGGCACGCACGAGCCGCCGCCCGTCCACCAGATCGACGCTCGCGTCCGGGTGCGCCCGCAGGTTGAGCCACCAGGCGGGCTCGCCCGCACCCCACCCGTTCATCGCGAGCGAGACGAGATTCGGACCGTCCTCGAAATAGCCGATGATGACACCGCGCTGCCGGCCCGTGCGGCGGCCGGTGGTGGTCAGCCGCAGCGCGCCCCAGCCGTCGGCGCGCGGCCGCCACAGCGCGAACCGGCCTCCCAAGGCCCGGTACAGACCCCGGTGCGTGGACCAGGCCAGACGGATGAACCAGCGTGGTGGCAGCCAGGGCTTCCTCGCCCGCCGCTCGACCGACATGGCGACCTCCTCGGGCCGGGCCGGCTCCGGTCACCCCCGACGCTAACCGCGGCCGGCGACGGCCGGTAGAGCCGAACGGCCCGGCGTCCGCGACCGGACCCCGGCCGCGGACAACCCTCTGAACTTCCTCAACTCTGCTTTGGCCGTCCGCGCCCACGGGCATCCCCCCGGCACACAGCAAGCGAGGCGCCCACGGGGGGCCGCTTCGGGGGACTCGGAAGGACGGTGACGCCATGCTGACCGGCCTCATCGTGGTGGCGATCCTGCTCCTGTTCGTGGCAATCGTCGTGAAGGCGGCGCGCAGGAGCCCGAGGAACGCGTACGCCAAGCGGTCGTACAGCCGCGGCAGCCGCAGCAGTTGGTGGGCGGGCGACGCGGGCGGCGGCGCTGCGTCGTACGACTCGTCGTCGGGTGGCCACCACTCCGGTGGGCATCACCACTCCTGCGGGGGCGGCCATTCGTCGTGCGGCGGTGGGTCGTCCTGCGGCGGCGGCTCGTCGTGCGGGGGCGGCGGGTGCGGTGGAGGCGGCGGATGCGGGGGAGGCAACTGACGGCAGACGGCGGTCCTCCCTGAAGGGGGATCCGCGGCCGCGCCGAGGAGCGCCCGCCGGGGCACGCACCCGGCGGGCGCCCGCACGTTCCGGCGCACTCCCTGGCCGCCCTGGCGCACGCCCTGGTTGAACAGTTGAGCTGTGGAGCCCTCTGAGGGATGGAAACGCCACGAAGTTGGGTAAAAACGCTGTGGCGGCGCCTCTGTTCATGATTCCCTCTAAAACACCAACACGGCCCCTCGGACGTCCTGCGGACACCCCCTGACCTTCCGACTGGGCTGACCGGGCCGATCCCCCCACAGTCGCCCGGGTGTGCCGGACCCCCACACCACCCTTTCTTTGCGTGCTTGCGGAGCCGATCCATGCTCACGACCCTGAACACCTCGTACACCGACACGCGCGCGGCCGACCTCGCCTGGGCCCTGGGGCGTGAGCCGCTTCCCGCACTGGCGACGCTCGACCTCGAACTGACGGGGACCAGATTGCAGTTGAGACTCCTGGGGGCGTCCCACCAGGTCCTCCTGGAGGAGGAGCGGGGCATCTGTTCGGAGACGGTGGCGTGCATCCCCGGCAGCAGCACCCCGCTGCCGCTCGGCGTGGCCAAGCGCGTCGACGACTGGGAGTACGAGTTCGCGGCGCGGGTGGAGGTCCTCTCGCCGGGCTCCTTCGCGGGCCGCGCCCAGGAGTTGCTGGACCTGGTCTCCGACCACCCCCACGGCCTCGCGGGCGTCTTCCCCGGCAGCCCGCACGCCTTCACGGCGCTGCTCGCGCAGCGGCACGAGGGGCAGGTGCTGTGGCGGACCTGGCACGCCTACCCGCAGGACGGGCAACTGGTGGCGACACGCACGCGCGTGGGCGTCCGCGTGCCGGTGCCGGCCGCGGACGTCAGCATGTCGGGCGTTTGAGGGTGCCAGATCCACACGTGTGGGTGACGAACCGTGATGTCTCCGTGACGTAACGTCGCAGTCGTGATCGAGCCGCACGCTCCAGCCCCGCCGAGCCCCCCACCCCCGTGGGCGGTCCCCGCGCGGCTTCCCGTGCGTGCGGCCACCGGCCGGTTCCTCGTCCTCGCGTGCGTCTTCGTCTGCGCGGCCTGCGGACTGGTGTACGAGCTCGAACTCGTCGCCCTGGCCTCGTACCTGATCGGCGACTCGGTCACCCAGGCCTCGGTCGTGCTGTCCGTGATGGTGTTCGCCATGGGCATCGGCTCGCTGGCCGCGAAGCGGCTGCGCCGGCTCGCCGCGGCCGGCTTCGGCGCCATCGAGGCGACCCTCGCCCTGGTCGGCGGCTGCAGCGCGATGGCGATGTACGCCGTCTTCGCCTGGACCGGCGACTGGGGCGGCCTGTGGGCGGACGGCCCGCGCTGGCTGCTGGTCGCCTTCTCGCTGACCATAGGCCTGCTCATCGGCGCCGAGGTGCCGCTGCTGATGGAGCTGATCCAGCGCATCCGGCGCCAGGACGCGGGCGGCGCGGTGGCGGACCTGTTCGCCGCGGACTACGTCGGCGCGCTCGTCGGCGGCCTCGCCTTCCCGTTCCTTCTGCTGCCGCAGCTGGGCCAGTTGACCGGCGCCCTGATCACCGGCACCGTCAACGCGCTCGCGGGCGGTGCTCTCGTCCTCGGCCTGTTCCGCCGCGACCTCAGCCGCCGCGCCCGCTGGACGCTGCTGATCGCCAACCTCGCCGTCCTCGGTGTCCTCGCCTCCGCGGCCGCCCTGGTCGACGACTTCGAGCGGGCCGCGCGGCACGCGGTCTACGGCGCCGACGTACGGGTGGCGCTGCGCAGCGGCGTCCAGGAGGTCGTCCTCACCGGCGGCACCCACGGCCGCCCCCTCCACCTGTTCCTCGACGGCCGCCTGCGGGTCAGCGGCCGCGACGAACGCCGCTACCACGAGGCCCTGGTCCGGCCCGCGATGAACGGCCCGCACGCGCGCGTGCTCATCCTCGGCGGCGGCGACGGACTGGCCGCCCGCGAGGTGCTGCGCCACCGGGGCGTGCGGCGCGTGGACGTCGTCGAAGCCGACCCGGGAGTCGTCCGGCTGGCCCGCCACGACCCGGCCCTGTCCGCGCTCAACCGCCACGCCTACGACGACCCACGCGTGCGCGTGGTCACCGCCGACGCCTTCCACTGGCTGCGCACGGCACGCGGCGCGGCGTACGACGTCGTCGTCTGCGACCTGCCCGACCCGGGCATCACGGCGAGCACCAAGCTCTACTCCGAGGAGTTCTACGGCCTGGCCCGCCGGGTGCTCGCCCCCGGCGGGCGGCTGGCGGTGCACGCCGGTCCGCTCTCCGTCCGGCCGCACGGGTTCTGGACGGTCGTCGCCACCCTGCGCGCCGTCGGCCTGCACACCGTTCCCTACCGCGTCGGCGACCGCGACGCCGGTCTCGCCGCGGGCCCCGAGCGCATCGCGGGCGCCCTGCGCGCGCCCCCCGACTGGGGCTTCGTGCTGGCCGCCGTCCGCACCACCCCGCCCCTCGGCCTCGACGCGCAGGCCCCGCCCCCGCGCACCCTGACCCGCGCGTCCCTCGCGGCGGACGCCCACGCGGCGGCCCGCACCCGCCTCACCGACCTGCCACCGTCGACCCTGGTGCACCCGCGCTACGCGAACTGACGCCCGGGCGTGCCTGAACCGGTCGGCCATGGACGCGGCCGGTGTGGAGTCGGCAGGCCGGCTGAGTTGGCCGCGGACGCGGTCGTTGCGGAGTCGGTGGGCCGCCCCGGGTCGGGGCTGGTGGTGCGTGCGGGGTGCCCCCTTCCGGCCCGTCCGGTGGCGGACGCGGTCGCCCCTCGCGACGCGCGGTCACTTTCGACCAACAAGGGTGCATGCGGGGGCGTCCTGGGTAGGCTCCGTCGTCATGGAGCATGAGGTGTTTGTTCCGGTTGCGGTCCAGCGGCTCGAGGAGACCCTCGCCGACCCGGCCAGGGTCGCCCGGGCCGTCCCCGGGCTCCAGCAGGACGCCGGTGCAGAGCCCGTCTCCGGGCGGCTGAAACTGCGCGTGGGCAGCCACTCCGTCACCTACCGGGGCAGGGTGCGGATCACCCGGCTGGACGACGGTTCGTACGCCGCCGAGGGCGACGCTGTCGAGGCCCGCGGCACCGGCTCGGTCAAGCTCGCGCTCACCCTGCGTATCGAGGAGGCGGAGGACGGCTCCCGGCTGGCCTTCGGCGGCACGGCCTCCGCGGACGGCCGGCTCACCGAACTGCCCGCCGACGCGGTCACCTCCGCCGTACACCGCCTGCTGAACCGTTTCGCGGAGCAGCTGGCCGCGGTCGCCGAGGAAGGGCCGCAGGAGCCGGAGCCCCTGGTCACGCAGGACTTCGAGGCCAAGGCGACCAGCGACTTCGACACGACCCCGGACGCCGACGACGCCGCCGCGCCCATGCCGGCGGCCGCCCGCGGCCGGGAGGACGTCCCCGAGCCGGCGGACGCCGCCGGGCCGCCCGCCGAGGC
>NZ_JAMGBF010000220.1 GCF_023516615.1 Streptomyces panaciradicis
CGTCTCGGTGGCCCTGGAGCTGCTCACCAAGCCGTCCCTGATCTTCCTGGACGAGCCGACCTCGGGTCTCGACCCGGGCATGGACCGCGATGTCATGCAGCTGCTGCGCGGCCTCGCCGACGACGGCCGCACGGTCCTCGTCGTCACCCACTCCGTGGCCGAGCTCGCCCTGTGCGACAAGCTGCTCGTGATGGCCCCGGGCGGCGCGGTCGCCTACTTCGGCCCGCCCGAGGAGGCGCTGAACTTCTTCGGCTACGACACCTGGGCCGACGTCTTCTCCGCCTTCGAGAACTACCGCGACTACGACTGGGCCGGACGCTGGAAGGGCTCGCAGCACTACCAGATGTACGCCGCGGACATCGACGCCGTTGCGCCGCAGTCCGTACAGATGCCTCCGATGCAGGCGATGAAGCCGCCGAAGCCGCAGGGCTGGATGAGCCAGTTCGGCACGCTGGTGTGGCGCTACATGTCCGTCATCGCCTCCGACAAGGGCTTCCTGGCGCTGACGGTGATCCTGCCGCTGGTCCTGGGCTCGGTCAGCCTGCTCATCGACTCGGGCAAGGACCTGCTGGTCAACACGGAGATCAACCCGACCACGCAGCAGCCCGTGCCGAACGGCACGGCCACTACGGTGCTGCTGATCCTCGCGGTCGGCGCCTGCTTCGCCGGCGCCGCCAACTCCGTCCGTGAGCTGATCAAGGAACGGGTCATCTACGAGCGGGAGCGCGCGACGGGCCTGTCCCGCTCCGCGTACCTGATGTCCAAGGTGTTCGTGCTCGGCGTGATCACGGTCCTGCAGGGTCTGATGGTCGGTGTCATCGGCTTCGCCAGCCGCACCGTCCCGGACAAGGGCGTGGTCCTCGGCAACGCGGTGCTCGTCGAGCTCTGCCTGCCGATCATGGCGCTGGGCTTCACCTCGATGATGTTCGGCCTGATCATCTCCGCCCTGGTGAAGACCTCCGAGAAGACCATGCCGCTGCTGGTCATGTTCGCGATCGTCCAGGTCGTCTTCACCGGCTGCCTCTTCGCGCTGAACGGCGCGATCGGCGTCAACCAGTTCTCGTACCTGATGCCCTCGCGCTGGGCCGTCGGTGCCGCGGGCGCCACGCTGGACTTCAACCGGATCGCCCCGCCGGGCAAGGGCAAGCCCGACGACCCGCTGTGGGCGCACAGCGCCGGCGCCTGGACCCTGGACATGGTCGCCCTGATCGTCCTCGGCGTGATCTGCGCCTTCTTCGTGGCCCGCTTCCTGCGCCGCCACGAGCCGGAGGTCATGCGCAAGTAGGGCCTTGAACGACCCCGAAGGGCGGCACCCGTCAGGAGGTGCCGCCCTTCGGCGTTCACGGGCTGAGGTCCGCGCTGACCTCAGTACGCGCTGTTGACGTTGTCGATCGTGCCGTACTTGTCGGCCGCGTAGTTGGCGGCGGCGGTGATGTTGGCGACCGGGTCGTAGATGTTCCAGGACGTGCCGGCGACGTGGTAGGCCGTGAAGGTCGGCGGGATGACCTGCAGCAGGCCCTTCGACGGGATGCCGTTGATCGCGTTGATGTCCCAGTTGTTGATGGCGTTCGGGTTGCCCGAGGACTCCCGCATGATGTTGCGGTACAGACCGTTGTACGAACCCGGGATGCCCTTGCTGTGCATGATGTCGAGGGCGTGGTTGATCCAGCCGTTCAGGTTGTTGCCGTAGCTCTTCACGGCGGCCTTCTTCACGGCGGCGCGCTTGGCGGAGCGGCTCGCGGCCTCCTTGGCCCGGCGCTCGGCCGCGGCCTTCCGCTGAGCGGCGGCCTTGGCGGCGGCCGCGGCGGCGGCCTTCTTCTTCGCGACGGCCGCTGCGGCGGCCTTGGCGCGGGCGTCGGCCTTCGCCTTGGCGGTCTCGGCCTTGATGCTGTCGACGGCGAGCCGGTCGGTGACGCTGGCCTTCACGTCCTTGATCTGCTCGGTGCCGTAGGCGACCTTGGCCGTGGAGGCGGCCTCACTCGTGGTGGTCTCGGCGCTGCTGGGCACCGCGGAGAAGGCGAGGGCGGCGGCACCGAGGGTGGCGACACCGGCGAGCGCGATCTTGTGGTGGCGGGTCAGCGCACGACTGTGACCGCGGGTGTTGGTGTTCTTGGGCATGACAGACGGACCTCTTCGAATAGCGCGGAGGTCGCTCGACGTCCTGCGGGGGACTCGGGTCCTTCCCGCACGAACGCCGCGGGCGGAACCCGCGGCGCTGAGCGACGGCTGCCATTCTTAGCGGCCGCAAAATCACCAGGCAAAGATGTGACGTACGATCCCGGGTAGTGGATCAGGGAAGGGCAAATCGGGGCAGACTGGACCGTCCCTGCCGCTCATCACGTGAGTCTTCATCTCCTACCCACCTTCGTACGTGACCTGCGCCCTATGCGCGGGCTCACATGGCCCCTGAGGTTTCCTCACCAACAGTTGCTGGCGCAATGCTGTGCGTGAGGGTCCTCCCGCGGGAGGATGAGATGGACGTCGCCGAACTCGTGCCACAGGTACCGCCCGCGCAGCGCCTCCTCGTACGCGCGGTCCACCGCCTCCCGCCCGGCCACCGCCCGCAGCATCAGCAGATGCGAGGCCTCCGGCTCGTGCAGCCCGGTCAGCAGCCCGTCCACCACCCGCACCCCGCGCTCCGGGGTGACCACGAGATCCGTCCACCCCTCACACGCGCGGACGACACCGTCGGCGCCGGCCGCCGACTCCACCGCCCGCACGGCCGTCGTCCCCACGGCCACGACCCGCCCGTCCCCGGCTCGCGCCGCGTTGATCAGCCGCGCCGACGCCTCCGGCACCGAGAACCGCTCCGGATACGGCGGCTCGTGCGACTCCGCCGACGCCACCCCCGTGTGCAGGGTGATCGGGGCGAACTGCACGCCCCGGCTCACCAGCTCCGCCACCAGCCGCGCGGTGAAGGGCCGCGCCGCGCTCGGCATCTCCGCGCTGCCCGCCCCGCCGGCCGCCGGCAGCGCGAACACCGTCTGGTAGACCGACAGCGGCTGATCCCGCTCCGTGTAGGAGTAGCGGATCGGCCGGCCGTGCTCCCGCAGCATCCCCGGAACCCCGGCTCCGGCCGCCCGAGCCCACCACAGGCGCTCGCCCCGCGCGCTCAGCGGCTCCTCCAGGACCAGCCGCACACCCCCGGGCAGCCGCACCTCCGTCCCCGCCGGTCCTGCCGCCCCCTTCGTCCAGGGAGCGCTCCGCGTCCACCCCGGCGCCAGCGGGCGCGTGGTGCCCCTCCCGTCCGGTTCCCGCAGCTCCACCGCCCATCGCCCGTCGTCCCCGCGCGTGGAGAAGTGCACCACCACGCGCGCGTGGCCGACCCGCCCGTCCACGGCGGCGGCCAGCGTCGGGGAGGTGTTCACCACCAGCAGATCCCCGGCCCGCAGCACGCCCGGCAGCTCCCTGAACGCGTGGTGCGACACCTCCGTCCCCCGCGACACCAGCAGCCGCACGGCATCCCGGTCCAGCCCCGGCCCGCGCTGCTCGGCCGGGACACGCGCCGACAGCTCCTCAGGCACCCTCACCGCGAGCGTCATCGCCCCTCCACCAGCAGCGAGAGGGCCGCGTACCGCCCGCTCGCCGGGCGCTCGTCCAGCAGCCGCAGGAACGCCGGCACCACCCCGGCCGGCGCCGGCCGCGGATCGTCGTCGTCCGGTACGGCGGCCGCGTACAGATCCGTCGCCATGTCCCCGGGGTCCACCGCCCACACCCGCAGTCCCGGCTCCTCCTCGCCGAGCACGGCCGCCAGATGGTCCAGCGCCGCCTTGGAGGCCCCGTACCCGCCCCACGTCTCGTACGCTTCGGCGGCCGCGTCCGAGCTGACCGTGATCACCGTGCCCGCCTCGGACGCGCGCAGCAGCGGCAGCGCCTCCTGGACCAGGCCCAGCGCGGCCACCACGTTCACCTCCAGCGCCCGCCGCAGCCCCTCCAGGGGCAGCGCGTCCAGGCGTACGAGAGGCTCGGCGCCCAGCGCGCTCGCGTTGCTCACCAGCAGATCGACGCCGCCCAGCTTCTCGGCCGCCGCCACCAGCTCGGCCCGGTGCCCGGCGTCCGTGACGTCCCCGGACACCGCCGTCACGCGCGTGCCGTGTGCCTCCAGCTCCGCCGCCGTCTCCCGCAGGACCTCCGTCGTCCTCGCGTCGAGCACCAGGTCCCAGCCCCGGGCGGCCAGGGCCCCGGCGAGTGCCCGCCCCAGCCCCTTCGACGCCCCCGTGATGATCGCTACCGGCATGACTCCACGTCCCCTCGTCGAAGCCGTCCCGCGACGGCCTGCCCTCAACGTAGGAACCGGCCCGCCCGGCCCGCCTCGGACGCGGGGCGCAAAGCGAGGGGCCCTTCGCCCTAAGCCGCCGGTCGGGGGCGACGGGCCTACGCCGCGCGACCTAGGCCCACCGCCCCAGCTGCCGCCGTCACAGGTCCGATCCGCGCTGTCACACCCCGCCGGTACCGTGAGGTCATGAGTCAAGGCCCCCGGTCCGGCCTGGCAGCGGTGAGCGCCGCGCTGCTGGCCATGAGCAGGCATCTCGAGGTGCGCGACGTCCTCAAGACGATCGTCGCCTCGGCCCGCGAGCTGCTCGACGCGCAGTACGCCGCACTCGGCGTCCCCGACGACCACGGCGGCTTCGCCCAGTTCGTCGTCGACGGCGTCAGCGCCGACCAGTGGGCGGCCATCGGCCCCCTCCCGCGCCAGCACGGCATCCTCGCCGCCATGCTCCAGGAGGCCAAGGTCGAGCGCCTGGCCGACGTGCGCAAGGACCCCCGCTTCGAGGGCTGGCCCGCCGCCCACCCCGACATGTCCGACTTCCTGGGCCTGCCCGTCCGGGACGGCGACGAGGTCATCGGCGCCCTGTTCCTGGCCAACAAGAACTGCTCCAGGCCCAGCGGCGGCTGCGGCTTCACCGCGGAGGACGAGGAACTGCTCGCCATCCTCGCCCAGCACGCGGCGATCGCCCTCACCAACGCCCGCCTGTACGAACGCAGCCGCGAACTGACCATCGCCGAGGAGCGCTCCCGCCTCGCGCACGAACTGCACGACGCGGTCAGCCAGAAACTCTTCTCCCTGCGCCTGACCGCCCAGGCCGCGGCCGCCCTGGTGGACCGCGACCCCTCCCGCGCCAAGGGCGAGCTGCAGCAGGTGGCCGCGCTCGCCGCCGAGGCCACCGACGAACTGCGCGCCGCGGTAGTCGAGCTGCGCCCGGCCGCCCTCGACGAGGACGGCCTCGTCGCCACCCTGCGCACCCAGATCCAGGTCCTCGACCGCGCCCACAGCGCGCGCGTGAGCTTCGACAGCAAAGGGGTGCGCGCCCTGCCCTCCGCCCAGGAGGAGGCGGTCCTGCGCGTCGCCCAGGAAGCCCTGCACAACGCGCTGCGGCACTCCGGAGCCGATCATGTGGACGTGACCCTGACCCGGCGCGGCACGGCGGCGGTCCTGCGGGTGACGGACGACGGCGCCGGCTTCGACCCGCACGGCATACGGCGGGCCGGCCGCCACCTCGGCCTGGTGTCCATGCGCGACCGCACCAGCGGGGTCGGCGGCCGGCTGACCGTGGAATCGGCGCCCGGCAAAGGCACCGTGATCGAGATGGAGGTCCCCGGTGGCTGACGCAATCAGGGTGCTGCTCGTCGACGACCACCAGGTGGTCCGCCGCGGCCTGCGCACCTTTCTCGAGGTGCAGGACGACATCGAGGTCGTGGGCGAGGCCGCCGACGGTGCCGAGGGAATCGCCCGCGCCGAGGAGCTCAGGCCCGACGTCGTCCTGATGGACATCAAGATGCCGGGCATGGACGGCGTGGACGCCCTGCGCAGGCTCCGGGAACTGGACAACCCCGCGCGCGTGCTGATCGTCACCAGCTTCACCGAACAGCGCACGGTGGTGCCGGCCCTGCGCGCCGGCGCCGCCGGGTACGTCTACAAGGACGTGGACCCCGACGCCCTCGCCGGCGCCATCCGCTCGGTGCACGCCGGGCACATCCTCCTGCAGCCCGAGGTGGCGCTCGCCCTGCTGTCCCAGGAGGAGGCGAACTCCGCCCCGGGCCGAGCCGGGTCGCTCACCGAGCGGGAGCGCGAGGTCCTCGGCCTGATAGCCGACGGGCGGTCCAACCGCGAGATCGCCCGCACCCTCGTCCTGTCCGAGAAGACGGTCAAGACCCATGTGTCGAACATCCTGATGAAGCTCGACCTGGCGGACCGGACGCAGGCCGCGCTGTGGGCCGTACGACACGGTGTGACCGGCTGAAACGCGGCGCGAGCGCCGGTGCGGCACGGCAACACGGAGCGTCCCGCTCCGGACCGAGATTCATACCGTCGTGGGAATGTCCCCCGAATGGCGCAACCTCCGGGGGGTGTCGCCGTTCTCCAGTGCGTGCTGCGGCGACTGCCGCGGCCATCGCTAGGAGGACTCAGAAGTGAAGAACCTGAAGAAGGCAGCGGCCGTGACGATGGTGGCCGGCGGTCTGATCGCCGCGGGAGCCGGGATGGCCTCCGCCACCACCGGCGGCTCGCACGCCGACGGCCAGGCCGTGGGCTCGCCCGGCGTGCTGTCGGGCAACCTCGTTCAGGCACCGGTCCACGTCCCGGTGAACGCCGTGGGCAACAGCGTCAACGTCATCGGCGTGCTGAACCCGGCCTTCGGCAACCTGGGCGTCAACCACTGACGTCCGCCCCACGGCGTGCGGTGATCTCCGGCCTCCCGGGCCCAGCCCGGGAGGCCGTCCGGCTGTCAGGGGGCGGGACTCACCGCATGCCCCGCTCCCGCTCCTCCACATACGCGTTGTACGCGGCGACCTGGGCCCGGCGCGCCGTCCGCTCCACCGGCCGCAACGCCTCCGCCCGCGCCCCCATCTCCGCCGAACTCACCGCGCCGCCATGACCGTTGCCGTAGGCCAGGGACACCAGCAACCCCACCCGCTGCGCCAGTTCCAGCACGCGGACCGCCCGCGGCGGATACCCCGGCGCCAGCACCTCCCGGCCTCGCTCGGCCCGCGCCCGGTACGCGTCGATCGCCGCCTCCGCCACCGGCCCCGACCCGGCGACGTCCAGCCGCGACAACACCTCCGTCGCCTCCCGGAGCGCCTCCGCCAGCTCCCGCTCCGCCTCACCGAGCGACGGCACGTCGGCCGGGGGAGCCTCCCGCACCGGCAGACAGTGCCAGACCACCTCGACATGCACATCACCGTCGGGACCGGCCTCGTACACCTCCGGCACCAGCCCCAGCGCGGCGCCGTGACAGACCACCGCCTCCTCGGCGTCCATCGCCCGCGCGTTGAACTCCGGCGGCCCGCTCAGCCCCAGCGGATGCCCCGGGGCCGGCAGCGCGACCCGCAGACCGGCCACCCCCAGCGCCCGCAGCCGGCCCAGCCCCAGCGTCAGCCCCACCTGCCCCGGCTCACCGGGCAGCCCTTCCATCCGGTGCACGGCGTCCTCGCCGACGATCGCGAGCACGGCGTCGTCCGGAGAGACAAGTCCGGCCAAAAGGGCGTTTCCCCAAGCGGCAAGGCGTCCTGAGCGCGGTTCCGAGAGCATGCCCCCACCCTAAGGACCGGACCGATGGAATGGAGGGGCCGACCAGTGGCGTAGATTTCTTCGAGGGCTGCGCCCACAAGCGCACGCGACAGCCGAGACGCCGACCCGAGACCGGTCACACTGCAAGGGGAGACAACGCGCTCATGAGCGATGTTCTGGAGCTTCAGGACGTATCCGTGGTCCGGGAGGGCCGGGCTCTGGTGGACCAGGTCTCCTGGTCGGTCAAGGAAGGCGAGCGCTGGGTCATCCTCGGCCCCAACGGCGCGGGCAAGACCACCCTCCTCAACGTCGCCTCCAGCTACCTCTACCCCAGCAAGGGCACCGCGACCATCCTCGGCGAGACCCTCGGCAAGCCCGGCACCGACGTCTTCGAACTGCGCCCCCGCATCGGCGTGGCCGGCATCGCCATGGCCGACAAGCTCCCCAAGCGCCAGACCGTCCTGCAGACCGTGCTCACCGCCGCGTACGGCATGACCGCCGGCTGGCAGGAGGAGTACGAGGAGATCGACGAGCAGCGTGCCCGCGCCTTCCTCGACCGCCTGGGCATGAGCGACTACCTCGACCGGAAGTTCGGCACCCTCTCCGAGGGCGAGCGCAAGCGCACCCTCATCGCCCGCGCCCTGATGACCGACCCCGAGCTGCTCCTCCTCGACGAGCCCGCCGCCGGCCTCGACCTCGGCGGCCGCGAGGACCTCGTACGCCGCCTCGGCCGCCTCGCCCGCGACCCGATCGCCCCCTCGATGATCATGGTCACCCACCACGTCGAGGAGATCGCCCCCGGCTTCACCCACGTCCTGATGATCCGTCAGGGCAAGGTCCTCACCGCCGGTCCGCTGGAGCTCGAACTCACCTCCCGCAACCTCTCCCTCTGCTTCGGCCTGCCGCTCGTCGTCGAACAGGCCGGCGACCGCTGGACCGCGCGCGGTCTGCCGCTGACCTGAGCCCCTTGCGCCCTGTCCGTCAAGGGACTTGCGGTCATACCATGACCATGTGAACGACATCGACGCATGGGTGTGGTGGCTCGTCGGCGCGGCCGCGCTCGGAATTCCGCTCGTGGTCACGGCGATGCCCGAGTTCGGCATGCTCGCCGTCGGCGCCGTCGCCGCCGCGGTCTTCGCCGGACTGGGCTTCGGCGTCGTGGCCCAGGTCCTCTCCTTCGTCGTCGTCTCGGTCGCACTCATCGCCGTGGTACGGCCCATCGCGCTCCGGCACAGCGCACAGCGCCCCCAACTCGCCACAGGCGTGGACGCGTTGAAGGGCAAGCAGGCCGTCGTACTGGAGCGCGTCGACGGCTCCGGCGGCCGGATCAAGCTCGCCGGAGAGGTCTGGTCGGCCCGCGCCCTCGACACCGAAAGCGCCTACGAAGTAGGCCAGGAAGTGGATGTCGTGGAGATCGAGGGAGCGACCGCCATCGTCATCTGACCTCGTAGGACTCAACTGATACGAACAGCCCACGAGTTGTACGACGGTCTGTCAGACTCGACCAGCAAGATCTTCAACAACCATAAGATCTTCCGAGAGCGCCGAGGCGGAGAAGGGTACGGGGAACGACGATGGAACCGGTCATCATCGTCCTGATCATCCTGGTGGTGTTGGTCTTCATCGCCCTGATCAGGACAATCCAAGTCATCCCACAGGCCAGCGCGGCCATCGTCGAGCGCTTCGGCCGCTACACGCGGACACTCAACGCGGGCCTCAACATCGTGGTCCCGTTCATCGACACCATCCGCAACCGCATCGACCTGCGCGAACAGGTCGTCCCGTTCCCGCCGCAGCCGGTGATCACCCAGGACAACCTGGTCGTGAACATCGACACGGTCATCTACTACCAGGTGACCGACGCGCGGGCCGCGACCTACGAGGTCGCCAGCTACATCCAGGCCATCGAGCAGCTCACCGTCACCACACTCCGCAACATCATCGGTGGCATGGACCTGGAGCGGACCCTGACCTCCCGCGAGGAGATCAACGCGGCCCTGCGCGGCGTCCTCGACGAAGCCACCGGCAAGTGGGGCATCCGCGTCAACCGCGTCGAACTCAAGGCGATCGAACCGCCCACCTCCATCCAGGACTCGATGGAGAAGCAGATGCGCGCCGACCGTGACAAGCGCGCCGCGATCCTCACCGCCGAAGGTACGCGCCAGGCCGCCATCCTCACCGCCGAAGGTGAGAAGCAGTCCCAGATCCTGCGCGCCGAGGGTGAGGCCAAGGCCGCCGCCCTGCGCGCCGAGGGCGAGGCCCAGGCCGTCCGCACCGTCTTCGAGGCCATCCACGCCGGCGACCCGGACCAGAAGCTCCTTTCCTACCAGTACCTCCAGATGCTCCCGAAGATCGCCGAGGGCGACGCCAACAAGCTCTGGATCGTGCCCAGCGAGATCGGCGACGCCCTCAAGGGCCTGTCCGGCGCCATGGGCAACTTCGGCCCCATGGGCGGCGGTTCGGGCGGAGGGGGCGGCTCGGAGAAGGCGACCGAACGCCGCGAGAAGCCGTCGATCGACTGACGTAGGCCCCCTGGCACATGACTGGGGCCCGCCTCCCTCAGGAGGCGGGCCCCAGTTCCACGTCCTGCGCCCTACGCCGCGTCCCGCGCCAGCCAGTCCGGCAGCGCGTCGAAGTCCTCGGTGCCGAGAGCCAACAGCATCGCATCGGCCGGAGTCGGCTCGAACGGCTGCCGCAGCAACGGCATCCCCGCCTGCTCCGGAGTCCGGTCCGCCTTACGGTGATTGTCCTCCGCGCACGAGGCCACCGTGTTCAGCCAGGAGTCCTGACCACCCTGCGCCCGCGGCACCACATGGTCCACCGTCGTCGCCCTGCGCCCGCAGTACGCGCACCGGTGCCGGTCCCTGACCAGCACCCCCCGCCTCGACCACGGCGCTTGTCTTCGGAACGGCACCCTCACGTACCGGCACAACCGGATCACCCGCGGCGCCGGTATGTCCACATCGGCACCGCGCATGCGCAGTTCGGGGTGGGCCTGCTCGACGACGGCCTTGTCCTGCAGCACCAGCACGACGGCGCGGTTCAACGTCACCGTCGACAGCGGCTCGAAGCTCGCGTTCAGAACCAGTGTGTCCCGCATTCCAGCCCACCTCCCGTGCAATCGGCCCACCCCGCGGCGGGCTGGATCAACTCTGGCCGGGCACGCCGAGATGGACAACGCAATAAAAAATGCCCGCCTCTGATCAATTCCAAGACCAGAGGCGGGCAAACGTTCCATGAACGTCAGTCTTCGGCGGGCACCTCGTACTCACCGACGACATGCGCCCGGGCGATCGCGTGGAAGCGCAGGTTGAAGCCCACGACGGCCGGAGACGCGTCCGCGTCCGGACCGAGCTTCTCCTGATCCACCGCGTACACCGTGAACACGTACCGGTGCGGCCCGTCCCCGGCGGGCGGAGCGGCACCGCCGAAGTCCTTGGACCCGTAGTCGTTGCGCGCCTGGACCGCGCCGTCGGGCAGCCCCTCGAACTTGCCGCTGCCCGCACCGACCGGCAGCTCCGTCACGGAGGCCGGGATGTCGAACACCACCCAGTGCCAGAACCCGCTGCCCGTCGGCGCGTCGGGGTCGTAGCAGGTGACGGCGAAGCTCTTGGTCTCGGCGGGGAAACCCTCCCACCGCAGATGCGGCGAGGTGTTCCCGGCCGCGTAGACCTGAGCGTCCTTGAGCGTGGCGCCTTCCCGCACGTCCTCACTCGTGACCGTGAACGACGGCACGGGCGGGTGGAAGTCGTGGGGGAGCGGCCGCCGCTTGAGCTCGGACACCTCGGTACCTCCTGATCGGTTACGGAATCAGTGGTTCCCGAGCCTAGAACCAGTTGCGCTTGCTGCCGACCTCGGACAGCCACTGGTTGAGGTAGCCGGCCCAGTCGGTCCCGTGGAAGTCGTTGAGCCCCACCTGGAACGACCGGAAGGTGTCACTGCCCTCGCTGAACAGCCCCGGCTTCTTGTCCATCTCCAGCACGACGTCCATCGCGTGCTCGTCGGCCACGAAGCTCAGCTCGACCTGGTTCAGCCCCCGGTACTGCGACGGCGGGTAGAACTCGATCTCCTGGTAGAACGGCAGCCGCTGCCGCGTGTTGCGGATGTGCCCGCGCTCCATGTCCGCGTTCTTGAAGCGGAAGCCCAGCTGGATGAAGGCGTCCAGGATCGCCTTCTGCGCCGGCAGCGGGTGCACGTTGATCGGGTCCAGGTCGCCGGAGTCGATGGCCCGCGCGATCGCCAGCTCTGTCGTCACACCGATGTTCATCCCGCGCAGCGCCTGCCCGTCGATCATGGTGATCGGCGTCTCCCACGGGATCTCCAGCCCGAACGGCACGGCGTGCACGGCCCCGGCCTGCAGCTCGAAGGCGCCACCGAGCCGCACCTTGGTGAACTCGATGTTCTGCTTGTACTCCTCGTCGCCGCTCTCGACCTCGACCTTGGCCTGCAGCCCCACGGACAGGCCCTCGATCTCCTGGTTCACGGACCCGCCCTGGATCCGCACCTCACCCTGGACGACGCCGCCCGGAACGGTGTTGACCTCGGTCAGCACCGTCTCGACCGAAGCCCCACCGGCCCCCAGACTCGCGAGCAGCTTCTTGAACCCCATGTCTCTCCCTCTACGTGCGGTGCGTGCGGACCCTTGATCCCTGTAAACGCGATCCGGGCACGGCCGGTTCCGCCCCACACCCTCGCAAGGAGACGGAACCTTGACCAGCCCTTGGCATCCACCCGCCTGGACTACCCTCGGACGGCATGATCGCGCCCACGGACCGTACGCCACTCCCCAGGGAGTTCTTCGACCGCCCCGTCCTGGAAGTAGCCCCGGACCTCCTCGGCCGCATCCTGGTCCGTACGACCCCCGACGGCCCGATCGCCGTCCGCCTCACGGAGGTGGAGGCCTACGACGGCCCGAACGACCCCGGCTCCCACGCCTATCGGGGCCGCACCGCCCGCAACGACGTGATGTTCGGTCCGCCCGGCCATGTGTACGTCTACTTCACCTACGGCATGTGGTTCTGCATGAACCTGGTGTGCGGTCCCGAGGGCCGGGCGAGCGCGGTCCTGCTGCGGGCCGGCGAGGTCGTCGAGGGCGCCGAGCACGCCCGCAAACGTCGACTCTCGGCCCGGAACGACAGGGAACTGGCCAAAGGCCCGGCACGCCTGGCCACGGCCCTGGGCGTCGACCGCGCCCTGGACGGCACGGACGCGTGCGCCGTCGGCGAGACCCCCCTGAGGATGCTGACCGGCACCGCCGTCGGGTCCGACCAGGTAGTCAACGGCCCGCGGACCGGCGTCGCAGGTGAAGGGGGTGTCCACCCCTGGCGCTTCTGGGTCGCGGACGATCCGACGGTGAGCCCCTATCGGGCCCACGTGCCCAGGCGCCGCCGAAGTTGACGCGCCCTTGCGAGGTGCGTAATGTAGCCCGAGCCGCTTGAACCGGGTACGGCGTTCGCCAGCAGCCGGAAGCGGCCAAACCACTACCTACGATCAACCCCTGGCGGGGTCGAATTCGTCATGTCTTCATGCCTGAATTCGAACTCGCGGAACTCGATTATGAGTTTCCCGGAGGGATCGGCTAACGTAGTGAATGTCGAAAGGCCCCGCCGGCAGGGAATCAGGCCCGAAAGGATCTGATAGAGTCGG
>NZ_JAMGBF010000221.1 GCF_023516615.1 Streptomyces panaciradicis
GCCGGCCGCCGGACCCCGTCGCCCGGTGGCCGAGCTGCCCGCCGGTCGGCCGGCGGCGCTCCCCGCGGTGCCGCAGCCCCGGCAGGAAGCGGCCGCCCCGGCGCCCGTGGAGTCCCGGCAGACCTCGCTGCGCAAGTCCAAGCAGGAGAGCCAGCGCAAGGTCGCCGCGGCGAGCGACCTGCTGTACCGGTACGTCGCCCGGCAGACCTCCGTCCCGCGCCCCGCCGTCGCGCCGCAGCCCGACCGGAGCAGCTGGCAGGCCGCCCCGCAGGCGGCGGCTCCCACGGCGATCGAGGCCACGCCGGTCCAGCCCAGCTGGGCGGCCCAGGTCCAGCAGGCGGCCGCGTCCCGCACGACGAACGACTCCGCACCGGCCGGGCCGGACTGGACAGCCCCGCCCCAGCAGCCCGCCGCCGCGCCGACGCAGCCGGGCTGGGACACCGGCGCACAGCAACTCGTCGCACAGACGATGACCCCGACCGCACCGGCCCAACCCGGCTGGGACACCGGCGCCCAACAGCTCGTCGCACAGACCATGACCCCGACCGCCCCGGCACAGCCCAGCTGGGCGATACCGGCCCAGCAGACGGCGACGGCACGCACGAGCACCGCAGCCGCTCCGGCCCGACCCGGTTGGGACACCGGCGCACAGCAACTCGTCGCACAGACGATGACCCCGACCGCACCGGCCCAGCCCGGCTGGGACACCGGTGCCCCGCAACTCGTCGCGCAGACCATGGCCCCGTCTGTGCCGGGGCGGACGGGCTGGGACACCGGTGCACCGCAACTCATCGCGCAGACCATGGCCCCGTCTGTGCCGGGGCGGACGGGCTGGGACACCGGTGCACAGCAACTCATCGCGCAGACCATGGCCCCATCCGCACCGGCACAGACCGGCTGGGACACCGGTGCCCCGCAGATCGTCGCGGCGGCGCAGACCGACTGGCGGGACCCGGTGGCGCAGGAGCGGGCGCGGCGGGCGGCCGACGAGGCGCGGCGGTTGCGGGAGCCGTCGGTTCTGGACACCGGTGTGCCGGTGGTCGAGGAGCGGCGGGCGCCGCAGCCGACCGTCCTGGAGTCGGGCGTCCCGGCCGTCGAGACGCCCACCGGCACGAAGGCCGACCGTGCCGTGGAGTTCGCCCGCGCGCAGATCGGCAGACCGTGTCTGTGGGGGGCCGTCGGGCCGGAGTCGTACGACAACGCGGGACTCACCCAGGCCGCCTGGAAGGCCGCCGGGGTCGCGCTGCCGCGCAGCACGCACGAGCAGTCGAGCGCCGGCACGGTGGTCCCCCTCGCCGAGAGCCGTCCCGGTGACCTGATCTTCTTCCACGACAACTTCAGCCACGTGGGCCTCTACACGGGGAACGGCCTGATGATCCACGCTCCCGGGCCGGGTTCCGTCATCCGTGAGGAGTCGATCCACAACGCAGGTGAGGCGGCGATCCGCATCGCCGTGCGACCGGCCTGACGGTTCCGTCGCACCTCCGACCGTCCACAACCGAAGAGCGTTCCGGGCCCCGCGCCGCCAGTCGGCGCGGGGCCCTTCGTCATGCCGTCCCGCTCCGGCGCACCTGTCGGCAGAACGGACGGGCGCGCGGCGGTCGGCGACGACGCGGGCTGCGTGCGGAGGATCCGGCCCGGCTTCAGGCCGAGGCTGCCGTGCTGGTGAAGGTGCGGGCCGCCGGTCCCCCGTCCCGGCGGCCCGCGCCGGATCCGGGGTCGGAGGTGAACCGGCCGTCCCCCCGTGTCGAACCGCCGGGTCTCCCCCGCCGCGGCCGCCGGAGCGACGATGTGCTGGAGTGTTTCCGAGAGCGTCTTGGTGCTCGTCCGCATTCTGGGGCACCGTGGACGTCGTCCGGTATGGGTACAACTGCGTACGCGGAGTCGGAAACGTGGCACAGACGCTGGTCGGAGCCCATGAACGCATGCTGTCGGTGGCCGTCGCGGCCCTCAACGAGAGCGAGCCGGAACGGCTGTGGCCGCTGCTGGCCGAGGCACTGCCGGCGCTGTGCGGCGGCGAGACGCTGATCTACAAGCTGGACGAGTGGAACGCGTCCTCGGGCACGGTCGGCATGCCCGCCGCCGTCGCCGACGACTTCGCCCGGCTCGACGCGGAGTCCCTGGGTTTGCTGCGGGAGGGCTACCCCTTCGCGCCCCTGTACACGGCGGGCCGGGACCGCACCCCGGTCACCGCCCGCCGGGCGGCCGGCCGCGCCTGGTCGACGAGCCCGACGGCGCGGCTGATCGGCGGCCTCATGGACGCGGACCATGTGCTGGCCATCCCGCTGCCGAAGGCGGGGGGCCCGATCACCGGCTGCATGGTCTACCGCTCGGGCGGGGACTTCACCGACGACCAGGTCCGGGCGGCGTGCGAGTTGCAGCCGCTGCTGGCCGCGGTCGACCGGCAGCGGCAACTGCTGGAGCGCCTGCGGCGGTCCGCCGGCACCGCCCGCGACCGGGCGGCCGACACCGGTCTGACCCCGCGGGAGACGACCGTCCTGCTGCTGCTCACGGACGCGCTGACCGCGGACGCGATCGGCCGCCGGCTCGGCATCTCGGACCGTACGGTCCACCAGCACGTCGAGAAGATCTACCGCAAACTGGGCACACGCGACCGCATCAGCACGGTCCTGCGCGCCCAGCAACTCGGCCTGGTGCCCGCACCGTCCGCACGGCGGTAGGGGCGCCGTCACCCCTCGGAGCCCGCGATGAAACCGAACCGCTCGATCCCCGCCGCGACGGTCATCCCCGTGCTGATCTACCCGGACGTGCGCGCGGCGGTCGACTGGCTGGGCGCGGCCTTCGGCTTCGTCGAGCGGGTGCGGATCGGCGAGGACCACCGCGCCCAACTCGCCTACGGAGACGGGGCGGTGATCGTCGGAGACGTCCGCAAGGACCGCCGGCCGCCCCGCCGCGGCGAGGTCACCCACTCGGTCACCGTCCGGGTGGCGGACGCCCGGGCCCACTGCGAGCGGGCCCGCGAGCACGGCGCCCGCATCCTCATGGAGCCGACCGACTTCGAGTACGGCGAGCGCCAGTACACGGCCGAGGACCCGGCCGGTCACCAGTGGACGTTCTCCCAGACGCTCGCGGACGTGGCTCCCGAGGAGTGGGGCGGGACGTCCGTCGGCTGATCGGCGCGCTCAGCCGGTCCGGCCGGTCTGGAGCCGGCGTGCCCGCTCCGCCTCCCGCCGGAGCGCCCACGCGTCCGCGACCGGCCCCAGGTGCCCGAGCTTGTCGGGGTTGATCACCGAGCGGATCGCCCGGACCCGTCCGTCGACGACGTCGAGCATCATGGCGCTGACGACCCTGCCGTCCCGGTCGCGAAGGAGCGCCCCCGGCGCGCCGTTGACCTCCCGCGGCTCCAGTACGACACCGACGGCGCGGATCTGCGGCGCGAACTCGGCGAGGACGCGGGCCACATGCTCGGCGCCGACGACGGTGCTGGCCAGCTGCGGCGCCTTGCCGCCGCCGTCGCCCGCCATGTGCACGTCGGCGGCGAGGAGTTCGCGCAGCGCGTCGACGTCGCCCTCCCGGAAGGCGTCGAAGAACCGCCCGGCGAGTTCCTCCCGCTCCTTGCGGCCGGCCTCGAACCGGGGCCGGCCGGCGTCCATGTGCCGGCGGGCCCGTACGGCGAGCTGGCGGCAGGCCGCCTGCGAGCGGCCCACGGCCGAGGCGATGTCCGGGAAGCCGAACCCGAAGACCTCGTGCAGCACGAAGACCGCCCGCTCCAGCGGGGTCAGCCGCTCCAGCAGCAACAGGGCGGCCGTCGACAGCGAGTCGGACAGTTCGGCGGAGCGCTCCGGGTCCTCGTAGGGGTCGGCCAGCAGCGGCTCGGGGAACCACGGGCCGACGTACTCCTCGCGCCGTACCCGGGCCGAGCGCAGGACGTCGACGCAGATCCGGGTGACCACCGCCGAGAGGTAGGCCTTGGTCGAGGTGGGCCGGGTCGCGGCGGCCTGCCAGCGCAGCCACGCCTCCTGGAGCGCGTCCTCCGCCTCGCTCACGCTGCCGAGGATGCGGTAGGCGATCGCGAACAGCAGCGGCCGCAGTTCCTCGAACTCCTCGGTGCGGGTCACGCCAGCTCCTCCTTGAAGCCCTGCCGCCAGGAGGCGTGGCGCAGCTCCCATCCGAGTTCCTGCTTGGCCTTGGCGTTGGAGAAGCCGCGCCCCTCCGTCATCATGATCACCGCCTGGTCGCCGGCCAGCAGCCGGGCCAGCCACACGGGCACCCGGCGCGGCGGTTTGGCCCCGGCGCACGCGGCGAGGTGGGGCAGCCAGTCGCTCGCGGGGGCCGGTTCGTCGTCGACGATGTTGAACACGCCGGCCGCCTTCTGCTCCACGGCCAGCACCGTGGCGCTCGCGGCGTCGTCGAGGTGGATCCAGGAGCTGTACCCGGCGGCGCTGCCGACCAGCGGATACTGCCGCTTGCGCACCAGCACGACCTGGTCGTCGATGGCACCGGGCCCGTAGAAGGCGCCGTAGCGCAGGACCGCGCCGCCGTAGGCGAGGACCGCCTCCTCGGCGTGCCGCATCGCCTCCATGCCCGCCTGCGCGGCCGTGCCCTCCAGGAGGTCCAGCGGGTCCTCCTCGGTCTTCACCCGGCCGCCCCGGCGGATGCCGTTCCAGCTCGCGTAGCCCTGCGCGACGACGTGCGGGACGCCGGTCGCCTGGGCGGCGGCCAGCAGGTGGTCCGTGCCCTCGGTGCGCAGCCGGTTCGTCGTGGCGAACCAGCGGTCGGGGTGCTTCAGGTCCGGTTTGCCGGCGTGGGCGACGGAGATCGCGGTCATCTGGTGCACGATCGCGTCGGGCCGCGCCTGGGCGACGGCCTCGCCGACCGAGGCCGCGTCCAGCCCGTCCATCACGACGCCCTGCGCGCCCAGCCGCTGCAGCAGCCCGAGTTTGACGGCGCCGGTCGTCGTAGCCGTCACCTGATGTCCCCTGGCCACGAGCTGCGGCACCAGCCGCCGCCCGAGCACTCCGGATCCGCCCGCCACGAACACCCGCACGATGATCACCTTCCCGGTCCCCGCATCAGTTCTCACCGACAGGACGAGACAGCCACCCCTGTCTGTGACATGGGCGGGTGATCGGCGCGCACGGCTCGCGTGCGTCAGGACGGGGCGAGCACGCAGAACTCGTGGCCCTCCGGGTCGGCCAGGCAGGTCCAGGGGACGTCGCCCTGGCCGAGGTCGAGGTCGATGGCGCCGAGGGCCCGCAGCCGGGCCACCTCGGCGTCCTTGTCGTCACCGGGGCGGGGCAGCAGGTCGAGATGGACGCGGTCCGGGACGGTCTTCGCGTCGGGTGTGCGCAGGAACTCCAGGTACGGGCCGGTGCCCTCGGCCGTCCGCCAGACCGCGCGGTCGTCGGCCACCTCGTGCGGGGTCCGGTCCAGCGCCTCGCCCCAGAAGCGGGCCATGGCCCGGGGATCGGCGCAGTCGACCACGATCGCGGCGATCGGGCCGGTGTCGCGGTAGACGTCCCGGGGCTCCAGCACGCAGAACTCGTTGCCCTCGACGTCGGCGAGGACCGTCCACGGCACGCTGCCCTGGCCGACGTCGACGGGCGTCGCCCCCAGGTCCCGCACCCGCTCCACGAGTTCCGCCCGGTGGGCCTCGGAGGTGGTGGCGAGGTCGAGGTGCAGACGGTTCTTCGTCGTCGTCCCGGGGTCGGGGACGGGAACGACGTCGATGCCGACGAAGACCGGGTCCGGCCAGATCAGGCCGCCGGCGGGTCCGACGTAGGTGGTCACGCCGGGGTGGTACGCGCTCCAGCCGAGCGCCTGCGCCCAGAACCGGCCGACCGCCACGGGGTCGAGTGCCTTGATGTTCACCTGAACAGGTCGCACTGCCATGCCGGTGATCCTATGCACCGGCCGCGGGAGTTTCAGGCCGCTCCGGGGCCCACTCCGCCCTTGAGGCGGTCCAGGTCGGACGGGCGGACCTGGATGGCGAGGACGGCGACCAGGGCGGCGACGACGGTGAAGATCGCCGCCGTCACGAAGGCGGCGGAGATGCCGGCCGTGAGGACCTCGTCGGACCAGGGGCTCGGCAGTTTACCGGTCTGCCGGAAGCGCAGGCGCTCGGCGGGACTGGCCTGCGCCAGGAATGCGGTGACCTGTTTGTGGGCCTCGTTGGTGCTGGCCGTGCCGAACATGGTGACCAGGATGGACAGGCCGAGCGAACCGCCCACCTGCTGCATGGCGTTGAGGAGCCCGGAGGCCGCGCCGGTCTCCCGGGCGGAGACGTCGGAGAGCGCCATGAGGGTGAGCGAGACGAACTCCATGCCCATGCCCAGGCCGAAGACGCAGATCGGGCCGAGGATGCTGCCGGCGTAGGTCGAGTCGACGTCGGTCAGGGTGAGCCAGGCCAGACCCGCCGCCGCGAGCACGGCCCCCACCACCATGAAGGGCTTGGGACCGAACCTGGGCAGGAACCGGGAGGCGAGCGCCGCGCCGACCGCGATCACCGCGCTGACCGGCAGGAAGGCGAGCCCGGCCTGCAACGGGCTGAAGCCGAGCACGTCCTGGACGAAGAGCGTCAGGAAGAAGAACATGCCGAAGATCGCGGCGGCGAGGCTCAGCATGATGCCGTAGGTGCCCGCGCGGTTGCGGTCGGCGAACATGTGCAGCGGGGTGATCGGCTGGTCGGAGCGCCGCTCGATCAGGACGAAGGCGGCGAGGACGACCACGGCGGCACCGAACGAGGCCAGCGTGAACGCGTCCCGCCAGCCCTCCTGCGCGGCCCTGATGAACCCGTACACCAGCAGCACCATGCCCACCGTGGAGGTCAGCGCGCCGGCGATGTCGAAATGGCCCGGGTGGCGTTCGGACTCCCTGATGAAGCGGGGTGCGGCGAGGGCGATCAGCACCCCGATGGGCACGTTGACGAAGAACACCCACCGCCAGTTGAGCCACTCGACGATCATTCCGCCCGCGAGCAGGCCGATCGCGCCGCCGCCTGAGGAGACCGCGGCGAAGACGCCGAAGGCGCGGTTGCGCTCCGGCCCCTCGCGGAACGTCGTGCTGATCAGGGCGAGCGAGGTCGGGGAGGCGATGGCCCCGCCGACGCCCTGCAGGGCGCGGGCGGCGAGGAGTTCACCGGAGCTCTGGGCGAGGCCGCCGAGCAGGGAGGCGAGCGCGAACAGCAGCACCCCGAGGATGAACATGCGGCGTCTGCCGAGGATGTCGCCGGTGCGCCCGCCCAGCAGCAGCAGCCCGCCGAAGGTGAGCGTGTAGGCGTTGACCACCCAGGACAGGCTGGTGGTGGAGAAGTTCAGGGCGCTCTGGATGTGCGGCAGCGCGATGTTCACGATGGTGATGTCGAGCACCACCATGAGCTGGCAGGACGCGATGACCAGCAGCGCCATGCCGTGTCCTCCGCCGCCCGGTTCC
>NZ_JAMGBF010000222.1 GCF_023516615.1 Streptomyces panaciradicis
ATGTCGAGCACCACCATGAGCTGGCAGGACGCGATGACCAGCAGCGCCATGCCGTGTCCTCCGCCGCCCGGTTCCCGGGTGGTGGCCTGTGCTGCGGAGGTCGGCTGCGGGCTGCTGCTCATGGTGCGCTGGCTCTCGGTGAACGACGGCGTTCACTGTCCGACCGTACGCCCCCGCCCCACGCCCCACCACTCGGTGCGTGCCGGCCGTCAGTCCCGTGTCGTGTGGGTCATGGCGAACTCGTCGGCCTCGGGGAGGTCGAAGTCGCCGTGGTCGCTGCCGAGCCCCTGGGCGACCAGCGCCGCCGCGGCACTGCCGAGCACGGCGGCCTCACGCGGGGTGCGGCCCAGGCCGATGCCGCGCAGAAACCCGGCCGAGAACGCGTCGCCGCAGCCGGTGGTGTCGACGACGTCCACCTCGAAGGCGGGGACCGATTCGGTGCCGTCGGCGGTGACCAGGAGCGCGCCGTCGCCGCCGCGCGTGACGGCGACGAGCCCCGCCCCGGCGGCCAGGAACTTCTTCGCGCCGGTCACCAGGTCCTCCTCCTCGCTGAAGCCGAGGACCTGGTCGTCGTTGGGGAGGAGGTAGTCGACGTAGGGCAGGAGGGGCTCGATCTGGTCGTAGGTGCCCAGTTCGCCGGGGGCCAGCAGGTCGACGGAGGTGACCACGCCGTGTTCCCGCGCGAAGTGCAGGATGCGCGCCGCCACGTCGGCGCCGATCAGCTCCGGGCCGCCGAGGTGGAGATGGCCGGCTTCGGCGACCGCGTCCCAGGGGACGTCGTCGAGGCCGTAGGTGACGTTGGCGCCGAGCAGGTGGAGGGAGGGCCGGTCGCCGTTGGGCCGGATCGGCAGGACGCTGGCGGAGGTGGAGGTGTCGATCCGGCGGACCAGGAACTCCGTGTCGATGCCCGCCCTGTTCAGCAGCTGGACGAGCATGTCGCCGGTCGGGTCGGTGCCGATCGCCCCGGTGGTGCGGACCTCGGCGCCGAGCTTGGCCAGGGTGAGCGCGGTGCCGGCGGCCGTCCCGGCGGCGGTCATCCGGATGTCGTCGACGAGGGTGGCGCCCTGGCCCTCGGGTATCTCCTCCACCGGCCGCACCAGTACGTCCAGCACGTGCACGCCCATCGTGACGACCTGCTGTGCGTTCATCGGGTTCCCTCCTGCGCGGGTGGTACGGGATGGGTGGTGCCGTAGTCGCGGGCGATCGCGGCCTCGATGACGGCGAGTTGCCGCTTCTCGTCGAGGACGCGCGGAGTGCCGAGCGCGGCGGCGCGCTGGTAGACGCCGCACGCCCACTCCAGCAGCAGGGCGTGCTCGACGGCCTTGTCGAGGGTGGGCGCGTGGGTGAGCGCGCCGTGGTTGGCCATGAGGGCGGCGCTGCGGCCCTCCAGCGCGGCGAGGACCGAATCGGCGAGTTCCGGGGTGCCGAAGGTGGCGTACGGTGCGACCCGTACGGTGCCGCCGAGTGCGAGCAACTGGTAGTGCACGCAGGGCAGTTCGTCGAGGACGAGGGAGAGCGCGGTGGCCATGGGCGCATGGGTGTGGACGACCGCGCCGGTGCCGTAGCGCCGGTAGACGCCGAGGTGGAGGTCGAGTTCGGAGGTCGGCCGGAGGGTGCCTGCCACGACCTGCCCGTCGAGGTCGACCACGGTGACCTGGTCCGGGGTGAGTTCGGCGAGGACGGCTCCGGTCGCGGTGACGGCGACCCGGTCCTCCACGCGCACGCTGACGTTCCCGGCCGTGCCGATGAGCAGCCCCTCGGCGCCCAGGCGGCGGCAGGCGTCCGCCACGGCGCTCCGCTCCGGCCCCAGTGCCGGGCTTGAGTCGGTCATGGGCGCGACCGTAACCTAAACATGAAACAAAGTCACGTTCAGGTTCGGAGGTCGTTCGTGAGTGAGCCCACCACGCGTCCGGGCGGGGCCGCTCCCCTGCGGCGCACCCCCCAACAGGCGCGCAGCAGGGCCCGGTTGGCGCGGGTGCTGGAGACGGCGGAGCAGATCCTGATCAGGGACGGGGTGGAGGCCCTGACGACGACCCGGGTCGCGGCGGCGGCGCGGGTGTCGGTGGGCTCGCTGTACCAGTACCTGCCCGACCGGGACGCGATCATCGACGCGCTCGCGGCCGGGTACTTCGCCAAGCTGGAGGCCGCGATGGACGCTCTCGTCGAGGCCGCGGCGGCCGAGCGCTGGGAGGACCCGGTCGGCGTCCTCCTCGACGCCTTCGCCGGGATCTACCGCAGCGAACACGGCTTCAGGGCGCTGTGGTTCGGCAGCGGTCTGACCGAGCGGACGCGGGCCGCCGACCGTGACCACAAACGCCGGATCGCCGACGGGATCCGCCGTGTCCTGCTGGCCCTCGGTCTCGCCCGGGACGACGAGGCCCTGGCCCGCGCCTGCCACTCCGCGGTCCTGGCCGCCGACGCGCTCGCCCAGGAGGCCTTCCGCCGCGAGCCGCTCGGGGACGCGGCACTGCTGGAGGATGCCAAGGTGATGCTGCGCGGCTACCTCGCCGCGGTCACGGCCCGTTATCGCGATCGCGCCTAGGGCGTGTGTCGAACGTCCCGTCGTCCGCCCGAAGGGCGGGCCCCGGACGTTCGACACACGCCCTAGGCGCCCCCGCCTCCGCTCCGGACGGTCCGAAAGATCACGTAAAGTCGGGGCGGGGGTGGGTGAGGGAAGCAAGGGGGCGGGCCGGTGGTTCTGGAACCTGTGGAGTTCTCGGTCCTGGGGCCGGTCCGGGTGCTGCGGTCGGGGTCGGAGGTCGTTCTCGGCGGCCCGCAGGAGCGGGCGCTGCTGGCGTTGCTGCTGGTGCGGGCCGGGCAGCCGGTGCCGGTGAGCGAGATCGTCGAGGCGCTGTGGGGCCCGCGTGCGCCGCACAGCGCCGTCAATGTGGTCCGCCGCCATGTCGGTGCGCTGCGCCGCCTCGTGGAGCCGGGACTGCCCGCCCGGGCGGCCGGACGCTGGCTGGTGCGGGACGCGGGCGGGTACCGCTGGGCGGCCGACGACGGCTCGCTGGACCTGCTGCGGTTCCGGCGGCTGCGGGAGGAGGCCGGGCGGGCCGCCCCCTCGCGGGCCGTCGGACTCCTCACGGCGGCGCTGGACCTGTGGCGGGGCCCGGTGGCGGGCGGCCTCTCCGTGGAGGTGAGGGAGCGGGCCGGTTTCGACGCGGTCGACCGGGAACGCCTGGCGGCGCTGCGGGAGGTCGCGGACGCCGCGCTCGACGCGGGCGTGCCGGACGCCGTACTGGCCCGGCTTCGCGGGGCCGCGGCCGCCCATCCGCTGGACGAGCCGCTGTCGGCTCGGCTGATCCACGTGCTCGCGGCCGCGGGGAGCCGGTCCGAGGCCCTCGACGTGTACCGCACGGTGTGCGCCCGGCTCGCGGACGAGCTCGGCATCGACCCCGGCGCCGAACTGCGCGACGCCCACCGCGCCGTCCTGCTCGACCCCGGGCCCCTGCCGCCGGTGCCCGCCCAACTGCCGCACGACCTGCCGACGTTCACCGGCCGCGAGGAGGAACTGGCCGAGGTGCTCGCCCCCTTGGAGAACCTCTCCGGGACGCTCCTCATCACGGCCATCGACGGCATGGCCGGCATCGGCAAGACCACCCTCGCCGTGCACTGGGCGCACCGGATCGCCGGCCGCTTCCCCGACGGTCAGCTCTACGTCGACCTGCGGGGCTTCGATCCGTCCGGAACGGCGATGAGCGCGGGCGAGGCGGTACGGCTGTTCCTGGACGCGCTCGGCGTACCGCCCGAGCAGGTGCCGCACGAGACGCAGGCGCAGGCGGCGTTGTACCGCACCCTGCTGTCCGGGCGGCGGATGCTGGTCCTGCTGGACAACGCCCGCGACACCGATCAGATACGGCCCCTGCTGCCGGGCGCGCCCGGCTGTCTGGCCATCGTCACCAGCCGCCGCCGGCTGCCCTCCCTGGTCGCCGCGCACGGGGCGCACACCCTGACCCTGCGCCCGCTGGACGCCGACCGCGCCAGGGCGTTCCTGGCCCGTCGGCTGGGCGCCGCCCGGCTCGTCGGCGAGGAGCGGGCGGTGGCTGAGATCACCGAGCTGTGCGCCGGTCTGCCGCTCGCCCTGGCCTGTGTCGCCGCCCGCGCCGCGGCCCACCCGCACTTCCCGCTGTCCGCCGTGGCGGCCGAGCTGCGGGCCGCGCACGGCAGCCTCGACGCGTTCAGCCGGACCGACACCGCCGCGAACGTCGGCGCGGTGTTCTCCTGGTCGCTGGCCGCCGTGTCGCCCGGCGCGGCCCGCCTGTTCCGGCTGCTCGGGCTGCATCCCGGTCCGGACGTCTCCGTACCGGCCGCCGCGGCCCTGGCGGGGCTCCCGGCGCGGGAGACCCGCCGGCTGCTGGCCGAGCTGGCCGGCGTGCATCTCGCGAGCGAGCACGCACCCGGCCGGTACGCGCTGCACGACCTGCTGCGCGCCCACGCGGCCGAACTCGGCGAGGCCGAGACGCCGTTGGAGGAGCGGGAGGCCGCCGTGGACCGGCTGTACGCATACGTCCTGCACACCGCGCAGGCCGCCGACCGCATCCTCGCCCCGCACGCCGACCCCCTGCCGCCGGGGCCGGCGCCGGCCGGGGTCGCCGCCGAGCCCCTCGCCGACGACCGGGAGGCGCTGGCCTGGCTGACCGCCGAGTACCCCGTCCTGCTCGCCGTCCTCGACGCGGCCGCCCGCTCGGGTCGCGACCGCCTCGTGTGCCTGCTGGCCTGGTCCCTGGAACCGTTCTTCGACCGGCGGGGCCACTGGCACGACGGCATGGCCGCCCAGCGCACCGCGCTCGCGTCGGCCGTGCGGCTGTCCGAGCCCGGCTGGGAGGCGCGCGGCCTGCTCGGTCTGGCCCGCGCCGAGGGGCGGCTCGCCCTGCACGACCGGTCCCTGCCCCGGCTGCGCCGGGCCCTGGAGCTGTTCACCGGGCTGGACGACGTCGTCGGGCAGGCCGAGACCCACCGCAGTCTCGGCTGGGAGTGCGAGCAACAGGGCGATCTGCGGGGCGCCCTGACACACAATCAGCGGGCGCTGGAGCTGTTCCGCGCCCAGGACCGGCCCGCCGCGCGGGCCAGCGTCCTCAACTCCGTGGGCTGGTACCACGCGCTGCTCGGCCAGTACCGGCAGGCCCTGTCCCACTGCTTCGAGGCACTGGCCCTGCTCCAGGACCTGGGCGACCGCTACGGCCAGGCATCGACCTGGGACAGCATCGCCTACGCCCAGCACGGCCTGGGCCGCCATCCGCACGCCCTGCTCGGCTACCACAACGCCCTCACGCTCTACCGGGAGTTGGGGGTGCCCTACCTGGAGGCGAGCACTCTGGTCCGGATCGGCGACACCCACCTGGCGACGGGCGCTCCGGACGAGGCGGACGAGGCCTGGCGCGAGGCCCTCGCGCTCTTCACCGGCCTCGGGCACCCGGACGCCGAAGAGGTCCGCGCGCGGCTGTCCGGCGACACCGGCCGACGCGACCTCGCCTGAGGGAGGCCGACGGGTCATGGACGGCACGGAACCGGCACGGTTCGAGGTGCTCGGGCCGCTCCGGGTGCTGCTGGGAACGGCGGAGCCCGACCTCGGCTTCCCCCAACAGCGCGCCCTGCTGGCCCTGTTGCTGGTGCGGGCGGGCCGGCCGGTGCCGGCGGACGAGATCGTCGACGTGCTGTGGCCCGGCCGCCCGCCCGCCAGCGCCCTCAACGCGGTGCGCCGGTACATGGGTTCGCTGCGCCGGCTGCTGGAACCCGGCCTGCCGCCCCGGGCGGCGGGCCGCCGGATCGTGCGCGGCGCCGACGGCTGCCTGCTGGCCGCCGAGGACGACGAGGTCGACCTGCTGCGGTTCCGCGGCCTGGCCCGGCGGGCCAAGCGGGCGGCCGCCACCGGACGCCCCGAGGTGGCCCTGCGGCACTTCCTCGGCGCCCTGGCCGAGTGGCGGGGCCCGGTGGCCGCCGGGATTCCCCCGGCCGTCCGGGAACACGCCGTGTTCACCGAGGTGGAGCGCGAGCTGGTCCGTACGACGGTGATGGCCGCCGACGCGGCGCTGCTGTGCGGCCGCACCCGAGAGGTGCTGCCGCAGCTGCGGCGCGCACTCGGGCTCGACCCGCTCAGCGAGTCCCTGCACGCCCGGCTGGTCCTGTCGCTGGCCGCGGCCGGGCGGCAGGCCGAGGCGCTGGCGGCCCACGAGTCGGTGCGCCTGACGCTGGCCCGGGAGCTGGGCGTCGCTCCCGGCGCCGAACTGTCCGCGGCGCACACGCGGGTGCTCCGCCAGGACGTACGCCCGGCGGAAGCCGCACCCCGTCACGACACCCCACGCGGAACACCGGTACGACCCTCACAACTGCCGCCCGACCTGCCGCGGTTCACTGGACGGCACGCCGAACTGCGCGGTCTGCGGGCGCTCGTGGGCGGCGACGGCGCACCGGCCGCCGTCCTCCTCACGGGAACGGCCGGGGTGGGGAAGACCGCCCTCGCCGTCCACTGGGCGCACGAGGTCGCCGAGCGGTATCCCGACGGTCGACTCCACGTGGATCTGCGGGGGTTCGACCCACGCGCCGAACCCCTGCCTCCGGCGGAGGCCCTGCGAGGCATGCTCGGCGCGCTGGGTGTGTCCGGTCGGCGCCTGCCCGGCGGACTGGACGGCCTGGCGGGTCTGTACCGGAGCACGCTGTCGGGGCGGCGGACCCTCGTCCTGCTCGACGACGCCTTCGACACCGAGCAGGTGCGGCCGCTGCTGCCCGCCTCCCCCGGTTGCCTGACGCTGGTCACCAGCCGGTGCGGGCTGTCCGGCCTGGTCACCGCGGGCGCCCGGCCGCTGCGGGTCGACCTGCCGTCCGCCGCCGAGGCGCTGGATCTGTTCGCAGCGCTCATCGGCCGGGACCGCCTTGCGGCCGAGCCCGCGGCGGCCGACGAGATCGTCGGACACTGCGGGCGGCTGCCGCTGGCCCTGGCCGCCGTGGCGGCCCGTCTCGCCGACCGCCCCGACCTCCCCCTCGCGGCCCTCGCCGGCGAACTCCGCCGGTCGCGGGGCTCGTTCGACGCCCTGGCCGGTGTGCGCGCCGCGTTCGCCGCGTCCGGGCGGCACCTGTCGGCCGACGCGGCCCGGATGCTGCGCCTGCTCGCCCGCCGCCCCGGTGCGGGGCTCACCGCGGAGGCCGCCGGTGACCTCACCGGGCTGCCCGTCCGCCGGGCCCGGGCGCTCCTGGACGAACTCGCGGACCTCCACCTCGTCTCCGAGACCGCTCCCGGCCGCTTCGCCGGGCACCCCCTGCTCCACGCGTTCGCCGTCGAGGCGGCCGGGGCGCGGGAGGCATGACCGCAGGCCGGAGAGCCGCCCTCACTTCTCTGTCACTCTTTTTGCACACGCCGTCCTTAGGCTCCGAGCAGTGAATGGTTCTGTTCGGTCGTGTTCGGAGGCGGCGACAGATGACATCTGACATCGACACGGTGTGCCGGATGCCCCTGGCTCTGGACATCCTCGTCCCCGGCCCCGGGCCCGCGCGGCTGCCCGCGGAACGGCATCCCGGGCCCCGGGCCCTCCGTCTCGTCGCCGGCAGCCCCGGCGAGTACCTCTTCGTCGGGCTCCGGGCCGGCACCGGCGCCGTGGAACAGGGCGGCCCCGTCCGGCTCGGCCCCGGTGACATCTGCTTCTACGACGTCGACCACCCGCCGTCCCTGGATCTTCCCGCGTCCGCCCGGCTGAAGGTGTTCCGGGTGCCGCGCGAGGCGCTCGGGCTGGACGGCCGTGCGCTGCGGCGGGTGCTGCCGACGCCCGTCGGCCGGTCCTCGCGTCTGGGCCGGCTGGTGTCGCCGTTCCTGTCCGAACTCGCCGACACCGTCGTGTCCTCCCCCGCCGCGACCGGGGAGATGCTCGCCTGGAACGCCGTCAACCTGCTCGCCACGGTCGCGGCCGAGCAGGCGGGCGTGGACGGTGCCGACGTACCGGGGGACGAGCGATCGCCGTTGCTGTCCCGGCTGCTGGGCTTCGTCGACGAGCACCTGGCCGATCCGGACCTCTCCCCCGAGGTGATCGCCACCGCCCATCACATCTCGGTGCGCTATCTGCACAAACTGTTCCGGCAGGAGCTGGGGACGACCGTCGGCCGGTGGATCCAGCACCGCCGCCTGGAGGAGTGCCGGCGTGACCTGCTGCACCGCGTGCGCGGCCGTCGCACCATCGCCGCCGTCGCCGGCCGCTGGGGTTTCCTCAGCGCCCCGCACTTCAGCCGCGTCTTCCGGGCCGCGTACGGCATGTCGCCCAGTCAGTGGCGGGACTCGGCGGGCGTGGGCTCGGGCCCGTAGGACGGTCGTGCGCTGAGGGACCAGCGGCCGTGCGCCCGCAGGCAACGCGTCCGGCCCCGGCGGACCTAGCGTGCCGGGCGAAGCACCGCGAGACCTCAGGAGAGACGCATGTCCGAGACCGCCCCGGAGCCGGTGAAGCCGGTTCTGGAACCCGCCGCGCAGGCCTTCGT
>NZ_JAMGBF010000223.1 GCF_023516615.1 Streptomyces panaciradicis
CCCAGCAAGGACGGCGGCTCGGCCGACTACTGGTCCGCCGACGTCGGCAACAAGGACGTCCACTACTCCTCCGGCGTCGCCAACCACTTCTTCTACCTGCTGTCCGAGGGCAGCGGGAAGAAGACGATCAACGGGGTCGACTACGACTCCCCGACCCAGGACGGCTCCACCGTCACCGGGATCGGCCGGGACAAGGCCCTGCAGATCTGGTACAAGGCCCTGACCACGTACTTCACGTCCACCACCGACTACGCCGCCGCCCGCAAGGGCACCCTGTCGGCGGCCGGCGACCTCTACGGCGCCGACAGCGCCGAGGCGAAGGCGGTCGCCGCGGCCTGGACCGCGGTCAACGTCAAGTGACGCAGCACGCCTGACGGGCGGCACCCGGGATTCTCCCGGGTGCCGCCTGGGTTTCAAGAGCTCGTAACACGATCTTGGTGACGAGATTGGTGAGACGAATGCGGCTGGGATGATTGCGGACATGACCTTGGACTGGTCCCATGGGCTGGCCGGTCGCATCGTCGTCGAGGAGCAGCAACTTCACGAGCCCGGTTACGTCCAGGGTTGCCACCCGTCTGCGATGAGCGAGCTGCATCAGCTGACGCAGAAGCAGGTGATGGCAAGGCCCTTCGAGGGCGATGAAGACGACTTTCTGTACTGGCTGGAGCACCTTCTGGCTTTCGAGGGGGTTCCCATATGGAGGCGCAACTTGCGCCGCGGTTCTTACGTCGTGCAGGTCGAGCCGCCGCTCCGCTCTTGGACAACTACTCTCGCTTTGGTCGAGCTCATTCCCTGTTGCGTGGACGCGTGCTCACGATCGGCCGTCAGCTCGCGCTAGGCAGGTATCCAGGCGCGATGAGGCCGGCTATGACCCGCAGTCTTGCGTAGTACGACCTGCAGTAGTCGTCAGCGATGACCGGAAGGACCTTGTCGAGGTCTGCGATGCATGCCCAGAGAGTCGGGATATCGTCGTCGTCCAACCCGCCGCTCAGCTCTCGTAGGGCCAGACCAGCCATGTATGAGTCGAGCAGGGTCAGCTCTACGCCGGCGATGCTTACACCGCGGAACCGGCCGGGAAACGGCGCTTGCCTGTGCTCCTCCCAGAACGCTGGAAGCCGGTTGTCCGGTCGTGGCAGAACCATGCCGAGATTATTGCCGCCGACGTAGCCGTCAGAAAGCGGATGTGGCCACCCCATGGGTTTTGCCCCCAAGGGTGCGGCTTGGAGTGCGTGGACAAAGAGGCCGACGCACGCTGAAGCCATGAGCAGCCGGATTCCTGCAGGTCCTCCGGGCGGTCCGCTCAGAGCGCCGGACCCCTCGCGCGCGGCCGGATCGGGGCGCCCCCTTCGGAGCGTCCTGATCCTCGTGGGGGTGGCCCTGGCCGGGGTGCTCGTCGGCGTGCTGATCGGTGTCACGGGTTTCAAGGGCGACAGAGCAGCATCTCCGGGGGCGACCGTCACGCAGACGGTCCCTGCCACGCCTGGGGAGAAGGCGCCAGCGCCCTCGCCTTCATCCGCTACGCGTGGTGCCCTCGGCTTCGGCGAGGACTGGAGGTTCACCAGCAGCGACCCGGCCAAGGCTTTCGAGGCCGGCGTCACCGTGCTGGGCTATCGAGAGGGCTTCACCTCGGTCGGCAACGCCAGCGAGGAGGCCGGCGAGCCCGGCTACGTGTGGGCATACGCCGACTTGCGGCTGTGCGTGACGAAGGGGTCGTTCACTGACAGCACCACGAGCTGGACGCTGTACTACAGCGACGGAAGCCGGGTGCAACGCTCGGGCACCACCTACGGCGACTTCCCCAAGCCGGAGTATCCCGTCGAGGTGACCGTGACGGCCGGCAAGTGTGCACGGGGCAAGCTGGTGTTCGCCGTTCCCGACGGGAAGCGGCCCCAGTCGGTGCTCTTCGCCCCGGAGGGAGTGGCCGAGCCGAGGGAATGGGCCGTTCCCAAGGGATAGGACGGGGGCGAGCCCGTCACCGATTCGGCTGCCGAACACGCGCCGGCGGGCAGAGCAGGGGCCATGGGGTCGGTGGCGGAAGGGCTCGGCGAGCGGACTGGGGGTTGGAGGCCGCTGATGATTTCTGCGCGCGTCAGCCTGGGCCGAGCCGCCCGTATTGAGAAGCTGCGGCGCTGAATCCGATGATCCTCACTTGTTGGACTTCAGAATCGTCCGCGAGCATGGTTGACGCATGACCCACGTTGCACATCCTGACCGCTACGACGGCACCATGCGCTACCGACGGACCGGCCGCTCCGGTCTCGACCTCCCCCTGCTCTCTCTGGGGTACTGGCACAACTTCGGGGACGACCGTCCCTTCGAGACCCAGCGCGAGATCGCGCTGCGCGCCTTCGACCTCGGGATCACGCATCACGATCTGGCGAACAACTACGGCCCGCCCTACGGCTCGGCAGAGATCAACTTCGGTCGGCTGATGAAGCAGGACCTGACGCCTTACCGCGACGAAATGGTGATCTCCACCAAAGCCGGTTGGGATATGTGGCCGGGCCCGTACGGTCAGGGCGGCGGCTCACGCAAGTACATGCTCGCCTCGCTCGACCAGTCCCTCACCCGTATGGGCCTGGACTACGTCGACATCTTCTACTCCCACCGCCTCGACGCCGGCACGCCGCTGGAGGAGACGATGGGCGCGCTCGACACGGCGGTGCGCCAGGGTAAGGCGCTCTACGTCGGCATCTCCTCGTACGACCCTGAGCGCACCCGTCAGGCGGCGGCCATCCTGCGCGATCTCGGCACGCCGCTGCTGATCCACCAGCCGTCGTACAGCATGCTCAACCGCTGGATCGAGACGGACGGGCTGCTGGACGTCGCGCAGGAGGAGGGCTTCGGCATCATCGGCTTCACCGCCCTCGCCCAGGGGCTGCTGACGGGCCGCTACCTCGACGGCGTCCCGGAGGGCTCGCGGGCCTCGGCCGGCACGTCGTTCGACACGGCGTGGCTGACGGACGAGATGCGGAACAGGCTGCGGGCGCTGAACGACATCGCCGCCCAGCGCGGGCAAACGCTGGCCCAGATGGCTCTGGCCTGGGCGCTGCGAGACGAGCGGGTCACCTCGCTGGTCATCGGCGCCTCCCGCACGGAGCAGCTGGAGCAGAACGTCGCCGCGCTGGAGAACCTGGAGTTCAGCGCCGAGGAGCTGACCGAGATCGACAAGTACGCCACCGACGGTGGCGTCGACCTGTGGCGGGACGCCCGGCAGGGCAACATCGGCTGACGCGTCTGCCGGACGCGGCAAAGGGCGCGCGGGTCAGCCCGGCACACGCGGCGCACTCAGCGGGGCCCTGACAGTGACGGGAGGGGGAGCACGAGCAGCGGCGTTGAATGCCCCAGACGTGACCGCAGCGGGCGCAGTGCCCGTTTCGGGTTTGGCGAAGGTCCTACGGTCGAAGCCGCGTTCGACCTGCGGTCGTCGTAACGCCCTGCTGTCACTGATCCCCGCTGCCCGGTGGGCGCGTCCGCTGTCTTTTGCGTTCTATCCGGTAGCCGAGCGCAGTCGGGATCAGGAGCACAACACCCATGAACGCCCCGCTGAAGAGCCAGCTGACGGGAGCGCCTCGGGCTCGCTCCGCGCCCCAGAAGACGAGCGACAGCAGACCCCAGCAGACGACCCAGGAGATACCGAGACGGCCGAGGGCTCGTCTGAGGTCGGCTGGACGAGGAGGGCGCGGGTGCAGCGGGGTGGCGCTGGCGTAGCCGACACGCTTGTAGTGCAGCTGGGTCAGGCGCTCCAGTCGCAGCAGCAGGGCGAAGAACAGCATCATGCCGATGCCCAGGCCGACCGCCTGCAGGAAGCGCGTCAGATCGGTGAACGCACCGAAGGTCGAGCCGCCCAGGGCTGCGAGGGGTACTGCCAGGACCGTCGCGGAGCGCAGAGGGTGGCTGGCGACGCGGACTGCAACGGGTGCCGGAGGCCGGTACCGACCGCCCATGCCGAGACGTCGATCCGCTTTGAGGCTCGCCGCCAGAAGCAACGACTCGGCCTTGCGCAGCACTCGCAGCATCCGTTTCAAGAGGCCCCTCTCACATCGCAACGTCCGCTACGCAATAGACCATCGACAACGGCTCAAGGTTGCGGTCACTGCGCGTCGCCGTCTGCAGTGCCCTTCGCGGCTTCGCGGCCGCCCCAACGAACGGGGCCTTTTCACGCCCTGGGCCCTGGCCATGGCCGAGATGGCCGGCGAGTGCGGGCGGAAGCGGTCTGACCAGTGACGAGATGATCACCGGGGTCTTCGTGGTGCTGTGAGGCTCGGCGCCGGCGCAAACGACCCTTGGATGTGTTGCAGCGGGTATCGGTGGCGTCCCGCAGCCCGTAAGATACGGACCTACCGGTTTTCTTTGCCCCTTCCTGCGGGGCGAAGGGTTGACCGGGCGGTCTGCTGGCGAGGGGGGTGCGGTTCTATCGGACAGTCGCCGGGTTCCGGCAACGTGCGGGGACCTGGGCGGGCTGTCAGGAGTAGGGCGCGAGGGTGTGTCGATGCCCGTCTGGGGCGCCTGAGGGGGTGCGGGGGGAGTGGAAACCCGTTAGGCGGTTTCTTTTCGAGCGGTGCGCGAGGCCGGGGCTGGCCGGTTGTCGTGTTGGGGTCTCAGCGCCCTCCTCTCATCTTGTTCTCGCAGCCCCTGGTCATTGCTTGTCATAAATGTCCTGTTCGTCTGTGTTGTTGTCGTTCTGGGGGAGAGTCCGTGGTGAACACGTCCTTGCGTGTCCTGCGTCTGGCGGCTGTCGATATTGACGGTGTCCTGCTCGATGACAGTTTCAGTCCGGTGATCCATCGTCTGGCGGTTCGGTTCGGAGTGGAGTACACGCCGGAGTTCGAACGAGCTGTCTTCTCCCGGCCGCGGATGGAGGCGGCCGAGTATTTCGTGCGGGCCGCAGGTGGCGCCGCGTCGGCGCGCGAGTTCATCGACGTCTACTTCGCCGAGCGTGAGCGGTATCTGCGCGCACATCCGGTGCGGGTGGCCGAAGGCGCGCTGGAACTCCTGCAGCGGCTACGCGCCCTGGGCCTGCGGATCGTGTGCTACGGAGGCCTGGACAAGGAGCACTTCGATTCCCACCTGGGTGCGTGGGCGTCGTATTTCGCCGGGCCCGGGTATGTGTGCACCAACGATTTCCGTCCGGGGATCGAGGAGATCACCAAGGACGTCTTCGGACTTCGCCACAGCCAGGTGGTCTTCATCGACGATGTGGCGAGTGTGGCGGAACGCGCCAGGGACCTGAACGTCCCATTCATCGGCCATCCGGGCTCGTTCCCGCACGGTCATCAGCGCCGGCTCATGCAGGCGGTGGGGGTACGGCATCTGGTCGACTCGCTGTCCGCCATCGACGAGGAGCTGTTGGTTGCCGTCGATCGTGAGGCGTCCGAAGGCGGCAGTTGGCAGTGTCCGGACAGCGATCGGGCCGCTGCAGTGTCCGAGCAGGGGGTGCGGTGAGGAACGGGGGCGGAGTGCTGTCAGGCGGCCGTCAGGGGCCTTCTGGGCATCGGTGCAGGCAGCGGCATGGGCCCGTGGGGGCCGGCGTCGTCGGCCAGAAGGCGCCCCAGCCCCGGTCACGCTGCTGTGGCGTCCTCACCGGCCAGGAACGGATGCAGCAACGTGAGCAGGGCGCGCGGACGGTGCAGGGGGATGATGTGGCCGCAGTCTTCGATGACGTGTCCGGTGAGATGGTCGGCGACCGGGCGGAGTTGGCGTTCCAGCGCAGCGCCGACGGGCCGGGCACCCAAGGCCATCGTCGGCACCGTCAGGCGGGTCGCGGCGACCGCCTGCTCGATCTGCAGGGCGCTCTCGGGCAGGGCGCGGTAGTACGAGAACGCGCGGCTCAACGCCCGACGCCCGGTGTATGCGCGGACGAACGCGTCCCGGAGGGCGGGGCGCACCCCGTCGCCGAGCGTGCCGGTACGCAGGAACCAGTCGACGTAGTCGGCCTCATGGCCCTCCAGGACTGTCTCGGCGAGGCCGGGCGCGGCGCGGTGGAAGCCGAACCACCACGGCGGCCCGTCGGCGAGGAAGTCCTCGGCGCCCGGCAGCCTGCCCAGAAGGGACTCCATGACGACCAGGCGCCGGACGAGAGAAGGGCGGTGCATGGCGAGGAGAAAGGCCGGCGGCGTGCCCGCGTCGATGCCCACCACCGCGGCCGAGGACACGCCGAGTGTGGTCAGGAGCGCCGCGGCGTCCTCGGCCAGGGTGCCCGCGTCGTACCCGGAGGCCACCTGGCTGCTCGCGCCGAACCCGCGCAGGTCCGGCGCGATGACGCGGTAGCGGCCCGAGAGGTCGGCCATGACGTCCGTCCACAGTTCCCAGGTGTGCGGGAAGCCGTGCAGCAGCAGGACGGCCGGGCCCGAGCCGGCGAGAGCGACGTTCAGTTCGACACCGTTGACGGGGATGCGCCGCAGTTCGGGCATGGGAAGGCTCCAGGGGTGCGGTGAGGAGTGGTGACCAGCTCACGCTAGGGAACTAACCTGGTCCGCCCAAGACGGCACTTTCCCTTCAGGTGGTGAGCTCCAGGTGACCGCATCCAGACCCGGCGGACCCGGCCGTCCGCCCGGTGATCGGGGTGATCTGCTGGACCCGCGCTGCCCAACTCGCCAGTTGCTGGACCGCATCGGCACCAAGTGGACGTCGATGGCGGTCAAGGTGCTGGCCGAGGAGGCTCCGGGAGAGCTGCGCTTCGCGGAACTGCGGCGCCGTGTCCCCGGCATCTCACAGAAGATGCTGTCCGTCACCCTGCAGAGCCTGGTCCGCGACGGCCTGGTCGCGCGCCGAGTGGAACCCACCGTGCCGCCCGCCGTCCACTACCGGCTCACCGAACTCGGCCACTCCCTCGAAGGACCGCTCTCCGCCCTGCGGGTCTGGGCCGAGACCCACATGCCGGAGATCGACCGCAACAACCGGCTCGCGGACGACTCTCCCTCTGGCTGAGGCGTAGGGCGTGTTTGGGGAGTGGAGTGGTCTGGGCCGGCTGAGGCAAATGGTGGCGGGGCGAAGTCGTCGATAGACCTGACCGGTTGAGCTAAAGCCGCGGCTCACCCTGGTGACGGCTGCGGGCCTCGGACCGCTTCGGCGGCTGACTTCGGTCACTGGATCGGGGAGCGCGAGAATGTGGCCTGCTCTGGTGGGGGCTGTCGTGGTGAGCGCCGACGAGATCGGCTCCACGCGGGAGGCGGACCGGTGGATCGTGAGCGACTCGGCAAGCAGTGACGCGTGCTGGTCGCGCGTCAATTCCTGAGCGTGGGCCGTCCGTGCTCGCCGGAGCGTGCGGACGGCCTGGTGGCGTGCGGATTCGGACAGAAAACCTCACGAGGAGTTCAGGCGCCGGGGGTTGGGGATTAGACGAGGGGTAAGATACGTAACGTTCGGTTTTTTTATTGCTCGGGGGAGGGACTGTGGCGCGTCAGGAGCGTGCGATACGGACCCGTCGTGCTGTTGTTCTCGCTGCGGCGGAGGTATTTGCCGAGCGGGGTTACACGGCTGCCACGATCGCGGAGATCCTGGAGCGGGCGGGGGTGACCAAGGGGGCGTTGTACTTTCACTTCGACTCCAAGGAGGCGCTGGCCCGCGGAGTGATCGAGGCGCAGATCACCCGTGACCATGTGGTGCCGCGTGAGCTGAAGCTGCAGGAGTGGGTGGACGTCGGGATGACGCTGGCGCATCAGATCCCTGAGGATGTGGTGCTGCTGGCCGGCATTCGGCTCTCTGCGGATCTGCACGTTCAGCGTCGTATCGGCAGCGCTTGGCCAGCGTGGACGCAGTTGTCGACGGCCTATCTGAGCCAGGCCAAAGCGCAGGGCGAGGTCTTGCCTCATGTGGTGCCGGCGGAGACGTCCGAGTGCTTCCTGGCCGCCTGGCTGGGCACCCAGACCTATTCCGAGGTGACCTCGCGCTGGGCCGACCTGAGCGAGCGGGTGTCGGTGTTGTTCAACCACATGCTGCCGGCCATCGCCACGCCGGCGGCGTTGATCAGGCTCGACACGGCGCCGGACCGCGGTGCCCGTGTGATGGCGGAGGCGCGGCGTCTGCGGCAGCGCGAGCCCGCACCGGTGGACGCCTGAGGTTCGTCGGCGGCAGCGGCAGGGAAGCTCTGGCCTGCTCAAGGATCCGGCAGGAAGCGTCGTACGAGGCGCCGCTGTGGAGGTTGGGTCGGCGACACCACTGGTCGAAGCGGTTAGGTTGAGGGCGTGGACGAGGAAGCGATCACCATCCGGCTCTCGCGAGATCAAGCCTTTGTGCTCTCGGACTGGCTCCACCAAGTGATGTTCCGCTCCGATGACCTTGCGGGGATCGTGCACGACTCGGCCGTCTGGTCGCCGATCTATGCGATCTCGGGAGCGTTGGACACGACGCTGAGCGAGGTCTTCCAGCCTGATTACCGCACGCGGCTGGAAGAGGCTACAGAGCGTCTTCGCGCCAGTCTCCACGGCGGCGCCGACGAGTCGACACCACCAGACGAGGACGCTACCGCCGCGCCACAGGATGAGGTTTCCGTCCGACGAAGCGAGTGAGCCCATGGGTGACGACGTCCTCTCTGTCATTCCGACCGACCCGCACTGGCAGCCGGAGAGTGAGCCGGTCTGCTCGAAGCTCACTGCGGCGACGGCTTCGCAACGCTCGCCGTGGTGGTTCCCTGCTGCGGCGCCGCGACGTCGCTGGACGTACTGGACTACGACTGGCCGTGTGGCTTTGCCCGGTTCGAGATCGCCATCTGGAATCCCGAGCGTGCCTGGTTCAGCGGCGATGAACTGACTGCCATCGGGCACGCTTTGGGACATCCAGTCCAGCAGGTCAGGGCCCACATCTGACGTACGGGCCTGCGAGGATCCGGACCCCCGCGCGAGCGCCACGCGAGTCCGTGTTGGCACCTGGATGTGCGCCAATTGCGTTGAGTCGGCACCCCGCGATCGTGTTGGCTTGCTGCACGGCACCGGAGTGTCACTGGCGCCGGTGGCGCGTGGCTCGAGCAGGGAGTTGAACGTGACCGACAGTGTTGACGACCCCGTTGCCCACAATCGAGCAGCATGGGACAAGTACGTCGAAGAGGGCAACGAGTGGTCGAGGCCCGTGAGCAAGGAGGACATCGAGCGCGCCCGCGCAGGCGACTGGTCGGTTGTTCTCGTCGGGTATGAGCAAGTGGACCGCTCCTGGCTGCCGGCGGACCTGAGCGGCAAGGACGTGTTGTGCCTGGCGTCCGGCGGTGGCCAGCAGGGGCCGATCCTCGCGGCCGCAGGGGCGCGGGTCACCGTGTTCGACAACTCACCCCGTCAGCTCGGCCAGGACCAGATGGTCGCGGCGCGCGACGGACTCGACCTGCGCACCGTCCTGGGCGACATGCGCGACCTCAGTGCCTTCGCGGACGGGGTGTTCGACGTTGTGTTCCATCCGGTCTCCAACCTGTTCGTACCGGACGTGGCAGCGGTGTGGCGTGAGTGCTTCCGCGTCCTGCGGCCGGGCGGAACGCTGCTCGCCGGCTTCCTCAATCCCGATGTGTACTTGTTCGACCACGAGGCGCTCGACGAGCGCGGCGAGTTGGTCGTCGTGCACAAGTTGCCCTACAGCGATGTCACGGAGTACTCCGCCGAGGAACGCGCCAGGAAATTCGGCGCGGACGCCGCTCTGGAATACAGCCACACCCTCACGGACCAGATCGGCGGGCAGCTCGCCGCGGGGTTCGTCGTCACCGGCTTCGCGGAAGCGCCGCACCAGTCCAACGCCTCCGCTGCATACCTGTCGCACTACTTTGCGACGCTGGCGGTCAAGCCGGGCTGAACCACCCCATGCTGGCCGGCGGAGACAGCCCAGCCGTCAACCGGGCTTGACCGGGCCCTGCATCAAGCAGCCTCGGGTCGGAGCAAGGACGTCCATCACGCCGTCTCGGCGCCGGCCTGTATGTGGTCCGGTCGGCGGGCCGGTGTGGGCGGTCCGCCGACTGCGGCGCTCACGAGCCCAGGCGGATGCGCAGACCGGGTTGGAGGAGGTCGCCGTGGGCGGTGACCATGTCGTCGCACAGGCGCCAGATCTCCTCGACCGGCAGGGCCGCGGCCGTGGCGGGGTCGGTCATCGCCGCGTGCCTGACGTGGCGCGGTTCATCCTCGATCGCCGCCCGCACCACCAGGTCGTTCGCGCTCAGGTAGGTGCGGTTGAGCGCTGCCAGCTGAGGCGGGAGGGAACCGACCCGGGTCGGCTGGACGCCCAGCGCGTCCACCAGGCACGGCACTTCGACGACACCGTGTGCGGGCAGGTTGTCGATCAGCGCCCGGTTGGGGACGTTGCCGTAGATGGTGCGCGGGGTGCCGGTGACCATGCTGTGGATGATCTGGGGCGCGTACTCCATCGTCCCCTCGACGGCGACGGGTGTCCCGGAGGCCAGCGCTTCGCGGGTCTTCTCGTAGGTGGCGACGTTCTCGTCGACGATCTTGAGGTACTCGCCGATCGGCAGCCGCAGCCGTTCGACCTCGCTGCTGTGGTGCAGGTACCAGGGCACGTACTCGGAGGAGTGCTCGCTGGTCTCCGTCGGGTAGTAGCCGAGCCGACGGTACATGTCGACCCGGACCCTGCGGCGCAACTGGCCTTCGGAGGCGATCAGTTCGTCCAGCTTCGGGTAGAGGCTCCTGCCCTGGTGCTCGAAGCGCAGGACCCACGCCTGGTGGTTGACGCCCGCGGCGTGGTAACTGATCTCCTCGTAGGGGACCTTGACCAGATCAGCGAGGTCGCGCATCGTCCAGTAGACCGAATGGCACAGTCCGACCACCCTCGTCAGGCCGGTGGCCTGGGTCAGGTACTGGACGTTCATGGCCATGGGGTTGGTGTAGTTCAGCAGCCAGGCCTGCGGGCAGACCTCGGCGATGTCCCGCCCCAGGTCTTTGAGGAACGGGACGGTGCGCAGGGCGCGGAAGATGCCCCCGATACCGAGCGTGTCGCCGATGGTCTGGCGTACGCCGTAGCGGGCCGGTACCTCGAAGTCGGTCCGGGTGGCCTCGCCCATACCGATCTGCACGATGTTGATGACGAAGTCGGCGTCCGCCAGCGCCTTGCGGCGGTCGGTGTCCGCGGTGACGGTGGGAGCGGCGCCGAGGGCGTCCGCGATCCGGGCGGCGGCGGCGTGCGCGGTGGCCAGACGCTCGACGTCGATGTCGTGCAAGGCGATGTGCGCCGACTTCAGTTCGGGGAACGCGAGGAGGTCGGCGAGCAGTCCCTGGGTGAAGACGACGCTGCCCGCGCCGATGAACGCGATCTTGGGGGTGGTCATACCGGGGTTTCCTCGGTCTCGGAAAGGCGGGCGAGGACTTCGTCCCGCGTGGGCTGTGCGGTGGTGCCGCCGTGAGCACGGGTGGACAGGGCTCCGCAGACCGCGGCGAAGCGGAGGGCTTGCGGCAGGGGTGTCTCGTCGAGCAGGGCGGCGATGAACCCGGCGTCGAAGCTGTCCCCGGCGCCGACCGCGTCGACGGGCCGGACCCGGATGCCCTGGGTGGTGATGAGCCGTTCGCCGTCGTGGCACAGGGCGCCGTCGGCGCCGTTCTTGACCGCGGTGACCGGGCCCCGGCGGGCGAGGCGTGCGGCGGCCGTGGCGATGTCGTCGGTGTCGAGGCGGGCCAGGCGCCGGGCTTCGGCGGCGTTCGGCAGCAGGAAGTCGGTGTGGGCCAGGACCGCGTCCAGGCCCGGGTCTTCCCATCGGCCTGACGGGTCGTCGTTGGTGTCCAGGGAGGTGTTGGCGCCGTGCCGGCGTGCGGTGCGCAGGAGTTCCGGGAGCGCGACGGCGAGCTGGGGCATCAGGAAGTAGGAGGCCGAGTGGACGTGCCGCGCGGCACCCAGCAGCGCCGCGGGCACGTCGTCGGCGGTGGTCGCGGCCAGGGTGCCGGGGGCGGTGATGATGGCCCGGTCGTATCCGCGGGTGAGCACGACCGTCATGGGGGTGGGCCGGCGGGGGTCGAGCCGCAGTGCCTCGGTGTCGACGCCGTGGGCGACGAGCCGGTCGCGCATGTAGCGGCCTGCGTCGTCGTCTCCGACCCGGCCTGCGAAGGCGACCCTGAGGCCGAGGCGGGCGGCCCCGCAGGCGACGATCGCGCCGGATCCCCCGATGGTGAGGGTGCCGGTGGGCACCAGCTGTTCGCGCTGGCCGAAGGCGAGAGGGCCGTCGAGCGGGCCGACGACGACGTCGGGGTTGGCGTCACCGATGACCAGCAGGTCGAACGAGTGCGGCATTGAGGGGTTCCTGCCTGAGGGGTGTGTCGAGGGCGAACGGGGTCAGCCTTTGAGGCCGGTGGAGGTGATGGACTGGATGAACGCCTTCTGCGCGCCGAGGAAGGCGAGCAGGACCGGCACCACGGTGATGACGTTCCCGGCCATCACGGCGGCCCACTGGGTGTGGTGCTGTCCCTGGAAGGTCGTGAGGCCGAGCTGGAGCGTGTACCGGGTGTCGTGGTTGATGGCGATCAGGGGCCAGGTCAGGTCGTTCCAGGTGCTGAGGAACGTCAGGACCGCCACCGTGCTCAGGGCCGGCCGGGACAGCGGCAGCACGATCCGCCACAGCACGTGAAGCCGTGAGCAGCCGTCGATCCAGGCGGCCTCCTCCAGCTCCCGGGGCAGCGAGAGGAAGAACTGCCGCAGGAGGAACACCGAGAAGGGCGTGACCAGGGACGGCACGATCAGCGCGCCGAGGGTGTCGATGAGGCCGAGCTGCCTCATCACCAGGAACGTGGGGATCATCGTCAGCTGGAACGGGATCGCCATCGTGGCCAGCATCAGGCCCAGCAGCAGCCGGGAGCCGGCGAATCGCATCCGGGCGAAGGCGTAGCCGCCGAGCGTGCCGAGCACGAGGTTCGCGGTGACCGTGACGAGGCTGACGAGGAAGGAGTTGGCGAACCAGCGGGGGAACATCGCGTTGCCCAGGACGTAGCGGTAGCCGCCCAGGTCCAGACGAGAGGGCCACAGCGCCGGCGGGAAACGGTTGATCTCGGCGTTGCTCATCACCGAGCTGAGCGCCAGCCAGATCAGGGGGACGGCGAACAGCAGGGCCATCGGCGCGAGCAGCAAGTGCCAGGCGCTGAAGGGCAGTCGGAGGTGGCGTCGGCGCGCGTCGCGGTGGGGGGCGGGGGAAGGCGCCTGTGTGGCGTCGGGCGGGGCGGAGAGGGTGGTCATACGGAGGCCCCCTGGGCGCGGCGGCGGAGGAGCTGGAAGATCAGGCCGATCAGGCCCAGGGATGCGGCGAGGACGTAGGCCGAGGCGGCACCGTATCCGGCTGTGGCGTTCTGGAAGGCCTGCTGCCAGATGAAGTAGACGATCACCGTGGTGGAGCCGAGAGGCCCGCCCTTGGTGGTGACGTACACGAGGTCGAACGCCTGGAGGGACTCGATGGTCTGCCACAGCAGCAGGAACACCGTGACGGGCCGCAGAGCGGGGAGCGTGACGTGGCGCAGGAGTTGGAGGCGGTCGGCGCCGTCCAGCCGGGCCGCCTCGATCAACGAGGCCGGCACGTCCTGGAGGGCCGCGAGGTAGATCACCAGGCAGAAGCCCGTACCGCTCCACAAGCTGATCGCGACGAGTACGACAAGTGCCTGGGAGGGGTCGGTGAGGAAGCCCTGGGACGGGATGCCGAGGTGGTGCAGGACGGCGTTTGCGGCGCCGAACTCGGGGTCCAGGATGAACGAGAACAGTACGCCCTGCGCGGTCGCGGAGACGACGAACGGCACGAAGAACAGGGTGCGGTAGAGCCCGACGAAGCGGATGCGCCGGTTGAGGGCGAGGGCGAGGAGCAGGCCGACCACCATGCTGGCCGGCACGTACAGTGCCGTGTACAGCAGGGTGTTGCGCAGTGCCTGGCTGAAGTGCGGGTCCTGGGCGAGGGCGCGGTAGTTGTCCAGGCCCACCCAACGGCTGGGGGTGACCAGGTCGTCGGCCTGGAAGGACAGCAGCAGCGACCAGATGATGGGTACGACGCTGAGGCCGATGATGATCAGGACGGCGGGGGAGACGAACGTCCAGGCCATGGCGGCTTCACCGGCTCGTCTGCGGCGCAGTGCTCGCCGGCTGTCCGGCGGCCCGGACACGGTGATCGGGGTGGGCAGTCGCGACATGACGGGGCTCCTCAACGCGGAATGAGCAGTGCGGCGTTGGCGTCGGCGGCGCAGCCGCGCAGTGCCTTGGCGGGGCTGCTCCGACCCAGCAGCACGGCGACGATGGCCTGTCCCAGAGCCTGCGAGATCTGCGGATAGGCGGCGTGGACGGGGCGTGCCCGGGCCGTGTCGAGGGCCTTGGTGAACACCGCCAGTCCCTCGGTGCCGCTTTCCTTGTGCTGCCAGGCAGGCAGAGCGCGGGTCCGACGGCTGAGTGGCAGGCTGCCTGCGTCGATGTCCCAACGCACGTCCTGCGGGGGCTGCATGAGCCAGGTCACGAAGGTCTTGGCGGCTCGTTTGCGGGCGTCGCCGTTGTCGAACACGGTCCAGGTGTCGGGTCCGCTGATGGTCACCGGCCGGCCGGAGAAGCTGGGCAGCGGCACGACGTGGTAGTCGATCTTCGCTTGGCGGATGTCGGGCAGCTGCCACGGTCCGGTGACGACCATGGCCATGCGGCCGGACTGGAAGACCTGGTACATCTGCTCGCTGCCGGGCTTCGGGTCGACGTAGACGCTCTTGTCGCGGACCAGCGCGGCCACCACCTCCAGGGCGCGGGTCCCGGCGTCGGTGAAGCCGATGTGCCGTCCGTCGGCGGCGACGACATCGCCGCCGAGATCCCAGATCATGGGCCACAGGCGCCAGACGGTGTCCTCGTCGCCGACGCCGGGCCAGCCGGTGCCGAAACGGCCGCCGCCGGCGTCGGTGAGCGCCTTGGCCGTGGCGACGAAGTCGTCCCACCGCCAGCCGGCTTCAGGCAGCGGCAGGCCGGCCTGCCGGAACAGCTCCTTGTTGCAGACCACGGCGAGCGAGTCCAGCAGCGCGGGCGCGGCGCGGACCTGGCCGTTGACGGTCACGGCCGCGCGTGCCGGTTCCCAGTAGGTCCCCCAGGGAGTGGGGGCGTGTCCGACCATGTCGGTGAGGTCGACGACCTGTGGACTGCGAGCGACGCTGGCCAGGTCGGAACCGAAGATGTAGGCGATGTCCGGGTAGGAGCCGGCAGCCAGGGCGGCCGTCACCTTCTGGAGCATCGAGTCGGCGAGCACTCCGCCGCCCAGCTCGACCCGGATGCGGGGGTGGCTGCGCATGAAGGCGGCGGCCAGGGATTCCAGGGCCTTCTTCCCGGTGTCGGTCTGACCGTGCCACATCTCGATGGTCACGGTGCCGTCGGCGCTGACGCCGCTGTCGCCGCCCGCCGCGCAGCCGGCGGCCGACAGGCCCGCGGCCGCCGCGGTGGCCCAGGCC
>NZ_JAMGBF010000224.1 GCF_023516615.1 Streptomyces panaciradicis
CCCGGGCCGGGCGGCGGGGGCGGCGGGGTCTGGCCCGGGTTCGCGGGGCCGGTGGGCGCGGACCACTGGCCGGCGGGAGGCTGCTCCTTGGACCACTTCACGCCCTGGTCCTGCGCATCGGCGCCCGCCTGGCCGGCGGAATCCGCCATGCCGGGGCGGTCATGGGGCTCGGCAGGGCCGGAGGGGCCGGGTTCCTGGCCGTCGGACGGGGCAGATCCGGGCGATGCCCAGCCCGGAGTGTCGTTCATCGTCGCTCCTTCACGGTGCCCGTCCGCGGTCGCGGCGGCAGGTTGGCTGCCATCGTGCCATGGGGTGCTCGCCCTGGTACCGGCCGCGGTAGGGGCTGCACACCTTCAATTGTCTGCGGAAAAAGGGGCAGACTGACGGCATGGCTGATCAGTACGCGCATTACGGCGAGGACAGCAAACCGACCGAGACCCCGGCGATCCGCTGGGAGGAGCCACCCGAGGGCCCCGTGGTGGTGCTTCTCGACCAGACAAGGCTGCCGGCCGAGGAGGTCGAGCTGGTCTGTACGGACGCGTCCGCGCTGGTGGAGGCGATCCGGTCGCTCGCCGTGCGCGGGGCACCGCTGCTCGGCATCGCGGGGGCGTACGGCGTCGCGCTCGCCGCCGTGCGCGGCTTCGACGTGGACGAGGCCGCGACCGCGCTGGCGGGAGCCCGGCCGACCGCGGTGAACCTCGCGGTCGGGGTGCGCCGGGCGCAGGCCGCCCACCGGGCGGAGTACGCCAGGAGCGGCGACCCCGAGCAGGCCGCGGCGGCGGCGTTCACCGCGGCGCGGGCTCTGCACGAGGAGGACGCCGAGGCCAGCGCACGGATGGCCGAGCGCGGGCTGGCCCTGCTCGACGAGCTGCTGCCCGGAGGCGGCTACCGGATCCTCACGCACTGCAACACCGGGGCGCTGGTGTCGGGCGGGGAGGGGACGGCGTTCGCCGTGGCACTGGCGGCGCACCGGACGGGCCAGCTGCGGCGGCTCTGGGTCGACGAGACGCGTCCGTTGCTGCAGGGTGCCCGCCTGACGGCGTACGAGGCGGCGCGCAACGGGATGGCGTACACCCTGCTCACGGACAACGCGGCGGGCTCGCTGTTCGCGGCCGGTGAGGTGGACGCGGTGCTGATCGGGGCGGACCGCATCGCGGCGGACGGCTCGGTGGCGAACAAGGTGGGCAGCTATCCGCTGGCGGTGCTGGCGCGCTATCACCATGTGCCGTTCATCGTGGTGGCACCGCTGACGACGGTCGACCCGGACACCCCAGACGGGGCGTCCATCGAGGTGGAGCAGCGTCCCGGACATGAGGTGACCGAGATCACAGCGCCTCAGGTGCCGCTGATGGGAGCGGAGGCGGGGGGCGGGATTCCGGTGGCTCCCCTGGGCACGCAGGCGTACAACCCGGCGTTCGACGTGACGCCGCCGGAGCTGGTCACCGCGATCGTCACGGAGGAGGGCGTGGTGTCGCCCGTGACCGCCGAGGCCCTCGCGGGGCTCTGCGCCAGGTCCCGCCCGGCGCCGGCGTAGCCCATGCGGTGACGGCGGCCGGGCCGGAACGGAGCCCCTGTCCTGAACGGCGTCGGCGAGGTGATGTCGCCACCTGCGCCTACTCTGGGTAGCGACACATGCTGCCGAAGTCGACGTCGCGGGACAGGGGCAGACAGTGACGCCCGGATACGACTATCGTCACGGGCCAGTGACGCTGCTCACCTGCACCTTCACCACCGTTATGAGAATGGGATGATGTCGTTTATGAAGGGACGAGTCCTTGTCGTCGACGACGACACCGCACTTGCCGAGATGCTCGGCATCGTGCTGCGTGGTGAAGGTTTTGAGCCGTCTTTCGTAGCCGACGGCGACAAGGCGCTGGCCGCGTTCCGGGAGAGCAAGCCCGATCTGGTGCTGCTGGACCTGATGCTGCCCGGGCGGGACGGCATCGAGGTGTGCCGTCTGATCAGGGCCGAGTCGGGTGTGCCGATCGTGATGCTCACGGCCAAGAGCGACACCGTCGACGTGGTGGTGGGCCTGGAGTCGGGGGCTGACGACTACATCGTCAAGCCGTTCAAGCCGAAGGAGCTCGTGGCCCGCATCAGGGCGCGGCTCAGGAGGTCCGAGGAGCCCGCGCCGGAGCAGCTGGCCATCGGCGACCTGGTGATCGACGTGGCGGGGCACTCCGTGAAGCGGGACGGGCAGTCGATCGCGCTGACGCCGCTGGAGTTCGACCTGCTCGTCGCGCTGGCGCGCAAGCCCTGGCAGGTGTTCACGCGCGAGGTGCTGCTCGAGCAGGTGTGGGGATACCGCCACGCCGCCGACACCCGGCTTGTGAATGTTCACGTGCAGCGGCTGCGTTCCAAGGTCGAGAAGGACCCGGAGCGGCCGGAGATCGTGGTGACCGTCCGTGGCGTGGGGTACAAGGCAGGACCGAGCTGACATGACCGGTGACAGTGCCGCTTCGGCGCCCGGGCCGGCAGGGGCCCGCGCGGGGCGGCCTGTCGGCCGGAAGACGGCGGGCTCCCGCTGGGGACGCCTGATGGAGGGCGGGCTGCTGCAGGGCGGCGTCCAGGGCAGCCCCGTGCTGCGGCTGTTCGTGCGCTGGGTGCGGCGGCCCCTGCTGCCCGTCATGCGGCTGTGGCGGCGCAACATCCAGCTCAAGGTCGTCGCCACCACCCTGCTGATGTCGCTGGGCGTGGTGCTGCTGCTCGGCTTCGTCGTGATCGGGCAGGTCCGCAACGGCCTGCTGGACGCCAAGGTGAAGGCCTCGCAGAGCCAGGCCGCCGGCGGATTCGCGGTGGCCAAGCAGAGTGCCGACGAGGCCGCGGCGGGCACCGGCGACAACGGCGCCTCGGCCGACGGCACCACGTCCGACGGCCGTCCCTCCCAGAGCGTCATCCCGTGGATGAGCGGCCTCGTGTCGTCGCTGTCCAGCGGTGGACAGGGCGCGTTCGACGTGGTGACGCTGCCCGCCGGCGACGACAGCGGCGGCGGCCGCGGACCGCGGGCCTCCGGATACGTCGACCCCTCCGCCAGCGTGCCCGAGGACCTGCGCGCGCGGATCAACGACAACCCGACGGCCGCCCAGAGCTACACCCGCATCGTCTACAGCAACAACAAGGAATCCCAGCCCGCCCTGGTCATCGGCAAGCAGGTCAACGACCCGAACGGCGACCCGTACCAGCTCTACTACCTCTTCCCGCTCACGCAGGAGGAGAAGTCGCTCAGCCTGGTCAAGGGCACGCTCGCGACCGCCGGGCTGTTCGTCGTGGTGCTGCTCGGGGCCATCGCCTGGCTCGTGGTGCGGCAGGTGGTCACGCCCGTGCGGATGGCCGCCGGGATCGCCGAGCGGCTGTCCGCGGGGCGGCTGCAGGAGCGTATGAAGGTCACCGGCGAGGACGACATCGCCCGGCTGGGCGAGGCGTTCAACAAGATGGCGCAGAACCTGCAGCTGAAGATCCAGCAGCTGGAGGACCTGTCGCGGATGCAGCGGAGGTTCGTCTCCGACGTGTCGCACGAGCTGCGGACGCCGTTGACGACCGTGCGGATGGCCGCGGACGTCATCCACGAGGCGCGCGAGGACTTCGATCCGGTGACCGCGCGGTCGGCGGAGCTGCTGGCCGACCAGCTGGACCGGTTCGAGTCGCTGCTCGCCGACCTGCTGGAGATCAGCCGCTTCGACGCCGGCGCGGCGGCCCTGGAGGCGGAGCCGATAGACCTGCGGGAGGTCGTGCGCAGGGTCGTCAGCGGGGCCGAGCCGCTCGCCGAGCGCAAGGGCACGACGGTACGGGTCGTCGGCGACCAGCAGCCCGTCGTCGCCGAGGCGGACGCCCGCCGGGTGGAGCGGGTGCTGCGCAACCTCGTCGTCAACGCCGTGGAGCACGGCGAGGGCAACGACGTCGTCGTCAAGCTCGCCTCGGCGGGCGGGGCGGTCGCGGTCGCGGTGCGCGACTACGGCGTCGGACTCAAGCCCGGTGAGGCCACGCGCGTGTTCAGCCGCTTCTGGCGGGCCGACCCGGCACGCGCGCGTACCACCGGCGGTACGGGTCTGGGGCTGTCGATCGCCCTGGAGGACGCGCGGCTGCACGGCGGCTGGCTGCAGGCGTGGGGCGAGCCGGGCGGCGGGTCGCAGTTCCGGCTGACGCTGCCGCGCACCGCGGACGAACCGCTGCGGGGATCGCCGATACCGCTGGAGCCGAAGGACTCGCGCCGCAACCGCGGACTCGACGACGCCGGCCTGCCGCGCGGAGGGGCCGAGAAGGCCGCCACCGTGCCCGTACAGGCCGCGGGAGACCAGATACCGACGATCACCCCGAGGCGGAACGGCGTGACCGCCACGGCCGACCCCACGGCGTTGCCCGGCAACGGCGCACGCGTGGTGCCCCGGCCCGCATCCGGCGCACGGCCGCACCAGGACGACACGCGCCCCGCCGAGGGGGCACGGAATGAGACCCCGAGCCGCCCGGAGGCCGGGCCGGAGGAGTCGAGGAAGCAGGGGGAGGCATTCCGTGGGCGCTGACCGCGAGGGGGGCGCCCGGCGCAGACCGCTGCGCGCGCTGGCGTACGGCGCCCTGGGCGTCGTGGTGCTGGCCGGGTGCGCGTCGATGCCCGACAACGGGGATCTGCGCGGGGTCGACTCCACGCCGCAGCAGGACACCCAGGTGCGGGTGTTCGCCATGCCGCCGCAGGAGAACGCACAGCCCCAGGAGATCGTGTCGGGCTTCCTGGAGGCCCTGACCAGCGACGATCCGGACTACTCGACGGCGCGGCAGTACCTGACCGGTACGGCGTCGCGGACCTGGCAGCCGGAGCTGTCCACCACGGTCCTCGCGGACGGGCCGGGCACCGCCACCAACCGCCGCTCGGACGCCAGGGACGACGCCGACGAGCTGTCGTACACGCTGAACGGCACCAGGGTCGCCAGGGTGGACACGCAGCAGTCGTACGCGCCGGACAGCGGGCCCTACGCGTCGCTCGTGCACCTCGTGAAGGACAAGAAGACCCAGCAGTGGCGCATCGACCGGCTGCCGCAGGGCGTCGTCATGGGGAAGTCGGACTTCCAGCGCAACTACATGTCCGTCAACAAGTACTTCTTCGCCGTCGACACCGCCGCCGGGGCGACGCACCCGACCGCCGTGGCGGACCCGGTGTTCGTCCGCCGGCGGGTGGACCCCGTCACGGAGATGGTGCGTTCGCTGCTCAGCGGCCCCACGCGCTGGCTCGACCAGGTGGTGCGCACGAGTTTCCCCACCGGTTCGGCGCTGCAGAAGGGCGTCGCCTCGCTGGCACCGGACGACCAGAACACGCTGACCGTGCCGCTGAACAAGAACGCAGCCCGGGTCGGGCCGGACCGCTGCAACGAGATGGCGGCCCAGCTGCTGTTCACGGTGCAGAACTTCGCGCCCGCGGTGGAACAGGTCTCCCTGCGGTCCGGCAGCAGGCGGCTGTGCTCGCTCGGCGAGGAGCACAGCGGCGACGTCGCCGCGCGGGGGTCGACGCAGACGCCCGGCTTCCTGTACTTCGTCGAGAACAAGAGCCGGCTGGTGCGGATCGCCGCGGGCAACCGGAGCACCAAGGCCGATCCGGTGCCCGTGCCCGGGCCGCTGGGCGACAACGCCAAGGAGCTGCGGTCGGTCGCCGTGTCGCGCGACGAGCGCACCGCGGCGGCGGTCGGCGCCGACGGCAGCCGGCTGTACGTCGCCTCGCTGGTGTCGGACGACCCGCTCGGCAGCCCTGCGCTGACGAGCCACGGCCCGACGAGCGAGGACCGGCTGACCGCGCCGAGCTGGGACGCGCAAGGAGACCTCTGGGTCGCCGACCGTGATCCCGACAACGCCCGGCTGCTGGTGCTCCAGCACGGTGCGGGCGAGCCGCTGGAGGTGAAGACGCCCGGGCTGGACGGCCGGATCGAGGACGTCCGGGTGGCCGCCGACGGGGTACGGGTCGCGCTGGTGGTGGCGAAGGGCTCCAAGAAGTCCCTGGTGATCGGGCGGATAGAGCGCGGCACGGACGGCGGCAAGCCCACGGTCTCGGTGCTCGAACCGCGGCCCGCGGCACCGGAGTTGGAGGACGTGACGGCCATGTCCTGGGCCGGCGACAGCCGGCTCGTGGTGGTCGGGCGCGAGCACGGCGGGGTGCAGACCATGCGCTACGTCCAGGTCGACGGCTCCACCCCGGAGGGACCCGCGCCCGCGGCCCTCACCGGCGTCAAGGAGATCACCGCCGCCGAGTCCGACGACGGGCTGCCGCTGGTGGCGTACTCGGAGGACGGGATCGTGCGCCTGCCGTCCGGTGGGCAGTGGCAGAAGCTCGTCACGGACGGGTCGGCGCCCGTCTACCCGGGCTGAGCCGGCCGCTGCCGCGCCCGGCGGCCAGGGCGGCGGCGAGTTGTCCACAGGGGGTTTTCCACAGGCCCTGCGGTGCGGCCCCGGCACGGGCACAGTGGACGGCATGCGGGGGTGGTGGCAGGACCTCACCGAGCTGGTGCTGCCGGCCGAGTGCGGAGGCTGCGGGAGGTCTCGCACGGTGCTCTGCCCGAAGTGCCGTGCCGCTCTGAGCGCGGGCGGGCCGGGCCGGGTGCGCCCGCTGCCCGAGCCGGACGGGCTGCCCGTGGTGCACGCGGCCGCCCGGTACGCGGACGAGGTACGGGCCGTGCTGCTGGCCCACAAGGAACGGGGCGCCCTGGCCCTGGCGGCACCCCTGGGCGCGGCGCTGGCGGGGGCTGTGCGGGAGGGACTGATGCGGGGCGGGGCCGCCGACGCTCCGGTACTGCTCGTCCCGGTGCCGTCCGCGAGGGCGGCGGTGCGGGCGCGGGGACATGATCCGGCCAGGAGGATCGCGCTCGCCGCGGCGGGGGAGTTGCGGCGGGACGGGCTGCCCGCGCGGGTGGTCGCGGTGCTGCGGCAGCGCCGTGCCGTGGCCGACCAGGCGGGGCTCAACTCCCTTCAGCGGCAGCAGAACCTGGCGGGCGCGCTGGCCGTGGCGCCGGGGGCCGCGCGGCTGCTGCGGGAGGGCCGGGTGGTGCTCGTCGACGACCTGATGACGACCGGTGCCTCCCTGGCGGAGGCGGCGCGGGCCGTGAAGGCGGGGCTGATTTCGTACGACGAGTCGACGAACGCCGTGTATACGGCCGGGACTCGGGAAGGCAGAGGAGAACGGGCGGCCGGACCGGCGGAGCGGGAAGCCGGACGGAGGCCCGGCCAGCCGGGAATGGCGGGCACGGCCGGCGCGGACGACGTCATCCACGCGGCCGTGGTCGCTGCTCCTTCGGATTCCTTCGAAATAAACCGGAACTGACCTCTGACTTGCATCGTTGCAGGTAATGAGAGGGTCAATTCACCTGAACGGAGGTACGCAGCAGTAGAGGGTGACGACATCCGTCCGGGCGAGATATGTTCGGTTGTGAGAGAAAGGCGCAGGCCACACCTCTCACGGACGAATGCCGTGCTGCGGGTTTTCAACTATCACCCGTGGCGGTGGAGTGGAGATCTTGCCCGCGGGGGAGGAGGTGGAAGTCACCGAGTCCGTGGTTCCGGAGGACCGGAACCTGGTGCAAAAGGGAGACGCTCCGCAGCGAGGCGGAGCGATCCGGGAACGGAGTTCTGCGTGGACATCGTCGTCAAGGGCCGCAAGACCGAGGTGCCCGAGCGGTTCCGGAAGCACGTGGCCGAGAAGCTGAAGCTGGAGAAGATCCAGAAGCTCGATGGCAAGGTGATCAGCCTCGACGTCGAGGTGTCCAAGGAGCCCAACCCCCGACAGGCCGACCGCTGCGACCGAGTGGAGATCACGCTCCGCTCCCGCGGTCCGGTGATCAGGGCGGAGGCAGCGGCAAGCGATCCGTACGCGGCGCTCGACCTGGCGGCGGAGAAGCTGGACGCCCGGCTGCGCAAGCAGCACGACAAGCGGTTCTCACGGCGTGGTGCGCGCAGGATCTCGGCGGCCGAGGTCCCCGACCACGTCCCGGGCGCGGCGACACTCAACGGCAACGGCCTCGCGGTTCACGAGGAGGAGCCGGACGGCGTACCCACGAAGAAGATCGGCTCGCTGGAAGTGAAGGGCGAAGGCCCCCTCGTCGTTCGCGAGAAGACCCACGTCGCCTCCCCGATGACCCTCGACCAGGCCCTCTACGAGATGGAACTGGTCGGACACGACTTCTACCTGTTCGTCGACTCCGAGACGAAGGAACCGAGTGTCGTCTACCGACGGCACGCCTACGACTACGGCGTCATCCACCTCAGCACGGACCCGATGGTCGCCCAGGCGCACTCTCCCGCGCCCGGCGGCACGCTGGGCGGCTGACCCACGCGTCCGACAGTCGAGCCGGTGCCCCTGGAGCGCCTGTGCGCCCCCAGGGGCACCGGTGTGCGACCACTTCGCGCCCCGCTCTGTCACCGCGTTGTCGGCCGGGCATGGAATCATGGCCGCAATGGCCCAACCGGTGGGCCGCTGCCTTGGGTTGGCGTTGGCACAGCACCACAGGCCACAGCCTTCAGGGGGAGGAACGATGGCGGACAGCTTCGGACCGATGCGTGACGAGGATGCCGACGGCGGCGTCGTCGGCATGGGCCCGGACGCGGGCTCTCCACGCAAGGAGCCGATCAGAGTCCTTGTCGTGGACGACCACGCCCTCTTCCGCCGTGGCCTGGAGATCGTGCTCGCCGCCGAGGAGGACATCCAGGTCGTCGGGGAGGCCGGGGACGGCGCCGAGGCCGTCGACAAGGCCGCGGACCTGCTGCCCGACATCGTCCTGATGGACGTGCGGATGCCCAAGCGGGGTGGGATCGAGGCGTGCACCTCCATCAAGGAGGTCGCGCCCAGCGCCAAGATCATCATGCTGACGATCAGCGACGAGGAGGCCGACCTCTACGACGCGATCAAGGCGGGCGCGACCGGTTACCTGCTGAAGGAGATCTCCACCGACGAGGTGGCCACGGCCATCCGCGCCGTCGCCGACGGGCAGTCCCAGATCAGCCCGTCGATGGCGTCGAAGCTCCTCACGGAGTTCAAGTCGATGATCCAGCGGACCGACGAGCGCCGGCTGGTGCCGGCACCGCGTCTGACCGACCGCGAGCTGGAAGTCCTCAAGCTCGTCGCCACGGGAATGAACAACCGTGACATCGCCAAGGAGTTGTTCATCTCCGAGAACACCGTGAAGAACCACGTGCGCAACATCCTGGAGAAGCTGCAGTTGCACTCCAGGATGGAGGCGGTGGTCTACGCGATGCGGGAGAAGATCCTCGAGATCCGCTGACGGGCGGTGACCACGGTCAGCGCATGGCCGTGGCCAGGGCCCGCGTCACCTCCTTGGCGAGGGGCGTGTGCAGCTCGGGGGCGTCGACACGCTCCACGCGCACGCTCGTGCAGTTCACCCAGCTCGCCGCCTCGACCAGCGCCTCCGCGACGGCTGGCACCGCCTTCGGGCCGTCCAGGGTGACCTGCCGGGCGACCAGCGTCGCGCCCTCGCGGGCCGGGTCCACCCGGCCGACGAGACGGCCGCCGGCCAGGACCGGCATCGCGAAGTAGCCGTACACCCGCTTCGGTTTGGGGACGTAGGCCTCCAGGCGGTGGGTGAAGCCGAAGATCCGCTCTGTGCGCGCCCGTTCCCAGACGAGGGAGTCGAACGGCGACAGCAGCGTGGTGCGGTGGCGGCCGCGCGCGGGCGTCTCCAGGGCGGCGGGATCGGCCCAGGCCGGCTTGGACCAGCCCTCGACCGTGACCGGCACCAGACCCGAGTCGGCGATCACCGCGTCCACCTGCTCGCCCTTGAGACGGTGGTAGTCGGCGATGTCCGCGCGCGTGCCGACGCCCAGGGACTGGCCCGCCAGGCGGACGAGCCGGCGCAGGCACTCCGCGTCGTCCAGCTCGTCGTGCAGCAGGGCGTCCGGGACCGCGCGCTCGGCCAGGTCGTACACCCGCTTCCAGCCGCGGCGCTGTACGCACACCACCTCGCCGTACATCAGCGCGCGCTCGACGGCGACCTTCGCGCCGGACCAGTCCCACCACTCGCTCGTGCGCTTGGCCCCGCCCAACTCCGTGGCCGTCAGCGGGCCTTCGGCGCGCAGCTGCTTGATGACCTGCTCGTAGGCGCCGTCGGGCAGGTCGTGGTTCCAGTGCGGGCGGGCCCGGTAGGCGCGGCGGCGGAACGCGAAGTGGGGCCACTCCTCGACCGGGAGGATGCACGCGGCGTGGGACCAGTACTCGAAGGCGTGGGGCTCACCGGACGCGGCGGTGTTCCAGTAGGCGTCCTCCACCGTCTTGCGGCCGACCGCGCCCAGGCGGGCGTACGGGACGAGCTCGTGGGAGCGGGCCAGGACCGAGATCGTGTCCAGCTGCACCGCTCCGAGATGGCGCAGGACACCGCGGACACCGCCCCGGCGGTCGGGAGCGCCGAGGAAACCCTGGGCGCGAAGGGCGATGCGGCGGGCCTCGTCCGCCGAGAGGCCGGTGGTGGGACGCGGGGTCGTCATGGTCGGCACCTTAGAGGGCGGCACTGACAAGGGGCGGTGAGCTGGTGGTTTCGCCGCGGGGCACGGCCCGACCGCCCGCGGGTCAGGTCGACGACACCTGCGCCGGCAGGTACGGCGCCGTCGACGGCAGCCCGAGATCCGACGGCAGCAGGCCGCCCACCCACGCGTCGCGGCGTACGCCGCCGTGGACGATCGCGGCGCGCAGGAGGCCCTCCATGACGAAGCCCGCGCGTTCCGCCACCGCCCGCGAGGGGTGGTTGCCGACTTCGGCGCGCCATTCCACGCGGTCGACGGACAACCGGGTGAAGGCCCAGCGGCAGACCTCGACGACGGCCTCGGTGACGTAGCCGTTGCCGCGGTGTTCCCGGGTCCCCCAGTACCCGATCTCGGCGGTGCTCAAGGACCGCATGGCGAGGTCCAGCATGCCCACCAGTTCCTCCCCTTCGGGGAGGAACAGACCGAAGGTGAGCAACGAACCGCTCTCCCAGCCCTTCGGGGCGATCTCCCCGGTGAAACTGCGCGCGTGTTCCAGGAGATAGGGCGAGGGAACCATCGTCCAGCGCTGGATCTCCGGGTCCTGGACGGCGGCGAACACCGCGTCGGTGTCCTGCGGGCCGACTTCGCGCAGAAGGAGACGGGCGGTCGTGAGCGTCACGGGTTCCATCGGCCGATTCTGCGCGGAGGCCGTGCGAAGACGCCATCTTTTTGCCGTGCGTGAGCGAGTGATCACAATTCGCGCAATTCACGGGTCCGGTCCGGCACCATCCGCGGGGCCCGTCCGTTGTCCCCTTTGAACCCGTCCGTCGGCCGCTTTGAACAAGATTTGAAGCGGTGCGCGGAGCGCTGGGCGGTCGTCGTCACAGCAGGCTCCCGGCTTGGCCGGGTCCTCGCATACGATGGCCGTTGCTCAGTGAGTCAAATGGAAACCGACCGTCCCAGGCCCGACCGGCAAGGAGACCAACCCCCGTGTCCGTCCTCTCGAAGATCATGCGTGCAGGCGAAGGCAAGATCCTGCGCAAGCTGCACCGCATCGCGGACCAGGTCAACTCCATCGAAGAGGACTTCGTCGACCTCTCCGACGCCGAGCTGCGGGCCCTCACCGATGACTACAAGGCGCGGATCGCCGAGGCTCTCGCGGACGAGCCCGACGAGTCCAAGCACGACGACATCATCGACAAGGCCCTGGACGACCTGCTGCCCGAGGCGTTCGCCACGGTGCGCGAGGCCGCCAAGCGCGTACTGGGCCAGCGTCACTACGACGTGCAGATGATGGGCGGCGCCGCCCTGCACCTCGGCTACGTCGCCGAGATGAAGACCGGTGAGGGCAAGACGCTCGTCGGCACCCTGCCCGCCTATCTCAACGCGCTCTCGGGCCGCGGCGTCCACCTCATCACGGTCAACGACTACCTGGCCGAGCGCGACTCCGAGATGATGGGCCGCGTCCACAAGTTCCTCGGCCTGTCCGTCGGTTGCATCCTCGCCAACATGACGCCGGCCGAGCGCCGCGAGCAGTACAACTGCGACATCACGTACGGCACGAACAACGAGTTCGGCTTCGACTACCTCCGCGACAACATGGCGTGGTCCAAGGACGAGCTCGTCCAGCGCGGCCACAACTACGCCATCGTCGACGAGGTCGACTCCATCCTCGTCGACGAGGCCCGTACGCCGCTGATCATCTCCGGTCCCGCCGACCAGGCCACCAAGTGGTACGGCGACTTCGCCAAGCTGGTCCTGCGCCTGAAGAAGGGCGAGGCGGGCAACCCCCTCAAGGGCATGGAGGAGACCGGCGACTACGACGTCGACGAGAAGAAGCGCACGGTCGCCATCCACGAGTCCGGCGTCAGCAAGGTCGAGGACTGGCTGGGCATCGACAACCTCTACGAGTCGGTGAACACGCCTCTGGTGGGCTACCTGAACAACGCCATCAAGGCCAAGGAGCTCTTCAAGAAGGACAAGGACTACGTCGTCATCGACGGCGAGGTCATGATCGTCGACGAGCACACCGGCCGTATCCTCGCCGGCCGCCGCTACAACGAGGGCATGCACCAGGCGATCGAGGCGAAGGAAGGGGTGGACATCAAGGACGAGAACCAGACGCTCGCCACGATCACCCTGCAGAACTTCTTCCGCCTCTACAGCAAGCTCTCCGGCATGACCGGTACGGCGATGACCGAGGCCGCCGAGTTCCACCAGATCTACAAGCTCGGCGTGGTCCCGATCCCCACCAACAAGCCGATGGTCCGCAAGGACCAGTCGGACCTGATCTACCGCACCGAGGTCGCCAAGTTCGAGGCGGTCGTCGACGACATCGCGGAGAAGCACGAGAAGGGCCAGCCGATCCTCGTCGGTACGACGTCGGTCGAGAAGTCCGAGTACCTCTCGCAGCAGCTCTCCAAGCGCGGCATCCAGCACGAGGTCCTCAACGCCAAGCAGCACGACCGGGAGGCGACGATCGTCGCCCAGGCCGGCCGCAAGGGCGCCGTCACCGTGGCCACCAACATGGCCGGCCGTGGTACGGACATCAAGCTCGGCGGCAACCCCGAGGACCTCGCCGAGGCGGAGCTGCGCCAGCGCGGCCTCGACCCCGAGGAGCACATCGAGGAGTGGGCGCAGGCCCTGCCCGCCGCCCTGGAGCGGGCCGAGCAGGCGGTCAAGGCCGAGAAGGAAGAGGTCGAGGACCTCGGCGGCCTGTACGTGCTGGGCACCGAGCGGCACGAGTCGCGCCGTATCGACAACCAGCTGCGCGGCCGTTCCGGCCGTCAGGGCGACCCCGGCGAGTCCCGTTTCTACCTCTCCCTCGGCGACGACCTGATGCGGCTCTTCAAGGCCCAGATGGTCGAGCGCGTGATGTCGATGGCGAACGTCCCCGACGACGTGCCGATCGAGAACAAGATGGTCACGCGCGCGATCGCGTCCGCGCAGTCGCAGGTCGAGCAGCAGAACTTCGAGACCCGTAAGAACGTCCTGAAGTACGACGAGGTCCTCAACCGCCAGCGCGAGGTCATCTACGGCGAGCGGCGCCGCGTCCTGGAGGGCGAGGACCTGCAGGAGCAGGTCGTGCACTTCATGGACGACACGATCGACGCCTACATCGCCGCGGAGACCGCCGAGGGCTTCGCCGAGGACTGGGACCTGGAGCGGCTGTGGGGCGCCTTCAAGCAGCTCTACCCGGTGAAGGTCACCATCGAGGAGCTGGAGGACGCGGCCGGTGACCGGGCCGGTCTGACCGCCGAGTTCATCTCCGAGTCCATCAAGGACGACATCCACGAGCAGTACGAGGCGCGCGAGGCGCAGCTCGGCTCCGAGATCATGCGCGAGCTGGAGCGCCGGGTCGTGCTGTCGGTCCTGGACCGCAAGTGGCGCGAGCACCTCTACGAGATGGACTACCTCCAGGAGGGCATCGGCCTGCGCGCGATGGCGCAGAAGGACCCGCTGGTCGAGTACCAGCGCGAGGGCTTCGACATGTTCACCGCGATGATGGAGGGCATCAAGGAGGAGTCCGTCGGCTACCTGTTCAACCTGGAGGTCCAGGTCGAGCAGCAGGTCGAGGAGGTCCCGGTCGAGGACGCGGCGCCGGTCGACATGCAGAAGCAGGACGTGGTGCCGGCGCAGGCGGGCGCCCGCCCGGAGATCCGCGCCAAGGGCCTGGACGCGCCGCAGCGCCGCAACCTCCACTTCTCCGCGCCGACCGTGGACGGCGAGGGCGGCACCATCGAGGGCGACTTCGTCGGCGACGAGGAGCCGGTGCGCTCCGAGGCCGACGGCCTCACGCGCGCGGAGCGCCGCAAGCAGGCGCGTGGCGGCCGGCGCCGCAAGAAGTAGTACGCGAAGGATCGGCTGACGGCGGCAGTGACGGGGCCGACGGCGCCGTAGCGGCTCGAAGGGCCGGGTCACCCCAGGGTGGCCCGGCCCTTCGGCGTACGCGGTGCTCGCGGGGTCAGGCGTCGTCGGCCGGGAGCGGCGGGCGGGCGCCGCCCAGTTCCACCGCCGTGCAGCGCCAGCGCAGGTCGTGGCCCCGTTCCAGGCGGAAGGCCATGGCGCGCAGCTGGTCGCCGGCGCCGATGCGGGCGAAGACCTCGACGGCGCCGGGCCGGGCCTCGTAGTAGCCGATGTCGCGGACGACCGGGCGGGTGCCGCGGGCGCGCAGGGGGCCGCGTTCGGCGAGCCAGGCGAGTTCGTCGTAGGCGCGGCCCGCGGTGTGCCGGAGCATCGAGTGAACCGGCCGCTGACCGCTCAGCACGGCGAGGAGCAGGTCGGCGAAGACGTCGGTGGGGCGGGGCCGGGCAGGGGGCAGACGGCGTGCCTGGGCGGGGACGGTGGGGGCGGGGGTGCCGGTGCCGGGCCGGTCCTGGGCCACGGTGTCCGACGGGGCCGGGATCGTCAGGGGCTGGGGGGCCGGTGCG
>NZ_JAMGBF010000225.1 GCF_023516615.1 Streptomyces panaciradicis
CCGCGCCGGGGTGCGCGGCGCGGACGGCGTCGCGCACGTCACACGGGTCGTCCGGGCGGCGCTGCCGGGCAGTCGGGGTCCCTGGCGGGCCGGCACCCGGGCGCACATCGCGCTGCGACCCAAGGAGCCGGACCGGGTGCATCGGGAGGGCGGGAAGGAGCATCTGGCCCGGCGGGTCGCCGAGACGCTGGCCGAGCGGCCGGACGTGGCGTACGCGTACTGGGACGGCGGCCTGCGCAGGCTGGTGGTGGTCGCCGCCGAGGAGGCGCTCGGCGACCATGTCGTGGAGGCGGCGACCGAGGCCGCCGAACGGCACGGCCTGGTGCCGACCGACGAGTCGGTGGAGGAGTTCGCCCACCCCGCCGACCCGGCCGGTGTGCGGGCCGCCGCGGCGGCCCTCGCGGCCGACGGACTGGGCGTCGCGTTCGCGCTGGCCGGCTACGGCCTGCGGCTGCCGCCGACGCCCCGCCAGGTGACCGCGCTGGTCACGCTGCTGCGCGAGAACCCCAGGGTCCGCGGCTGGCTGCGCGGCCGTCTCGGCCGTACCCGGATGGATCTGCTGCTGGCCGGCGTCAACGCGGCCGTGCACGGAGCGGGCCGGACCCCGACCGCCCTGGTGCTCGACGGCGCGCTGCGCTCCTGCGAGCTGGTCGAGACGGTGGCCCGGGTGACCGCCTTCGAGACGGCGCACGACGAGGTGTGCACGCCCGAGCGGTTCGGCGTACCGGCGGATCACTCGCCGCGCCCGCCGCTGCGGACGTCCCCGGCGCAGGAGTACGCCGGTCACGCCTCCGTCGGCAGTCTGCTCGGCGCCGTGGCCGCCCTGCTGGTCAAGCGCGACACCACCGAGGCCGCCGAGGCGGTCCTCGCGGGCTCGCCCAAGGCGGCGCGCTACGGTCCCGCCGCCTTCCACGCCGTGCTGAGCACCGCGCTGTCCCGGACCGGAGTCCTGGTCCGCGACACCGAACGCCTGCGCGAGCTGGAGATGGCCGACACCGTCGTCCTGCACCCGAGCGCCCTGCGCGCGCCGGGCGAGGGAGCGGACAAGTGGGCCGAACCGGTCCTGGACGCGGCACGGCGGGCCGGACTGCGCGTCGTGCTCGGCGACGATCCGGCCCTCGCCGACTTCACCGGTCTCGCCGACACCGTGCTGCCCGCCGGCGCGTCGCTGAGCGAGACGGTGCGCCGGCTGCGGGAGGAGGGCGCCACGGTGGTCACCGTCGCCCGGCCCCGGTCGACGGACGACACGGACGTGCTGACCGGGCTGCACGGCGGTGACGTGGCGGTCGCGCTGACCGACCACGGCGGTGCCGTCGTCTGGGGCGCGGACGTGCTGGCGCCGCACGGTCTGACCGACGCGTGGCGGCTGCTGTCCGCGATCCCGGCGGCGCGCGCGGTCGGCCGCCGGTCCCAGACGCTCGCCCGCTCCGGGGCCACCCTGTCCGGCATCCTGGTGGCGGTCGGCGAGGCCCGCCAACAGGGCCGGGGCCGCCCGCCGTGGCCCGGCCTGCGCCACACCCCGGTCGACGTGAGCGCTGCCGTGGCCCTGTTCTCCGGCGCCCGCGCGGCCCTGCGCGCCGCGGCCGCCCCCGCTCCGCACCCCCGTCCACGGGTGGCGTGGCACGAACTGGACCACAAGGGCGTACGACGGCATCTGGAGCGGCTGGCCGAGGCGGAACCGGGCGAGAGGCGGCAGGTCACGGCCCGGGCGGGCCGGGCCGCCCGTCGCGTGGGCCGGCATCCGCTGTTCGCACCGGCACGCTGGTCGGTGCAACTGGGCCAGGCCGTGCGCGGGGAACTGCACGATCCCCTCACCCCGGTGCTCGCGGTCGGCTCGGCCGCCGAGGCGATCCTCGGGTCCGCCGTGGACGCCCTGCTGGTCGTGGGGGCACTGGATCTGAACGCGCTGGTCGGCGGGTTCCAGCGGCTACGGGCCGAACGGGCCCTGTCCGGGCTGCTGGACGAGCACAAGCAGATGGCGCGCGTCGCACCCCCGGACGAGGCCGGGCAGGGCGGCACCCACATCGTCGACGCCGCCCGGCTGCGGCCCGGCGACGTGATCGAACTCGGCACCGACGACGTGGTGCCCGCGGACGCACGACTGCTGTGGCAGGACGGGCTGGAGGTCGACGAGTCCGCGCTGACCGGGGAGTCCCTGCCGGTGGACAAGCAGACCGACCCGACACCGCACGCCGCGGTCGCCGAGCGCAGCTGCATGGTCTTCGAGCACACCACCGTCGTCGCCGGACAGGCCCGCGCCGTCGTGGTGGACACCGGCGAGCGCACCGAGGCCTCCCGTGCCGTCCACCTCGCCTCCCGCACGCCCCCGGCCGCCGGGGTGCAGGGCAGGCTGCAGGACCTCACCGCGAAGGCGCTGCCGCTGACCCTGGCCGGGGGAGCCGCGGTGACGGGGCTCGCCCTGCTGCGCCGTACCCCCGTCCGTGAGGCGGTCGCCGGCGGGGTGGCCGTCGCCGTGGCCGCCGTGCCCGAAGGGCTGCCGCTGGTGGCCACGGTGGCGCAGCTCGCCGCCGCCCGGCGGCTGAGCCGCCGCGGCGTCCTGGTCCGCACCCCGCGCACCCTGGAGGCGCTGGGCCGGATGGACATCATCTGTTTCGACAAGACCGGCACCCTCACCGAGAACGAGCTGCGCCTGACCCGCGTCTCGGACGCCGACGGCGGTGTCCACCCGGTCGACGACGAAGCGGCGGGGCCCGCACTGCGGGCCGCGGCGCGCGCCTGTCCGCAGAACGGCGACACCGACCGGATCGTGCACGCCACCGACGAGGCGGTGCTCGATGCGGCCGGACCCGACCCGGACTGGACCCAGCTGGAAGGGCGGCCGTTCGAGGCCGCCCGCGGCTACGCCGCCGCGGTGGGCCGGAGCGCGGACGGCTCGCGCACGCTGGTGGTCAAGGGGGCGCCGGAGAACATCCTGCCCGGCTGCACCGGTCTGCCCTCCGGCGCCTCGGACACGGCGTCGGCGCTGGCCACCGACGGGCTGCGCGTCCTGGCCGTGGCCGAACGCTGGCTGGCGGACGGCGAGAAGGAGAGCGACGTACTCGAACAGCCGCTGCGGGAGCTGGAGTTCACCGGTCTGCTGGCCCTGTCGGACCCCCCGCGGGAGACCTCCCCGGCTCTCCTGCGGGGCCTGAGCGAGGCGGGCGTACGGCCGGTCATGCTCACCGGCGACCATCCGCAGACCGCGCGATCCATCGCCACCGACCTCGGCTGGCCGCAGGACACGGCCGTGGTCACCGGCGACGAGCTGATGGCCGCGGACCGCGCGGCCAGGGCGCGGATGCTGCGGGACGTAGGGGTGGTCGCCCGGGTCGCGCCCGAGCAGAAGCTGCAGGTCGTCGAGGCGCTGCGGGACGCGGGCCGGGTCGTCGCCATGGTCGGCGACGGCGCGAACGACGCCGCCGCGATCCGGGCCGCCGACGTCGGTGTCGGCATCAACGCCCGGGGCTCGGCGGCCGCGCGCAACGCGGCCGACCTGGTGCTGACCGAGGACGACCTGTCGGTCCTGATCGACGCTATCCACGAGGGCCGCGCTCTGTGGCACAGCGTCGCCGACGCCATCGCCATCCTGATCGGCGGCAACGCCGGCGAGGTCGGCTTCGGCATCCTCGGCACGCTCGTGTCGGGCCGGGCTCCGCTGTCGACCCGGCAGATGCTGCTGGTGAACCTGTTCACCGACCTGTTCCCGGCGATGGCGGTGGCGGTGACGCCGGACGAGGAGGCGCAGGCGGCGACGGCCGGATCGCCGGAGGACACCTCCGACGTGCTGGGCGCGCCGCTGATGCGGCAGATCCGGGCCCGCGCGCTGACCACCAGCCTGGGGGCGCTCGTCGCCTGGCTGTTCGGCCGCTTCACACCGGGCACCACCCGCCGCTCGGGCACGATGGCCCTGTGCGGAGTGGTCGGCACCCAGCTCGCCCAGACCCTGCTGGACCGCCGGGACAGCCCGTTGGTGCGGGTCACGTCCATCGGCTCGGCGGTGGTGCTGGTCGGCCTGGTCCAGACGCCGGGGGTCAGCCGGCTCTTCGGCTGCACCCCGCTGGGCCCGGTCGCCTGGGCGGGGGTCGTCGCGGGGATCGCGCTGGCCCTGTCGGGGCAGCGGGCCCTGCCCCGGCTGGAGGAGGCGATCCGGCGGCTGGCACGGTGACACAGGATGTTCGCACCATGCGCACGGAAAGCGTCCGTCTTCTCCGCGGTTAAGACCACCTGGCTCTGTTTTATTTGCTGGTCGGCCGTACCGCACCGAGAAGGATCATGCCGTGACACCGAACGCGCACCCCACCGATCACCTGCCCGTCTACGACAGTCTCGTCCGGGAACGCGGTGACGTCGTGGCCGAGACCCGCGAAGTGGCCGAGCTGGCCCAGCACCAGGCGTGGCAGGGCCTGCACGGCCACGTCGTCGCGGCCGGCTCGGACTTCGCCCCGCAGTGAGTCACACGGACCGGTGGTACTGGTCCGGCACGTGCACGTCCCCGCCCAGCTCCCGGGCCGCGTGCCGCGCCCAGGACGGGTTACGCAGCAGCTCGCGGCCCAGCAGCACGGCGTCGGCCTCGTCGTTGGCCAGGATCTTCTCGGCCTGTTCGGCGTCGGTGATAAGGCCCACGGCGGCCACGGGCAGCGTGGTTTCGGCCTTCACCCGGGCCGCGAACGGCACCTGGTAGCCGGGCCGGACCGGGATGCGCGCCCCGGAGGCGTTGCCGCCGGTGGAGACGTCCAGCAGGTCGATGCCGTGGGCCTGGAGGTCCGCGGCGAACCGCACGGTGTCGTCGGCCGTCCAGCCGCCGTCCTGAAGCCAGTCGGTCGCCGAGATCCGGAAGAACAGCGGCTTGTCCTCGGGCCACACCTCTCGTACGGCGTCCACCACCTCGAGGGCGAAACGGGTGCGGTTCTCGTAGGAGCCGCCGTAGGCGTCGGTGCGGTGGTTGGAGTGCGGTGAGAGGAACTCGTTGATCAGGTAGCCGTGTGCGCCGTGGACCTCGGCGACCTCGAAGCCGGCGGCGAGCGCGCGGCGGGCGGCGTCGGCGAACTGGCCGACGATCTCCTGGATCTGCTCCACCGTCAGCTCGGTCGGCACCACGTGCCGGTCGTCGAAGGCGACCGCGCTCGGCGCGAGGGGCTGCCAGCCGTACGCCTCGGGCCCCACCGGGCCCCCGCCCTTCCAGGTGCGCTCGGTCGAGGCCTTGCGGCCGGCGTGTGCGAGCTGGATGCCGGGCACCGTGCCCTGGGAGACGAGGAAGCGGGTGATCCTGCGGAACGCCTCGACCTGCGCGTCGTTCCAGATGCCCAGGTCGTACGGCGAGATCCGGCCCTCGGGCGAGACGGCCGTGGCCTCGGTGAGGATCAGGCCCGTGCCGCCGGCCGCGCGGGCCGCGAGGTGGGTGAAGTGCCAGTCGTTCGGAGCACCGGTGCCGGGGCCCTCGGGTTCGGCCGAGTACTGGCACATGGGGGCCATCCAGACCCGGTTCGGGATGGTCACGCCACGCAGGGTGAAGGGCTGGAAGAGGGCGCTCATGACGAGGCTGCTCCGTTCTCGCGGGACCGCAGGACGCTTCGTACGATAGCCATCGTAGTACGCCGGGTGTCAAACTACGATGCCTCTCGTACAATGGTCCCGTGAGTACCGCCCCCGCCACCAGCAGCCGTGACCTGCCGCACCCCGCCGGTGCGGACATCCGGCTGGAAGCCGTGCTGCACGCGCTCTCCGACCCGATGCGGCTGCAGATCGTGCGTGAGCTCGCCGCGGCCGAGGACGAGCTCACGTGTTCGCAGTTCGCGCTGCCGGTGACGAAGTCCACGACCACGCACCACTTCCGGGTGCTGCGCGAGGCCGGGGTGATCCGGCAGTGCTACCGGGGCACGGCCAAGATGAACGGCCTGCGCCGGGACGACCTAGACGACCTCTTCCCGGGACTGCTCGACGCCCTGCTCGCCGCCGCCGACCGGCAGGCCGCCCGCCTCGGGGGCTGAAGCCGCCTTGCCGGGAAGGTGGTTGAACAGCAGGTTCAGCACGATCGCCGTCAGGCAGCCCGCGCTGATGCCGCTGTTCATCACGGTCTGGAACCAGTCGGGGAACTTCGCGTAGACCGCCGGCACGCCGACCGGGAGCATGCCCACGGCCACCGACACCGCCACGACCGTGAGGTTGTGGTTGTCCCTGAAGTCCACCTGGGTGAGGGTGCGCAGGCCGCTCGCGGCCACCGTCCCGAACATCACCAGCCCCGCGCCGCCCAGCACCGGCGCCGGGATCGCCGCGACCACCGCGCCCAGCTTGGGCAGCAGGCCGAGCAGCACGAGAAGGCCGCCCGCGGCCGCCACCACCCAGCGGCTGCGCACCCGGGTCATCCCGACGAGGCCCACGTTCTGCGCGTACGCCGTGTACGGGAAGGTGTTGAAGACGCCGCCCAGCACGGTCGACAGGCCGTCGGCGCGCAGACCGTCCGCCAGCGAGCGCGGCTCCACCCCGCGTCCGGTCAGCTCGCCGACGGCGATCAGGTCACCGGTCGTCTCGGTCATCGTCACCAGCGCCACCACCAGCATCGAGACGACCGCCGAGACGTGGAAGGTGGGCGCGCCGAAGTGGAAGGGCGTGCTGATGCCCAGCCAGTCGGCGTCGCCGACGCCGCCGAAGTCCGTGAAGCCGAAGGGGATCGCCACCGCGAGACCCACCGCGATGCCGATCAGCACCGCGATCCGGCTCAGGAACGCGGGCGCGAACCGCTGGACGCCCAGCACGACCAGCAGCACGAAGAGCGCCAGGCCCAGGTTCTTCGGCTCGCCGAAGTCCTTCGAACCGGCGCCGCCCGCGGCCCAGTTGCCCGCCACCGGCAGCAGCGACACCCCGATGATCAGGATGACCGTGCCCGTGACGAGCGGCGGGAAGAAGCGCAGCAGCCTGCCGAACACGGGCGCCAGCAGCGTGATCGCGAGTCCCGCGACGATCACCGACCCGTAGATCGCGGGCAGCCCGCCGCCGGTCGTCCCGATGAGCACCATCGGCGACACCGCGGCGAAGGTGCAGCCCTGCATGATCGGCAGCCGGACGCCGAACCGCCAGAACCCCACGCACTGCACGAGCGTGGCGATGCCGCACACCAGGAGATCGGCGGTGATCAGGTACGCCAGGTCCGCGGGCGACAGCTTCATCGCCCCGCCGACGATCAGCGGCACGGCCACCGCGCCCGCGTACATCGCGAGCACATGCTGCAGCCCGAAGGCCGCCAACTGCCGTACGGGCGGTATCTCGTCGACGGGATGGACGGGGGAGGGTGCGGTCATGGGGACTCCAGGGCGGCAGGGGCATCCGAACAGCACGAGACCGTACGAGGCTTGAACAGTTTGTTGATGTCTGGCGTGTTGCCGTTCTGTGTACTGCCCACCCACAGGTGGCCGACTCCGCTACGGGGCCGCCGTCCGCGCCGCCGCCAGCAGCGATCCCCAGTCGGCCAGTTTGACCACGCCGCGCCCCAGCGAGGCCCCGAGTGCCGCCTCGGCGCGTTCGATCGCCTGCCAGCCGGTCCACGTCACCGGCTCGGCACCGGCCGCGCGCAGGGCCGCGAGCGGATCGCCGGGCACGTCCCTGCGCAGCAGCACGGGTGCGTCCTCCAGCAGCGAGGCCGCCGTCTCCTTGGCGTCCGGCCGGTTGGTGCCGATCACGCCGGTCGGGCCGCGCTTGATCCAGCCGGCCACGTACTCACCGGGCCCGACGGCGTCCTCCCGCAGCACCCGCCCGGCGCGATGCGGCACCGTGCCGCGCACCGGGTCGAACGGCAGCCCCTCCAGCGGCAGGCCCCGATAGCCCACCGAGCGCAGCACCAGTTGCGCCTCGATCTCCTCGTACCGGCCCGTGCCCGTGACGCCGCCGCGGCCGTCGCACACGGTCCGTTCGAACCGCACCGCGCCCACCCGCCCCTGGTCGGCGAGCAGTTCGACGGGACGCAGGAAGAAGCGCAGGGCGATGCTGCGCGTCGGGACGGGTGCGGCCCGCTCCGCCCGGGCGGACGACTCGTCCGCCCAGCCCCGCAGGACCTCTGTGTTGCGGCGGCGCGCCGTCGGCAGCGCGGAGGGATCGGCGTACTCCGGGTCCCTCGCCAACTCGGCCGGATCGACGGTGACTTCGGTGTCCGGCAGGCCGCTCAGCTCGCGCAGCTCCTTGGTCGTGAAACGGGCCTGCGAGGGCCCGCGCCGCCCCACCATGTGGATGCAGCCGACCCGGCTCGCGGCCAGCGCGCCGAGCGCCGCCTGCGGTATGTCGGTGGTGCTCAGTTCGGCCGCGCCCCGGGCGAGCATCCGCGTGACGTCCACGGCGACGTTGCCGACGCCGACGACCACGGCGGAGCGGACGCCGCGGACGAACCCGTCGTCGGCGGCGTCCGGATGGGCGCTGTACCAGGCCACGAACTGCGTCGCCGACCAGCTGCCCGGCAGGTCCTCGCCCGGGATGCCCAGGTGCCGGTCGGTGGCCGCGCCCACGCAGTACACCACCGCGTGGTACAGCTCCCGCAGCCGCGGGGCGGGTATCCCGCCCGGGCCGACGCGGACACCGCCGAGGAAGCGCACCCGCTCGTGCTCCAGCACCGAACGCAGGGTGTTCTGCAGCGACTTTATCTTCTCGTGGTCCGGTGCCACCCCGTACCGCACCAGGCCGTAGGGGCACGGCAGGCGGTCCAGGACGTCGACGAGGACCTCCGGGTCCGCCTGGACCAGGCTCTGGGCGGTGTAGCAACCGCTCGGCCCGGAGCCGACGACGGCGACATGCAGCACGGCGGAACTCCTCACGGAGCCGGATCGCGGACGGCTCAAGGATGGCACCGCGGGTGTTCCGCTGACAGGGTGTCGGCCGGCCACCCCCGTGCGTGTCCGTTCGTATGGAAAGTGATCATGCGCTTACGTTGCGTGTGTGCTAGAAGCATCCTTTCTTAATCTTTCTGATCGTTGTCCGACGGATGGCGCTGTGTCCGTGTGGCCCGCGTGGGAAGTGCGGGAGGGCGGGGACAGTACGGCGTGGTTCCACGTCCGGCTGGCGTTCACCGACGGCGCCCGGGTCGACGCGCTCGCCGTGGCCGGCGGCGGAGGCGTCTGCCTGGAGGACGTCCGGGCCCAGCCGGCGCTGTCCCTCGACGACCTCGCGGTGTTCGCCGAGTGGATCGAGGAACCGCTCTTCGAGGCGTGCGGCTTCACCGGGGAACCGGGCGCGGAGGGCGAGGAGTCCGCGGGCGGGCGCCGGGCCCGCCCGTCCTGGCCGCGCGGGATCGAGGGGCGGTGGCTGGTGGCGCAGGAGTACCGCGCGGCCCAGGAGGAGGGCGCCGACCCCGTCCTCGCGGTGATGTGCGCGACCGGTCACAGCCGGCGCAAGTCGCTGCGGATGATCTCGCAGGCGCGGGACGCGGGCTTCCTGACACCCCGTCACGCGCGCCGCTGACGCGCGGAGTCCTTCCGGCTCCGGCCGTGGCCGGGCTACTTCGACCCGGCCGGCACCTCCGATCCCTCGTCCGGCCCCTCGCCCGTGGCGAAGAACCGTGACAGGTCGGACGGTTGAGTCCCGCCGGACGCTTCCCCGGTGTCCGGCGGGACGCCCATCTCCCGGTCGAGCCGGTAACGCGCGAACAACTCGGCCCGCATGGCGGCCAGTTGCATCGGGACGTTCGGCAGCACCATCGCGTAGACGGCGCCCATCAACAGGGAGCGCAACATGGGGTAGTCGGTGGCCGCGTCCGGCGAGCCGTACCGGGCGACGGTGTCCCGCAGCAGTTCGGCGAGCCGCTGCTGCTCCGGGCACTGCACGAAGCCCTCGGCCTGCAGCAGCCCCGCCATGTGCTGGCGCATCAGCACCGGCCGGTCCCGGGCCAGGCCGAGGATCGCGTCGATGGCCCGCGCCATCCGCTCCCGCCCGTCCTCGGTGCGCGGCTCGCGCTCCAGCGCCTCCTCCAGCGTGCGGTGCATCAGCCGGTGCACCGCCGACTGCACCAACTGCCGCTTCCCCGGGAAGTAGTACGACACCAGGCCGCGCGCCGAACCGGCCCGGTCCGCGATGTCGCCGAGCGTCGTCGCCTCGTAGCCGCGCTCGCCGACCATCTCGACAGCCGCCTGCAGGAGTCGCTCCCGAGAACGTCTCCGCAACTCTTCATTGACCGAGGCGCTGCGCGGGGACATGCTGTAACTCCTGCGTTGACTGGCTGCCAGCCAACTATACTCAACGCATCCGGACCGCCACCTCCCAAGGGCGTGGTCAGGGCTGCCGTCCGTCTGGGGCGACGCGGGGGATCGTCTCAGGCGGGCGGTCATCAAGCACCGAAAGTGTCCTCAGGCGACTGTTTCGGCTCTTGTGCGGCCGTGACCTCCGGTTCTCCCACTCCCGTCGCACAGCGGCCCCCGCGTCCCTACAGTGGGCATCGGTGTCGAGCCGAGGAGGCGTAGGGGCATGGAACAGGACGAGCGGATCCTGGCCAGGATCTCGGAGATGGTCGAGGACGAGCGCAGGCTCCGGACATCCCTCGCCTCCGGGGAGATCGACGGCGAGACGGAACAGCAGCGGCTCGGCCAACTGGAGCGCGAACTCGACCGCTGCTGGGACCTGTTGCGGCAGCGGCGCGCCAAGGCGGAGTTCGGGGAGAACCCGGACGAGGCGAACGTGCGCTCCTCGTCGCAGGTCGAGGGGTATCTGGAGTAGCGGGCCGCGGACCCGGCTCAGTCGACCAGGTCCAGCACCGGGCGCAGGCCGTCCGGCCGCCGGTCCACCGGCAGATGGTCGACGAAGTGCACCCGGCATCCCAGGGCCGCCGCGCCGCCGTCCGCCTCGCGGCTGTCGCCGACCATCAGCACCTCGTGGTGTTCGACCTCGAGGGCCTCGCAGGCGAGCGCGAACAGCCGCGGGTCGGGCTTCTGGATGCCGTGCTCGTAGGACAGCACATACGTGTCCACGAACCGGTCCAGGTTGTGGGCCGCGAAGACGGGGCGCGGATCCCAGCCGATGTTGCTGACCACGCCGATGCCGAGCCCGCGCTCGCACAGCGCGTACAGCACCTCGGCGGCGTCGGGGTACGGCGCCCACGCGGCCGGCGTCATGTGCCGGTCGTACAGCGCGTCGTGCAGGGCGGGGTCGGGCAGCGGCACCTGGCGGGACAGGCCGGTGTAGGCGGCCCGGTGCAGCTCGGCGCTCGCGTCCCGTACCCGCCACAGCTCGGCGAGGTCCGCGGGCACCTGCAGCGGGGAGGCCCCGCCCGGGAGCGCGCCCGCCGCCTCCAGCGCCTTCGCCGCCTGCAGCAACTCCTGCTCCGCGAGCGCCGTCCCGGCTTCTGCCAGCACGGCGCGCAGCCAGGACTCGGTGGACTCGATGCGGAAGAGGGTGCCGGAGAAGTCGAAGAGGACGGCGAGCATGGGGAGATCCTACGTGCGGTGATCCGCCGTACGGGAAGACCTTGCTCGGGAGCCCACGGGGCCCCACCGCCGGTGGACCATGACGGCGGCCGCGACCAGCGTCGCCCCCAGCAGCCAGCCCCCCAGCACGTCCGAGGGCCAGTGCACGCCCAGCCACACCCGGGTCAGGCCGACACCGGTCACCGAGACCACCGCCACCCACAGGGCCGTCCGCCGCAGGGCGGTGCCCGCGCCGTAGCGGTGGACCAGCCACAGCAGGAGCCCGCAGACGACCGTGGCCGTCATCGCGTGACCCGAGGGGAAGGCCGCGTAGTGGGCCGAGTCGACCGGGTCGGGCCAGACGGGGCGGGGGCGGCCGACCGCGGCCTTCAGCCCCTGCTGGACCACCGAGCCCACCGCCACCGTGGCCGCGAGCCAGCAGGCGGTCCACCACGCCGACCGCCGCCACGCCAGCCACACCACCGCGAGCGCGGCGAGGAGACGCATCGTCCAGGGGTCCCAGACCCAGTCGGTGAGGATGCGGCAGGCGTGAGTGAGGCCGGGTTGGTCCACGGCCCAGCGATGGGTGGTGCGGGCGACGTCGCCGTCGAGGTCCGTCAGGGGACGCCACTCGGCCGCGACCAGGGCGAGAAGGAGCACCGAGCACACCGCGAGGACCCCCGCGGCACCCGCGGCGCGCGCCGCGAGGCGGTGGTCCGGCGGACGGGGCGGGGAGTCGACGGGCGGGTTGTGCATGGAGTGATCCTCGCCGACGGGTGAGGCCCGCGGCCACGACGCGGACGAGTGTCGCCTCCGCGGGTTCCCGGGAGACCCCCGCCCGGCCGGGGCCCTGTGCGGCGTGACCGTCCGTGCGACGGCGCGCGGAGTGTGACGTGTGGCAGCGTCCAGAGCGTGCTCGTGCGACGGCGCCCGGAGCGTGCTCGTGGGAAGCGCTCAGAGACCGTCCTGGCGACGACGCTCGGAGTGTGATCATGTGGCCGCGCTTGAAGCGTGTTCGTGGGACGGCGTCCTCGTGCGGCGGCGCCCGGAGCATGATCGTGGGACAGCGCTCAGAGGGTGATCAGCATGGCCACCATCGCGATCCCCATCGACAGCCGGCACGCCCTCGCCAGCTCCGGCCGGTCTCCCCATCCCACGGTCCCGCCGCCCGCGGCCACGGGGACCAGCCGTACCCCGGACAGCAGGACGTAGCCCGTGAAGTAGAGGAGCAGCACCCCCGTGAGCAGCGGCACCCCGGACGGCGCGCCGTGCCCGGGGTGGTGGCCGGGGGAGGCGGCCATCACGACCGCCATGTAGACCATCGCCGAGGCCCCGACCAGGTGGTGCAGATGGTGCGGGTCCCGGCGCGCGGCCCACAGGGCGCGCAGCGCGGCCGACCCGAACAGGACCGCATAGCCGGGCCAGGCCCACGACGGCTGGCTGACCACCGCCGCCGGTACGGCCATCGCGGCCATCCCGAAGCCCATCAGCGCCTCGCCGCCCGCGGAGCGGCGCTGTTCCTCGACGGTGCTGCGCATCCGCAGCAGACAGTAGGCCCCGGTCGCCGTACACAGCGCGACCAGCAGCCAGCCGGGCGAAGCCGGTCCGTGCACGCGCACCTCCCCGCTCGACGGTCTCGACAGTGCGTCGATGCCCGGGCCGTCCGGTGCGCACGCGAGCGCAAGGGTGTACACGGGGAGCATTCACGGGAGCACGGCAGGTGAGCGGACCCGCGACGAAATACTTTACGAGTAAAACACCTGATAATCTTATGTCCATGAGCCGTGCGACCCCCGTCCCCACCGTCCCGCGCACCCGCCGCCTCCCCCTGGCCGGCGTCCTGCGCCTCGGCCGCCCCTCCGCCATCTGGTTCAAGCCCGCGCTGAGCGTGGTCGCCTCGGTCGCCCCGCCCAACCTCCTGCTGCTGGCCCTCGGCCGCCTCGACCTGGCGATGTACACCATGGCTGGATCGCTGTGCGCCCTGTACGCCCACAACCGCCCCTACGCCGCCCGGGCCCGCGTCCTGGCCTGGGTCGTCCTGGGCATGGCCGGCGGCCTCGCCGTCGCCCTGACCGCGGCCTCCCTCACCTCCGACGCCGTCGTCCTGGTCACCGTGGGCGCCGTACTCGCCGCCGTGCAGAAGGTGCTGTGCGACGCCACCCGGGTCGGCCCGCCCGGCAACGTGGTGCTCACCTTCATCAGCTCCGCCTCCCTCTTCGTCCCGCAGACCCTCACCCAGCTGCCCGGCCACCTCGCCCTGGCCCTGGCGGCCGGCGCCTGGGCGTGGCTGGTCGGCATGGCGCCGGGGCTGCTGCGCCCGCACGGTCCCGAGCGCCGGGCCGCCGCCCAGGCCCTCGACGCGGCCGCCGCGTACGCCGCCACCCACGCCGACGACGACGGCCACCCCCGCTCCCGTGCCGCCGCGGCCGCCGCGATCCAGGCCGCCTGGCAGGCCCTCCTGGCCTCCGGCGACCCCTCCGCCAGGCGCGCCCTGGAACACCTCGTCGTGCGCGCGGAGGTCGCCCTCGCCGCCCCCTCCGACACCGACCCCGAACTGCTGCGCACCTGGTCGCGTGCCCTGTGCGGCAGCGGTCCGATTCCCGCCCTGCACGACCCGCGGGACGCCGACGAACTCCTCGGCGTCGACGCCGAACTCGCCGTCCCCACACGGCCGTTGTGGACCAGGCTCGGCCCGCTCACCCCCCTCGCGGTCCGCACCGCGCTGGGCTGCGCCCTGGCCGGCTACGCCTCCCTCGCCCTCGGTGTCGGGCGTCCCTACTGGGCGCTGGTCACGGCGGCCTCCCTGTACCAGGCCAACCTCACCCTCACCTGGAGCCGGGGCGTCCAGCGCGTCGTCGGCAACATCCTCGGCGTGCTGCTCTTCGCCGCCGTCGCCCCGCTCGCCCACCTCGGGCAGCCGGCCCTGGTCCTGTGCTGCCTGGCCTTCAACTTCGGCGCCGAGGCCCTGATCGGCCGCAACTACTGGCTCGGCACCGTCTGCGTGACCCCGATGGCCCTGCTCATCACCGAGTTCAACCGCTACCAGGCGCCCGGAGAGCTCATCACCGAGCGCGTCGTCGACACCGTCGTCGGCGCCCTGGTCGGTTTCCTCGTCGCGGTGGCCGTGACCAACCGCCGCTCCGGCGACCGTGTCGAGCACGCCCTGGCCGACGTCGAGCGCGCCCGCGAGCGCACCGCCCGCCTGCTGGCCGGGCCCGCGGCCCCCGCCGCCCTGGAGGCCGCCCGCCGCGCGCTCGCCGC
>NZ_JAMGBF010000226.1 GCF_023516615.1 Streptomyces panaciradicis
GGTGAGCCGGGGCAGCGGGACGGTCAGGGCGTTGCCCGGACCGGCGGCGCCCTCGCCGAGGGCGCGGCCGTCGGCGGCGTCGGCCAGCACGGCACGGGTGCGGGTGCCGCCGGCGTCGAGGCCGACCACCAGCGCTCGCGCCCCGTCCGAAGGCCCTGCCGGGCCCGGCCGAGGTGCCGCCTCACCCAGGGCTTGGTTCAAATCGCTACTCATTACCGGCCATGGTGGTTGACACATTCAGCGAGGACAAGACCCGTTGGGATCCTCTTCGGGCCGGGGAGGCGTGGACGCGGCGGCGCACGGAGGGCGGGCGACGACGCCGGTCACTCGGCGGCGCGGGGCATCGGCAGAACCGTACGGCTGCCCCGACGGACCGCCCTCAGACGCCCGCCAGCACCTCGGCCACGGCCCGCAGGTTGACCCGTCCGCGCCCGTAGGAGCAGAGGGCGCCGCCCTCCGGCAGCCCGGTGTCCACGCGCAGCGCGTCCGGACGCCGGGCCAGCAGGGCGTCGCGCAGCCGGGCCTGCCAGGGGTGCAGTCCGGCGTCGCAGGTGGCGACGACCAGCGGCGCCCTGGCCGAGATGCGCAGGATGCCGTCGGCGAGGGCGGCGGGGTCGGCCGGCTCCCCGCTGACCGCGGTGCCGCCCGCCGTGGGGTCGGCCTGCCGCAGCTCGCTCAGCAGGTCCTCGCCGCCCCAGCTGAGGGCGGGATGCGGCGGGGGGAAGAGGTCGACGAGGTGGGCGCCGGGCACCGGGGGCGGCACGCCCCGGGCCCGTACCGCGCGGCGGGCCGCCTCCGCCCCGGCCCCGGCGTCCCAGGCGGGGACCGGTCCGGCGACCGGCTCGGCGTACCGCTCGGCGAGCCGCCGCACCCGGCCGGCCGCCTCCGTGATCCGCTCCTCGGCCAGCCGGCCGGAGCGCACCGCGTCCAGGACCTCGTCGCGGCAGCCGAGCGAGACCTCCAGGTCCGGTACGGCCACGACGACCTGGTCCGCGCCCGCGGCGAGCGCGATCCGGGCGCCGGCCGCCTCGCCGTAGCGGTCGGCGATCGCCTTCATCTCCAGCGCGTCACTGACCAGGACGCCTTCGAAACCGAGGTCGAGGCGGAGGATGTCGCCGATGATGCGGCGGCTGAGGGTGGCGGGGCGGTTGGTGTCGAGCGCCGGGTAGACGACGTGGGCGCTCATGAGCATCGGCACCCCGGCGGCGACGGCCGCGCGGAACGGTTCGAGATCGGTGAGCAGTTCGCCGTACGGCCGCGGGTCGACGGCGATGTCGTGGTGGCTGTCGGTCTCGGTGCCGCCGTGGCCGGGGAAGTGCTTGGCGCAGGAGGCGATGGACCGGGCCTCGGTGGCGGCGATCCAGGCCCGCAGATGACGGGCGGCGAGTTCGGGGTCGGCGCCGAAGGAGCGGGTGCGCACGACGGGGTTGCGCGCATGGTGCTGGAGGTCGGCGACGGGGGCGTAGGAGGCGGTGACGCCGAGGGTGGCGAGGTGACCGGCGAGGGCGTCCGCGCAGCGGGCGGTGAGGTTCGGGTCGTCGACGACACCGAGGGCGTAGGAGCCGGGGACGTCGGGGGCGCCCGCGGTGACCAGGTGGCCGATGCCGCCGCCCTCGTTGTCGATCGCGACGAGCAGGTCGGGCCGGAGCGCCCGCAGGGCGTCGGTCAGCTCGCGGACCTGCTCCGCGTCGCGGACGTTGCGGGTGAAGAGGACGACTCCGCCGAGCCCGCGGTCGATGAGCCGCTTGAGGGTGTCGGGGAAGGTCGTGGTGCCTTCGAAACCGGCGACGAGGCAGCGGTGCACCGCCTCGTCCAGCTCGGAGGAGACGGGAGACGGGGACTGGGTCTCGAAGATGTGCGCGGAGCTCACCTCTAGAATTCTTCTGACTCAATCATCCAGAAGTCAACCCTTAACTGGATGATTGATTCACGGGACGGGTCGTCCTCGGGTCGCCCTCGGGCCAGTGTCCCCCCTGTCCGCCATGTCCGCCATGTCTGCGGCGTCGCTGGTTCGCCCGCCTCGCTTAGGCTTCCGGACACCACCCCGTCACGCCGGGCGGGAACGGTTCCGCCGTCCCCTCCGCCTCGCCCCCGCCACGCCCCGTGCCGCGCCGCGGTCCGGGGCCGACGTGAAAGGACGACGTGCGCCGTGCCCCCACCCCCGCTCGACGAACCCCGCGGACCGCTCGCCGCCCCCGCCCTCGCCCCGGCCGCCGTCTCCCCCGCTCCCCTCACCGGCACCCTCCCCGTCCCCCGTCGTCTGCTCCGCCGCCTGCTCGTCCTGCTGCCGCTGGTCCTGCTCGGGGTCTGGGCGGCGGTGGACTGGCGGACCGTGTCCGACGGCACCGTGCGGCTCGGGTCCGCCGACCCGCAGTGGATGCTGGCCGCGCTGTTCTTCACCTGCCTGACCTGGCTGTCGGCCGCGTGCGTACGGCAGGGCGCGCTGCCCGAGCGGCTGCCGACGGGGCTGCTGATCGCCTCGCAGTTCGCGGCCGGCGCCGCCAACCACGTCCTGCCGGCGAGCCTCGGCGCCCACGCCGTCACCCTGCGCTTCCTGCGCGGCCAGGGCGTCCCGCTCGCCCGCGCGACCGCCTCACTGGCCCTGTACTCGCTGGTGCGGCCGGTCGCGAAGACGCTGGTGCTGCTCGCCTTCCTGCTGGCCTCGCCCGGGCTGCTGCACCTCGGCGCCCTCCTGCCGGACGGCCGCACGTCGACTCTGGTCGGGTCCGGGGCGCTGCTGGCCGTGGTGACGACCGTCGTGCTGGCGACGACCGTGCCGCCCCTGCGCCGCCCGGTCCTGGAGTGCGCCCGCGCCGCGCTGACGGACGCGCGGGTACTGCACCGCCGTCCCGCCCGGGTCCTCGCCCTGTGGGGCGGCGCGGCGGCGGCACCCGTGCTCCAGGCGACGGTGATCTTCTGCGTGGGGGCCGCGCTGGGGCTGCCGCTGACCTGGGCGCAGGTCACCTTCGGGTTCCTGGCCGCGAGCACCGCGGTCGGTTCCGTCCCGGCTCCCGGCGGCATCGGCCCGGTCGACGCGGCCCTGGTGTTCACGCTCTCCGGCGCCTACGGCGCTCCCGTGGAGCTCGCCGCGACGGCGGTGGTCGGCTACCGCGTCCTCACGGTCTGGCTGCCGCTGCTGCCGGGCGCGCTGCTGCTGTCGGTGCTGGTGCAGCGCAAGGTGCTGTGAGCCGGCGGCGGGGTCGGCCCTGCCGCCGGCCGTGATCTCAGCTCTCGTCCGGCGTCAGCCGCAGCGAGATGGAGTTGATGCAGTACCGCTGGTCCGTGGGCGTGGGATACCCCTCACCCTCGAACACGTGCCCGAGATGCGATCCGCAGCGCGCGCAGCGCACCTCGGTCCGCACCATCCCGTGCGTGCGGTCCTCGATGAGCTCGACCGCGTCGGAGTCCTTCGGGTCGTAGAAGGACGGCCAGCCGCAGTGCGACTCGAACTTGGTGGTGGAGGTGAACAGTTCGGCGCCGCAGGCCCGGCAGGAGTAGACACCCTTGGTCTTGGCGTCGGTGTACTCACCGGTGAACGCCGGCTCCGTGGCGGCCTGCCGCAGGACCGCGTACTCGGCCGGGGTCAGCTCCGCACGCCACTGCTCGTCCGGCTTTTCGACGTCGTACGACATGAAGCTCAGCCCCTTACTTGGCGAGACGGTCCAGAATGCGCGGGCCGAGGTCGGTGACATCGCCCGCGCCCATGGTGAGAACGAGATCACCGGCCTTCGCCATTCCCGCCACCACCGCCGGCACCTCGTCCTTGTCGTGGACCGCCGTCACGTCCGCGCCCGCGGCCCGCGCGGCCTCGATGATCAGCTCGCTCGTCACCCCGGGGATCGGGTCCTCGCGGGCCGGGTAGATGTCGAGGACCACGGAGGCGTCCGCGAGCGCGAGCGCCTGCCCCATCTCCTTGCCGAGCTCCTGCGTCCGCGAGAACAGGTGGGGCTGGAAGACGACCAGGATGCGGGAGCCGCCGGCGGCCGCGCGCATGGCTTCCAGGTCGGCCGTCATCTCGGTCGGGTGGTGGGCGTAGGAGTCGATCACCTGCACGCCGGCCGCCTCGCCCTTGAGCTGCAGCCGCCGCTTCACCCCGGTGTACGCGGCCAGCGCGGGGGCCAGCTCGGCGGCCGGGACGCCCAGCGCGACGCCGGCGGCGAGGGCGGCCACGGCGTTGTGCGCGTAGTGCCGACCGGGCACGGAGACCGTGAAGGTCAGCTCCTCGCCGCCGAGCAGGACGGTGACCTCGCTCTTGAGGCCCTGCGCCCGCACCGCCAGCACGCGGACGTCGGCGTCCTCGGCGTCGCCGTACGTCACGGTCCGCACCGAGCCGGCCAGCCGCCGGGTCAGCTCCCGCGCGCCCTCGTGGTCGGCGTTGATCACCAGCGTGCCGCCGGGCACGATCCGTCCGGCGAACGTCTCGAAGGACTCGTAGATCTCGTCCATGGACGCGTAGTTGGCGTGGTGGTCGAGCTCCACGTTGAGGACGATGGCGACCTCGGGCGCGTACTTGTGGAAGCTGCGGTCCGATTCGTCCGCCTCGGCGACGAAGATCTCGCCCTCGCCGTGCAGCGCGTTGGAACCGGGGGCGTCCAGGTCGCCGCCGATCGCGTACGACGGGTCGAGGCCGAGTTCGGACAGGGAGACCGCCAGCATCGACGTGGTGGTCGTCTTGCCGTGCGTACCGGCGACGGCGAGCGGACGCAGGCCCTCCATCAGCGCGGCGAGCGCGTCGGACCGGTGGACGACCGGGACGCCCAGCTCGGCCGCGCGGGCCAGCTCCGGGTTGTCCTGACGGATCGCCGACGACACGACGACACAGCTCGCGTCGTCGGCGAGGTGCCCGGCCGCGTGCCCGATGTGCACGGTCACGCCCAGCGCCCGCAGCGCCGCGGCGGTCTCGGAGTCCTTGGCGTCGCTGCCGGCGACCTTCGCCCCGCGCTGCGCCAGGATCTTCGCGATCCCCGACATCCCGGCGCCGCCGATGCCGATGAAGTGCGGTCGGTCCATGGCGGGAGGAAGGCCGGGTGCCATGCGGTGTCTCCTGGGGTACGGCGGACTGTGAGCCACCCAACCCTATGGCACCCGTCCTACGGCACCCGTCCCGGCGGTCGGGTGAGCCTCAGGCCTTGCTGTGCGAGAACAGCTTCAGCACCGGCACCCCCACCTTGTGGCGCGCCCTCGACGCCCAGTCGCGGTGGAAGAACTCCTCCACGTAGTGCGGGTCGGTGAGGACGATCACCTCGTCCGCGTTCACCTCGTCGACCAGGGTCTTCAGGGCGTCCAGCGGGTGGTCCTCGATCAGCCGGCCCTCGGCCTCGCTGCCCGAGACCCGCAGCGCCTGCAGGGAGACCTCCAGGGCCCGCTCGCCGAAGGGCCGCGCGGCCTCGCCCTCGGGCACCTCGCGCTCCCGGGCGGCCTCGTCCAGCTCGCCCAGCGCCACGTCGTCGATCGCCCGCAGCAGGCGGTCCGCCTGATCGCCGCGGGGCTGGAGCAGCACGTGGAAGAGCACCTGCTCGTCCCCGTGCAAGCCGGTGACGAACTCCACGTCTGCGGACGTCAGGGCCTTCTCGATCATCAATACGCTTGTGAACAACGGGGCGCCCCTTCTGCGGAAACCATCCTGCCCCGTCGTGTCACGGGGACTGCGAAAATCAGTGTGCCCGCCGGAACCGAAGCGGAACGGGAGATTCCGTCGTTTCCGGGACCATCGGCACCGCTGAACGAATATCAGGTGCGCTGGTAGCGGCCGTACAGGAACCCCTCTTCCTCCAGGAGGGAGACCAGCGCGAAACGTTGCGGAACCGGAACCGACGGACCGCCGGCGATGCGCTGGGCGTCCCCGGCCGTGAGCATCGGCGACACCGTCACGCAGAGCTCGTCCAGCACGCCCGCGGCCACCAGCTGGCCCAGCAGCCGCGGCCCGCCCTCGGTCAGCAGCCGGGTGTGGCCCAGCTCGGCGAGGGCCCGCACGGCGCGGCCGGGGTCGACGCCCATGCCGTCGCCGGCGATCACCACGCGCGCCCCGGCCTTCTCCGCCTCCGCCACCCGCTCCGCAGCGGCCGCGGCGCCGGTCAGGACCAGGGTGGGCACCAGCGGCGAGGCGAACAGCGGCAGCGAGAAGTCCAGGTCAAGGCTGGCGGTGACCACGGCGATCGCGGGCGCCGGCGCCTGCCCGGCCGCCGTCCGGGCGGCCGCGAACTCCGCACGCGCGCGTGCGGGCCGGTACCCCTCCTGACGGACCGTTTCCGCACCGACGACCACGACATCGGCCAGCGCCCGCAGCGTCCCGAAGATCCGCATGTCGGTCGCGTTGGAGATGGGCTGGGACTTCCCGTCGTGCTGCGCCGCCCCGTCGAGCGTGGAGACCATGTTGGCCCGCAGCCACGGCACCCGCTGCCCGACGGCCGACGGCTCGGGGTAGGCGTAGGCGGTGGCGAGTTCGGCGAGGCTCCACTCGCGGTCGTCCGGGTCGCCGGCACGTCCGCCGGAGGCCGTCGGCACTGTCTGGTCGGTCACAGGGAACAGGCGTCGCATGTCGTGCAGTGTTCCACGACGCTTAGCATGGGTAACCGTGTCGTCCATGCCTTCCGCTCCCGGTATCGATGCGATAGCCGACGCGGCCCCGCTGTCCCTGTGCGCCCGTGAGCCGCACGTCCCCGCGGACCGCCTGGTGGCCGAGATGGTGCCGCCGCCGCGCTTCGACTCGGTGCGCTTCAGCACGTACATCCCGGACCCGAACCAGCCCAGCCAGACCGAGGCGGTGCGGGTCCTGGAGGGCTTCGCGGCCGGGCTCGGCGGAGCGCACGCGGTCGGCGGCGGCAGGCGCGGCTTCCTCGGCCTCGGCAGGCCCAGGGCGCCCAAGGCGCCGGCCGGCCCCCGCGGGGTCTACCTCGACGGCGGCTACGGCGTCGGCAAGACCCACCTGCTCGCCTCCCTGTGGCACGCCACCCCGGCGGAACCCGCGCTGAAGGCGTTCGGCACCTTCGTGGAGCTGACCAACCTGGTCGGCGCCCTCGGCTTCCAGAAGACGGTGCAGACCCTCTCCGGCCACCGGCTGCTGTGCATCGACGAGTTCGAGCTCGACGACCCGGGCGACACCGTCCTGGTCTCCACCCTGCTGGGCAAGCTGGTCGAGGCGGGCGTCGCCCTGGCCGCCACCTCCAACACCCTGCCCGGCAAGCTCGGCGAGGGCCGCTTCGCGGCGGCCGACTTCCTGCGCGAGATCCAGGGCCTGTCCGCCCGCTTCCGCACCCTGCGCATCGACGGCGAGGACTACCGCCACCGCGGTCTGCCCGAGGCGCCGGCGCCGTACGCGGAGGAGCAGGTGACGCAGGCCGCCCACGCCACCGCGGGCGCCTCGCTCGACGACTTCCCGCGGCTTCTGGACCACCTGGCCAGGGTCCACCCCAGCCGCTACGGCGCCCTGACCGACGGCCTGCGGGCGGTCTGCCTCACCGGTGTCGAGCCGGTGCCCGACCAGTCGACGGCGCTGCGGCTCGTCGTGCTCGCGGACCGGCTCTACGACCGCGAGGTACCCGTCGTGGCCTCGGGGCTGGCCTTCGACCGGCTGTTCAGCGAGGAGATGCTGAACGGCGGTTACCGCAAGAAGTACTTCCGGGCGATCTCCCGGCTCACGGCCCTGGCCCGGGACGGCGCGCGGCTCGTCACCACCGACTAGATCAGGCCACCCCAGCAGCGCATTTCAGGCTCTCTTCCGCTGGAAACGTCGAGTTAACCCTGCAAACAACTTTGCAGGGTTAACGTGTTTCTTGACCGGTGATTGACCATCCCTTGGTCGATGCAAAAGCCGTGGCGCGCGGGGAGGGAGGGGCATGTTCCGAGGCAGGACACGTTCGTCCGCGGTGGCCCTGCTCGCCGCCCTCCTGCTCGCCCTCCAGTTCTTCGCGCCGACCGCCTCCTTCGCAGCCGCGCACACGGCCCGTCACGCACTGGCCAAGGACCTGCCCGGAACCAACCCCTCCGGCAAGGCGCTGCGTGACGAGTCGGCCACGGTCCGCCACTGCGATCCCTCCGGTGCCCCCACCGGCCCCCTGCGCACCCGCGAGCGTCACCCGAGCACCGGATGCGCCTTCGAGGAGCCCGAGCGCCAGGTCCTGGCCGACCGCCCGGCGTCCGGCCACGAACCGGTCGTGCTGCGCGCCCTTCGTCTGTCGAGACCCTCGACATCCCCCTCTCCGGCGGCACTTCAGGTCTTCCGCTGCTGAGAGAGCCGAGCAGAACAGAGCAGTTCCCCCACCCTGTCCTGCCCACACCGACGCGCCCCCCACGGCGCGCCAGGAGGAGACGCCACATCATGCAGCCCCTCATCGACAACGCCCGTACGTTCGGACAGCGCCCTGAGGAGTTCGCCAAACTCGCCGAAGGCCAGTCCCCGCAGGTGCTGTTCATCACCTGCTCCGACTCCAGGGTCGTGCCGGCCCTGATCACCGGCGCCCGCCCGGGCGAGCTCTTCGAGCTGCGCACCGCGGGCAACATCGTGCCCCCGTACGCCTCCGAGCACCCCACCAGCGAGGCCTGCACCATCGAGTACGCCGTGGAGGTCCTCGGCGTCCGCGACATCGTGGTCTGCGGACACTCGCACTGCGGCGCCGTCGGCGCCCTGGTGCGCGGCGACGACCTGGACGCCGTACCGGCGGTGCGCGACTGGCTCGCCCACGCCACCCCGCGCCCCTCGGGCACGGTCGAGGACCCGACCGTCGCCGAGGGGGTCCAGAGCCATGTCCTGACGCAGCTGCTGAGGCTGCGCTCGTACCCGTACATCGACAAGAAGCTGACGGACGGCGAACTCACCCTGCACGCCTGGTTCTACGAGGTCCACACCGGCGCCGTCCTGGCGCACGACCCCGCCGCCGACGCCTTCAAGGCCCTGTGAGCCCGGCGATGACGACCAAGTACCCCTACCTGAGGCAGGACTTCCTCGCCTCCATAGTCGTCTTCCTGGTCGCCGTGCCGCTGTGCGTCGGCGTGGCGGTCGCCTCCGGCGTCCCGGCGGAACTGGGCCTGGTCACCGGCATCGTGGGCGGCCTCGTCACCGGGTTCCTGCCCGGCAGCAGCCTCCAGGTCTCCGGGCCGGCCGCCGGTCTGACCGTGCTCGTCTTCGAGGCCGTCAGCGAGTTCGGGGTCGGCACACTCGGCGTCATCGTGCTGATGGCCGGCCTGTTCCAGCTGGCCATGGGCTTCTTCCGGATAGGCCGCTGGTTCCGGGCGATATCCGTGTCCGTCGTCGAGGGCATGCTCTGCGGCATCGGCCTCGTGATCATCGCGGGGCAGCTCTACGCGGCGGCGGGACTGAAGGCCCCGCAGACCGGCATCGGCAAGATCGCGGGCCTGCCCGGGGCGTTCGCCGACGCGCTCGGCAGCAGCGAGGCCCTGGCCTCGCTCGCGATCGGCGCGGGCACCATCGCCGTCATCGTGCTGTGGAAGCGGCTGCCGAAGGCGGTGCGGTCCGTGCCGGGCGCCCTGGCCGCGGTGGTCCTGGCCACGCTCGCCACGCTCGCCTTCGGGCTGCCGGTCGCCACCGTCGAGGTGGAGGGCCTGTTCGGGGTCGTCCAGGTGCCGGGCGCCGACGCCTTCGGCGAGCTGGCCTCCCCGGCCGTCTGGGGCACCATCGTGGCGTTCACGCTGATCGCCTCGGCCGAGAGCCTGTTCAGCGCGGCGGCCGTGGACCGGCTGCACGACGGTCCGCGCACCCAGTACGACAAGGAGATGGTCGCCCAGGGCGTGGGCAACACGGTCTGCGGTCTGCTCGGCGCGCTACCGATGACCGCGGTGATCGTGCGCAGCTCCGCGAACGTCGCCGCGGGCGCGCGGACGAAGGCCTCGCGGGTGCTGCACGGCGCCTGGCTCCTGCTGTTCGCCGCCGCCCTGCCGTCCGCCCTGGCGCTGGTCCCGATCCCGGCCCTGGCCGGAATCCTGGTCCACGCGGGCTGGAAGCTGATCCCGTTCCGTCAGATCACCGCACTGTGGCGCGGTCACAAGGGCGAGGCGCTGATCCTCGTGGCCACGGCCGTGTCGATCGTCGCGGTGAACATGTTCGAGGGCGTGCTCATCGGTCTGGCCCTGTCCGTGGCCAAGACCGCCTGGGAGGCCTCGCACCTCAAGACCGAGATCGTCGACAAGGGCGCCGGTCCGGTCCAGGTCCACCTGACGGGCAACGCCACCTTCCTGCGGCTGCCGAAGATCCTCGACAACCTGGAGGCGCTGCCCCAGGACCGCCCGGTGGAGCTGGACCTCTCCGGCCTGCACCACCTGGACCACGCCTGCCGCACGGCCCTGGAGAACTGGGCGGAGCGGCACAGCGCGGCCGGCACCGAGCCGGTGCGCGTCACGACGGCGGCATGACCCCTTCCGTATGACACACGGGCGTATGACCGTCCGATGACCGGTCCGGGGCCCCTCGTGGCCCGGGACCGGTCATCGGGCATATCGTGGCAGGGGCAGACAGAAAGACCTCTCACACAGGGGGTCACCATGGTCCCTGAGCTGGTGACGGCCGCCGTGGCGGTGGGAACCGCCGGCCTCGTCTACGTGGCGTCCGCGGCGCGCGTGGTCAAACAGTACGAGCGCGGGGTGCTCTTCCGGCTCGGGCGGCTCGGCGGTGAGGTGCGCAGTCCCGGGTTCACGATGATCGTGCCGTTCGTGGACCGGCTGGCCAAGGTCAACATGCAGATCGTCACGCTGCCGATCCCGGCCCAGGAGGGCATCACCCGGGACAACGTGACCGTGCGCGTGGACGCCGTCGTCTACTTCAAGGTCGTCGACGCGGCGGCGGCGCTCGTCAACGTCGAGGACTACAAGTTCGCCGTCTCGCAGATGGCGCAGACCTCACTGCGCTCGATCATCGGCAAGAGCGACCTCGACGACCTGCTCTCCAACCGGGAGAAGCTCAACCAGGGCCTGGAGCTGATGATCGACAGCCCGGCCATCGGGTGGGGCGTGCAGATCGACCGGGTGGAGATCAAGGACGTCTCGCTGCCGGAGTCGATGAAGCGCTCGATGGCCCGGCAGGCCGAGGCCGACCGCGAGCGGCGGGCCCGCATCATCAACGCCGACGCCGAACTCCAGGCCTCCAAGAAACTCGCCGAGGCCGCCAAGGAGATGTCCGAGCAGCCCGCCGCGCTCCAGCTGCGGCTGCTGCAGACCGTCGTC
>NZ_JAMGBF010000227.1 GCF_023516615.1 Streptomyces panaciradicis
GGCCCGCATCATCAACGCCGACGCCGAACTCCAGGCCTCCAAGAAACTCGCCGAGGCCGCCAAGGAGATGTCCGAGCAGCCCGCCGCGCTCCAGCTGCGGCTGCTGCAGACCGTCGTCGCCGTCGCCGCCGAGAAGAACTCGACACTGGTGCTGCCCTTCCCGGTGGAGCTGCTCCGCTTCCTGGAGAGGGCCCAGGAACAGCACCCGCCGAACCCTCAGCTGGAGAAGTGACGGGTGCCGCGCGGCGTGGCCCGCGGGCGTGTGCTCATGGCCCTGGCGGCGGTGAGCGGGCTCGTGTCGGCCTGCGGGGACGGCGGCGGCGGTACGGCCGTCCCCTCTCCCAGCGCCGCGCACCGCATCTCGCTGTCCTCTCCCGCCTTCACCGACGGCGGCACCATCCCGCGCCGCCACACCTGCGACGGCGAGGACGTCTCGCCCGCGCTGGAGTTCTCCGGTGTCCCCGCCGGCGCCATCACCCTGGCGGTCCTGGTCCAGGACCTCGACGCCCCGCACCGCGCCTTCACGCACTGGCTGCTGTGGAACGCGGACGCGAGGCGCGCCGACTGGCCGGCCGGCCAGGTGCCCCCGGGCGCGACACAGGGCCGCAACGGCTTCGGGAAGCGGGGGTACGGCGGCCCCTGCCCGCCCAAGGGCACCCGGAGCAGCCCCCACCACTACGTCTTCTCGGTCTACGCCGCCGACCGCACCCTCCGCCTGCCCGCCGACGCCTCGGCCGCCGACCTCGAGCGCGCGCTGGCCGGCCACACGCTGGCCGCGGGCACCCTGACGGGCCGTTACGGCCGCTGATCGCTGGCAACCCGCCCACCGAGGCCGCAGGATCGAGTCAGACCGGACCGGAAGGGGTGCCCCGTGTCCCAGGACGGCAAGAGGCAGAAGGCCGCGACGGCGGATCTCCGGACGCTGCTGCGGGTGCCGCGCGGCGAACCGATCGACCTGGCGGCGTACGACACCCGGGCCGTCCCCGCCGGGCCCGGCGGCAAGTCCGCGGGCCGCGCGGCCACCGCACGCCTCGGCAAGCGCCTCGCCGGGCTGCAGGAACGCCTGTGGGCGATGGGCCTCACCGGTGACCGCCGCCGGGTGCTGCTGGTGCTGCAGGGCATGGACACCAGCGGCAAGGGCGGCACGATCAAACACGTGGTCGGCCTGCTCAACCCGGCCGGCTGCCGGGTCAAGGGCTTCCGTGCGCCCACTCCCGAGGAGCGGGAGCACCCCTTCCTGTGGCGGATCGAGAAGGAACTCCCCCGGCCGGGCGAACTCGGCGCCTTCGACCGCTCGCACTACGAGGACGTCCTCGTCCCCCGCGTCCGCGCGCTGGTCCCCCGTGCCGAGATCGAACGCCGCTACGACGAGATCAACCGCTTCGAGCAGCGCCTGGTCGACGACCGCGTCACCGTCGTGAAGTGCTTCCTGCACATCTCCTACGAGGAGCAGCGCCGCCGCCTGCTCAGGCGCCTGGACCGCCCCGACAAGCGCTGGAAGTTCAGCCCAGGCGACATCGACGACCGCGCGCTGTGGCCCGCCTACCAGGAGGCGTACGAGATCGCGCTGCACCGCTGCTCGACGCCGTACGCCCCCTGGTACGTGGTCCCGGCCGACCGCAAGTGGTACCGCGACTGGGCGATCGCCCGGCTGCTCCTGCAGCATTTCGAGGCGCTGGATCCGCGCTACCCGGAGCCGGACTGGGACCTTCGGGAGTGCCGGGAGCGGCTGCAGAAGGGGGCTTGAGGCCCGGCACGCCCGCACCGTTCCACAAAGGGGGCGATTCATCCCTTTATGTTCGTAGGGTGATCATTCGAGTACGACAAGCTGCGGCCGCCTGTGCGCTCGGCGCCGCGCTCACCGCCTGCGGCGCACCCGCCGCTCCCCGTGCCGCCCACCCGGCGCCCACGGCGACCCGCGCCACCCCCTCCAGGCCCCCGACGCTCGCCCCCGGCCCCACCGGCCTCACCCCCGTCTTCAGCAACGGCCCCCGCACCCACGGCCGGACGGTCGCCCTCACCTTCGACGCCGACATGACCGCGGACGAGGGCGCACGGGCGGCACGCGGGGAGCGCTTCGACAATCCGCAGCTCATCGCGACGCTGCGGGCGCTGAAGGTGCCGGCGACCGTGTTCATGACGGGGCGCTGGGCCGACGAGTATCCGCTGCAGGCGCGGTCCATCGACCGGGACCCGCTCTTCGAGATCGCCAACCACTCCTACAGCCACTACGCCTTCACCGGGGACTGCTACGGACTGCCGACCGTGCCCGAGGACCGCATGCGGGCGGACGTCGAGCGCGCGTACGCCGCCTTCCGCAGGGCCGGCGTGACGGACGCGATGCCCTACTTCCGCTTCCCCGGCGGGTGCTACGACCGGACGGCCCTGAAGGCGCTCACCCCGACCGGCGTCACCGCCGTCCAGTGGGACGTGGTGAGCGGGGACGCGTTCGCCACGGACTCCGACGCGGTGGCCCGGCAGGTGCTGGAGGGGGTGCGTCCGGGCTCGGTCGTCGTCATGCACTGCACCCGCAGCGCGGCGCCGGCGACCGAGCGGGCGGTGCGGAGAATCGTGCCCGAACTGCGCGCGAAGGGCTACCGGTTCGTGAAGGTCTCCCAGCTGATCCGGTCCGCGGGCGAGCAAAGGTGACCCGCTTACGCTGGAGGCATGAGCGACGAGGGTGACGGCTACTGCACGATCGGCGACACGGCGAGGCCGCCGAAGGCCGACGGGCCGCCGTACGCGGAGTGCGTGCTGTGCCGGGAGCCGACGGAGTACGCGGAGTCGTACAAGGGCGTCACGCTGTGCCCCGTGTGCGAGTGGCAGGAGGCCCAGCGGAGCGCCTGTTCAGGGTGAGCGGCGGGACGCCAGGGCGCAGGCCGCCGCGGTCGCCGGCGCCGCGAGGGCGGCCGCCGCGGCCAGTGGCAGCAGCGGTACCGGGACCGTTCCCGACTGCGAGCCGGTGACCAGGCCGCTGACCGCCGCCTGCGCCGGGGAGCCGGTCGCCACCACCGACGTCAGCGCCGCCAGGAGCATCGCCGGGACCGCCCGGCCCGGTGAGCGCAGCAGCGGCCAGTTGGTGAGCGCCCCGACGGCC
>NZ_JAMGBF010000228.1 GCF_023516615.1 Streptomyces panaciradicis
CGGCGATGCGGTCGGCGGTCTCGACGAGCGCGGTGAGCATCAGGATGGGGGTGCGGTCCCCCTCGGCGCGCAGCACCCGGCAGACCTGGAGGCCGTCGATGCCGGGCATCATCACGTCGAGGAGGAGCACGTCGGGCGGGGTGCGGTGGGCCTGCGCCAGCGCCTCGACGCCGTCGGCGACCGCGGTGACCTGGTAGCCCTCCAGGGTCAGGGCGCGTTCCAGGGCGTGACGGATGGCGCGGTCGTCTTCGGCGAGCAGCACAGTTTGGGGCACGGGACCAGTTTGCCAAGGGCGGGCGCGGTTCAGCCGGGTGAGCTGGGCTACGATCGGCCTTTTTTACCGCGCTCTCACCGTCACAGAGGCAACCACGACCGTACGCCTACCGTCTTCTCACCGTAGGTCGCGGGCCGCCTCAGGCGAGCCCGGACGGGCCGCCGGGCGCCAGTGCCGCGAGCTGGTCGGCGAAGGGCACGACCTCGAGGTCGTCCCGCGCCGGCCGGGGCTTGGACAGGCCCGCCGCCAGCGCGGCCAGCTCGCCCGCCGCCCGCTCGATCCGTCCGTCCAGGCCCTCCGCGCCCCAGTCCTCCGACGCGGCGTACACGCCGGTGGGCACGACCACGGCCCGCAGGTACGCGAACAGCGGACGCAGCGCGTGCTCCAGCACCAGGGAGTGCCGGGCCGTGCCGCCGGTCGCCGCGATCAGCACCGGCTTGCCCTCCAGGGCGTCCTTGTCGAGGACGTCGAAGAAGGACTTGAACAGCCCACTGTAGGAGGCGGAGAACACCGGGGTGACGACGATCAGTCCGTCGGCGCCCGCCACCGCGTCCTGCGCGGCGGACAGGGCGCGGCCCGGGAACCCGTTGGTGAAGTTGTGCGCGATCTCCACGGCGAGGTCGCGCAGCTCGACCACCTCGACCTCGGCCGGGGTGTGCCGGGCCACCGCCGCGGCCAGCCGGTCGCCCAGCAGCCGGGTGGACGAGGGCACGCTCAGCCCCGCCGAGACGACGACGAGCTTCATACGGTGGTCTCCTTCCGTGCGGTGGCGAGCAGGGACGCGTGGGTGGGCGCCTCGGGCACGTCGGCCGGGCGGCCGACCGCGAACTCCTTGCGCAGCACCGGCACGACCTCCTCGCCGAGCAGGTCGATCTGTTCCAGGACGGTCTTCAGCGGCAGCCCGGCGTGGTCCAGCAGGAAGAGCTGGCGCTGGTAGTCACCGGCGTACTCCCGGAAGGCGAGCGTCTTCTCGATCACCTGCTGCGGGGAGCCGACGGTCAGCGGGGTCTGGTCGGTGAAGTCCTCCAGGGACGGCCCGTGGCCGTAGACCGGGGCGACGTCGAAGTAGGGGCGGAACTCGCGCACCGCGTCCTGGGAGTTCTTCCGCATGAACACCTGGCCGCCCAGGCCGACGATGGCCTGCTCGGGCGTGCCGTGGCCGTAGTGCGCGTACCGGGTCCGGTACAGCTCGACCATGCGCTTGGTGTGGTCGGCGGGCCAGAAGATGTTGTTGTGGAAGAAGCCGTCGCCGTAGTAGGCGGCCTGTTCGGCGATCTCCGGCGAGCGGATGGAGCCGTGCCAGACGAAGGGCGGCACGCCGTCCAGCGGGCGCGGGGTGGAGGTGAAGCCCTGCAGCGGGCTGCGGAACTTGCCCTCCCAGTCGACGACGTCCTCGCGCCACAGGCGGCGCAGCAGCGCGTAGTTCTCTATCGCGAGGTTGATGCCCTGGCGGATGTCCTGCCCGAACCAGGGGTAGACCGGGCCGGTGTTGCCGCGGCCCATCATCAGGTCCACCCGGCCGTCGGCCAGGTGCTGGAGCATCGCGAAGTCCTCGGCGATCTTCACCGGGTCGTTGGTGGTGATGAGGGTGGTGGAGGTGGAGAGGATCAGCCTCTCCGTCTGCGCGGCGATGTAGCCGAGCATGGTCGTCGGGGACGACGGGACGAACGGCGGGTTGTGGTGCTCGCCGGTCGCGAAGACGTCCAGGCCGGCCTCCTCGGCCTTCAGCGCGATGGCGACCATGGCCTTGATCCGCTCGCGCTCGGTCGGCGTACGGCCCGTGGTCGGGTCCGGCGTGACGTCGCCGACGCTGAAGAGTCCGAACTGCATGGTCGCTCAACCTCCAAGTTGTTGACCGTTAAACTATACCGGCAAACGAGGGGCGGGCTCCCGGTATTCCGGGCGTTGTCAGTGCCGCGTCCTACGATCCGGACATGGCCACCCCACGCCGTGACACCCGAGGCATCGTCGGCGCCGCGGACTTCCTCGCGCGCGTGGACTTCCGCCGCCCGGACGCCGCCGCACCGCTGCGCCGGTACGTCGAGCACTACTGGCTGATCGACTGGGACCTGCCCGAGCCGTACGTCTCGCACGTGGTCCCGCACCCGGCCGTCCATGTCGTCTTCCAGCGCTTCGAGGGCCAGGAGCCCTTCGTGGAGGTCGCCGGCGTCCAGCACGGCCTGTTCGTCCAGAAGCTGGAGGGGCGGGGCCGGGTCTGCGGCGTCAAGTTCCGCCCGGGCGCCTTCCGCCCCTTCGCGCCGCAGGCGCCGGTGAGCCGGTGGACGGGCCGCCGGGTCCACTCCCCCGAGGTCTTCCCGGACGCCGACCTCGCCGCGGTCCTCGCGCCCGACGACGAGGCGGCCCGCGTCGCCGCCCTCGACGCCTTCCTCCTCGCCCTCGACCCGCGGCCCGACCCGCAGGCCGACCTCGCCGCGGCCCTGGTCGAGCGCGCCCGCACCGACCGCGGCATCCGCCGGGTCACCGAACTGGCCCGCAGCGAGGGCATGTCCGTACGACTCCTGCAGCGCCTGTTCGCCGGGTATGTCGGCGTGGGCCCGAAGTGGGTCATCCTGCGTTACCGCATCCACGAGGCCCTGGAGCACGCCGAGACCGCCGACCGGATCGACTGGGCGACGCTCGCCGCCGACCTCGGCTACGCCGACCAGGCCCACCTGGTACGCGACTTCACGGCGACGGTGGGCGTGCCGCCGGCGGCGTACGCGGCACAGGGCCTGCACTGAGCCGAGCCCCGCGAATCCGCTCGGCGATACCGGCCGGACGATCCCCGGCCAACCCTCCTTCGCCGTGCCGCGCCCAACGGCGAGCAGGGGCCGTGCCGGGGGGTGTTCGCCCGCAGCGTCGGGCGTCCAACACCGTCCACATCCCACCCGACGGCACCGCCCGACCGAGGACGGACACCCCCCGGCACGGCCCCGACCCACAACCGACCCCGCGCACCCACGCGGCCAGTTCGGCGCGCCCGACGATCCCGTACGACCGCGCAATCCGCTTGACCACCCCGCTCAGCCCCCCGCTATTTTATCTGCGTGAC
>NZ_JAMGBF010000229.1 GCF_023516615.1 Streptomyces panaciradicis
ATCCCACCCGACGGCACCGCCCGACCGAGGACGGACACCCCCCGGCACGGCCCCGACCCACAACCGACCCCGCGCACCCACGCGGCCAGTTCGGCGCGCCCGACGATCCCGTACGACCGCGCAATCCGCTTGACCACCCCGCTCAGCCCCCCGCTATTTTATCTGCGTGACGCAGATTCTTCGTAACGCAGCAGATAGTCCGCCGCTGTCCTCCCGCGCCCGCTGGGCCGTCCTGGCGGTCGTGCTGGCCGCCGACGTCCTGGACCTCCTCGACGCGACCATCACCAACATCGCCGCGCCGACCATCACGCGCGACCTCGGCGGGGGCGCCGGGCTCGTGCAGTGGCTCGGCGCGTCCTACGCGCTCGCGCTCGGCGTGCTGCTCGTGCCCGGCGGGCGGCTCGGCGACCGCTACGGTCGCCGTCGGCTCTTCCTGACCGGACTCGCCGGGTTCGTCGCGGCCTCCCTGGCGTGCGGGCTGGCCCCGAACCCGGCGGCACTGGTCGTCGCCCGGCTCGTCCAGGGCGCCTTCGGGGCGCTCGTCATCCCGCAGGGCTTCGGCATCCTCGGCGCGACCTGGCCCCGCGACCAGATCGGCAAGGCGTTCAGCCTCTTCGGCCCGGTCATGGGCCTGTCCGCGGTCGGCGGGCCGATCCTCGCCGGTTTCCTGGTCGACGCCGACCTCGCCGGTCTCGGCTGGCGCCCCATGTTCCTGATCAACCTGCTCCTCGGCGGCGCCGCCCTGCTCGCCGCCGCCCGTCTGCTCCCCCGGGACCGCGGCGACGCCTCCGTCGCCGTCGACGCCCCCGGCTCCGCCCTCCTCGCGGGCGCGATGCTGGGCCTGCTCGGCGGACTGATCGACGGCTCGGACGGCGGCTGGGGCACCCGGCCCCTCTCCCTGCTCCTCGCCGGCCTCGCCCTGTTCGCCGCGTTCTGCCGACGCCAGCGCACGGCCCCCGAACCGCTGATCCGCCCGAGCCTGCTGCGCAACCGCGGCTTCACCTCGGGCCTGGTCCTCGGCGTCCTCGCCTTCGCCGCGGTCGCGGGCCTGCTCTACACCGTCTCCCTCTACCTCCAGCGCGGCCTCGGCCGCTCCCCCGCGGGCACCGCGCTCGGACTGATCCCCCTGTCCGCCGGGATCGTCGTCGCGTCCATCGCCTGCTACCGCCTCATCCACCGCCACGGACGCCGGCTCGTCGTCGCCGGACTGCTGCTGATCCTCACCGGCTGCGGCTGCCTGGCCGTGGTCGCCGAAGGGTCCGCGTGGGCCCTCGTCGCGCCGCTCCTCCTCATCGGCCTCGGCATGGGCACCTGCTTCGGCACCGTCTACGACGTCACCATCGGCGACATCGCCCCCGAGGAGGCGGGCAGCGCGAGCGGGTCGCTCAACGCGGTGCAGCAACTCGCCAACGCCGTCGGCGCGGCGGCCGTCACCACGGTCTACTTCCACACGGCCGGCGGCGGTGAGACCCACGCCCTGCGCGCGAGCCTCAGCGCCGTCGCCGCGTCCCTCGTGCTGTGCCTGCCCCTCGTACGCCTGCTGCCCCGCAAGGCCCCGGCCGAGCAGCACCACTAGGGGACCAGCACCAGCCGCCCGCGGAAGCCGCCCTCCGCGAGGCGGGCGTGGGCCTTGGCCGCGTCGTCCAGGGGGTAGGTCTCGGCGACCCGGAGGGTCAGCACCCCCTGGTCCACCAGCGCCGCGAGCTCGGCCAGCCGGGCCCCGTCGGGGCGGACCGCGACGGCCGCCGTCCGCACCCCGCGCACCGACGCAGGCTCCCCGCCGGGCCGTACGCCCACATAGGCGCCGCCGTCCCGCACCCACTCCAGGGCCGCCTCCCCGAGCACCGCGGTGTCCAGCACGGCGTCGAAGGCGCCCGCGCCGACGGGACCGGAGGTGAAGTCGTCGGCGCCCAGGGACCGTACGAGTTCCTCGTCGGCCGCCCTGGCCTGCCCGGTCACCGACACCCCCCGGTGGGCGGCGAGTTGGACGGCGAAGCCGCCGACCGCACCCGCCGCGCCGACGACCAGCAGGGACTGCCCCTCGGTCAACTCCAGCAGATCCAGGGCCTGGACGGCGGTCAGGGCGTTCAGGGGCAGGGTCGCGGCGTGCACGGCGTCGACCGTGGCCGGCGCCTTCGCCACCGCGTCCGTGTCGACGACGACGTACTCCGCGTGCGTTCCGGCCGGCCGCACCATGCCCGGGTCGAGGGCCACCACCTGGTCGCCGACGCTCCACGCCGTGGCCACGCCCGTCGCGTCCACCGTCCCGGCGACGTCCCAGCCGAAGCCGATCTGCTTGCCCGCGCCTCCGAAGAACCCGTCCCGCACCCCGGCGTCCACCGGGTTCAGCGTGGCCGCCGCCACCTTGATCCGTATCTGCCGCGCCCCCGGCTCGGGCAGTTCGGTCTCCACGACCTCGACGGCCTCGGGTCCGCCGAAGGTCCTCACCACTGCTGCACGCATCGCAACTCTCCCTGTTTCATGGGTATTTGTGCCGCTTTCTTGTGCACAGCGACAACCCTAGGAAGAGGCACTATCCTTTCGGAAGTAGTTACCTGAGAGTGCGTATGTCCCCCGGAGGGAAGCCATGGCGACCACGACCGCGGCCCAGCGGCGCGAACAGGCACGCGCCGAGTACGACGCCTTCCTCAAGGCCTGCCCCACCAACGAGCTGCTCGGCCGCCTCAGCGACAAGTGGGTCAGCCTGGTCGTCGCGGCCCTCTCGCGCGGCCCGATGCGCTACAGCGACCTCACGCGCAAGATCGCCGGCGTCAGCCCCAAGATGCTCACCCAGACCCTGCGTGCCCTGGAACGCGACGGCATCCTCTCGCGCACCGTCACCCCGTCCGTCCCGGTCCGCGTCGACTACGAACTCACCCCGTTGGGCGGCAGCCTCGCCCTCCTGCTGACCGCCGTGAAGGACTGGGCGGAGACCCACATCGAGGAGGTCCACGAGGCCCGCGGCCGCTACGACACGGAGAACGTCCAGGGCTAAAGGCCACCGGCGCGCAGCAGCGCCACCTGACGGCCGCTGAAGTCCGCCGTCCGCCTCATATGGCCGACGATCACCGCGAGCTGGGTGTCGTCCAGGTCGTCGAACAGGGCGAACCAGCCGCCGCTGAGCCGCTGCCACATCCGCCCGAACTCGGCGACCTTCTCCGGCACGGTCGCCACCAGCACCTTGCGCCGGTCGGCCGCGTCCCGCTCCCGGACGACGTACCCCGCCTTCTCCAGCCGGTCCACCAGCCGCGTCGCCGACCCGGTCGTCAGCCCCGTCAGCTCGGCGATCCGGCCCGTCGTCACCGGCGCGCCCTCCAGCGTCAGCAGGTTCAGGCACTGCAGGTCGGTCGGGTGCAGCCCGATGTGGTCGGCGACGGCCTGGTTGAACAGGGCGTACGAGGCCATGTAGCGCCGCGAGACGGACGACAGCTCGTCCAGCAGCCGCTCCCGTGCCGTTTCCGTCATGCCTTGCTCCTTCGTCCTCTGCGCCGCACAGAAATCGTACGACGCAGGCACCCTCGGCGGACGGCGGCTGCCGGGCCGGCGATCCCGGGCACACGCCCTGGGGCGGGTGTCGAAAGCCCCGCCTGCCTCGCGGCGTCTGGCACGCGCCCTAGAAGTAGTACTCGTCCCCCGTGTCCAGCACGAGCACCCGCTGCCGGTCGTTGCGCCCGTTCGGGTCGACCGTGCCGCCGCTCCACACCGTGTCCAGCACCAGCAGCACCTCCGACGGCGCCGCCCGCAGCCGTACCCGCAGGGCGATCTGCTCCCCCAGGCCGTCCGCCGGCAGCGCCCCCACCCGGCACAGCACCACCCGCGGCCCCGACCGCGCGCAGCCCTCCGGCAGCTCCTGCCGGTCCGCCAGCGCGGCCGACCAGCGCAGCCGCACCGTCACGTCCGGCGCGGCCGACGGCCCGTGGTTGGCCGGCGTGAACCGCACGCCGACCGCGCCGTCCGCCATGGACACGGCACCGTGAAAGGCGAGATCGGCCTCGGGCCCGCCGGCCACGGCGGCACCGGCGGGCACCGCCGCTCCGCACACCGCCGCCAGCGCCGCCAACCCCGCGAGAACCTTCCGCATACCCACTCCTCACTCCACGTGGTCCTGGCATGTATCCCCCGCGGGACGCGGCGCAGGCGCCGTCCATCAGGTGACAGCGGGCATGCGAGGCTGCCGTCATGCTCGTCGCCCGCTCCGCCGCCCTGTTCGTCCTCGCCGCCGTCCTCGAGATCGGCGGCGCCTGGCTGATCTGGCAGGGCCTGCGCGAACACCGCGGCTGGCTGTGGATCACCGGGGGCGTCCTCGCCCTCGGCGCCTACGGCTTCGTCGCCACCTTCCAGCCCGACGCCCACTTCGGCCGCGTCCTCGCCGCGTACGGCGGCGTCTTCGTGGCCGGATCGATCCTGTGGGGAGTGGTCGCCGACGGCTACCGGCCCGACCGGTGGGACCTCACCGGGGCACTGATCTGCCTGGCCGGGATGGCGGTCATCATGTGGGCGCCGCGGAACGGCGGCTGACCCTCACCTACGCTGGACGGCAGCCGACCGCAGACAGACCCCAGGAGCCCCGCATGGCCACCGCACCGTCCGCCGCCTCCCGCATCGCCGTCGTGACCGGTGCGAGCAGCGGAATCGGCGCCGCCACGGCCCGGCAGCTCGCCGCGGCCGGCTACCGCGTCGTCCTCACCGCCCGCCGGGAGGACCGCATCGAGGCGCTGGCCAAGGAGATCAACGAGGCGGGCCACCAGGCCACCGCCTACCAGCTGGACGTCACCGACCGCGCCGCCGTCGACGAGTTCGCCACGGCGTTCAGGACCATCGGCGTCCTGGTCAACAACGCCGGCGGCGCCCTCGGCGCCGACCCCGTCGCCACCGGCGACCCCGCCCACTGGCGCACCATGTACGAGACGAACGTCATCGGCACCCTCAACCTCACCCAGGCCCTCCTGCCCAAGCTGGTCGCGAGCGGCGACGGCACGGTGGTCGTGGTCTCCTCGACGGCCGGCCACGGCACGTACGAGGGCGGCGCCGGCTACGTCGCCGCCAAGCACGGCGCCCACGTCCTCGCCGAGACCCTGCGCCTGGAGATCGTCGGACAGCCCGTCCGCGTGATCGAGATCGCGCCCGGCATGGTCAGGACGGACGAGTTCGCCCTCACCCGCTTCGGCGGCGACGCGCAGAAGGCGGCGAAGGTCTACGAGGGCGTGGCCGAGCCGCTGACCGCCGACGACGTCGCCGAGACCATCGCCTGGGCGGTGACCCGCCCCTCCCACGTCAACGTCGACCTCCTGGTGCTGCGCCCCCGCGCCCAGGCGTCCAACACCAAGGTCCACAGGGAGGCACAGTGACGGACGACGCAGAGCGGCAGCGCCTCGCCCTGGAGAAGAAACGCGAACGCTACGTCTGGTACTACCTCGGGTACTTCCTCTTCGGCATCCACATCGTGGCCTTCGTGATGATCTACGCCGTGCTGCACGCGAAGTAGGCATAGAGTCACAGCCTGTGGACCGACACCTACCTTTCGAGGCGCTGCACAACTTCCGTGACCTGGGCGGCTATTCGACGCCCGACGGCCGGCGCGTCCGCCCCGGGCTCCTGTACCGCGCGGACTCCCTGGGCAAGCTGCGGCAGGGCACGCGGGACTGGTCCCGCCTCCTCTCCCTGGGCATCCGCACGGTGATCGACCTGCGCCACCCGTGGGAGGCCGAGAAGCGGGGCCGCGTCCCGGACGACCCGTCCTTCCGCTACCACAACCTCAGCATCGAGCACCGCCCCTACGACCAGCCGGCACTGGACCCCGACATCGATCCGGGTCCCTACCTGGCGGAGCGGTACATGGAGGTGGCGGAGGACGGCACGAAGGAGATCCGCCGCGCCCTGGAACTGATCGCCGCGGCGGCCGAGGCGTCCGAACCCCTGGTCTTCCACTGCGCGTCCGGCAAGGACCGCACGGGCCAACTGGCCGCGCTGGTGCTGGCGTTGCTGGGCGTCCCGGACGAGACGATCATCGAGGACTACAGCCTCACCGAGCTGGCGACACCGGCGATGCTGGCGCTCTGGACGGCGCGGGAGGGCCGCGCGCCGAACTGGCTGGGCTTCGGCCGCGCCCCGGCGGAGGTCATGCGCACGTTCCTCGCGGCCATGAGGACCCGCTACGGCTCGATCGAGACGTACGTGACGCGGGAACTCTGCCTGGACGCCGACGCGTTGGCCGCCGGCCTGCGCGCCTCGCTGCTCGAACCGCGCCCCACCGCCTGGCCGCCCCCGACCTACCGCAGGGCGACTCCGGCGGACGCGGCGACCCTGGTCCGCCTGCGCGACTCCGCCGCACTGTGGCAGCTGGCCCGCGGCATCGACCAGTGGAAGCCGGGCGAGAAGGACGAGGCCCACTTCCGCGCGCGCATGGACGACGGCGAGGTCTGGCTGTCGTACGCGGGCCCCCATCTGACCGGCGCCTGCGAACTGTGGTGGCAGGACCGGGCGGCCTGGGGCCCCCGCCCCGACGACGCCGGCTACATCCACCGCCTGATGACGACCCCGCACACGGCTCCCCCGGGCACGGGCCGCGCACTGCTGGCCGAAGCGGAGTCCCGCATCACGGCAACGGGCCGCCCGTACGCCCGCCTGGACTGCCTGTCCTCCAACCCCCGCCTCCGCGCGTACTACGAGTCGGCGGGCTACCGGGTGGTCGGAGAACAACCGGCCAAGACGAACGGCACAGGCAGCCCGTACGCGGTGACCCTGCTGGAAAAGCGGCTGAGCTGACTCAGCCCTTCACGCAGACGACCTGCTTCAGCTTGGCCACGACCTCCACCAGGTCCCGCTGCTGGTCGATGACCTGCTCGATCGGCTTGTAGGCGCCCGGGATCTCGTCGACGACGCCGGAGTCCTTGCGGCACTCCACGCCCCGCGTCTGCTCCTCCAGGTCCTTCGTCGAGAACCGGCGCTTGGCCGCGTTGCGGCTCATGCGCCGGCCCGCGCCGTGGGACGCCGAGTTGAAGGCCTTCTCGTTGCCGAGACCCTTCACGATGTACGAACCCGTGCCCATGGAACCGGGGATGATCCCGTACTCGCCGGAGCCCGCGCGGATCGCGCCCTTGCGGGTGACGAGCAGGTCCATGCCCTCGTAGCGCTCCTCGGCCACGTAGTTGTGGTGGCAGGAGATCTCCGGCTCGAAGGTCGGCTTCGCCTTCTTGAACTCCCTGCGGACCACGTCCTTCAGAAGCGCCATCATGATCGTGCGGTTGTACTTGGCGTACTCCTGCGCCCAGAACAGGTCGTTGCGGTACGCCGCCATCTGCGGGGTGTCCGCGACGAAGACGGCGAGGTCGCGGTCGACCAGGCCCTGGTTGTGGGAGAGCTTCTGGGCCACGCCGATGTGGTGCTCGGCGAGTTCCTTGCCGATGTTGCGCGAACCGGAGTGCAGCATCAGCCACACCGAACCGGACGTATCGGTGCATACCTCAATAAAGTGGTTTCCTGATCCGAGGGTGCCCATCTGCTTCCCGGCCCGCTCATGACGGAACTTCACCGCCTCCGCCACACCCCCGAAGCGCCCCCAGAAGTCGTCCCAGCCCGCGGTGGCGAAGCCGTGCATGCGGGAGGGGTCCACCGGGTCGTCGTGCATGCCGCGGCCCACCGGGATGGCCTGCTCGATCTTCGAGCGCAGCCGCGACAGGTCGCCGGGAAGGTCGTTCGCGGTCAGCGACGTCTTCACCGCCGACATCCCGCACCCGATGTCCACCCCCACCGCCGCGGGACACACCGCCCCCCGCATCGCGATGACGGAGCCGACCGTCGCACCCTTTCCGAAGTGGACGTCCGGCATCACCGCCAGGCCCTTGATCCACGGCAGGGTCGCGACGTTGCGCAGCTGCTGCAGGGCCACGTCCTCGACCGACGCCGGGTCGGTCCACATCCGGATGGGGACCTTGGCACCCGGTATCTCCACGTACGACATGTCGTCCTCTTTCCCCCGAAAACATGACAGAAGTCTTGAATCGCAAAAGCCGCGCCATGATCAACGAAAGGGACATCGGACCAGCGTTCGCGGTGTTGCGTGCGATACACATTGTCTGCAGGGAGCGCCCCTGCGCGGCAAGCGAATAACCAGCGGGGACACTGGTAGTGATCGCCCGGACCCCACCGTCGAAGGGAGCCCGACCGTGCAGCGGAAGGCCTACGTACCCGGCGTCGTCGCCCTCCTCGCGGCGCTGTTGGCCGGCTGCACCGGCGGCTCGAGCGACACCGGAAGCACCGACGACGCGAACCCGGGCGACGCCGGCACGGCGACCGCGGTGGCCCAGCCGGGCAAGTACGACACCCTTCCCGAGCCGTGCGGCGCGGTGAGCCACGGCACGCTCGACACGCTGCTGCCGGGCATCCGGCAGATCACGGACACCACGCAGCGCGACAAGGCGTACGAGGGCGAGGCGACGCTCACGTACGACACGGACCGCAAGGCGGGCTGCCGTTGGAAGGTGGAGTCGACGGACGCCACCGACCACCTCTTCGTCGACTTCGAGCGGGTGGTGTCGTACGACAACGCGGTGAGCGACGACGCCCAGGCGCAGGAGCTGTTCGGGAAGAAGGAGGAGGCGGCGGACCTCCCCGAGGCGTCGCCGTCCGCCGACGCCTCCGCGACCGCCGACTTCAGCTCGTCGCCCAGCGCCTCGCCGAGCGCCTCGGCGTCCTCCTCGTCCTCCGCCTCCTCCTCCGCGACTCCCAGCAGCCTGCTGCCGCGCACCCTGTCGGATCTGGGGGACGAGGCGTTCCTGAACGACGTGGTGAGCGGCTCCGGTTCGACGGCCCAGCAGCGCACGGTGACTGTGGCGTTCCGCACGTCCAACGTCATCGTGACCATCGAGTACGAGGAGCAGCCGGCCACGATCGGCACGGTCCCGGACAGCAAGGAAATGCAGGACAGGGCCCGGAAACTGGCCTCTGGGCTGGCGGACACGCTGGCCGGTTAGCCGGTGTTCGCCGGTCCCTCACACCCGTGCGCAAAGCCTTCGAAACAAAACCGCACAGGTTCCTCACCGCGTACCGTGGCCCCTCGGACCTGAACGCCGACCGCAGGAATCACGAGCGTCATGAGTGAAGGAACCATGCAGCGAGCAGCAGAGCGAGATCAGCGGAGCCAGCGAGCGAAGGGGCGTGGCCGCGTCCTTGTGTGCGCGGCGGCGGTGCCGGTGGTACTGCTGGTGGCCGGATGTTCCTCGGACTCCGGTTCCGGTGACAAGAGCGCCGGCAAGGGGTCCTCGGGCGGTGACACCGCCGCGTCCGCGGGGGTGAGCGCGTCTCCGACGGTGCAGGCGGCGGCCTACGCGAAACTGCCGGACTCGTGCGGGGTGTTGTCGAAGAAGACGTTGACCTCCCTGGTGCCGAAGGGGGTCAAGTCCGGCAAGAAGGGCAGCTCCGGCGACGCGGGAACGCGGGCGAGCTGCTCCTGGAACAGCCTGGACAACAACGGCGTTAAGGGCTCGCAGTTCCGCTGGCTGAACGTGTCGTTGCTGCGTTTCGAGTCGGACGCCGCGCGTGGTGAGGGCAACCAGCTGGCGCACGAGTACTTCACGAAGCAGGTCAAGGACGCCCAGGCGGTCGAGGGCGCGAAGAACGCCAAGTGGCAGACGGTCGCCGGGACGGGCGACGAGGCGACGCTGGTGCACTACGACCTGAAGAAGAAGGAGGGGTCCTTCAAGCAGCAGACGGTCGTGGCGCGGGTGGAGAACGTGGTCGTGACCGTCGACTACAACGGCGCGGGTCTGGCCGGTGAGAAGACCCCGGACGCGAAGGCCCTCGCGAAGCTCGCCGAGCAGGCGACGAAGGAAGCGGTGGCCGCGGTGTCGGCGGCGAACGGTGACGGCAGCGCGGGCGCGGGTGCGGGCACGGCGAGCCCTTCGCCGTCGAAGCCCGCGTCGAAGTCGCCGTCGCCGTCCGCCTCGGCCTCGAAGGCCGCGAAGTCCGCTTCGGCTTCCCCTTCCTCCTCAGCGTCGAAGAAGAGCTGACCGTCACACCAGGGCGTCAACGCGCAGCTCAGGCGCGCTGTACGGCGGAGCCCGGCCCTCCGCGGGGGCCGGGCTCCTGTCGTACCGACAACACGTGCGGCGCACACATGTGCCACCCTGTTGCGCGCAACAACACGCAATGGGAGGGGAGTACGGGTGGCAGCGCCACTGCAGCTGACTCGGATGCACCGCGTTCTCACCGGCGTGGTCGTGACCGGCGCCGTGATCATCGCCGGCATCGGCTTCACCGGTTCGTACGCGGCCGTCCGCGAGTTGGCCCTCAAGAAGGGCTTCGGGAACTTCGCGTACGTGTTCCCGATCGGCATCGACGCCGGTATCTGTGTCCTGCTCGCCCTGGACCTCCTCCTGACGTGGATCCGCATCCCGTTCCCGCTGCTGCGCCAGACGGCCTGGCTGCTGACGGCGGCGACGATCGCGTTCAACGGCGCGGCGGCCTGGCCGGACCCGCTGGGTGTGGGCATGCACGGGGTGATCCCGGTGCTGTTCATCGTGGCGG
>NZ_JAMGBF010000023.1 GCF_023516615.1 Streptomyces panaciradicis
CGGGCTTCTCGGCGGCGGCCGGCTTGGGGGCCGGCGGGCGCGGGGCGGCCGGACGGGCGGCCTGCGCGGGAGAGGGGGCCGCCGGACGAGCCGGGGCGGCCTTGCGTGCGGGGGCGGACTTGCCGCCTCCGTTGCCCTGCTGGAGGGCGTCCGTCAGTTTGCGGACTACGGGCGCTTCGATGGTCGAAGACGCCGAACGGACGAATTCACCGAGTTCCTGGAGCTTGGCCATGACGACCTTGCTCTCAACCCCGAACTCCTTGGCGAGTTCGTATACCCGGACCTTAGCCACTTCGCTCCTTTTAGGTCCGGGTGCGTCCGGACCGTCGCTACTTCATGGGCGTACTCATCGCGTGCTCATCGAGTGCTCATCGCAATCTCGACCTACTTCCAACTCGCGGGGTACCAGGGCCGCACGGGGGTTCCGTACGACCTTCCTTACGGTGTTGCCTGCTCAGCAACTCTCTGACTGTTCGACGTGGTGGCGCAACGCCTTTGTGTCGAGCGCTCCCGGGGCGCGCAACGCCCGCGTGAACGCCCGGCGGCGTACCGCCTGGTCGAGACAGACCAGCGCGGGGTGTACATACGCACCCCGGCCGGGCAGCGTACCGCGTGGATCAGGGACGCACTCGTCCTCGATCGCCACGATCCGCAACAGGTCCGGCTTGGCCGCTCGTTCCCTGCAGCCCACGCAGGTGCGTTCCGGGCATGATCGGGCGGGCGTCCGGCCAGACACTGTTAAGTCTACCTCCCCGTACCGACCTCACCCCTCTGGGTGAGAAATCGAACGGTTGTTGTCGTGATCCAAGCGCCGTGCGGCTTGGATCTATTCCCCGGTCTGCTCCGTGTCGGGGCGGATGTCGATCCGCCAGCCGGTCAGGCGGGCGGCGAGGCGGGCGTTCTGGCCCTCCTTGCCGATCGCCAGCGACAGCTGGTAGTCCGGCACCGTCACGCGCGCGGAGCGGGCGGCGAGGTCGACGACCTCCACCTTGGAGACCCGGGCCGGCGAGAGCGCGTTCGCGACCATCTCGGCCGGGTCGTCCGACCAGTCGACGATATCGATCTTCTCACCGTTCAGCTCGCCCATGACGTTGCGCACCCGTCCGCCCATGGGGCCGATGCAGGCGCCCTTGGCGTTCAGGCCCGAACGGGTGGACCGCACGGCGATCTTGGTGCGGTGACCGGCCTCACGGGCGATCGCGGCGATCTCGACCGACCCGTCGGCGATCTCCGGCACCTCCAGGGCGAAGAGCTTCTTCACCAGGTTGGGGTGGGTGCGCGACAGGGTCACGGACGGGCCGCGGACGCCCTTCGCCACCCGGACGACGTACGAGCGCAGGCGCATGCCGTGCGGGTACGTCTCGCCCGGCACCTGCTCCTGCACCGGCAGGATGGCCTCGAGCTTGCCGATGTCCACGAGCACGTTCTTCGGGTCGCGGCCCTGCTGGACCACACCGGTGACGATGTCGCCCTCGCGGCCGGCGTACTCGCCGAGCGTCGCGTCGTCCTCGGCGTCGCGCAGCCGCTGCAGGATGACCTGCTTGGCGGTGGTGGCGGCGATACGGCCGAAGTCGGACGGGGTGTCGTCGAACTCGCGGGGCTCCTGCCCCTCCTCGAGGTCCTCGGGGTCTTCCTTCGCCCACACGACCACGTGACCGGTCTCGCGGTCGAGCTTCACGCGCGCGTGGCGGTGGCTCCCCTCGGTGCGGTGGTAGGCGATGAGGAGGGCCGACTCGATCGCCTCGACCAACAGGTCGAAGGAGATCTCCTTCTCCCGAACCAAGCCCCGCAGGGCACTCATGTCGATGTCCACGGCTACGCCTCCTCTTCCTTCTTGTCGTCCTTGCGGCTGAACTCGACCTGCACGCGCGCCTTCTCGACGTCCTGGAAGGCGAGTCTGCGGGCGGTGGCCTTGCGGCCCTTGACCCCGGGCACCTCGACGTCGAGTCCCTCGTCGTCCACCGTCAGGATCCGGGCCACCACGTCGCCGCCCTCGGCGAGCTGGAACTTCACCAGGCGGCCCACGGCGCGCAGGTAGTGGCGGTGCTCCTTCAGCAGGCGCTCCGCGCCCGGGGTGCCGACCTCGAGGGTGTACTCCCCCTCGCCCATCGCGTCCGTCTCGTCGAGCTTCGCCGAGAGCGCGCGGCTCACATCGGCGATCTGGTCCAGGTCCGCCCCGGTGTCGGAGTCGACGACGACGCGCAGCACCCGCTTGCGTCCGACGGAGTCCACCGCGATCTCTTCGAGATCCAGGCCCTGGGAGGTGACGAGCGGTTCCAGGAGCTCTCGCAGCCTCTCGCTCTGGGTGGTGCTCATCCGGGTGACTCCTCGGCCGCGTGTGCTGTTGTGGGATGGGTCGCGTGTCTGGTCAAAGGGTATCCGGTCGCAAGGGGTGTTGCCGTCCAGTGCGTACGGGCGGTGCCGATGAGCGGCACCGGGCGGGGACGCGGGTACCGTGATCACGGCGGGCCGTCCCGCCCGTGTGTTCGTACGAGCCCCCCGAGGACGTCAGCCGTGCCGTACCCCCCACCGTCGCGCATCCCCTCGGGGACGCGCAGAAGATCCCTGCTCGCCTCGGCCGCCGGCGCCGCCCTGCTGGCGGGCTGCTCGGGCGGCTCCCAGGACTCCGGAAGCACCGGCGGCAGCCCGTCGGTCGCCGAGAAGGCACGCGCACGTGCGGCGCGGGACAGCGCGGGGCTGGTGGAGCGCTACGACGCCGCGATCGCCGCGTTCCCGGGGCTGGCGGAGCACCTCGCGCCGTTGCGGGCCGAGGTGGTCCGGCACACGGAGGCGTTCGGCGGAGTGCGCAAGACCACGAAGAAGGCTTCCCCCACGGCGCCGCCCTCCCCCTCCGCCTCCCCCTCCGCCTCCCCCTCCGCCTCCCCCTCCGCCTCCCCCTCCGCCTCCCCCTCCGCCTCCCCCTCCGCCTCGGCTTCCGCTCCGGCGGACGAGAAGGACGCCCTCACCGGCCTCGCCGACGCCGAGCGGACCCTCTCCGACCGGCGGACGGCCGCCCTGCTGGAGGTGCCCGGCGAACTGGCGCGGCTCATGGCCTCGGTCGCGGCGGCCGGCGCGGTGCACGCCTACCTGCTGACGGAGGGGGCCCGGTGAGCGAGCAGCAGACCCTGAAGGCCCTGCAGGCGGCGCTGGCCGCCGAGCACGCCGCCGTGTACGGCTACGGCGTCGTCGGCGGCCGGATCGGCGAGAGCCGTCGTACGGAGGCCAGGGCGGCGTACGACGCCCACCGCGCCCGGCGCGACGCGCTGGTGCGTGACATCCGGGATCTCGGCGGCACGCCGGTGGCCGCGGCGGCCGGGTACGCGCTGCCGTTCCCGGTGCCGGACCCGGCCGCGGCCGTGCGGCTGGCCGCCGAACTGGAGGACCGGGTGGCCGACGTGTACTCCGACGTCGTGCGGGCCACCGGCGGCTCACGGCGCGACGCGGCGGCGCGGGCCCTGCGGGAGGCGGCGGTGCGGGCCGTGCGCTGGAGCGGGGAGAGCGTAGCCTTCCCTGGGCTCGCGGAGCGGGCGGCCACACCGGCCGCCTCGCCGACGCCCTCGGCTTGACCGGCAGCGAAGGGAACGACTCGCGCATGGCATTCGAACCGCCGCAGCGCCTGGTGAGGGCGCTCGGCGAGACGGCACCGGACGGTGACGACTGGCTGGAGACGCTGCCCGGGGCGGCGCAACGGGCCGTCGCCCTGCGCGAGTTGACCGTGGAGCGGGTGCAGGTGCCCGGCGGCCGCAGCAGCCTGGTGGTGCTGGTCCGGCGCGCCGACGGCAGTCCCGCCGTGCTCAAGCTGGCGCCGCCGCGGTTCCGGCCGGAGGCGGAGCGGGCGGCGCTGGCGCGCTGGGGCGGCTCGGGTGCCGTGCAACTCGTCGAGGAGTCCGCGCAGGAGGGCGTGCTGCTGCTGGAACGGCTGCATCCCGATGTGTCGGTGCGGTCCCTGCCCGAGGCGAAGGCGCTGCTGGAGGCGGCGGGGACCCTGCGGCGGCTGTGGGTGGAGCCGCCGGCCGAGCACGCCTTCGAGAGTGTCGCCGAGCGGACGGAGCGGCAGGCGGCGGCCATGCGGGCGAGTGCGGGCGCGGAGGTCGTGCCGCTGGTGGACGCGGCGCTCACGGCACGTGCGGAGCTGCTGGCCGCGCCGCCCGAGCGGCGGCTGCTGCACGGGACGTTCCGGCAGAGCAAGGTGCTCGCGGGTGAGCGGATGCCGTGGCTGGCCGTCGGGCCCGATCCGGTGGTCGGCGAGTGCGCGTTCGACCTGGCGCGACTCGTGCGGGACCGGGTGGAGGACCTGATCGCCTCGCCGTCGGGGGCGGCGACGACCCGGCGGCGGGTGAAGCGGCTCGCGGAGTCGCTGGAGGTGGATCAGGAGCGGTTGCGGGGGTGGACGCTGTTCCGGGCCGTGGAGTCCGGGGTGCGGGCCCTCCGGGTGGGGCGGCCTAAGGACGCGGAGCTGCTGCTCGAATTCGCCGGGTGGCTTTAGGGCGGATCAGCTCCGGGGGTGCGGTTTCCGTTCCGCGACCGTCACTTTCAGGGCCAGGACCGGGCAGTCCGCCGCTGCTCTGCGGGCGCGTTTCACCGTGTGGGCCGGCAGCGGGGTGCCGGCCACGAGCGGGTAGCCCCACTCGTCCAGGCTGATGTGCTCGGGGAGGAGTTCCGCGCACAGGCCGTGGCCCTGGCAGGACGTCCAGTCGATGTCGATGCGCTGGTCCATCTCAGGCCTCCTGGGGGACGGGGAGGACGGGTGTGCGGTCGGTCGCGGTGCACAAGCCCCGCGCGTGGGCGTCGAGTTCGGCCGCGAACGTCGTCATCGCGCTGCGCACCAGGCGGACCGTGCCGTCCGGGTGGTGGCAGGCGCCGCGGCCCTCGACCAGGCCGGCCCAGCGGGCGACGTCGGTGCGGGCTGTGCCGTGGCGGCCGGGCGCGGCCAGGGTCCGGAAGGCGGCGGCGATGCGCGGCAGCCCGTTGATGCAGGGGCCGCACTGACCGGCCGACTGCAGGGCCAGATAGCGCAGAACCCGGGACGTTTCCACGAGGCCGCAGCGCTCGGCGGGCAGGGCCGCCAGGACGCCGGCGCCCATCGTCGAGGCGTCCAGCGGGAGTCCGGCCGCCTCGGCCGCCGGAATCCAGGTGCCGTGGTAGCCGCCGAGGAGGACGGCGGACATCCCGTCCACGGGGAGGAGGCGGTGCAGGGGCGTGCCGAACGGGGCCTCGACGACGCGCGGCCGGTGACCGGGCACGTGCACCGTGCACAGCGCGCTGCCCGGCTGGGCCGCGGTGCCGGCCGTGCGGAACCACTGTGCGCCGTAGCGGGCGACGAGGGCGAGGTGGGCCAGCGTCTCCACGTTCTGCACCAGGGTGGGAGCCCGGCGCACGCCCTCCTCCCGGACCGGCGGGTGCTGGTACCCGGGCAGCGCCGGGCCCCCGCCGACGAACCGGGCGAGCGCCGAGGCCTGCCCGGACAGGAACCGTCCGGGCAGCCGTACGACCGTGACGGGGACCGGGTCCGCGCGGTGGGCGACGGCCGCCTCCAGGCAGGACGCGCCCTCCTCGACCGCGAGGTACGCCTCCCCGGCGCCGACCGCCCGCGCCGCCACCTGGACGCCGTCGAGGACGAGGTGCGGCGACAGGGCGAGCAGCGTCCGGTCCTTGCGGCTGGCGGGCTCGCCCTCGGCGCCGTTGGCGACGACCACCGGGGCCCGGCCGGTGCGGCGGGCGGCCTCGGCGACCGCGGCGAGCTTGCGGTGCACGGAGAAGGCGGCCCCGCCCCGGCCGGTCAGCCCGGAAGCGGTGACGGCCCTCAGCAGCGCGGCCGGATCGCCGTACGGCAGGGGGCCGTAGCGCTGCTCGTGCGTGGGCAGGTCGGCCGGGGTGCCGCCGGGGGCGAGGAGGCGCGGGGGCATGTACAGGTCGGTGTGGGTGGCGGTCATGGGCGGGCTCCTTCGGCCGTGCGGAGGACGGCTGCGGGGGTGCGGCGGGTGGCGCGGGCGGCGTGGGCGAGCCGGACGCCTCCGGCGGCGGCGACGGCGGCCACGCAGGAGACCGTCAGCCATGTCATCCAGTCGGTGCCGGTGTCCGTGCCGATGCCGATGCCGTGGACCAGGGCGACGGGCCAGGCGGCGTAGGCCGTCCAGTGCAGCGCCCGCCAGATGCGGTGGCCGATGCGTTGCCGCAGGAGGCTGGTGATCAGGACGGCGAGCATCAGGTCGAGGGCGACCGTGCCGAGGCCGAGCCAGAGGGGCTGGTAGGCGGAGACGAAGGGGACGAGGACGTCGGTGGGGCTGATGTCGACGTAGGTGTCCAGCACCGCGAGCGCGATGTGCAGGGCCAGGAAGGCCGTCGCGGAGAGGGAGAGGGTGCGGTGGAGGGTGACGGTGCCGAAGCGGGGCAGGCCGGGGAGTCTGCCGCGCAGGCGGACGGCGATGCCGAGGAGTACGACGACCGTGAAGAGGATCAGGCAGACGGCGCCGGTGGCCCGGTTGGCGTACCAGAGGGTTGCGGAGGTCATGCCGCTTTCCCCTGCGGCCTCGCGCCCGTGGGGGTGACGGGCCAGCCCGGAGTCGTGATGACCAGCCCTTCCCGGCTCACCAGACGGGCCGGCAGGCCCCTCATCGTCAGCCAGTGTTCCGCTCCCGCGCCCTTCACCAGGGCCGCCGTCGTCGCCGCGTTGGCCTCGGCGCAGGTGGGGGCGGCCACCGAGACCGTGCGCCACGGTGTGCGGGCCGGCAGGCCGGTGCCGGGGTCGACGATGTGGTGGAGGGTCCGGCCGCCGCGGCTCCAGGTGCGGGCGGCCGTGCCCGACGTGGCGAGGCCGCCGCTGTGCAGGCCGACCGTGGCGTACGGGCCCTCGGCGGGGCCGTCGTCGACCGGGCCGGTGACGTCCTGGACGCGGACCTGCCAGCCGTCCGCGGGGGGCTTGCCGACGACGGCGGTGTCGCCGCCGAGGCTGACGAGGACTCCGCAGCCGGCCGTCGCCGCGAGGATCGCCGCCGCCTTGTCGGCGGCCCACGCCTTCGCCGTGGCTCCGAGGTCGAGGCGGACGCCCGTCGGGACGGTGACGGTGCCCGCCGCGCGGTCGAGGCGGACCGTGCGCCAGCCGGGGACGCGCCGCACGGTGAGCCGCACCGGGCGGTCGTCCTCCTGGACGAGGGTGAAGTCGCGGTCGTAGCCGATCGCGTCCATCGCGGAGCCGACCGTCGGGTCGACGGCGCCGTCGGTCGTCTCGGCCGCGTGCAGGGCGACCTCGAGGGCCTCGGCGAGCAGCGGGCTCACCCGGACCGGGCGGCCCTCGCTCGTGTCGAGGGCGGCGAGTTCGGAGTCGGTGCGGAAGCGGCTGCAGGCGGCGTCGACGTCGGCGAGATGCCGGGCGAGGAGCAGGTTGCAGGAGTCCAGCAGGGCCGGGTCGGTGACGACCAGGCGGACCGTGGTGCCCAGGGCGCGCCATTCGGTGGCGGCCGTGGTGCGGGGGTGGCGGGCGCCGCTCATCACGACGCCCCCGAGGTGGAGTCGGCGGAGCCGCTGCCGTTGGGCGCGGTGAGGCCGCCGGAGGAGGAGGACGAGCTCGTGCCGCTGTTGCCGGACGCGCTCGATCCGGTGCTGCTGCTCGTCGTCGAGGACACGGCACTGCTGTCCGTGTGCAGGGTGCCGATCAGCGCGAACGTTCCGGCGACGGCCGCCAGTGTGACGGCCGTCGCTGTCGCCGCCGTGCGCCGGGCCCCTCTGCGGACCGCGGCGACGGCACCTCGTTCCCTGTTCGTCATGGCCGTTCCCTCCCTGGTGACGTGCTGTCACACACCAAGGTCGGGCACGGACCTCAGAGAACCCTGTGAGGTGCCTTTAGGCGCCCCGAGACGTTTCTGAGGAGTTCCTTTACAAGGAGTTCCTTTACGCGGTGAGGCGGGCGATCGCCTCGTCGACCGTCAGCTCCTCGCGCTCGCCGGTCCTGCGGTCCTTCAGCTCCAGCACACCGTCGGCGGCCCGGCGTCCGGCGACCAGGATCTTCGGTACGCCGATCAGCTCGGAGTCGGTGAACTTCACGCCCGGCGAGACGCCGGCCCGGTCGTCGACCAGGACGCGCAGGCCCGCGGCCCGCAGCTTCTCGGAGACCTCCAGCGCCAGCTCGGTCTGCAGCGCCTTGCCGGCCGCGACCACGTGCACGTCGGCCGGGGCGACCTCGGCCGGCCAGCACAGGCCCTGCTCGTCGGCGGTCTGCTCGGCGAGCGCGGCGACGGCACGGGAGACGCCGATGCCGTAGGAGCCCATGGTGACGCGGACCGGCTTGCCGTTCTGGCCGAGGACGTCGAGCTTGAGGGCGTCGGCGTACTTGCGGCCGAGCTGGAAGATGTGGCCGATCTCGATGGCGCGGTCCAGCTTGAGGCCGGTGCCGCACTTGGGGCACGGGTCGCCGTCCTGCACGACCACGACGTCGACGTACTCGTCGACCTCGAAGTCACGGCCCGCGACGACGTTCTTCGCGTGCGTGTGCTCCTTGTTGGCGCCGGTGATCCAGGCGGTGCCGGGGGCCACGCGCGGGTCGGCGATGTACTTCACCTTCTCGCCCCGGCCCTGCGGGCCGACGTAGCCGCGCACCAGGTCCGGGCGGCCCGCGAAGTCGGCCTCGGTGACCATCTCGACGACGGCCGGGGCGAAGTGCGCCTCGACCTTGCCCAGGTCGACCTCGCGGTCGCCCGGCACGCCCACGGCGACGATCTCGCCGTCGACCTTCACCAGGAGGTTCTTCAGGGTGGCGGAGGCCTCGACGCCGAGGTGGGCGGCGAGGGTCTCGATGGTCGGGGTGTCCGGGGTCGGGATCTCCTCGAGCGCGGGCACGCCCGCGGCGTCCACCGGCTTGAGCTCGTACGTGATCGCCTCGGTGTTGGCCGCGAAGTCGCAGTTGGGGCAGTCGGCGAAGGTGTCCTCGCCGGCGCCGGCCGGGGCGAGGAACTCCTCGGACTTCGAGCCGCCCATCGCGCCGGCAGTGGCGGCGCAGATGCGGTAGTCGAGGCCCAGGCGGTCGAAGATGCGCTGGTAGGCCTCGCGGTGCAGGGCGTAGGAGCGGCCGAGGCCCTCGTCGTCGAGGTCGAAGGAGTAGGAGTCCTTCATCAGGAACTCGCGGCCGCGCAGGATGCCGGCCCGCGGACGGGCCTCGTCACGGTACTTGTGCTGGATCTGGTAGAGGATGACCGGCAGGTCCTTGTACGAGGACGCCTGGTCCTTCACCAGCAGGGTGAAGATCTCCTCGTGGGTGGGGCCGAGCAGGTAGTCGCCGCCCTTGCGGTCCTTCAGCCGGAACAGCTCCTGGCCGTACTCGTCCCAGCGGCCCGTGGCGTCGTACGGCTCCCGCGGCAGGAGGGCGGGCAGCAGCACCTCCTGGGCACCGATCGCGTCCATCTCCTCACGGACGATCCGCTCGACGTTGGCGAGGACCTTCTTGCCGAGGGGCAGCCACGACCAGATGCCGGCCGCCGTCCGGCGGACGTAGCCGGCGCGGACGAGAAGCTTGTGGCTGAGGACCTCGGCGTCCGCCGGGTCGTCGCGCAGCGTCTTCGCCATCAACTGGGACATGCGCTGGACCGGTGCGTTGGCCATGGTTCTCGTACTCCTGCCGGGAAAGGGTGATGGCTGGGGGTGCCTGACACATTCCCGTCGTCCGCCCGGAGGGCGGGCCGCGCGGCGTCTGGTGCGTGCGATCGCAAGGCGCCGGAGCGCCCGCGTGGCGGAGCCACGTGGGCGATTCGGCAACGCCGCGAGCGTGCGTGCCAGACGCCGCGCGGCAGGCGGGAATGTGTCAGGCACCCCCTAGGAGGTTAGCCGGGGGCGCTGGGTGGGTGGAAATCGGTTATCGGCGGCGGAGGGGCAGGGGGGCGCCCATCACGGCGTACGGCTTGGGGGCGCTCGGGAAGAGGACCTGGCGGGCCAGGTCCTGGTAGCCGAGGGAGTGGTAGAGGCCGCGGGCCGGGCTGTCGGTGTCGATCGCGGAGAGGATCGAGCGGGGTTCGGCGGCGCCGTCGGTGATGGTCGTGATGAGCGAGCGGCCGATGCCACGGTTCTGGTGACCGGGGTGGACGTGCAGCTCGGTGATCACGAAGGAGTCGTCGAGCCACTCCTCGCGGCCGCGTGCGCGCAGATACGGCTCCACGACCGTCGACCACCAGTGGGTGCGGTCGTTGGGCATGCCGTAGACGAAGCCGACCAGGCGGCCGTCGGGCAGGGTGGCGCCGAACGCGCGGGCCCCCGGGTAGGTCATGTGCCGCAGCACGATCTGCCGCCGTACGGCGACCTCGTCGGCGCCCAGTCCGAAGGCCACGGCCTGCACGGCGAGCGCCTCGTCGACCCGCGCGGACAGATCGAGGGGGCCGATCACGACGTCGTCGGGCTGGTGGCGATGACCGTGACCGGGAAAGTGCAGCATGCCGGGGAGACTACAGGTCTCCTACGGGGGTCAGCGCGGCACTGTGAACGGCGGCTAGAACAGGATGCTCATGAAAGCGCCGACCTCCTGGAAGCCCACCCTCCGGTAGGTCCTCCTGGCCGGTGTGTTGAAGTCGTTCACGTACAGGCTGACCACCGGCGCCACGTCCGCCAGCGCGTAGCGCAGGACCGCCGCCATGCCCGGTGCCGCGACGCCCCTGCCCCGGTACTCGGGGGCCACCCACACACCCTGGATCTGGCAGGCGTGGGGCGTCGCCGCGCCGATCTCCGCCTTGAAGACGACCTTGCCGTTCTCGTCGAGGCGGGCGAAGGAGCGGCCGGAGCCGACGAGTTCGGCGACCCGGGCCTGGTACAGCAGGCCGCCGTCACCGGCCAGCGGGGAGACGCCGACCTCCTCGGTGAACATCGCCACGCAGGCCGGCATGATCGTCTCCATCTCGTCCTTGCGGATGCGACGGACGTACGGGTCCGGGGCGATGTCGTCGGGCATGCGGTCGGTGACCATGAGCGGCTGGTGGGCGCGGACCTCGCGGGCCGGGCCCCAGCTCGGTTCCAGCAGGCGCCAGAGCTGGGTGGTGGCCTCGGCGGGGCCGACGATGGAGGAGCAGCGGCGGCCCGCGCGCCGGGCACGGTCGGCGAAGGCGCGGACGGCCCGCGGGGTCGCGCAGATCGGGACCAGGTTGGCTCCGGCGTAGCACAGGGACGTCAGCATGCCGTCCTCGTAGTAGCCCCACATCTCGCCGCCGAGCCGCCAGGGGTCGAGGCCCGCGACCTGGACCCGGGAGGTCACGAAGGCGTTCGCGACCGGCTCGCGGTCGAGGACGGCGAGCGCGGCGTCCAGGTCGCTCGGTTCGAGCACCCGTGAGGTGGTCTGCGTCAACACGTGCGGGCCCTCACCCTGAGGTTCTGCTGATCTACCGCACTGTACCTGCGGAAGCTTGGCGGTGCTGCCCTGCAGTGGTGGCCGTTGGCCTGGAGGCGTGCGGTGTTGGGGATGCCGTGTCCGGGGGCTGCCGCCCCCGGAACCCCCGCTTCGGCCCTGAACGGGCCTCGTCCTCAAACGCCGGACGGGCTGAGGGCACGGGCCCGGCGCCGAGAAGGTCGCGCGTCTCAGCCCGCCACCGACACCGACGGCTCGCCCGAGGCGACGCCCTCGTCCTGCATCTGCTCGGCGATCTTCATGGCTTCCTCGATCAGGGTCTCCACGATCTTGGACTCGGGGACGGTCTTGATGACCTCGCCCTTGACGAAGATCTGGCCCTTGCCGTTGCCGGAGGCGACGCCGAGGTCGGCCTCGCGGGCCTCGCCGGGGCCGTTGACGACGCAGCCCATGACGGCGACGCGGAGGGGGACCTCCATGCCGGTGAGGCCGGCGGTGACCTCTTCGGCGAGCTTGTAGACGTCGACCTGGGCGCGGCCGCAGGACGGGCAGGAGACGATCTCCAGGCCGCGCTGCTTGAGGTTCAGCGACTCCAGGATCTGGTTGCCGACCTTGACCTCCTCCACCGGCGGGGCGGACAGCGAGACGCGGATCGTGTCGCCGATGCCCTGCGAGAGGAGCGCGCCGAAGGCGACGGCCGACTTGATCGTGCCCTGGAAGGCGGGACCGGCCTCGGTCACGCCCAGGTGCAGGGGGTAGTCGCACTGGGCGGCGAGCTGGCGGTAGGCCTCGATCATCACGACCGGGTCGTTGTGCTTCACCGAGATCTTGATGTCCCGGAAGTCGTGCTCCTCGAAGAGGGAGGCCTCCCACAGGGCGGACTCGACGAGGGCCTCGGGGGTGGCCTTGCCGTACTTCTGCAGCAGTCGCCGGTCGAGGGAGCCGGCGTTGACGCCGATGCGGATCGGGGTGCCGTGGTCCTTGGCGGCCTTGGCGATCTCCTTGACCTTGTCGTCCAACTGCTCGATGTTGCCCGGGTTGACCCGGACCGCGGCGCAGCCGGCCTCGATGGCCGCGAAGACGTACTTCGGCTGGAAGTGGATGTCCGCGATGACGGGGATCTGCGACTTGCGGGCGATGGTGGCCAGCGCGTCCGCGTCGTCCTGCGTGGGGCACGCCACGCGCACGATCTGGCAGCCGGAGGCGGTCAGTTCGGCGATCTGCTGCAGGGTCGCGCCGATGTCGGACGTACGGGTCGTGGTCATCGACTGCACCGACACGGGGGCGTCTCCGCCCACCGCCACGGACCCGACCTGGATCTGCCGGCTCTTGCGCCGTTCGGCGATCTTGGTCGGAACGGACGGCATGCCGAGAGAAATCGCAGTCATCTGCTGTGCAACCCCAAGTCGTGGATCAGGATCCGGTCCCGGAACAACGGGCTCCAGGCTTCGAGATTACGGCACCGGCGAAGCCGCGAGCACATCCTGCCCCTGGACCCGCCCCATGGAACGCGGCCCGGAACGAAACGCTCCGGGCCGCGGTGAACGAGAGGTGACTACGTGATTTTCACCGGGTTGACGACGTCCGCCACCAGCACCAGGAGGGTGAAGCAGACGAAGATTCCCGCGACCACGTAGGCGACCGGCATCAGCTTCGCCACGTCGAAGGGGCCCGGGTCCGGGCGCCGCAGCACGCGGGCCAGGTTCCGCCGCAGCGACTCCCACAGGGCGCCCGCGATGTGGCCGCCGTCGAGGGGCAGCAGCGGGAGCATGTTGAACAGGAACAGGGAGAGGTTGAAGCCCGCGACCAGCATGACGAACATCGCCAGCTGCTGGGTGGCCGGGATGTCCAGGGTGAAGATCTCGCCGCCGACGCGGGCCGCGCCGACCACGCCCATCGGTGAGTCGGGGGCGCGCTTGCCGTCGCCGAAGGCGGCGTCCCACAGGCCGGGGATCTTGGCGGGCAGGGCCGCGATGGAGTCGACGGCCTCGCCGACGCGGTCGCCCATCCAGGTCACCGACTCGCCGAAGTCCTGCTTGACGATGCCGGTGGCGGCGCTGAAGCCGAGGAAGCCGGCGCTGACGTACTTGCCCTGGACGATCTGGCCGCTGGAGTCCTTCCTGGCGACCTGGTTGGTGGCGATCGTGGCGTGGAGCGTGACCTCCTGGCCCTTGCGGTCGACGACGATCGGCACGTTCTTGCCGGGGCTCTGCCGGATGAGGTCGGAGAGCTTGTTCCAGTCCGTGGTGCGCACCCCGGCGAAGGAGACGATCTTGTCGCCGGGCTTGAGGCCCGCGGCGGCGGCCGGGGAGGCCGGGTCGCCCTTCTTGCAGGTGTCGCGGTTCTCGCTCTGGGCGATCACGCACTGGGACACCGAGCTGACCGTGGTGGTCTGCTGGGAGATGCCGAAGCCCATCAGGACGGTCAGGAACAGCGCGACCGCGAGGATGAGGTTCATGAACGGGCCCGCGAACATCACGATGACCCGTTTCCAGGGGGCGCGGGTGTAGAAGAGGCGGGTCTCGTCGCCGGGCTTGAGCTCCTCGAAGGCCGCGGAGCGGGCGTCCTCGATCATGCCGCGCCAGGGCGAGGTGGAGCGGGCGGTGAGCTGTCCGTCCGGGCCGGGCGGGAACATGCCGATCATGCGGATGTAGCCGCCGAACGGGACGGCCTTGATCCCGTATTCGGTCTCGCCCTTCTTGCGCGACCAGATGGTCGGGCCGAAGCCGACCATGTACTGGGGCACGCGGATGCCGAAGAGCTTCGCGGTGGACAGGTGCCCCAGCTCGTGCCACGCGATCGAGACCAGCAGGCCGAACGCGAAGACGACTATGCCGAGGATCATCATCAAGCTCGTCATGCACGCGCCTCCGCGGTCGCCGTCTGCGCTGTCAGTTCCCGGGCCCGGGCCCGTGCCCAGGTCTCCGCTTCGAGGACGTCCGACACCGTGAGCGAGGTTCCCGTGACCGGCGTGCCGTGCTCCTCCACGACCCGGGTCACGGTCTCCATGATCCCGTTGAAGGGCAGCTCGCCGGTGCGGAACGCCTCCACGCACTCCTCGTTGGCCGCATTGAACACCGCCGGGGCGGTGCCCGCGAGCTCACCCACGTGCCGGGCGAGGTTCACCGAGGGGAACGCGTCGTTGTCGAGCGGGAAGAACTCCCACGTCGAGGCCTTGCTCCAGTCGAAGGCCGGCGCCGCGTCCGGGACGCGCTCGGGCCAGCCGAGCCCGATGGCGATGGGCCCGCGCATGTCGGGGGGCGTCGCCTGGGCGATCGTCGATCCGTCCGTGAACTCAATCATCGAGTGGACATACGACTGAGGATGCACGACCACCTCAATGCGACTGAAGGGAATGTCGTAGAGGAGGTGTGCCTCGATGACCTCCAGCCCCTTGTTGACGAGGGTCGCGGAGTTGATCGTGATCACCGGGCCCATGGCCCAGGTGGGATGCGCGAGGGCGTCCTCGACCGTCACGTCCGCCAGCTGGGCCTTGGTCCGGCCGCGGAACGGGCCGCCGGAGGCGGTCACCACGAGCTTGCGCACATCGGCCCGGGTGCCGGCCGCGAGCGCCTGGAAGAGGGCCGCGTGCTCGGAGTCGACGGGGATGATCTGCCCGGGCTCGGCGAGCGCCTTGACCAGCGGGCCGCCGACGATGAGCGACTCCTTGTTGGCGAGCGCGAGGGTGCGCCCCGCCTTCAGGGCGGCGAGGGTGGGCGCGAGGCCGATGGAGCCGGTGATGCCGTTCAGCACGGTGTGGCAGGCGGAGCCGGCGAGCTGGGTGGCCGCGTCCGGGCCGGCCAGGATCTCGGGGAGCGGCTCCCCCGCGCCGTAGCGGCTCGTCAGCGCCTCGCGCAGCTGCGGTACGACGTCCTCGCGGGCGACCGCGACGGTCCGGGCGCGCAGCCGGTGCGCCTGTTCGGCGAGGAGGGTGACGCGGCCGCCGTTCGCGGACAGGCCGGTGACCCGGAAGCGGTCGGGGTTGCGCAGCACGAGGTCGATGGCCTGGGTGCCGATCGATCCGGTCGAGCCGAGGATCACCACGTCCTTGGGACCGCCGCCGGTCACGGGGTCGTAGACGAGGTGCGGGTCGGCGAGGGCGCGTGCCGGGCGTCGCGGGGCGGACGGGTTCTCCGGGCCGCGCCCTCGGAGTGCTGGACTGTCGCTCATCCCTCCATTGTGGCCGTAAGGACGGTGTGTGAGGACAGCGCGTCCCCCTCGTCCCCCGCACGGGGGGTCCTGGGGGACGCGCTGTTCCCCGCCGGTCAGCGGATCGGCCGGTGGACGTTGTCCTTCTTCGACGGTCCGGGTGCCGTCTCGGCGATCCACGGGCCGTCGCCGGAGGGGTCGACGACGCCTTCCTCCAGCCATGCGTAGGTGCCGGACATGACGCCCTTGACCACGGTGCGGTCGACGTCGTCGGTGTTGGTCCACAGGCGGTCGAAGAGTTCCGCGACGCGGATGCGGGCCTGGCGGCAGAAGGCGTCGGCGAGCTGGTAGGCCTCGCGGCCGTGGTCGCCCTGGCTGCGCAGGAGTTCGGCGCGGACGCAGGCGGCGCTCATCGCGAACAGTTCGGCGCCGATGTCGACGATCCGGCCGAGGAAGCCCTGCTTGGTCTCCATCTTCCCCTGCCAGCGGGACATGGCGTAGAAGGTGGAGCGGGCGAGCTTGCGGGCGTGCCGCTCGACGTAGCGCAGATGCGGCGAGAGGTCGACCTCGTGCTTGAACTCGCCGTAGGAGACCGGGAGTTGTCCGGGTCCGGCGACGAGCTTGGGCAGCCACTTGGCGTAGAAGACGCCGGCGTTGGCGCCCGCCTTGGCCTTGTCCTGGAGGGACTTGTCGGGGTCGATCAGGTCGCCGGCGACGGAGAGGTGGGCGTCGACGGCCTCGCGGGCGATGAGGAGGTGCATGATCTCCGTCGAGCCCTCGAAGATGCGGTTGATGCGCAGGTCGCGCAGGACCTGTTCGGCGGGGACGGCGCGTTCGCCGCGCGCCGCGAGGGACTCGGCGGTCTCGAAGCCGCGGCCGCCGCGGATCTGGACCAGTTCGTCGGCGATCCTCCAGCCCATCTCGGAGGCGAACAGCTTGGCGAGCGCGCCCTCGATGCGGATGTCGTTGCGGTTCTCGTCGGCCATCTGCGAGGAGAGGTCGAGCACGGCCTCCAGGGCGAAGGTGGTCGCCGCGATGAAGGAGATCTTCGCGCCGACGGCCTCGTGCTGGGCGATCGGCTTGCCCCACTGCTCGCGGGCCGCCGACCACTCGCGTGCGATCTTCAGGCACCACTTGCCGGCGCCGACGCAGGAGGCGGGCAGGGAGAGGCGGCCGGTGTTGAGGGTGGTCAGCGCGATCTTGAGGCCGGCGCCCTCGGGGCCGATGCGGTTGGCGGCGGGGACGCGGACCTGGTGGAAGCGGGTGACGCCGTTCTCGATGCCGCGCAGGCCCATGAAGGCGTTGCGGTTCTCGACGGTGACGCCGGGCGAGTTGGTCTCGACGACGAAGGCGGTGATGCCGCCCTTGTGTCCCTCGCTCTTCGGCACCCGGGCCATGACGACCAGCAGGTCGGCGACGACGCCGTTGGTGGTCCACAGCTTCACCCCGTCGAGGACGTAGTCGTCCCCCTCGGGTACGGCGGAGGTGGCGAGCCGGGCCGGGTCGGAGCCGACGTCGGGCTCGGTGAGGAGGAAGGCGCTGATGTCGGTGCGGGCGCACCGCGGCAGGAACCGCTCCCGCTGCTCGTCGGTGCCGAACAGCTTGAGCGGCTGGGGCACGCCGATCGACTGGTGGGCGGAGAGCAGGACGCCGATGGCCGGGCTGGCGGAACCGACCAGGGCCAGGGCCTTGTTGTAGTAGACCTGGGTCAGGCCGAGGCCGCCGTACTTGGTGTCGATCTTCATGCCGAGGGCGCCGAGCTCCTTGAGGCCGTTGATGACCTCGTCGGGGATGCGGCCCTCGCGCTCGATCAGCGCGCCGTCGACCTTCGTCTCGCAGAAGTCGCGGAGTTTGGCGAGGAACTCCTCGCCGCGCTGGGCTGCCTCGGTGGAGGGGGTGGGATGGGGGTGGACCAGGTCGAGCCGGAAGCGGCCGAGGAACAGTTCCTTGGCGAAGCTGGGCTTGCGCCATTCCTGTTCCCGGGCGGCCTCCGCCACCTGACGGGCCTCACGTTCGGAGACGGTGGGGCGTCCAGCGGACTCGGAGGGACTGGCGGACATGAGGCTCACCTCGCCGCGAATCGGGATCTTGGGCCGTTATGGTTACCGACGGGTGCTACCCGATCGTATGTACCCGATCCCGGGCGCCCCCACCACCCCGCGTGCAGCCGTTCGGCCGAAGAGATGCCCGGCGGTCCGCTCCGCGGTGTTGCGCCGGAAGCCCTTACCGGGAGACGGTTCGTGCAGACCCCCACGGCACCGGCGTCCTCCGCGGAGGAAAAGCTGTCGAAGCGCTTCGATGAACTCTGGACACCCGCCCGTGCCGGAGCTAGTGTCGAACCACCCTCACACCCACCCCTGAACGTCATGCGCAGTGTCGAAGCGCTTCACACCGCTGGGAGAGCTGGATGGTCACCCTCGCCGAGGTCGCCCAGCACGCCGGAGTCTCGGCGAGCACGGTGAGCTATGTCCTCAGTGGCAAGCGGTCCATCTCCACGACCACCCGGCAGCGGGTCGAGCAGAGCATCCGCGAACTGGGCTACCACCCGAACGCGGGCGCGCGGGCGCTGGCCAGCAGCAGGTCGAACATCATCGCGCTGATGGTCCCGCTGCGCACCGACATGTACGTGCCGGTGATGATGGAGATCGCCATCGCGGTGGCCACGACGGCCCGCAACCACGGGTACGACGTCCTGCTGCTGACCGGCGAGGAGGGTCCGGACGCCGTGCGCCGGGTGACCGGCAGCGGGCTGGCCGACGCGATGATCCTGATGGACGTCGAACTCGACGACGAGCGGCTGCCGTTGCTGCGCGGCACCGACCAGCCGTCGGTCCTGATCGGGCTGCCCGCCGACACGTCCGGTCTCACCTGTGTGGACCTGGACTTCCGGGCGACGGGCGCCCTGTGCGTGGAGCATCTGGCGATGCTCGGGCACCGCGACATCGCTGTCATCGGCGAGGCGCCCGCGGTCTACGAGCGGCACACCGGCTTCGCCGAGCGCACCCTCGACGGACTGCGGTCGCGCGCCCAGGAGCTGGGCGTACGGCTGCTGCACCGGCCGTGCGAGGGCGGGTACGACGCGACGGCCGTCACCCTCGCCCGCATCCTCGACGAGCGCCCCGGCACGACGGGGTTCGTCGTGCAGAACGAGTCGGCGGTCGAGCCGATGCTCGCGCTGCTGCGCCAGCAGGGCCGGGCCGTCCCCGAGGACGTGTCCGTGGTGGCGGTCTGCCCGGAGCAGGTGGCCGTGCAGGCCTCGGTGCGGCTGACGTCCGTGGCCATCCCGGCGCAGGAGATGGGCCGGTACGCCGTGGAGTACCTGGTCGCCAAGCTCGACGGCCGCGGCACGGACGACGTCGTGCTGATCGCACCGGAGCTGACGGTGCGGGCGAGCACGGGTCCGGCGCCCTCCGGCTCTTCGTAAGACCCGCCCTCCGGCTCTTCCTGAGACCCGCCTTCCATCGCCCTGCGGGGCACCACCGTGTCCCGGCCCGGGACATGTCCTTTCGGGAGCACCCTTCGTGAATCAGCCTGCCGGAAACCAGAACCAGGTCTCGCTCGCGCAGTCGTCCCCCACCGTCGGCACCTTCCGCGAACGGGACGGCGCGCTGGAGTGGAGCGGCCGCCAGGAGACCCTCCGTGTCGAGCCGTGGGGCCCGGACGCGGTCCGGGTCCGGGCGCGGCTCGGCGGCCCCATCCTGCACGGCCTGCCGGGCGCCCTCCTCGACGAGGCGCCGGCCACCGAGAGCAGCGTCAAGATCGCCGACGGCGAGGGGCGGCTGACGGTCGGCACGCTGACGGTGCAGGTCACCGCCGAGGGCCTGGTCCGGTTCCTGCGCACCGACGACCTCGGGGAGCTGCTGTCCGAGGAGCGCGCCCACTTCTGGTGGCCGGGCTCGCGGCTGTACACGGCCGTCGGCAACGGCCACCACCGGCTGGAGCAGCGGTTCGCCGCCTACGACGACGAGAAGCTGTTCGGCCTGGGCCAGCACCAGCACGGCCGCCTGGACCAGAAGGGCCTGGTCCTGGACCTGGTCCAGCGCAACGCCGAGGTCACCGTCCCGGTGCTGACCTCCAGCCGCGGCTACACCCTGCTGTGGAACAACCCGGCGATCGGCCGGGTGGAGCTGGCGGGCAACGGCACCCGGTGGGTGGCCGACTCCGCCCGGCAGATCGACTACTGGATCACGGCCGGCTCCCCGGCCGACGGCCAGCGCCGCTACAGCGCGGTGACCGGGCGTACGCCGATGCTGCCGGAGTGGGCGGCGGGCTTCTGGCAGTGCAAGCTGCGCTACCGCACCCAGGACGAACTCCTCGCCGTGGCACGGGAGTACAAGCGCCGGGGGCTGCCGATCTCGGCGATCGTCTGCGACTTCTTCCACTGGACGCACCTGGGCGAGTGGAAGTTCGACCCGGCCGAGTGGCCGGACCCGGCGGCGATGGTCCGCGAACTGGACGAGCTGGGCGTCAAGTTGGTGGTGAGCGTGTGGCCGTCGGTGTCGCCGCTGTCGGAGAACCACCCCGTGATGGAGCAGCGCGGCCACTTCGTCGGCACCCAGTACGGCCCGATGGCGCACGCCGACTGGCCGGACAAGGGCGTCGCCTCCACGGTGCAGGTCGCCTTCTACGACGCCACGAACCCGGACGCGCGCGCGTTCGTGTGGTCGAAGGTGCGGGACAACTACCTGGTGCCGTACGGCATCACGGCGTTCTGGCTGGACGCGTGCGAGCCGGAGCTGAAGCCGGGCTTCCAGGAGAACCTGCGGTACTGGGCGGGGCCGGGGCTGGAGGTCGGCAACCTCTACCCGGCCGAGAACTCCCGGACGTTCCACGAGGGCCTGGTCGCCGAGGGCGAGGAGGTCGTCACCCTCAACCGTTCGGCGTGGGCGGGCAGTCAGCGCTACGGCGCCGCCTTGTGGTCGGGTGACATCGGCACCGACTTCCCGACGCTGCGCCGGCAGATCGCGGCCGGGCTCAACACCGCGCTGTCCGGCATCCCCTGGTGGAACACGGACATCGGCGGCTTCCACGGCGGCGACCCGGACGACCCGGCGTACCGCGAGGTCATGGTCCGCTGGTTCCAGTTCGGGGCGCTGTCCCCGCTGATGCGGCTGCACGGCTTCCGCGACCCGGGCATGCCGCTCGGGCCGGAGATGACCGGCGGCCCGAACGAGGTGTGGTCCTACGGCGAAGAGGCGGGCGCCATCCTGGAGCGGTACCTGCGCCTGCGCGAGCGTCTGAAGCCGTACGTGCTCCAGGTCATGCGGGAGGCGCACGAGGAGGGGCTGCCGGTGATGCGGCCGCTGTTCCTGGAGTTCCCGGAGGACTCGGCGGCCTGGTCGGTCGACGACGCGTACCTGTTCGGGCGGGACCTGCTGGTGGCGCCGGTGCTGACGGCGGGCGCGACGGCCCGTACGGCCTATCTGCCGGCGGGCGCGACCTGGACGGACGCGTGGACGGGGCAGACGTACGAGGGCGGTGCCCGCGTCACCGTCGACGCCCCGCTGGACCGCATTCCGCTGTTCCTGCGGGACGGGGCGCGATTGCCCGTGCGGGGCTGAGCGGCGTCGGGCGGCTGCCGCGTCGTCGTGGCTTGTCGCGCAGTTCCCCGCGCCCCCAAGGGGCGCGGGGCCGGCGGTCCCCTCATCCGGTCCGTGGGGTCAGTCGCGGCAGATGTGGGCCAGGGAGCGGGCCAGGGCCGTCGTGTGCAGCAGGTCCTGGTGCTTTTCGTGGTGGACCTCGACGGCGGCGACCAACAGTTCGGGCCCGCAGCTCGGGGAGACGCGCTCGGGCGTGGTGTCCGCCAGGGACCGGACCAGGTCGGTGTTGATGCGGTTGATGGTCGCGCGGACGACGCTCAGGTCGGGCTTGGTGGTCGGGGCCCGGTCGGGGTGGGCGGTCCACTCGGCGAACAGCGCGCGCTGGACGAGTTTGTTGGCCTCGATCTGGTCGCGGAACACGCGCCGCATCTCGTCGGGGTCGGCGCCGATCTGCTGGGCCTGGGCGGCGACGGTGTCGAGGACCTGCTGTTCGCGCGCCGGGTCGTCGATGGGGCTGTCGGTGCCCCACTTGGCGGCCGCGACCAGGTCGGCGGTGGCGAGGCGGTCGGCGGCGAGGGCGGCGACCGGCAGCAGGCCGTCGGCCGGGTGCCGGCCGTCCGCGGAGGCCGCCGCCGCGGTGCCCGGCACGGCGAGCAGTACGGCGGCGGCGGTCAGGACGGTGCGGTGGGGGGTGGAGATGCGCATGCGCCCATGAAACCCCACCCCCGACCGCAATCGGGTCAACTACTGCTGACGCTTTCGCTGTTGACGGTGAAGTTCAGGCCACCGGACGAGGACGTGATCTCGAAGCCGAACTGCAGGTCGCCGATGGTGACGTTGCCGAACCAGCCCTTGGTGTCCTTGATCCACTTCAGGATCGGCAGGATGTTGACGGTGCCGGAGCTGGAGTTGGACGTGCGGACGAACGAGAACACCTCGTTGGAGCCGTTGCTGCCCTTGTAGACGGTCCAGGTGTGGCCGCCCAGCGTGACGTTGCCCTGCGAGGTGCCGAGCGGACCGACGGCTCCGGTCTTGTTCATCCAGAGCATGATCTCGTACTGGTGGTTGGTGTCCCAGATGTCGTAGGCGGTCTCGTAGGCGCCGGACGACGGGACGGTGACGTTGTAGGCGCTGGAGAGGGAACCCAGCGACGTGATCGACTTGTTGATCGCCTTCGTGGCGTTGGGGTAGGACTTGATGCCGCCGGTGTTGGGGTGGTTGGCGTAGACGCCCCAGTTGGTGCCGGAGTTCGCCCAGATGCACTGGCTGCCGGCGCCGGAGCCCCAGATGTCGTTGTAGAGCGTGTAGCCGTTCAGGGTCGTGCTGGCCCACTGGTCGCAGGAGCTCCAGACGGCGGCCGAGGCGGGGGCGGAGGCGAGGCCGACGGTGGCGCCGAGCGCCAGGGCGGGTGCGAGGACCGCCATCGTGATCCGGCGGCGGACGGTGTGTGCTGCCATGGTGTCCCTTCCATGGGTGGGGGGAGTTGCGCGGATGGTCACCACGCCCCCAGGGTGAGGACGTGGTCTTCCCCGGCGACGAGGTCGAGCGGGGTCGCGCCGGAGGAAGTCCGGAGTTCGACGCGGCGGGTCCGGGTGGGGCGGATCACCGCGGTCACCTCCTGCGGGCTCCAGGTCAGGTCGAGCTCGGCCGCGAACCTGGTGCGCAGGCCGGTGAGCCGGCCGGCCGGCCAGGCCGCCGGGAGCGCGGGCAGCAGCACCAGCCGGTCGGGCGTGGACTGCACGAGCGTCTCGACGACGAGGGCGGGCAGGGTGTGGGCGGCGTCCGCGTTGTAGACGTCGCGGTGCGGGTAGTGCGCGCTCATCAGGGAGGCGTGGAAGAAGTCCCCGTTCAGCACCTGGCCGAGGGCGTGCGCGACCCGCTCGCCGTCGCGCAGGCGGGCGGCCACGAGGGCGTGGTGCAGATGCCCGTGGGCGGAGTCGTTCTCGGCGCCGCGCAGTTCGAGGGCGCGGTGGGCGGCGGCCGCGAGGTCCGGGGTGTCGTACGGGGTGATCTCGTCGAGGGGCCAGACGCCGTAGAGGTGGCTGAGGTGGCGGTGGTCGTAGCTGTCGTCGAGGCCGGGCCAGGCCCATTCGGCGAGGGCGCCGTCGGCGTTGACCCGGTGCGGGGGAAGGCGCTCGGCGAGCGCGCGCCAGCGGTCGGCCTCGGGGGTGCCGGGGTGGTAGGCGGCGGCGGTGGTGAGGGCGTGCCGGGCGGCCGAGAGGTCCATGGCCGCGTTGATCGCGCCCCAGCCGAAGCCGGCCGGACGGTTCTCGGGCGAGTAGGAGGGGACGACGACCACCCGGCCGTCCTGGTCCGTGCGGCTGAGGAAGTCCTCGTAGAAGAGGGCGACTTGGGCGAGCAGGCCGGCGGTGCGGGGGTCGCGCTCGCCGCGGGTCTCGTCGTGGTCGACGAGCGGCTTGAGCAGCCAGTCGGCGCCCGCGGTCCACAGGTGCAGCGGGTACTCGCGGTTGAAGTGGTACGACAGCCCGGACGCGCCGTCGGTGTGGGCGGGGGCGACGACGCCCCGGCAGCCGAGGACGGTACGGGCGTTCTCCGCCCAGTCGTCCTGCTGACGGGCAATCAGGTCGGCCAACGCGGCGGTGACTTCGGGGAGGGCGGCGGTCGCGGCCGAGGCGGTCTGGAGGTTGAGGTTGGCGTCGTTGGTGAAGGCGCCGGACCAGGCGGTGTCCCAGTCCCCGGTCCACAGACCCGTCAGGCGCGGCGGGTTCAGGCCGCTCGCGGAGAGCAGGTGGTAGCGGCCGGCGGCGAAGAGGCGTTCCAGCAGGGCGGGGCTGTCCGGGCGGGTCAGCAGTGCCGAGCCCGGCAGCGCGCGTTCGGCGGGGTCGGCGCCCAGGTCGAGGGTGACGCGCTCGTAGGCGGTGCGGTGCAGGGCGGTGTGGCGGGACAGCAGGGTGGTGTACGGGTCTGCATCGGCCGGCAGCAGGTCCCGCAGGGCGCGGGCGTGCGGGGTGGTGTCCAGCTCGCCGGTGTGGCGCAGGACCCGGGTGAGCAGCAGGACGGACTCGGCACCGGTGATCCGGACGCCGGGCGGCGTGAGGGTCGTGACGCCACCGGTGACGACGACGTGCGTCAGCCCGGTGTACGCGGTGTCGCCGCCGGGGTAGCGGACGCGCAGGGTGAGCAGCGCCCCGTCCGCGGTGAGGACGGCGCCGTCGCCGACGGCGAGCCGCGTGGGGGCGTTCGGCAGGCGGTGGTCCAGGGCGATGTGCAGGTCGTCGGCGGTGACCTGCTGGACGACGACGTCGTCGGCGCGCGAGACGAAGACGCGGCTGCGCCAGCCGTCGCAGGTCTCCTCCACGACGCCGGTGGGGAAGTCGACGCCGCGGCGGTAGCGGTGCGGCGGGTCGCCGGGCGCCCTGCGCAGCCGTACCTGGAATGCGGGGTGGAAGGGCTGCACCCATTGCAGGTCGCGGCCGTCGGTGAAGGTCTCGGCGGCGTCGGGGTCACCGGCGAGCAGCCGGTCCTGCAGCTGCGGGAGCAGGTCGGCGAGCCGGGGCGGGCGGGCGCTCTCACCGCCGTTGGGGCGGACCAGGGTGTGCTGGGTGACGACCACTCGCTCGTCGTTCGGATCACCGAACACGAGTGCGCCGTGTCGGCCGTTGCCGCTCAGGAAGCCGTCCTCCCAGCGCGCGGCGGGTTGTGCTTCCCAGGTGCCGTGCATGATGTTCATGGGCGCAACACCACCACGCCGTGGCGCTCCAGCGTGCACCGGCCCTCCACAACCGTCCCTGTGAGCAGGTCACGGTGGCTGCCGGGCAGGTCGACGGTCACCGTGTCGCGGCCGTGGTTGAGCAGGAACAGCAGCTCGCCCCGGCGTACCGCTTCGACCTGGTCGGGCAGTGCGGGCAGGACGGGGTGGACGCCGGCCCCGGCCGCGATCCCGGCGAGCAGGGCGCGCAGGGCGTCCGGCTCGGGCAGCGTGGACAGGTAGTGCGCCCGTCCCTTGCGCAGCACGGCGGGCATCCCGTCGAGCTCTCCGCCCTTGTACGTGACCTCCGCCGAGGCCTCCTCGTCCTTCTCGATCTCCTCCGACCACAGGACGCCGGGGAAGGCGTCGGTCCCGACGCTCTCGCCCTCCTCCAGCGGCCACCACTCGTGCAGCGTGCGGATGCCGAACAGTGCGCGCAGCCGGGCGTCCATGCCGCCGGTCCGGACCCGGTCCTGCTCGTCGGCGATGCCGGTCAGGAAGCCGCCGACGAGGGTGCCGCCGTCACGGACGTAGGCGAGGAGGTTGTCGATCGCCGTGTCCGTGAGGGCGTACGCCTGTGGGACGACGACGAGCTTGTAGGCGCTCAGGTCGTGTTCCGGACGGGCGAAGTCGGTGGCGAGGTGGGCCTGCCAGAGGGCGCGGTGCCAGGCGGTGAGGATCCGGGTGTGGTCGACGAGCGTGGACAGGCGGCCCTCGTGGGCGCCGGCCCACCAGGAGTCCCAGTCGTGCAGGACCGCGATGTCGCTGCGGGTGTGACTGCCCGTCACCGCAGCGCCGATCAGGTTCAGTTCGGCGCCCAGCCGCTTGATCTCCTGGTACGTCCGCCCCTGCTCCCCCGCATGACTGACCATGCCGGAGTGGAACTTCTCGGCGCCCTGCCGGGACTGGCGCCACTGGAAGTAGCAGACGGCGTCGGCGCCGCGGGCGACGGCCTGCAGGGACCACAGGCGGTTCAGGCCCCGGGGCTTGGGATGGTTCACTCCGCGCCAGTTGACCGGCCCGGCCGCCTGCTCCATCAGCATCCAGGGGCCGCGGGCCTGGGAGCGGGTCAGATCCTGCACGAGCGCACCGTGCTGGGCGCCGAAGGGATCGCGCGGGTCGGGATAGAGGTCGACGGAGACGACGTCCTCCTCCTCGGCCCACCGCCAGGCGTCCTGCCCGGCCCACAGCGGCATGAAGTTGGTGGTGACCGGGACGTGGGGCGGGGTGTGCCGGCGGACGATGTCGCGTTCGGCGACGTAGCACTCCAGGAGCATGTCGGAGGTGAACCGCTTGAAGTCCAGCACCTGGCCGGGGTTCTTCAGGTAGTGGGCGTGGCGGGGCGGCAGGACCTCCTCCCAGTCGCCGTAGCCCTGGCTCCAGAACGCCGTGCCCCAGGCGGAGTTGAGGGCGTCGAGGGTGCCGTAGCGGGCCCGCAGCCAGTGGCGGAAGCGGGCGGCGGCCTCGTCGCCGTAGTCGTAGGTGCAGTACTCGTTGTTGATGTGCCACAGGGTGAGGGCGGGGTGGCGGCCGTAGCGGGCGGCGAGGTCCTCGGTGATGGCGGCGGCGTGCCGGCGGTAGACGGCGCTGGAGTGGGAGAAGTGCTGGCGGCCGCCCCACCACTCGGTGCGGCCGTCCTCGTCGCGGGGCAGGGTCTCGGGGTGCAGGCGGCCGAGCCAGGGCGGCGGCGAGGACGTGGGGGTGGCCAGGACGACGCCGATGCCGTGCTCGTGCATCAGGTCCATCAGCGTGTCCAGCCAGCCGAAGTCCCGCTCCCCCGGCCGGGGTTCGAGCTTCGCCCAGGAGAAGACGCCCAGGGTGACGGAGTTGACGCCGGCGTCCTTCATCAGCCGGACGTCCTCCTGCCAGGTCTCCTCGGGCCACTGCTCCGGGTTGTAGTCGCCGCCGAAGAGGATGCGGCCGCGGGTGGCGTCGGCCAGGGCGGCCCGACGGCCGGGTGGGAACGCGAGCATGACATACCTCGATCCGTAAGCAGAGGGGGACCGTGGCGCTGGTCCGGCGCGAGGAGGCCGCGGCGCCACCGAGGGGATCAGCCCTTGATCGCGCCGGTCAGCATGCCCTTCTTGAAGTGCCGCTGCACGAACGGCGACAGCACGGCGACGGGCAGCAGCGCCATCACCATCACGGCCATCTGCACGGCCAGCCCCGACAGCTGCCCGGTCCTGATGGCCTGCCCCAGCCCCACCGGCGCCTGCTGCTTCTGCACCAGCTGGATCATCACGTTCTGCAACGGCATCATGTCCTGGTCGTTCAGGTACAGCGACGCGTTGAACCAGGCGCTCCAGTACCCGACGGCGTAGAACAGGGTGATCACCGCGAGGACCGCGCGGGACAGCGGCATCACGATCTGCCACAGGATCCGGAAGTCGCCGGCCCCGTCGATCCGCGCGCTGTCGATGAGTTCCTGCGAGATGCCCATGAAGAACCCGCGCAGCACGAGGATGTTGAACACGCTGATCGCGCTGGGCAGGATCAGCGCCAGATAGCTGTCCGTCAGCCCGATGGACTGCACGAGCAGGTACGTCGGGATCAGACCGGCGCTGAAGAACATGGTCGCCAGCAGGATCATCAGGATCCAGCGGTGCCCCAGCGAGCCGGTCCGCGACAGTCCGTACGCGCACAGCACCGACACGGCCATGGAGAACAGCGTGCCGACGAGCGTGATGAGGACGCTGATGATCGCGGCCCGGGTGACCTGTCCTCCGCCGAGGAGCTCCCTGTAGGCGATGAAGGTGATCCCCTTGGGCACCATCACCAGCCCGCCGGCCTCGCTGATGGTCTTGCGCGAGGAGAGGCTGGTGACCACCACGATCCACAGCGGGAAGAGGATGCCCAGGCAGGCCAGAGCGAGGACGAGCCCCTTGCCCGCCACTCCGGCCGTACTGGGCTCCTCCTCCCAGGAGGGCCGCGGCGGAGCGGCCCAACGGGACTCCTCGCGTGCCGGTTTCGTCATCACGGCGGTCACTTCTTGTACACCCCCTGCTCGCCCATGAGATGGGCCACCTTGTTCGCGGCGAGCACCAGCCCGATGCTGACGACGCCCTTGACCAGGCCGGCGGCGGCCGCGTAGCTGAAGTCCTGATTGCGCACGCCGTTCCACCACACGAAGGTGTCGAGGACTTCCCCGGCCCCGGGGCCGACGGCGTCGCGCTGCAGCAGGATCTGCTCGAAGCCGACGGTCAGCGCGTCGCCCACGCGCAGCACCAGCAGCAGCGCGATCACCGGCCGCAGCGCGGGCAGGGTGACGTGCCACATCCGCCGCCAGCGTCCGGCGCCGTCCATCGCGGCGGCCTCGTAGAGGTCCGGCGGGACCGAGGCCAGCGCGGCCAGGAAGACGATGATCCCCCAGCCGGCGTCCTTCCACACGCTCTGCGCGGTGACCAGGAACTTGAAGGTCGCCGGGTCGGTCATGATGTCCAGCCCGTCGAAGCCGTGCTGCCGCAGCAGCTGCGACAACAGGCCCGCGCCTCCGAAGAGTTGCTGGAAGACGGCGATGACCAGCACCCAGGAGAAGAAGTGCGGCAGATAGAGGATCGCCTGGGAGATCGCCCGGACCCGGGGCCTGACGACGCTGTTGATGAGCAGCGCGAGCACGATCGGGATCGGGAAGTAGAGCAGGAGCTGGACGAAGAAGAGCACCAGGGTGTTCCGCACCGCGTTCCAGAAGGCGGAGTCCTGGAAGATCTGCTGGAAGTTCTCCAGACCCACCCAGGGGCTGTGCAGGATCGAGACGATGCCGTTGTCGCTGACGTAGGGGTCGTAGTCCTGGAAGGCGACCACGTTGCCCAGGATCGGCAGGTAGTTGAAGACCAGGACGAGCACGATCGCCGGCACCGTCATCAGGAGCAGGGTGCGGTCGCGCCGGAACCTGAGCCGCAGGCTCGGCCTGCCCGGCTCGTTCTTCTCCCGGGGACCGGTGGCGCCGCCGGACGCCACCGGGTTCTGGACCGGTGTGCTGGCCTCGGCCCTCCGAGGCACCGTGCTGTGGGACACGGCGGATCTCCTTGCCTCGGTACCGGGTCAGCTCGCCGCCGTGCCGTTCTCGTCGAGCAGCTTCTTGTACCAGTCGCGCAGCCTGTCGCCGCCCTTGCTCCGCCAGTCGGAGATGAACTGCTGCATGTCGCTCATCTTCTTGTGGCCCCGGACGATGTCGTCCTCCAACTGCTCCATGTCGTTGGTAAGGTTGGTGTAGCGGTTGGGCTCGACGATCTGCAGGCCCCAGAAGGACGACTTCTTGGTGAACGCGCCCATCCGCTGCTGCCAGCCGACCATGCCCTTGGTGTAGTCGGGCAGGTCGGGGTGGGCGATGGTCGAGGCGGGGCTCGCGACCATGACATAGGCGTTGGCGACTTCGAGGTTGCCCTTGTCCGTCTTGACGGGCACGCCGTTCTTGAGCGTGTAGTGGGTGCCCTCCTGACCGTAGTTGGTCATCATCCACTCCTTGGTGCCGTACGGCGCCGCGGTGACGTTGGCGACGGCCAGCACGTCGCGGACGACGGACTCGGGGGCCTTCTTGTTGACGAAGGCGAAGATGCTCGCCGGGTTCGCGGCCCACAGCACGGGGTTGCCGCCGTCGTGGCCCCACAGGTCCATGCCCCAGACCTTGAAGCCCGGGTTCTGCGCCGCCTGGATGGCCTGCTGCCCGTACCAGTTGGAGATGTCGTTGTTCCAGATCAGGAACTCGCCGGCGGCGAACTTGGCGCTCGGGTCGGTGGCCTGGCTCTTGCCCAGCTTGAAGTCGGGGTGGACGTACCCGGCGGCGAACAGCTTGCGCGTCCACTCCAGCGCCTCGAGGTACTCCGGGGTCTCCATGCGGTGGGTCATCTTGCCGTCGACCACGGTCCAGCTCAGCGCCTTCTCCCCGCCGCTGATCACGCCGAAGGTGTTGAACGCGGTCCACTTCATGTCGCCGCAGGCCCACCGCTTGGCCCGGGGGCTGGTGATCTCCTTGGCCAGGGACATGAACTCGTCGGCGGACTTCGGTACCTCGTAGCCCTGCTTGTCGAAGACGTCCTGCCGGTACAGCGGCACGATGTTCTGCACGTACGACGCCGGCATCGGCAGGCCCATCAGCTTGCCGCCGAAGATGGAGCGCTGCCAGGCGTCGGACGGGATCGCCGCCAGGTTCGGGTACTCCTTGACCTTGTCCCCGGACAGGTACGGGCCGAGGTCGGCGAACTTGCCGATGATGGCGCTGGGTATCTTGGCGGTCATGTTCCAGCCCGGGATGACGACCACGTCCGGGATGTCGCTGGAGGCCAGGACCGCGCCCAGCTTCTGGTCGTAGGTGTTGCCGTCCTGGTTCTGCCACCGGACGTCGACGCCGATCATGGAGTTCGCCGCCGTGTAGTAGGCGCAGTCGCCCTTCGGCGGCGAACCCCAGAACGGCGACATGATGGTGACCTTGCCGCCCTTGCCGAGCTTCTTCGGCACCGAGGTCTTGAGGGTGCCGACGTCGAGCTTGCCGGTGAAGCCCATGGACGAGCCGTTCTTGGACGGGATGTCCGGGCTCACCACGTTGCTGGCCACGTAGGCCGGCAGGATCTTCTTGGCGTTCTTGCCCGAGGTGGTCCCTCCGCGCGACCCGCCGTCCGAGCCACCGCAGGCGGCGAGCAGGGGCATCCCGCCGGCCACCGCTGCGGTGGCGACCGCCGTGGAGGCGAGGAAGCTTCTGCGGCTGGGTCCGGAGGAGCCGGAAGAACCGGAAGCGGCGTTCGGCGTCATTGCGTCAACCCTTCATGGCGCACCAGGACACCCGGCGGTGGCCGTCGGCTGCGGTGTCTCGAGTGGAACTGGCTGAGCTGAAGCGATCCTCCGACGACTGCGGCTCGCGGTACTAGTCGAAGCGCTTCGATGTTGGTGTGAGGTTAGGTGAACACCCAGGGGTGCACAAGGGTCGCTCCCAACATTCCTCGGAGCCCTCACAGCCGACCTGTGCGTCAGACGCCGCTTGAAGTGTCGGTGAGCGACCCTTGACACCCGGCCGTCGGTCGAATGAGCATCGAAGCGCTTCGAAAGCGCCCGGCCGCTCCATCGCAAGGGGATCCCCACGTGACCGAACAGACGCCGTCCACACCGCCGTTCCGCGATCCGCACCTGCCGTTCGCGAAGCGCATCGACGACCTGCTCCAGCGGCTGACGCTCGATGAGAAGCTCGCTCTCCTGCACCAGTTCACGCCCGCCGTGGAGCGCCTGGGCATCGCCGCCTGGCGCACCGGCCAGGAGGCCCTGCACGGCGTGGCGTGGATGGGCCCGGCGACGGTCTTCCCGCAGGCGGTCGGCCTCGGCGCCACCTGGAACACCGACCTGGTGCGCCGGGTCGGCGAGGCGGTCTCCAAGGAGGTCCGCGCCATGCGCGCCCACGACGACCGCGTGGGCCTCAACGTCTGGTCCCCGACGGTGAATCTGCTGCGCCATCCGCTGTGGGGCCGCAACGAGGAGGGCTACTCGGAGGACCCGAGGTTGACCTCCGCCATCGCCACGGCCTACACCCGTGGCCTGCGCGGCGACCACCCGGTGTACTGGCGCACCGCGCCCGTCCTCAAGCACTGGCTGGCCCACAACAACGAGACGGACCGGGCGACCTCGTCCAGCTCGGTCCGCCCGCGCGTGCTGCACGAGTACGACCTGCGGGCCTTCCGCGAGACGGTCCAGGCGGGCGCGGTCGCCGGGGTGATGCCGGCGTACAACCTGGTCAACGGCCGCCCCAACCACGTCTCCCCGTACCTGCGCGAGCACCTGCGGGCCTGGACGGAGGAGGAGCTGCTGGTCTGCTCGGACGCGGGCGCGCCGTCCAACCTGGTCGATCACGAGCACTACTTCGACACCCACGAGGAGGCGACGGCGGCCGCGCTGATCGCCGGCGTGGACAGCTTCACCGACCACGGCACGGACAGCTCCCAGATCGTGGGGCGGGCGAGAAGGGCGTATGAACAGGGCCTGTTGACGGAGGCCGACCTCGACACCGCCGTCCGCCGCCAGCTCTCCGTCCGCTTCCGGCTCGGCGAGTTCGACCCGCACGACGATCCGCACGCCGGCACCTGGGAGTTCGACACCCCGGCCCATCGCGCCCTGGCCCGGGAGGCGGCGGAGCAGGCGATCGTGCTGCTGCGCAACGACGGTCTGCTGCCGCTCGCCCCGGACACCCGGATCGCGGTGGTCGGCCTGCTCGCCGACGAGTGCAAACTCGACTGGTACAGCGGGACGTTGATGCACCGCTCCACCCCGCTGGAGGGCCTGTACGAGCGGTTCGGCGCCGAGCGCGTGGAGTTCGCGGAGGGCGTGGACCGCATCCGCCTGAAGACCTCCGCCGGGACCTTCCTGCACGTGCCCGAGGCGCCCGAGGCGGCGGACGGGGTGCGCGGCGCCGAGGGCGCCCTCGACCCGGCCCTGCTGGCCGGCCGCACCGACCTGCCCCCGCTGACCACCGACGCCACGGGCACCGAACTCGCCCTGATCGACTGGGGCGAGGACGTGCTGACCCTCCGCGCGCCCGACGGCCGCTACCTGTCGGTGGCCGACGACGGATACCTGCGGGCCTCCGCGGACCAGCCCGGCGGCTGGATCGTCCAGGAGACGTTCCGCCTGGAACCCCACGAACACGGTCACCTCCTGCGGCATCTGGGCACGGGTCGTCACGTCTGCGTCGCCGCCGACGGGGTGAAGGTTGCCGACGGCGATCCGGAATCCGCCGGGCCGCGGCCGGAGGTGTGGGAGCGGGTCGTCGTCGAGCGCGGCGAGGAGGCCGTACGGCGGGTCGCCGAGCGGGCGGACGCGGTCCTGGTCCTCGCCGGGAACGACCCGCACATCAACGGCCGCGAGACCGAGGACCGTACGACGCTGCGGCTGCCCGCCCAGCAGGAGCGGCTGCTGCGCGCGGCCCGCGCGGTGAACCCGCGCACGGCTCTGGTGCTGGTCTCGGCGTATCCGTACGCGGTGGACACGTCGGCGCTGCCCGCCGTGCTCTGGACGGCGCACGGCGGGCAGGCGGCGGGGACCGCCCTCGCCCGCGTCCTGGCCGGCGACGTCTCCCCCGCCGGCCGGCTGCCGCAGACCTGGTACGCGGACGACGCCGACCTGCCCGGCCTGCCCGACTACGACGTGATCGGCTCCCGCCAGACCTACCTGTACTTCGAGGGCACGCCGCTGTTCCCGTTCGGGCACGGCCTGTCCTACGCCGCGTTCTCCTACGGCGATCTCGCGGCCCGCGTGGACGGCGGCTCGCTGCGGGTGACCTTCACCGTCACCAACACCGGGGACATGACGGCGGACGAGGTGCCCCAGCTGTACACCCGCGCGCTGGAACCCTCCGTGCCCCGTCCGCGCCGCGAGCTGCTCGCCCACGACCGCGTGACCCTCGCCCCGGGCGAGCGGAGGGAGCTCTCCTTCGACGTCCCGCTGTCCGCCTTCGAGTTCTGGGACGTCGCCCGGGGCGGCCGGCGCCTGGAGCCGGGCCGCTACGACCTGCTGGTCGGCGCCTCCAGCGAGGACGTCCGGCTGCGGACGACCCTGCGGCTGGACGGCGAGCCCGGCGCCCCTCGCCCCGTGGCGCACCGGGGCCTGGAGGGGGCCGACTTCGACGAGCAGAGCGGGGCCCTGATCGTCGACCGGACGCGGACCGCGGGTGACGCGGTGACACCGCAGGAGGGCCGGACGGCCGAACTGGTCTACCGGCACTGCGACTTCGGGGACGGTGTGACGCGGGTGGACGTCACGGTCGCCGGTGCGGGAGTCGTGGAGCTGTCCCTGGACGGGGGCGCGCCGCTCGCCGTACTGACCCTCGACACGGCCACGGCGACGCCGTACGACTACACCTCGCTCGGCGCCGATGTCGCCGTCGAGGGCGTGCACGACGTGCACCTGAGGCTGCGCGGCCCGCTGCGGCTCGCGCACGTCGGCTTCTCCGGTTGAGGGTCCGGGGCAGACCGACGACATGAAGGGGCCCGGCACCGGAAGGCAACGGTGCCGGGCCTCTTTTAGGGCGTGTGTCGAAAGTCCCGCCTGCCCCGCGACGCCTGGCACGCGCGCTCGCGGCGTTGCCGAAACGCCCGAATAGCTCCGCTATTAGGGCGCTCCGGCGCCTTGCGATCGCACGCACCAGACGCCGCGGGGCCCGCCCTTCGGGCGGACGACGGGACTTTCGACGCACGCCCTGGGAGCCTAGCTGGAAACGGTTCCCATCAACCAGGGGTGTGCGGGGTGCCTCAGAGCGCGAGGCCGGTCAGCACCAGCACCCGCTCGTAGGTGTAGTCGTCCATCGCGAACTTCACGCCCTCGCGGCCCACGCCGGACTGCTTGGCGCCGCCGTAGGGCATCTGGTCGGCGCGGTAGGAGGGCACGTCGCCGATGACGACGCCGCCGACCTCCAGCGCCCGGTGGGCCCGGAAGGCGGCCTGCAGGTCGTGCGTGAACACCCCTGCCTGGAGGCCGTACTTGGAGGAGTTGACGGCGGCGAAGGCCGCGTCCTCGCCCGCCACCCTCTGCACGGTCAGCACGGGCCCGAAGACCTCCTCGCAGGAGATCGTCACATCGGCCGGGACGTCGGTGAGGACGGTCGGAGCGTAGGAGGCCCCGTCGCGGTCACCGCCGGTGAGCAGGCTCGCGCCCGCCTCCACGGCCTCCTTCACCCAGGACTCGACGCGCCGGGCCGCGTCCTCGCTGACCAGCGGGCCGACGTCGGTCTTGTCGTCGGACGGGTCGCCGGTGACCTGCGCCTCGACGGCGGCGACGATGCGCGGCAGCAGGCGGTCGTAGACGGAGGCGTCCGCGATGACGCGCTGCACCGAGATGCAGGACTGGCCGCCCTGGTAGTTGGAGAAGGTCGCGATGCGCGTGGCGGCCCAGTCCAGGTCGGCGTCGGAGGCGTAGTCGCCGAGGACGACCGCGGCGCCGTTGCCGCCCAGCTCCAGCGTGCAGTGCTTGCGCGGCACCGAGTCCATGATCGCGTAGCCGACCTTCTCGGAACCGGTGAAGGAGATGACCGGCAGGCGCTCGTCCTGGACGAGGGCGGGCATCTTGTCGTTGGCGACCGGCAGGATGCTCCAGGAGCCGGCCGGCAGGTCGGTCTCGGCGAGCAGGTCGCCGAGGATCAGCCCGGACAGCGGGGTGGCGGGCGCCGGCTTGAGGATGATGGGCGCGCCGGCCGCGATCGCGGGGGCGACCTTGTGGGCGCACAGGTTGAGCGGGAAGTTGAACGGCGCGATGCCGAGGACGACGCCCTTGGGGAAGCGGCGGGTCAGCGCGAGCCGCCCCTGGCCGCCGAGGTCGGTGTCGAGGCGCTGGGCCTCACCGCTGTTGAAGCGGCGGGCCTCCTCGGCCGCGAACCGGAACACGGACACGGCACGGCCGACCTCGCCGCGCGCCCACTTGATCGGCTTGCCGTTCTCGGCGGAGATCAGCCGGGCGATGTCCTCGGTGCGCTCGGCCAGCCGCCGGCTGACGTGGTCCAGGGCGGCGGCGCGGACGTGCGCGGGGGTGGCGGCGAACTCCTCGCGTACGGCGTACGCGGCGGCGACGGCCTCCTCGACCTGCGCGTCCGTCGGCACGCTCACCTTGCCGACCAGGTGGCCGTCCCAGGGGGAGGTGACGTCGAAGGTGTCCTCGCCGGTGACCTGGCGGCCGGCGAGCCAGAAGGCGGTGGTGGAAGTCATTGTGCGAATCCCGGCCCTTCCCGTTGGGGGTGCTGTGCGTGGCGTTCGGGTCCACGGTAGGGCGGGGCGTCCGGGGAGGCGTTTGTCCAGGGTGGAGCAGTGCCGGCCAGCGGCGCTACGGTTTGGCACCTCAGCCGTCGGTGTCCTCGGCGGCGGCCGGGTGACCGGGACATCCGGGTCACCGGTCATGACGTGGTGGCCGCGGGCGCGCGGCTTGCCGGTGACGCCGGCCGGCACGACCCCGCCCGTCGGGGGGCGACACGTCCGGCCGGGCGCCGGCCCGCGGGGCGGCGCGTCCCCGATCCTCATCCCGGTCGACCGGCAGGCGCCTGCCGGGTCGGCATCTCAGCCGTGCTCCGCCGCCACCGCCTTCAGGGCCAGCCACAGCTCCATCCGCACGTCCGGGTCGTCGAGCGAGCGGCCCAGGATCTCCTCCACCCGCCGCATCCGGTAGCGCAGCGTGTGCCGGTGCACCCCCAGGTCCGCGGCGGCCGCGTCCCACTGGCCGTGCCGTGACAGCCAGGCCCGCAGCGAGGCCACCAGGTCGCCCCGCCCGGTCGCGTCGTGCTCGTACAGCGGCCGCAGCAGCCCGTCGGCGAACGCCTTCACCGCGTCGTCCGCCAGCAGCGGCACCACCGACCCGGCCGCCAGCTGTTCGTGCTCCACGTATGCCCGACCCCGCCGCCGGGCCACCGACAGCGCCTGCTCGGCCTGCTTGTAGGCGGCGGCAGCGGCGACCGGCCCCACCGGCGCCGACACGCCCACCACCAGCTCGTCGTCGTCCGTGCCGCCCGTCTGCTCACGCACGCCCGTCCCGGTCCGCGCGGCCTCCAGCGCCGCCGCGTACTGCGCGCAGGCCGCGAGCGCCGCGCCCCCGTCCGCCGCGAGCACGACCAGCCGCAGCCCGTCGCCGTCCCCCTCGGGCACCACCAGCACGGCCTCCCCGGCGCGTGCGGCGGCCGACTCCACGGCCTCGGCCAGCGCGGCGAGCGGATCGCCGTGCGGGGCGTTGGCGGCCACTCCCGCCGGGGCGTGCGAGTCGACGGACATCCGCGGCGCCGACGGTGCCACCTCGGCGACGATCATCCGGAAGGGCGCGTCGAGCAACCCGCCGTACAGCCCGCCGGCCACGGCCCGCGCGTGGTCCGGTTCCCCGGCGAGCAGCATCCTGAGCACCGCGGCCCCGAGCCGCTGCTCGGCGGCGTGCAGGGACCGCGACCGTTCCGTGGTGAGGGTGAGCAGCGCGATCGCCGAGTGGACGGCGTAGCGCTCGGCGGTGCCGGGTGCCGCGGCCGTCCCGACGGCCAGCGCGGCGCGCGGCCGCCGTCCGGTGCCGAGCGAGTGCAGCTCGACGCGGTCCTCGTTGTCCGGGCCGCCCACCACAGACGACGCCGGCGCCGGACGCTCGCGCAGCCGCTCCACGTCCGCCGTCAGCCGCGCGGCCCGCCGTCCCGCCCACTCCGGCGCGGCGGCGACGACGGTGCCGGAGGCGTCGTAGAGCGCCGCCCAGCCGTCGACCTGCGAGGCGAGCGCGGCCAGCAAGCCCTCGGGGCCCTCGGCGATGGCCTGCTTGGTCAGCTCGCGCTGGGCGGCGAAGCCCGCCGTCACCGCGCGGTACTGGTCCGCCGCATTCGCCGCGGACACCGCCTTGCTGATGGCCAGGAAGGGAGTGCGGCGCGGCACCTCTAGGAGCGGCAGCCCCTCCTCCTCCGCCGCGTCGACGAGCGCCTTGGGCGTCTCCTCGTAGTTGACGCCGACGGCAAAGCCGAGCCCGACGACCCCGGCCCCCACCAGCCGCTTCACATACCGGCGCATCGCCTCGGGGTCCTCCGCGTCCAGCTTCAGCGCGGTGATCAGCAGCAGCTCCCCGCCCTCCATGTAGGGCACGGGGTCGGCGAGCTCGCTGACGTGGGCCCAGCGGACGGGCACGTCCAGACGGTCCTCGCCCGCCCGCACGGCCAGCTTGAGCGCGGAGTGGTGGACGAGCGCGGCGAGGGTCAGGGGCATGGGGCCTTCAGGTCTGCGAGGCTCGGACGGGCTACGGGGATCGGGCGAACCTTGTGATCATTTGGCCGTCACGTATGAACACCCTATGGCGATTCTGCCTCACCGTACGGTCCCCCGGTCACCCGAAAGCGCGGACCCGAAGGTCACTGCCCCCGCAGGTCCACCAGCAGCGGAGGCGCGTGCTCGCCCTTCACGTCGGTCAGCGACAGCACCGCGTGCCCCGGCGGCACCCCGTGCGCCAGCTCGGACGCCGACCAGCGTTCGCGCTCGACCTGGCGGACGGTGACGGCGCGCTGGGTCGGCGCCTTGCCGGTGATCACGCGGCGCAGCATGTGCAGGGCCTTCCCGGCGGGCGTCTCGGCGATGATCTGCCGGTCGGTGACGTCCCGTGCCTCGATCCACTCCTTGCCCCACACCTCGGCGAAGTCCTGCCCGTCCCAGGGGGTCAGACCGGACAGTGCCATACGGCATCCGGCTGCGCCGAGCAGCGGACCGCGCAGCGGCCTCGGCACGTCGTCCAGCGTGCGCAGGGTGAGCACGGCGCCCGCGTTCGCCGACCGCAGCCGCTGGATGCCGCGCACCGCCTCCGGGGTGACGACCCCGGTCGCGTCGTCCAGCACCAGACAGGCGAACAGCGACCGGTCCTCGCGCACCGCCACGCTCGCCGTGAACTGCGCGAGCACCAGCCGGGCCAGCATCCGCGAGGCGTCCGCGTGCCCGCGCTCGGGCAGGTCGACCCGGACCCGCACCGGGTGGTCGAGGGCCTTCAGCGAGAACGGCTTCGTCTGCCCCGAGGTGTCGAAGAACCCGGCGAAGGCGGGCCGGTCGAGCAGCGCGACGCGGTCCGCGAGGACCGACGCGACATCCCCGGGGTGCGCCGACTGCCGCTCCCGGGCGTCCAGTTCACGCACCAGCGACTCCTGCCCGGAGCCCTCCAGCGCGGTCCGCAGCGCGGCCAGCGGACCGGGCGCCCCGTCCAGCAGCTGCCGCAGCTCCGGTACGGAGGGGAAGCGGCCGTGGACCGCCCGGAACGGCCCGAGGAGCTGGGCGAGCACGGTCGTGGAGCGCCGGCTGTCGCTGCCGGGGTGCGGATCGGCGAGGTCCCCGACGAGCGCCTCGGCGAGCACGGCGGCGGCCTCGTCGGGGTCGCCCGTCCCGCCGTACAGGTCGAGGTCGTACACCGATTCCGGATGGCCGATGCGTACGACCACGTCGTAGGCGTCGGCCGGTCCGAGCCCGGCGCCCGCCGCGCCGACCACGACGACCGCGGCGCGCCCGGCGAGGGCGTGCAGGCACAGCGACTCGGCGAGCGGCCGGATCACCGTGCCGGTCTTGCCGGAGCCGGCCGGGCCGATCGCCAGCAGGGAGGTGCCGAGCAGCTCGGGGCCGAGGGCGAGCCCGGCCCCGCGGTAGGCGTAGGGGTTGCGCGGGTCGTCGGCGGCGGTGCCGAGCCGCACCTGGCCGGTGAGCAGGTCGTGGCGGGCGATGCGGGCCGGCAGGTCGCGTTCCCCGGAGGGGTGCAGGCAGGCGGCGGAGCCGCTCTCGAGCACGGCGCCGGTGAAGGCGGCGAGGTCGTGGCGGCCGCTGCGCACGCCCTGCCAGGCGCGGGAGATGCGGGCGTGGTCGACGTCCCGCATCAGACCGGCGCGGGCATCGGCGGCGAGCCGCTCGGCGGCCTCGACGGCGCCGACGGCGCGCAGCTGGGGCCACTCGGCGGGATCCTGTTCGGGGGCGGGCGGCCGTTCGGTGCGGGCGGCGGCGGTCTTTCCGCTCCAGGCCGGCGGGCCGTAGCGGCGCCAGATCTCCGACCAGCGGCCGAGCCGGCCCACCCCGATCATGATGACGACGGCGATGAGCACGTAGTAGGCGTAGACGACCACGACGGAGGCGAAGCTGTGCGGCGAGGCCCAGGAGTCGGGGATCATCGCGTAGAGCGGGAGCAGCCACCAGCCGCCGAGGTAGCCGTTCCACAGCAGCGACCAGATGAGCCAGCCGACGAGGAAGGCGATCAGCGCGCCGCTGATCAGCTGGCGGGCGGGGACGAGCTCCGGTTCCTCCGCCGCCCGGGGCCGATGCCCGAACCGCCACACACCGGGCAGCGCCTCGGGCCGCGGCGTCCGCAGCCAGGCGAGGAACGCCGAGCCGTCGGGCCGCGGCGGCACGCCCGGGGCCTCCGTGGGCATCGGTGGTACGCCGGAGCGTGCCCGTGGCACAGGATTCGCCTGCGTACCCCGCGCGTCCTGCGTCCCGTCGCTGTCCATCGTCCTCGCTCCCCGACCAGCCGCTTCCGTCGACCCTCAGCGGTCAATCTAACGCCCTCACCAAGGCAGTTCACCGATTACGGGGCCGGGCGGCCGCGTCCGTTCCGGACAGGTCCGGCGGCGGTGCCGTACGGTCGTCCCGGGGCGGCGGCGGCCGGCCGGCCGGCGCGCTATGTCCACCGCGGACAACCCGAATCGCCGACACCGCCCACATGGAGCATGCCCACTCCCCTCGCCCCGCCCTAGCCTGCGAGAAAAGAAGGCAAGAAACCGCAATTCCCCCCAGGAGCCCCTCATGAGCGCACTTCCGCAGGAGCGCCGCGTCGTCACCGCCATCCCCGGCCCGAAGTCGCAGGAGCTGCAGGCCCGCCGTACCGCCGCGGTCGCGCAGGGCGTGGGCTCCGTGCTGCCCGTCTTCACCGCGCGCGCGGGCGGCGGGATCATCGAGGACGTCGACGGCAACCGCCTGATCGACTTCGGTTCCGGCATCGCCGTGACGAGCGTGGGCGCCTCCGCCGAGGCCGTCGTACGCCGGGCGTCCGCGCAGCTCGCGGACTTCACCCACACCTGTTTCATGGTCACCCCGTACGAGGGCTACGTGGCGGTCGCCGAGGCGCTCGCCGAGCTCACCCCGGGTGACCACGCGAAGAAGTCGGCGCTGTTCAACTCCGGCGCCGAGGCCGTCGAGAACGCCGTCAAGATCGCCCGCGCGTACACCAAGCGCCAGGCCGTCGTGGTGTTCGACCACGGCTACCACGGCCGCACCAACCTCACGATGGCGCTGACGGCGAAGAACATGCCGTACAAGCACGGCTTCGGTCCGTTCGCGCCCGAGGTGTACCGCGTCCCCGTGGCCTACGGCTACCGCTGGCCCACCGGCCCGGAGAACGCCGGCCCCGAGGCCGCCGCGCAGGCCATCGACCAGATCACCAAGCAGGTCGGCCCGGAGAACGTGGCCGCGATCATCATCGAGCCGGTGCTCGGCGAGGGCGGCTTCATCGAGCCCGCCAAGGGCTTCCTGCCGGCGATCAGCAAGTTCGCCTCGGACAACGGCATCGTCTTCGTCGCCGACGAGATCCAGTCCGGCTTCTGCCGCACCGGCCAGTGGTTCGCGTGCGAGGACGAGGGCATCGTCCCGGACCTGATCACCACCGCCAAGGGCATCGCGGGCGGTCTGCCGCTCGCCGCCGTCACCGGCCGCGCCGAGATCATGGACGCCGCGCACGCGGGCGGCCTGGGCGGCACCTACGGCGGCAACCCGGTGGCCTGCGCCGGTGCGCTCGGCGCCATCGAGACCATGAAGGAGCTCGACCTCAACGCCCGGGCGAAGGACATCGAGGCGGTCATGAAGGCGCGGCTGACCGCGATGGCCGAGAAGTTCGACGTCATCGGCGATGTCCGCGGCCGCGGCGCGATGATCGCCATCGAGCTGGTCAAGGACCGCGCGACCAAGGAGCCGAACCCGGAGGCGACCGCCGCGCTGGCGAAGGCCTGCCACCAGGAGGGCCTGCTGGTCCTGACCTGTGGCACCTACGGCAACGTGCTCCGCTTCCTGCCCCCGCTGGTCATCGGCGAGGACCTCCTCAACGAGGGCCTCGACATCATCGAGCAGGCGTTCGCGCGCATCTGAGCCGAGCGGAGTCCGCAGCTCGTCCCCAGGGTGCGCGCCCCGCGGATTCCGCCGAGCGGCAGGCCGTGTGAAGAACGTGTGCGGGGTGGATGGCGGGACGGGTTTGTGCCTGTCTTCGGCCACCGAGCTGCCGTAGGTTCTACCCAGATGAGAGATACACCCCGCCCACAGGGGACTGTGGGCGAACTCAGGCCGTGGCCTCCCCAGCTACGACCTGGTCGTGCCCTCGCGCACACTCCCGGAGCTTCCGGCTCCGGATCTCCTCACCGATCGGACAGTCGCCCGCCCCAAACCCCCCGGGGTGGGCGTCGATCCGGTCTGGACGGCCGCCTCGGAATCACCCCCCCTGTTCCGGGGCGGCCGACCCTCCTCTTCCTCCTTCTCGGGCTTCCCGCCCTCTGCTTCGCGCTCATCACCTGGCAGGTCGTCTCCGGCGGCCTGCTGCTGCGCGTGGACGCGCGGATCAGCCACGCCCTCGTCGACCCCGTGCGCCTCTACGGCGCCCTCGCCGATCTGGGCAACGTCACCGTCGCGGTCCCGGTTCTCGCCGTCGCCGTCGGATACGTCGCCCGGCGGGGCCGGACCGCCGGTCTGCACCGGTGGTGGCTGCCGCCCCTCGCGGCGGCCGTCCTGATGGCCCTGGTCCCGGCGCTGGTGGTCCCGCTCAAGGTGCTGGTGGACCGGCCGGGCCCGCCGGTCACGGGCCCCGGCACCGGCTACTACCCGTCCGGCCACACCGCCACCGCGTCCGTCGCCTACGGCGCGGCGACCCTGCTCCTCCTCCCCTGGCTGCGCGACGCCCGCGTGCGCCGCGCGCTCGTCGCCGCCTGCGTCGTCGTCAACCTCGCCGTCGGCTGGGGCCTGGTCCGGCGCGGCTACCACTGGCCACTGGACGTCGTGGCCAGCTGGTGCCTGTGCGCGATGCTGCTGACGGGCCTGTGGGTGCTCCTCGGCCGGAGCGGCCGGAGCGGCCCGGGCGACCGTCAGCCGAAGTAGCCGTCGAAGGTCTTCTGGAACTCCCAGTTCGCGAAGCGGTCCCAGTTGACCGACCAGGTCATCAGGCCGCGCAGGGCCGGCCAGGTGCCGTGGGTGGGGTACGAGCCGCAGCCGGACCTCTTCGTCAGGCAGTCGAGGGTCTTCACGACCTCGGCCGGCGCCACGTAGCCGTTGCCCGCGTTCGTGGACGCCGGCATGCCGATGGCCACCTGGTCGGGGCGCAGCGGTGGGAAGACGTTGTTCGCGTCGCCCGCGACGGGGAAGCCCGTGAGCAGCATGTCGGTCATGGCGATGTGGAAGTCGGCGCCGCCCATGGAGTGGTACTGGTTGTCCAGGCCCATGATCGGACCGGAGTTGTAGTCCTGGACGTGCAGCAGGGTCAGGTCGTCGCGCAGGGCGTGGATGACCGGGAGATAGGCCCCGCACCGCGGGTCCTGGCCGCCCCACTTGCCGGTGCCGTAGTACTGGTAGCCCATCTGCACGAAGAAGGTCTCCGGGGCCATCGTCAGCACGAACTTCGAGCCGTATCTGGCCTTCAGGGTCTTCAGCGCCGAGATCAGGTTCACGATCACCGGGGTCTTGGGGTTCCTGAAGTCGGTGTCGTCGGCGTTCAGGGACAGCGAGTGGCCCTCGAAGTCGATGTCCAGGCCGTCGAGGCCGTAGGTGTCGATGATGTTCGAGACGGAGGAGACGAAGGCGTCCCGGGCCGCGGTGGTGGTGAGCTGGACCTGGCCGTTCTGGCCGCCGATCGAGATCAGCACCTTCTTGCCCGCCGCCTGCTTGGCCTTGATCGCCGCCTTGAAGTCGGCGTCGGACTCGGCGTTCGGGCATTCGGTGACGGGGCAGCGGGTGAAGCGGATGTCGCCGGAGGTGGCGGAGGTCGGCTCGCCGAAGGCCAGGTCGATGACGTCCCAGCTGTCGGGGACGTCGGCCAGGCGCGTGTAGCCGGAGCCGTTGGCGAAGCTCGCGTGCAGATAGCCGACCAGGGCGTGGGCGGGCAGGTCCGGGGTGCCGCCCGAGGAGCCGGCCGTGGTGGTGGCGGTGACGGTGGCCGACCGCGCGGACTCGCCCGCGGCGTTCACGGCCGTGACCTGGAAGCCGTACGCGGTGGACGCGGACAGACCGGTCACGGTGGCCGAAGTGCCGCTCGCCGTCTGCACCTTGGCGCCGTCTCGGTAGACCGCGTAGCCGGTCGCGCCGGTGACCGCCGACCAGGACAGGGTGGCGGAGGAGGAGGTGACGGCGGTGACCGCGAGACCGGTGGGGGCGGCCGGCGGCTGTCCGGCGCTCGCGCCCGGGCCGGTGAGGGAGAGGTCGTCGGCGTAGTACGTGCCGGTGCCGTACCAGCCGTGGGTGTAGATCGTGACCCGGGTGGTGGACGGGCCGGTGCGGAAGCTCGTCGTCAGCCGCTGCCAGTCGGGGGCGGACTGGGTCCAGGTGGAGACGTCGGTGGTGCCGGTGCCGGACGCGCCGAGGTAGACGTAGGAGCCGCGGACGTAGCCGGACAGCGTGTACTGCGCGTCCGGCTGCACGGTCACGGTCTGCGCGCACTGCGCGTTGTCGCTGCCGGCCGGCGTCGCCTGCAGGGCCGCGTCGCCGCTGTGCACGGGTGAGCCGACCGTCGTTCCCGCCGTGCAGTTCCAGCCGTCCAGGCCGGACTCGAAGCCTCCGTTGCGTGCGAGGTCCGCGTCGGCCGCACGGGCGGCCGACGAGAGCGCGGTGATGCCCGGCAGCGCCAGCAGGGCGGCCGTGAGCGCGGCGAGGACGGGCCTGGTGCGTCTGGGGCGATCCACGAGAACCTCCGGACAGGGGGAAGGGGAGGGTGGAGCGCGCCCAACTTGGTCCAGACCAATCCGGTTGTCAAGACCTCCCGCCGTCAGCCGCCGCCCTCGGCCAGACCGGCCGCCGCCTCGTGCATGGCCAGTTCGAGCAGGGCCGGGTCGGTGAGGGTCCCCGAGCCGTCCGGGGGCACCAGCCAGCGCACGCCGCCGGTGGCGCGGCCCGGGTAGGGCACCACGATCCAGGTGCCGGCCCCGGCCGTGCGGATACCGGTGCCCAGCCAGCGGGCGGCCGTGCCGGGCGGCACGAAGAAACCCATCCGGTTGTCGCCGAAGTCGACGAGGACCGGGCCGAGCTGGTCCAGCACCCGGGTCAGCACGTCGAGCGTGGGATAGCCGAGCTCGCCCGGCAGGATCAGCACGTCCCACGCCTTGCCGGCGGGCAGCAGCGCGACCCCGAGGGGATTGCGCTCCCACTCCCAGCGGCAGGCCTGCGGATCGGGCGCCACCGATGCCAGCCACTCGACCGCCGTCTTCGCCCCGCTCATGGAAAGACCTCCCTCTGCCTCGCGGACGCGGGCTGCGTCACGAGGGAGAGGGAGGTCCACGGCCGGCATTACGCGACTTCGGGCGACTTCCTCGCGGTGAACCGGATCACACGCGCCGGCACCGGTCAGCCGTCGAAGCCGCGGTCAGCTGTCGAAGCCGAGCCCGAGTCTGTCCATCGTCCGCAGCCAGAGGTTGCGGCGGCCGCCGTGGGAGTCGGCGCGCGCGAGGGACCACTTGGTCAGGGCGATGCCCGTCCAGGCGAAGGGCTCGGGCGGGAAGGGCAGCGGTTTCCTGCGGACCATCTCCAGGGACGTGCGCTCGGTGGGCTCGCCCGCCAGCAGGTCCAGCATCACCTCGGCGCCGAAGCGGGTGGCACCCACGCCGAGGCCCGTGTAGCCGGCCGCGTACGACACCCTGCCCTGGTGGGCGGTGCCGAAGAACGCCGAGAAGCGCGAGCAGGTGTCGATCGCGCCGCCCCAGGCGTGCGTGAAGCGGACGCCCTCCAGCTGCGGGAAGCAGGTGAAGAAGTGCCCGGCGAGCTTGGCGTAGGTCTCCGGCCGGTCGTCGTACTCGCGGCGCACCCGGCCGCCGTAGTGGTGGATCGCGTCGTAGCCGCCCCACAGGATGCGGTTGTCGGCGGACAGCCGGAAGTAGTGGAACTGGTTGGCGCTGTCGCCGAGGCCCTGGCGGTTCTTCCAGCCGATCGACGCCAGCTGCTCCGGGCCGAGCGGCTCGGTCATCAGCGCGTAGTCGTAGACCGGGACCGTGTAGGCCCGCACGCGCTTGACCAGGTTCGGGAAGATGTTGGTGCCGAGCGCGACCTTGCGGGCGCGCACCGAGCCGTAGGGGGTGCGTACGGTCATGCCCGCGCCGTACGGCTTCAGGTCGAGGGCGGGGGTGTGCTCGTAGACGCGGACGCCGAGGCGCAGACAGGCCCGCTTCAGACCCCACGCGAGCTTGGCGGGGTTGACCATGGCCACTCCCCTGCGGTCCCACAGGCCCGCCTGGAACGTCGGTGAGTCGACCTGCTCGCGCACCGCGTCGGCGTCCAGGAAGTCGACGCCGTCGGCGAGGCCCTCGCGTTCCATCTGCTCGTACCAGTCGCGCAGTTCCCACGCCTGGTACGTCTCGGTGGCCACATCGATCTCGCCGGTGCGCTCGAACTCGCAGTCCAGGTCGTGCCGGGCGACCGCCTTCTCGATCTCGTCGAGATTGCGGGCGCCCAGCTCCTCCAGCTTGTGGATCTCCTCGGGCCAGCGGGCCAGGCCGTTGGGCAGCCCGTGGGTGAGGGAGGCGGCGCAGAAGCCGCCGTTGCGGCCGGAGGCGGCCCAGCCCGCCTCCCGGCCTTCCAGCAGGACGACATCCCGGCCGGGGTCGCGCTCCTTGGCGATGAGCGCGGTCCACAGTCCGCTGTAGCCGCCGCCGACGACCAGCAGGTCGCAGGTCTCGGCGCCGGTCAGCGCGGGCTCGGGGTGGGGCTTGCCGGGGTCTTCCAGCCAGTACGGGACCGGCTGGGCTTCGGAGAGTGCCTTCGTCCAACGGCTCATGGCGCTCGGGGCCATGATTTCAACTCCCTACAGAGGGTTTTCCAGAGGGTTTTTCCGGAGAGTTTTCCAGAGGGTTTTTCCGGAGGGGCTTTCCGGAAAAGTCCTACGCCTTTTGCTTGTTGCGGCGGTTGCCGATGACCATGGAGGTCAGGACCAGCAGGACGGCGACCAGGAACATGGTCGTACCGATGACGTTGATCTGGACGGGTGTGCCGCGCTGTGCCGAACCCCAGACGAACATGGGGAAGGTGACGGTCGAGCCCGCGTTGAAGTTGGTGATGATGAAGTCGTCGAAGGACAGCGCGAAGGCGAGCAGCGCGCCGGCCGCGATGCCGGGGGCGGCGATGGGCAGGGTGACCCGCAGGAAGGTCTGCGCGGGGCCCGCGTAGAGGTCCTGCGCGGCCTGCTCCAGGCGCGGGTCCATCGACATCACGCGGGCCTTGACCGCGGTGACGACGAAGCTCAGGCAGAACATGATGTGGGCGATGAGGATCGTGTAGAAGCCCAGCTGGGCGCCCATGTTGAGGAACAGGGTGAGCAGCGAGGCGGCCATGACGACCTCGGGCATCGCCATCGGCAGGAAGATCAGCGAGTTCACGGCGCCGCGGGCCCGGAAGCGGTAGCGGACGAGCGCGAAGGCGATCATCGTGCCGAGGACGGTGGCGCCGATCGTCGCCCAGATCGCGATCTGCAGGCTGAGCGACAGCGAGCCGCACATGCCGGCGACCCCGCACGGCTGTTTCCAGGCGTCCAGCGAGAACTGCTGCCACTCGTAGTTGAAGCGGCCCTTCGGTTTGTTGAAGGAGAACACCGTGACGATGACGTTCGGCAGCAGGAGATATCCGAGCGTCAGCAGTCCCGCGATGACGACGAGATTGCGCTTGAGCCATTTGACGAAGGCCATTTAAACCAGATCCTCCGTCCCCGACCTGCGGATGTAGAAGGTGACCATGATGAGGATCGCGGCCATGAGGATGAAGGACAGGGCCGCGGCCGTCGGGTAGTCGAGAATTCTCAGGAACTGCGTCTGGATGACGTTTCCGACCATGCGCGTGTCCGTGGAGCCGAGGAGGTCCGCGTTGACGTAGTCGCCGGCCGCCGGGATGAAGGTCAGCAGCGTGCCGGAGACCACGCCCGGCATCGACAGCGGGAAGGTGACCTTGCGGAAGGTGGTGAACGGCTTGGCGTACAGGTCGCCCGCGGCCTCGTGCAGCCTGCCGTCGATGCGCTCCAGCGACGTGTACAGCGGCAGGATCATGAACGGCAGGAAGTTGTACGTCAGACCGCAGACGACGGCGAGCGGTGTCGCGAGGACGCGGTCGCCGGCCGTCCAGCCGATCCAGCTGGTCAGGTCCAGGATGTGCAGCGAGTTGAGGGTGTGCACGACCGGGCCGTTGTCGGCGAGGATCGTCTTCCAGGCCAGGGTGCGGATCAGGAAGCTGGTGAAGAACGGCGCGATCACCAGGATCATGATCAGGTTCCGCCAGCGTCCCGCGCGGAAGGCGATCAGGTAGGCCAGCGGATAGCCCAGCAGCAGGCACAGCACGGTCGCGGCGCCCGCGTAGAGCACCGAGCGCAGGAACTGCGGCCAGTACTCGGACAGCGCGTCCCAGTAGGTCGCGAAGTGCCAGGTGACCTTGTAGCCCTGCTCCAGGGAGCCCGTCTGCACGGACGTGGAGGCCTGGTAGATCATCGGCAGCGCGAAGAAGACGATCAGCCAGAGGATGCCGGGCAGCAGCAGCCAGTACGGCACCATACGGCCGCGTTTGCGCGGCGGCTTCTTCTCCGGCGCGGTGGGGGCGAGAGGCGGCGGGGCCTCGGTGACGGCGGCCATCAGGCGGCGTCCTCCTCGACCTCGGCGACACCGGCGTCGATGTCCTGTGCCGCGTCCAGGCCGAAGGTGTGCGCCGGGTTCCAGTGCAGGACCACCTCGGCGCCGGGCACGAGCCGGGCGTCGCGGTCGATGTTCTGGGCGTAGACCTCGAACTCGGGGCAGACCGGGCTGTCGATGACGTACTGCGTGGAGACGCCGATGAAGGAGGAGTCGGCGATCCGGCCGGTGATGCGGTTGCGGCCCTCGGCGATCTCGCCGGCGTCGTCGGCGTGGGTGAGGGAGATCTTCTCCGGCCGCACCCCGACCAGCACCTTGCCGCCGGCCGTCGTGGGCGCGGAGCAGCGCGCCTCGGGCAGCACCAGCTTGCCGCCGCCCGCCCGCAGCACGATGTCGTCGCCGCTCTTGGTGTCGACCTCGGCCTCGATCAGGTTGGAGGTGCCGAGGAAGTTGGCGACGAACGTCGTCTGCGGGTTCTCGTACAGGTCGGCGGGCGAGCCGAGCTGCTCGACGGTGCCCGCGTTCATCACGGCGACCGTGTCGGCCATGGTCATGGCCTCCTCCTGGTCGTGCGTGACGTGGATGAAGGTGATGCCGACCTCGGTCTGGATGCGCTTGAGCTCCAGCTGCATCTGGCGGCGCAGCTTCAGGTCGAGGGCGCCGAGGGGCTCGTCGAGCAGGAGCACCTTGGGGTGGTTGATCAGGGCGCGGGCCACGGCGACGCGCTGCTGCTGGCCACCGGAGAGCTGGTGCGGTTTCTTGCGCGCCTGCTCGCCGAGCTGGACCAGCTCCAGCATGTCCTCGACCTGCTTCTTCACGCTCTTGATGCCGCGGCGGCGCAGACCGAAGGCGACGTTCTCGAAGATGTCGAGGTGCGGGAAGAGGGCGTAGGACTGGAAGACGGTGTTCACCGGGCGCTTGTACGGCGGCAGGTTGGTGACCTCCTGGTCGCCGAGGTGGACGGCGCCCGTGGTGGGCTCCTCCAGACCGGCGATCATGCGCAGGGTGGTCGTCTTGCCGCAGCCGGAGGCGCCGAGCAGGGCGAAGAAGGAACCCTGGGGGACGGTCAGGTCGAGCGGCCGGACCGCGGTGAAGCCGTTGTCGTACGTCTTGCTGATACCGGAGAGGCGGACGTCGCCGCTGTTGTCTGTCGTCGTCATCTTCGTCACGCCCCTGTGAGCTTCGCGAACTTCTGCTGGAAGGCCGTCTCTTCCTTCGCGCTCAGCGAGCGGAAGGCGTGGGACTTCGCCTGCATGGCCTTGTCGGGAACGATCAGCGGGTTCTTCGCCGCCGACTTGTCGATCTTGGCGAGGTAGGGCACCACGCCCGCGACCGGGCTCACGTAGTTGATGTAGGCGGCGAGTTCGGCGGCCGGTTCGAGCTCGTAGTAGTAGTCGATGAGCCGTTCGGCGTTCGTCTTGTGCCGGGCCTTGTTGGGGATCAGCATGTTGTCGGTCGACGTCATGTAGCCGCTGTCGGGGATGACATAGCCGACGTCCGGGTTGTCCGCCTGCAGCTGGACGATGTCGCCGCCCCAGGCGACGCACGCGGCGAAGTCGCCCTTGGTGAGGTCGGACGTGTAGTCGTTGCCGGTGAAGCGGCGGATCTGCCCCTTGTCGACGGCCTTCTGCAGGCGGGCGATGACCGCGTCGTAGTCGTCGGCGGTGAACTTCCCCGGGTCCTTGCCCATGTCCAGCATGGTCATGCCGACGGAGTCGCGCATCTCGGTCAGGAACCCGACCCGGCCCTTGAGCTTGGGGTTGTCCAGCAGGTCGGAGATCGACTTCACCTCGACGCCGTCGAGGGCCTTCTTGTTGTACGCGATGACGGTGGAGATGCCCTGCCAGACGTACGAGTAGGCGCGGCCCGGGTCCCAGTCGGGGCTGCGGAACTGCTCCGAGAGGTTGGCGTAGGCGTGCGGCAGGTTCGAGGAGTCCAGCTTCTGCACGTAGCCGAGCCGGATCATGCGGGCGGCCAGCCAGTCGGTGAGGACGATCAGGTCCCGGCCGGTGTCCTGGCCGGCGGCGAGCTGCGGCTGGATCTTGCCGAAGAACTCGTCGTTGTCGTTGATGTCCTCGGTGTACTTGACCGAGATGCCCGTCCGTTTGCGGAACGCGTCCAGCGTCGGGTGGTGTTTCTCGCTGTCGTCCACGTCGATGTACTCGGGCCAGTTGGAGAAGTTCACCACCTTCTCCTTGGCCGAGTGGTCGTCGGCGGACACTCCGCCGGTGGTCTTGCCGGCGGCGGGGATGCCGCAGCCGCTCAGCGTCGCGAGACCGCCGAGGGCGAGCGCGCCGCCGGCGGAGGCACGCATCAGGGACCGGCGGGTCATCGCCGCCCGGCCGTTGCGAAGGCTGCGCCGCATCGCGGCCGCCACGACCGGCGACAGGCGGTCGGGCTCGTACTGCTCCATGCGCGTGGTGCCCTTTCGGGAGTGGCGGCCGCGGGTCTGGCGGCCTGTTCTGCTGCTATCGGTCCCCGAAGATCGTGCGGTGCCAGTCCTTGCGGGCTACCGCCGTATTGTCGAACATGACGTGCTTGATCTGCGTGTATTCCTCGAACGAGTACGAGGACATGTCCTTGCCGAAGCCGGACGCCTTGTACCCGCCGTGGGGCATCTCGCTGATGATCGGAATGTGGTCGTTGACCCAGACACAACCCGCCTTGATCTCGCGGGTGGCGCGGTTGGCCCGGTAGACGTCCCGGCTCCAGGCGGAGGCGGCCAGGCCGTACGGGGTGTCGTTGGCGAGGGCGATGCCCTCCTCGTCGCTGTCGAACGGCAGGACCACCAGCACCGGGCCGAACAGCTCGGACTGGACGATCTCGCTGTCCTGGGCGACGTCCGCGACCAGGGTAGGCCGGTAGTAGGCACCCTTGGCGAGTTCACCGTCGGGCGCCTCGCCGCCGGTGACCACGCGCGCGTAGGAACGCGCCCGCTCGACGAAGCCGGCGACCCGGTCGCGCTGCACATGGGAGATGAGCGGGCCGAGGTCGGTTCCGGGGGCGAACGGGTCGCCCAGCCGGACGGTCTCCATCAGGGCGGCCGTCCGCTCGACGAAGGCGTCGTACAGGGGCCGCTGCACGTACGCGCGAGTGGCGGCCGTGCAGTCCTGCCCGGTGTTGATGAGGGCGCCCGCGACGGCGCCGTGCACGGCCGCCTCCAGGTCTGCGTCGTCGAAGACGACGAAGGGGGCCTTGCCGCCGAGCTCCAGGTGCAGGCGCTTGACGGTCGCGGTGGCGATCTCGGCGACGCGCTTGCCGACGGCGGTGGAGCCGGTGAAGGAGGTCATCGCGACGTCGGGGTGCCCGACGAGGTGCTCTCCGGCCTCCCTGCCGGTCCCGGTGACGATGTTGACGACACCGTCCGGGATTCCGGCGTCGGTGGCGGCCTGCGCGAACATCAGCGAGGTGAGCGGGGTGAGCTCGGCGGGCTTGAGCACGATGGTGTTGCCCGCGGCGATCGCCGGGAGGATCTTCCAGGCGGCCATCTGGAGGGGGTAGTTCCAGGGCGCGATGGAGCCGACCACGCCGATGGGCTCGCGGCGGACGTACGAGGTGTGGTCGCCGGAGTACTCGCCGGCGGACTGTCCCTGCAGGTGCCGGGCGGCGCCCGCGAAGAACGCGGTGTTGTCGATGGTGCCCGGCACGTCGAACTCGCGGGTCAGCTTCAGGGGCTTTCCGCACTGCAGGGACTCGGCGCGGGCGAAGTCCTCGGCGCGGTCGGCCAGCACGGCGGCGAACCGGTGCAGGGCGTCCGAGCGCTCGCCCGGGGTCAGGCCCGCCCAGCCGGGGAACGCCGCGCGGGCGGCGGCGACGGCGGCGTCCACGTCGTCGGTGCCGGCCAGTTCGTACGTGTAGACCTCCTCGCCGGTGGCCGGGTCGACGACGGCGTGCGTGCGGCCGGACGTGCCCTTGGTGAGGCGGCCCGCGATGAACTGCGCGCCGTCCGCGAAGCGGTCCTGCGCGGGGAATCGTTCCGGGGTGGGCGTGCCCGGGTTCTGCATGTCGCTCTCCTCCGCCGTCGCCCCGCGTCCAAAAGGGGCGGGTGGCGTAGCTCCAGCTCGATTTGAGTGCCGATCCTGACAGAGCAATAGCGGTCCTACAAGTGATTCCGTTGTTGCCTTTCGGTTACGCGACGGAATCTGTCGACCAGGTGTCGAGTGAGCGCGGAAAAGGGGGGACGGAGTGTCAGTGGTGGCTGCGAGACTCGCGTGCATGGAAAGGATCACGGGGAAGATCGACTCGCGGGAAGCCCTGGTCAGGGAGGTTCACGCGGGGGCGAGGGTGAAGTACCTGCATTTCTGGGGGCACCGTCCGCTGCCGGACGGGCGGATCGGCGCGAGCTGCCTGAGTCAGTGGTGGCCGGCGCCGTTCACCGTGGACGGAGTGACCTATGGGACCGCTGAGCACTGGATGATGGCGGGCAAGGCGCGGCTGTTCGCCGACGCGGAGGCCGAGCGCCGGATTCTGGCCGCCGGGCACCCCTCGCGGGCCAAGAAGGAGGGGCGGCTGGTGCGCGGCTTCGACGAGGAGACATGGCGGCGCGAGCGGTTCGCCGTCGTCGTCGAGGGCAGCGTCCACAAGTTCGCCGCGCATCCGGAGCTGCGGGAGTTCCTGCTGAACACCGGGGACCGGGTGCTGGTGGAGGCGAGCCCGGTGGACCGGGTGTGGGGCATCGGCCTCGCGGCCGACGACGAGGCGGCGACGGACCCGGAGCGCTGGCGCGGGCCGAACCTGCTGGGCTTCGCCCTGATGGAGGCCCGCGAGCGGCTGCGGCGGGGGTGAGCGGCGGGGCTTGGGAGCCCGGGGCGCCGGGCACCGGCCCTCGGCTCCGGGGGCGGGTGCGCCGGGTGGTGCCGGGCGAGCGCGGGGGCTCGGGGAGCGGGGTGAGGCTCCGGGGCGGGCGCGCCGAGTCTGGCGCCCCGGAGCGGTGCCTTGTGCCCGGGGGGGGCGTCGGGCTCGGGGCGTCGGGCCTGCCGACGGGGCGCGAGATCCCACCGGGGTAGGGGCGCAGGTCTCGGGGCATCGCGCATTGGGACTGCCGACGCGGCGCGAGATCCCACCGGGGTACGAGCGCAGGTCTCGGGGCATCGCGCATTGGGACTGCCGACGCGGCGCGAGATCCCACCGGGGTACGAGCGCAGGTCTCGGGGCATCGCGCGTCGGGCCTGCCGACGCGGCGCGAGCGGGCGTTTGATGCGGCGGCAGGCCATGACCGCGCGGTGCGGCCGGACGCCCCGCGGTCACGTGCCCGCGGGGCGGAGCGCGCTGGGCACGTGACCGCGTCAGGCTCGGGGCAGCAGCGGGGCCGAGACGGCGGGGGCCGAGTTGTAGGACGGGCCGTCGTCCACGGTGTTGTTCCGCTCGTCGTTGACGGCGGCCACGATCGCGAAGACGATCAGGGCGATCGTGGCGAGGCCGAGCACGATGCCGACGATGCCGGTGACGAAGCCGGCCTGCGCCTGACCGCGGTTGTCGGCCTCACCGCGGTCCGCCCGCCGCTTCCCCTTGACGCCGAGGATCACGGCGAGGATGCCGAGGACGAGGGAGACGATGCCGTAGAGGCAGAACAGGCAGCACGACAGGATGCCCAGGATCATCGCCGACGTGCCCAGGCCGTTCTGCGGGGGCGGCTGCATACCGGGCCACCCGTAGCCCTGCGGGTAAGCGGGATAGCCGTAGCCGCCGGGCGCCCCGGGGCCGTGCTGTCCCGGGCCGGTGGGCGCTATGGGGGGCGGCGGCACGGCGGACTCGGACCAGCCCTCGGGGGCGGCGCCCGCGCCGGGCGGGGCGTAGCCGGGGGCGCCGTAGCCCGGGAGGCCGTAACCGGGGGCTCCGTAGGCGGGTGTACCGGGGCCGGGGTAGCCGTAGCCGGGGGTTCCCGGGACGGGCGTCCCGACTCCGGGGGTTCCGGGACCCGGTGTTCCCATTCCGGGGGTTCCGGGGCCCGGTGTGCCTACTCCGGGGGTTCCGGGGGCGGGCGTGCCCGCTCCGGGCGGGGCGAAGCCGTCGGAGGGCACGGACGTCATGGTCGCCTGGTCGTGCACGGAGGGCGGCTGCGGCGAGCCGGGCGTCTGGGCCCGCGGCCCCTTGTCCAGCGACGTCTTGCGCTCGGGCGGCGCCCACGGATCGTCCTCCGGCGCCGCGCCCCCACCCGGCTGTGTCTGATCCGCCACGTCCCTGTCCCCCTCAGTCGATCGTCCGGCCATGGTAAAGCCTCGACCTGCCGGTACGACGGGCCGGTGCCCCGCCCGCGCGACCCCGGCCCACCCCGGGCGGCGGCCACCGCCGGGGCCCGGCCCCGCGAGGGCTCTGTCTACGATGACCACGATTCACCGATCAGCCGATCACCCGCGTCCCGGACCCACAGGGCACCGGACGCCGTTCCCGGGGAGGAACCTTGACCGACCACCGCGACCTGCACCCCTTCATCGCCGGACTGCCGAAGGCCGAACTCCACGTCCACCACGTCGGCTCCGCCTCCCCCCGGATCGTCTCCGAACTGGCCGCCCGCCACCCCGACTCCAAGGTCCCCACCGACCCCGAGGCCCTGGTCGACTACTTCACCTTCACCGACTTCGCCCACTTCATCGACGTGTACCTGTCGGTCGTCGACCTCATCCGCACCCCCGAGGACGTACGTCTGCTGACGTACGAGGTGGCCCGGGACCTGGCCCGGCAGCAGGTGCGCTACGCCGAGCTGACCATCACGCCGTTCTCCTCCACCCGCCGGGGCATCGACGAGCGGGCCTTCATGGACGCGATCGAGGACGCCCGCAAGGCGGCCGAGGCCGAGTTCGGCACGGTGCTGCGCTGGTGCTTCGACATCCCCGGCGAGGCGGGCCTGGAGTCGGCCGAGGAGACGGCACGGCTCGCCACCGACGACCGGCTGCGCCCCGAGGGACTGGTCTCCTTCGGGCTCGGCGGACCCGAGATCGGCGTGCCGAGGCCCCAGTTCAAGCCGTACTTCGACCGGGCGATCGCCGCCGGACTGCACTCCGTGCCGCACGCCGGCGAGACCACCGGCCCGGAGACGGTGTGGGACGCGCTCACCCATCTGCGCGCCGAGCGCATCGGGCACGGCACACACTCCTTCCAGGACCCCGAGCTCCTCGCCCACCTCGCCGAGCACCGCATCCCCCTGGAGGTCTGCCCGACCTCCAACATCGCCACCCGCGCGGTCCGCACCCTCGACGAGCACCCGGTCAAGGAGTTCGTGAAGGCCGGGATCGTGGTGACGATCAACTCCGACGACCCGCCGATGTTCGGCACCGACCTGAACAACGAGTACGCGGTCGCGGCCCGTCTGCTGGACCTCGACGAGCGGGGCGTCGCCGCCCTCGCGAAGAACGCGGTCGACGTCTCCTTCCTGGACGAGCCCGGCAAGGCCCGCATCCGCGCGGAGATCGACGCCTACACCTCGGCGTGGCTGGCCCCCTGACGCGTCCCGCCCTCGGCGGCCACCACAATGGGCCCATGCAGAAGCTGACCGCCGTGGCCCACCGGGGCGACCCGTACCGCGTCCGCGAGAACACGATCGACTCGCTGCGTTCCGCGCTCGACCGGGGCGCGGACGCCGTCGAGATCGACGTACGCCTGACCAGGGACGGCGTCCCCGTGCTGCTGCACGACGCGACGCTCAAGCGGCTGTGGGAGCACGACCGGCCGCTGCGGTCGCTGTCCGCGGACGAGGTCCGCGGGCTGACCGGCGGCCACATCCCGACGCTCGCCGAGGCCCTGGCCGCCACCGAGGGCAGCCGGGTGATGATCGACCTGCCCGGCACCCGGGACGTGCGGGAGGCCCGCCGGGTGGTGGACGCCGTACGGGAGGCCGGAGCGGGAGAGCGCGTGTACTACTGCGCGGGCGCCCAGGAGATGCTCGCCGTGCGGGCGGCCGACCCGTCCGCGGAGATCGCGCTGACCCGCAGCACGCTCGCGCCCGCCCGCCCCGTGCTGCTGGAGGCGGTGCGCCCGCGCTGGCTCAACTACCGCTTCTCGCTGGTCGACCGTGCCCTGGCGGGCCGGGTGCACCGCGACGGCCTGCTCCTCTCCGTCTGGACGCCGGACACCCGCCGCTCGATGCGCCGCCTCATCGACCTGGGCGTCGACTCGATCACCACCAACCGCGTCGACGTGCTGTGTGCGCTGCGGGAGGCGCCCTCCACCCGCGAGCGCTGAGGCACCGCCGCGACGCGAAGGCGCCTCCCGTAGGGGCGATCCCCCACAACTCCACTGCTGTGTAAGGGACTTGGTCCGGGAGTCCTCAGGGGCCCGCCCCCTCCTCGCCGACGATCCCCGTCGGCCCGCACCGGCTGAGGATGATCTCGTCACCCACCGCCGAGTCCTCCGGAGCAGCCCATGCGTGCCCGCGTCCCGACCGCTCTCGCCGCCTCCCTCACCCTCGCCCTGGCGGCCGGCCCCCTGGCCGCCCCCGCGTTCGCCGCCCCCGTGGCGGCGTCCGCGCACCACAGCTCCGGACCCGACGCCGACGCCCTGCGCGCCGCGATCGCCGGCCTTCCCGACGCGGACGCGACCGCCGCGCTCCTCCGGGTCGGCGGCGAGGGGACGTGGAAGGGGACGGCGGGCGTCCGGGACGTCCGCACCGGGGCGCCGGCCCTGGAGAACGGCCGCTTCCGGGCCGGTTCGGTGACGAAGGTGGTCACCGCGGCGATCGTGCTGCAGCTGGCCGCCGAGGGCCGAGTCGACCTCGACGGCACCGTGCAGCAGTACCTGCCCGGGCTGCTCACCGCGGACTTCAAGCCCGTCACCGTACGGCAGTTGCTGAACTACACCAGCGGCCTCGGGCCGGGCGCGTCCCTCGGTGACACGGTCGAGGAGGGCTATCCGCACCGGTTCGAGACGCTGACCCCGCGGCAGGTCGTGGCGGCCTCCGTCGCCGAGGGCCCGGCGCACGACCCCGGTACGCGCCAGGACTACGGCAACATCCACTACACCGTGCTCGGCCTGCTCATCGAGAAGGTGACCGGGGACTCGTACGCCCACCAGGCCGCGGTGCGGATCTTCCGGCCGCTCGGCATGCGCGCCAGCTCGTTCCCCGTCGGCGCCGACCCCCGTGTCCACGGACCGCACAACCGCGGATACGACTGGATCGACGGCGAGTTGACGGACGTGACCGACTGGAACATGTCCGACCGCTGGGCGGCCGGCGACCTGATCTCCACGACCGCCGACCTCCAGAGGCTGCTGGTGGGGCTGTTCCGCGGCCGGGTGGTGCCCGAGCCGCAGCTGCGGGAGATGTTCACGCTCCCCGACGTGCCCGGCGCGCGGTACGCGGCGGCGCTGGAGCGGTTCGAGCTCCACGGCAGGGTGATCTGGGGCAAGACCGGCTCACGCCCCGGCTACGCCACGGTGATCGCCGCCACCCGCGACCTCTCCCGCACCCTCGTCTACTCGGTCGACTCCACCGACGCCAAGGGCGACGGCCAGGCCACCGCCGAGCGTTTCGCCTACCCGGCCTTCAACCGCTGAGGTGTACGGGGCGAGTTGCTCCAGCCGCTTGATCTTCTTGCGGACGACGTAGAGCGGGATCACTCCGAACACCCCGAACGACATGTCGATCACCGACCACCAGAAGGGGATGCCGCGGATCGGCCCGCAGACCAGCGCGAGCGGGATGATCCCGGCGCAGGCGATCATCGCGAACTCGACGACCCAGACGTTGCGGACCGGGTCCCGGTAGGGCCCCCAGAACGCGACCGCGATGACGAGGTGGGCGAAGGCCAGCCAGTCCGTGCCGTAGAGGAGGAAGGGGTAGTCGGAGTCGGCGGTGTCGAGCCCGCGCCGGACGTGCTCGATCCAGTCCGTGAGCGCGGGCAGGTACCGCGGCACGGACAGCGACCGCAACAGGTCCTCGGTCCAGTGCAGTTCGTGCACCAGCGGGAAGGCCGTGGCGCCGCTGAGCACCAGGCAGACGACGAAGAGGACCAACCAGACGCGGATGCCCTTCAGCAGGGCGGCTCTGTCGCTCATGGGGGCAGCGTACGCCGTTGTTGAACGCGTTCAAAAAGTGGGTCCCGCTTCTTGAGGCCCGCTGTGCCGGGCTATCGCCTCCCGCTCTGCCCGGGTGACGCCACCGGTGTGCTCCTGACCGCGGACGGTTCGATCGAGGGGACGCTCGTCGCCGTACGGGAGGACCGGGTCGGGGAGGAGGTGCGGGGAACGGCCCGGGACGGCTCGGTGGGGCGGCTGGGCTGCCTTCCGGTGCGGGCGTCCGGGGTGGTGCTGGGGCTGGACGGGCGGGGAGAGGGCGAGTCGGTCGGCCGCATCGAGGGGCTGCTCGCGGGCGGCGGGGCCAGGGGGGCCACCGGGGAGGACGGGCGGGTGTCCGACGCCGACAGCCGCAGGGGCAGGAGGGCCAGGGCGGCCACACCGCAGGTCAGGGCGGCGCCGGCGGCGGCCTTGACGAGGCGGCGGCGGGCCGCGCCGCGGCGGATGGCCCGGTAGCGGCCGGGGGGCGCGCCGAGGTGCCGGGCGGGCGGCTGGAGCAGGATCGTGAGCGGGTCCTCGGGGTCGATGTCCGGGCCCTCGTCAGAGTGTGTGATCAACGCTTCTCCTCAGGTGGGCGCGGAGCAGTTCGCGGGCCGCGTGGAGGTCCGCCTTGACGGTCCCCTCCCGGCGTCCGGTGAGCGCGGCCACCTCCCGGATCGGCATGTCAGCGTAGTAGTGGAGCAGGATCGGCACGCGCAGGCGTTCGGGGAGGGACTGCACGAGCAGGCGCACCGAGGGGTCCGTCTGCTCGGGGTGCGGGGCCACCGCCGCCTCGGTCTTCGCGCGGCGTACGGCCCGGCGTTCGCGCTCCAGCTTGCGCCAGTGGTCGCGGACGATGTTGGCCGCGGTGACGTAGAGGAAACCGTTCGGCTCCGCCACGGTGGTCCAGCGGGCCCACAGGCGGGTGAAGGCCTCCGAGGCGATCTCGTGCGCGGTCTCGTCGTCGTCGACCAGCCGGCGGACCCAGCCGGCGAGGCGCGGATAGAGGGCGGCGAACAGCTCGGACGCGGCCTTCTCGCGGGAGCGTTTCAACGTTCTCCATGGTCGTGGGGGTTCGGGGCGGCTCGGTGGGGAAGAGCCCGGGCCGGGGCGGAACGTTGCCCCGGCCCGGGTTCTGTGACGGGGTTCAGCGGCGCGCGGAGGTCAGCGCCGCGAAGACGATCACGTTGTCGCGGTAGCCGTCTCCGGTACGGGCTCCCCCGCACGTGATCAGCCGCAGCTCGGGCCGGCCCACGTCGCCGTACACCTCCTTGGTGGGGAAGTCGGCCTTGGCGACCGTACGGACGTCAGTGACGGCGAACAACGCATCGGTGCCGTTCTCCAGGCGCACCTCGATCCGCTCGCCCCGGCGCAGGTCCTTCAGGTGCCGGAAGACGCCGTCCCCGTAGGCGCCGACCGTGACATGTCCGAGGATCACGGACGGGCCCTTCTGGCCCGGCGTCGGCGAGTGGCGGTACCAGCCCGCCCGGTCGTGCGCCTGCACCGGCGGGACCTGCGCGGTGCCGTCCGCGGCCAGGCCCAGCCGCAGCACCGGGGTGTCGACCCCGATGGCCGGTATCCGCAGCCCGACCGGGACCGATCGCCCCACCGCGGCCACCGACTTCGCCGGGGGCGGGGCGGAGGACGGTGGCGGGGCGGAGGACGACGGCGTGCTCGCGAGGTGCCCGGCGGAGTTCCCCCCACCGCCGCCGCAGCCCACGAGCAGGGCGGCCAGCGCCGTGGCGGCGAGAACGCGCCCGGCGAGCGGCCTCATGCCCCGTGCGCCCGCCGGCGGCGCACGAGGAGGACGGCGCCGCCCACGACGACGGCCGCGGCGGTACCGCCGCCGATCAGCGCGCCCCCGGATCCCGAAGAGGTGTCGGCGACACCGGTGTTGGGCGCCCCGCTGGGCACGACCGAGACCTGACCGCGGGACGGCGCCCGGGTCGGCTCGGCGCTCGCGCGGCGGTCCCCGGTGCTCGGGACCGTGGAGGGCGCGGTGCTCGGGGCGGGCCGCTCGGTCGGCCTGGCGGAGCTCGGCACGGGAGAGGGGGTCCGGGACGCCCCGTCGGCGAACGCGGGCATCGCGCCCGCCAGTACGGCGGTGCAGGCGAGTGCCAGGGCACTGAGGCCGGTTCGGCGCATGAGTGGGTCTCACTTTCGTCGGTCCGCCCGGCCGGTGGTCGGCCGGCGGGCTGTGTGGTGGATCGAGCGGAGAGACGAGGCGAAGCCCGGGCAGGTTGTAAAGAGATGGCAAAGCCGATGAGGCGACGGTCCGTGCGTCGCGCCTCAACCTCCGGGCGGCAGAAGCCTCTTGCCGGAGGGCCGGCGAACTTCTTCACGCCCGGGGGCAATTCGTGACGACCGTGTGTGCGGGTTGCCAAGGACACTTGCGGCCGTAGTTGACATGACGTAAGTACGTGAATCATGAACCTGTTCACCCGTGCGTCGTCCCAGCGCCGCCCGGCTCCCCCCACCGCCCCCGCCTCCACGGCCCCGCCCCTCCCCCAACGCAGGCCCGGTCAGCCGCAGCCGGCACCGGCCGGGGTGCCGGACCCGTCTCTCGCGTCCCTGACCGGGGAGTGGGTCGTCGACCCCGCGCACAGCCGGATCGGCTTCTCCGTTCGGCACGCTCTGGTGACCACCGTGCGCGGGTCGTTCGCGGAGTTCGACAGCCGTCTGTACTTCGACGGCGCCGACCCCTCGCGCTCGCGGGCCGAGATCGTCCTGAACACCGCGTCCGTCGACACCGGTGTGGAGCAGCGCGACGCCCACCTCGTCGGCCGCGACTTCCTGGACGCCCGCTCCTACCCGCAGATGCGGTTCGTCAGCACGGCCGTACGCCTGGTGGGAAACGATGTCTACCGCATGACCGGCGACCTCACCATCAAGAAGGTCACCCGCCCGGTCGACCTGGAGCTCACCTACATCGGCCATGTCACCGACGCCTTCGGGGACGAGCGGGTCGGCTTCGACGGCACGACCACCATCAACCGTTCCGAATGGGGCCTGACGTACAACCAGCGCCTGGCGGAGGGCGGTGCCATGGTGAGCGAGAAGGTGCGCCTGCAGTTCGACATCGCGGCGATCCGCATGACCCGCGGCTGACGGGGACGCGCGGCCGTCCGCTCACAGCCCCACGATCGCGTTCCACCGCTTCGCGAACTCCACCCGCTCCCCCGACGTGATGTCCCGGGCGATCACGAGCCGCCTGCGCATCGCGGCGTCCGGGAAGATCAGCGCGTTCTCGGCGAGGGCCGCGGTGTCCTTGTCCTTGGCGGCGGCGAGGACGTCCCGGGCGGCCGGCACGGGGCAGACGTAGTTGACCCAGGCGGCGAGTTCGGCGGCGACCTCGGGCTCGTAGTAGTGGTCGACGAGCCGCTCGGCGTTGCGCTTGTGCAGTGCCCGGTCCGGGATCATCAGGGAGTCCGACCACAGCTCGCCGCCCTCCTCGGGCACCACGAACCGGATGTCGGGGTTGTCGGCCCGCAGCTGGATGACGTCACCGGAGTACGCCTGGCAGGCCAGGACGTCTCCGGTGACCAGATCCTTGGTGTAGTCGTTGCCGGTGAAGCGGCGGATGTGGCCGGTCGCGACGGCCCTCTCCACCTGGTCGCAGACCTTGTGGAAGTCCGCGGCCGTCCAGCGGGTGATGTCGACCCCGTTGCCCTGCATCAGCAGCGCGAACGCCTCGTCCAGCCCGGACAGCAGCGTCACCCGCCCCTTGAGGTCGCCCGCCCACAGGTCGGAGACGTTGCGTATCTCGCGACCGAGCTTCCTGCGGTTGTACGCGATGCCGGTGATGCCCGACTGCCACGGCACCGTGTACCGGCGGCCCGGGTCGAAGGCGGGCGAGCGCAGCAGCGGGTCGAGGTGCGCGGCGACGTTCGGCTGCTTCGCCCGGTCCATCCGCTGGACCCAGCCCAGCCGGACGAACCGCGCGCACATCCAGTCGCTCATGACGATCAGGTCGCGGCCGGTCTGCTGGTGGTTCATCAGCGCCGGGCTGATCTTGCCGAAGAACTCGTCGTTGTCGTTGATCTCCTCGGTGTACGTCACCGAGATCCCGGTGCGCTTCTCGAACGCCTCGAGCGTCGGGCGCCGGCCGGGGTGGTCGTCGTCGGTGTCGATGTACAGCGGCCAGTTCGCCCAGGTCAGTTTCCGCTGACGGGCCGACAGGTCCGGGACGGCACGCTCGCCGGGCCGCACGTAGGCGGCGGGCACCCCGCAGCCGGCCACCCCGCCGAGGAGCGCGAGCAGCAGCGAACGGCGGGGAAGCGCACGGTACTTCGGCGTGAGGGACATGGCCGCAGCATGGCGCTCTCATCCGTGCACCGACAATCGACGCTGCGTCGAGGAGAACGACGGAGGGACCGGACACCTTGTCGATGTCCGGTCCCCAACTGCCCGTTGCCGCTCAGGCGTCCAGCGACGTCATGACGTGCTTGATCCGCGTGTAGTCGTCGAAGCCGTAGGCCGAGAGGTCCTTGCCGTAACCGGACTTCTTGAACCCGCCGTGCGGCATCTCCGCCACCAGCGGGATGTGCGTGTTGATCCACACGCAGCCGAAGTCCAGCTTCTTCGACATCCGCATGGCCCGGCCGTGGTCGCGGGTCCACACCGACGACGCCAGCGCGTACTCCACGCCGTTGGCCCACTCCACCGCCTGGTCCTCGTCCGAGAAGGACTGCACGGTGATGACGGGGCCGAAGACCTCCTTCTGGATGATCTCGTCGTCCTGCTTCAGCCCGGAGACGACGGTCGGGGCGTAGAAGTAGCCCTTCTCGCCGACCTGGTGGCCGCCGGCCTCGACCTTGGCGTGCGCGGGCAGCCGCTCGATGAACCCGGAGACCTGCTTGAGCTGGTTGGGGTTGTTGAGCGGGCCGAACAGCACGTCCTCGTCGTCCGGCTGCCCCGTCTTGGTCTCGGCGGCGGCCTTCGCCAGCGCCGCCACGAACTCGTCGTGGATGCCCTCCTGCACGAGCACGCGCGTGGCCGCCGTGCAGTCCTGCCCGGCGTTGAAGAAGCCCGCCACGGAGATGTCCTCGACGGCCTTGGCGATGTCGGTGTCCTCGAAGACGACGACCGGCGCCTTGCCGCCGAGCTCCAGGTGGACCCGCTTGAGGTCCTTCGACGCCGACTCCGCGACCTGCATGCCCGCGCGCACCGAACCGGTGATGGAGGCCATCGCCGGGGTCGGGTGCTCGACCATCAGCCGGCCCGTCTCCCGGTCGCCGGTGATGACGTTGAAGACGCCCTTGGGGAGGATGCCGCCGATGATGTCGGCGATCAGCACGGTCGACGCCGGCGTGGTGTCCGAGGGCTTGAGCACGACCGTGTTGCCGGCCGCGATCGCCGGCGCGAACTTCCACACGGCCATCATCATCGGGTAGTTCCACGGCGCGACCTGCGCGCAGACGCCGACCGGCTCGCGGCGGACGATGGAGGTCAGGCCCTCCATGTACTCGCCGGCCGACCGGCCCTCCAGCATCCGCGCCGCGCCCGCGAAGAAGCGGATCTGGTCGACCATCGGCGGGATCTCCTCGGACCGCGTCAGGCCGATGGGCTTGCCCGTGTTCTCGACCTCCGCCGCGATCAGTTCCTCGGCGCGCTCCTCGAAGGCGTCCGCGATCTTCAGCAGGGCCTTCTGGCGCTCGGCCGGGGTCGTGTCGCGCCAGCCCGGGAAGGCCGCGGCGGCGGCCGCCATCGCGGCGTCCACGTCCGCCGGCCCGGACAGCGGCGCGGTCGCGTACGCCTCGCCGGTCGCGGGGTTGACCACCTCGGTGGTCCGTCCGTCGGCGGCGTCCCGGAACTCACCGTCGATGTAGTTGCGCAGACGACGCAGCTCGGTGCTCACTGCCGGCCCTCCAAGTTCGAGTGGATCCAACGTGTCCATTGGCTGAGACACCCACCCTAATCCGCAAGCCCACGTTTTCAACACCCCCGTTCGCGCCAAGGCTGCGAAATCCGCAGGTCTCGGTCTCGTAAACAACGAATTTCATAGGTCGACCCTTGCGGAACTGTCGAGACGTCGTGCAGAGTGAGGGCGTGGCCAGTCGAAGCGCAGAGCACAGGGACTCGACCCGCGAGTCCAGGAACGGCACTCCTCACCTGGATGCCGTCTCCCTCGCCATCATCGAACAGCTCCAGGAGGACGGCAGGCGTCCGTACGCCGCGATCGGCAAGGCCGTGGGCCTGTCCGAGGCGGCCGTGCGCCAGCGCGTGCAGAAGCTGCTCGACCAGGGCGTGATGCAGATCGTCGCCGTCACGGACCCGCTCACCGTGGGCTTCCGCCGGCAGGCGATGGTCGGTGTCAACGTCGAGGGCGATGTCGAGTCCATCGCGGACGCGCTGACGGACATGTCGGAAGTCGAGTACGTGGTGATGACCGCGGGCTCGTTCGACATCCTCGCCGAGATCGTCTGCGAGGACGACGACCACCTGCTGGACGTCATCAACAAACGCATCCGGGCCCTGCCCGGCGTGCGCTCCACCGAGAGCTTCGTCTACCTCAAGCTCAAGAAGCAGACCTACATGTGGGGAACCCGATAACCGTGACCGAGAAGGACCTCAGCCGCACCGCGTACGACCACCTGTGGATGCACTTCACCCGCATGTCCTCGTACGAGAACTCCCCCGTCCCGACGATCGTCCGGGGCGAGGGCACCTACATCTACGACGACAAGGGCAAGCGCTACCTGGACGGTCTCGCGGGGCTTTTCGTGGTCCAGGCCGGTCACGGCCGCACCGAGCTCGCCGAGACCGCCGCCAAGCAGGCCCAGGAGCTGGCGTTCTTCCCGGTGTGGTCCTACGCCCACCCCAAGGCCGTCGAACTGGCCGAGCGGCTGGCCCACGAGGCCCCCGGCGACCTGAACAAGGTCTTCTTCACCACCGGCGGCGGCGAGGCGGTGGAGACCGCCTGGAAGCTCGCCAAGCAGTACTTCAAGCTGGTCGGAAAGCCCACCAAGTACAAGGTCATCTCGCGCGCGGTCGCCTACCACGGCACCCCGCAGGGCGCTCTGTCCATCACCGGCCTGCCGGGCCTGAAGGCCCCCTTCGAGCCGCTGGTGCCGGGCGCGCACAAGGTGCCGAACACCAACATCTACCGCGCCCCGCTCTTCGGCGACGACCCGGAGGCCTTCGGCCGCTGGGCCGCCGACCAGATCGAGCAGCAGATCCTCTTCGAGGGCCCCGACACCGTCGCTGCGGTCTTCCTGGAGCCGGTGCAGAACGCCGGCGGCTGCTTCCCGCCGCCCCCCGGCTACTTCCAGCGCGTGCGCGAGATCTGCGACCAGTACGACGTGCTGCTCGTCTCGGACGAGGTCATCTGCGCCTTCGGCCGCCTCGGCACGACGTTCGCCTGCGACAAGTTCGACTACATCCCGGACATGATCACCTGCGCCAAGGGCATGACCTCGGGCTACTCCCCGATCGGCGCCTGCATCATCTCCGACCGCCTCGCCGAGCCGTTCTACAAGGGCGACAACACCTTCCTGCACGGCTACACCTTCGGCGGGCACCCGGTCTCCGCGGCCGTGGGCCTGGCCAACCTCGACCTGTTCGAGCGCGAGGGCCTCAACCAGCACGTGCTGGACAACGAGGGCGCCTTCCTGAAGACCCTCCAGAAGCTGCACGACCTGCCGATCGTCGGCGACGTCCGAGGCAACGGCTTCTTCTACGGCATCGAGCTGGTGAAGGACAAGCACACCAAGGAGTCCTTCAACGACGAGGAGACCGAGCGCGTCCTGTACGGCTTCCTGTCCAAGGCCCTCTTCGACAACGGCCTGTACTGCCGTGCCGACGACCGCGGCGACCCGGTCGTCCAGCTCGCCCCGCCGCTGATCTCCAACCAGGAGACCTTCGACGAGATCGAGCAGATCCTGCGCGCGACGCTGACGGAGGCGTGGACGAAGCTCTGATGAGCTGACTCTGTGATCAACAACGGCCCCGGTGCCGCCCGTTCGAGTGAGAACGGGCGCCCGGGGCCGTGTGCTGTCCGGCCTCCGGCCTACGGCTGCCTAGCGTGCGAGTGACCGATCGGCCCTGTCTTCGTTCCCCCGCACGGGGGATTGGCACGGCAAAAACGGATCTGAACCGAGGTGTACGCCCATGGTGGCCCCGCCGGACAACGACGTGCTCTGGGCACGCGCCCTGCACTTCCAGCACAGCGACGGCTCGCCCGCGCTCCTCGGCGTCTCGCTCGGCGTCCAGGAGGGCGAGATCCTCGCCGTCAGCGGCCCGCGCGGCAGCGGCAAGACGACCCTGCTGCGCTGCCTGTCCGGACTCGCGCCGGCCCAGCGCGGCGAGGTCTGGTTCAACAGCGTGCCCGTCCACACGATGCGCCCCCTCACCCGTGAGCGCCTGCGCCGCGACCGCTTCGGCTGGATCGACCCGGCACCGGCCCTCGTCCCCGAACTCAACGTGTGGGAGAACGCCGCCCTCCCCCTCATGCTGCGCGGCACCGGCCGCCGCCGGGCCAAGACGGCCGCCCTGGAGTGGCTGGAGCGCCTGGACATCGGTGACCGCTCGCGCCACCGCCCGCACGAACTCACCCAGGCCGAACGCCAGCGCGTCTCCATCGCCCGGGCCCTGGCGCCCGCGCCGACGGTCCTCTTCGCCGACGAGCCGACCGCCCCGCTGCACCGCGCGGACCGCGCGCACGTGCTGCGGACGCTGACGACCGCGGCCCGCTCGCACGGCATCACCGTCGTCCTGGCCACCCACGACCCCGAGACGGCGGCCCTCGCCGACCGCACGGTCTCCCTCCTGGACGGCCGCCGGGTCAACACCCTCCACCTCCCGGCGTTCCCGGCCCCCGAGTCGAGAGCGACGGAGCCACAGACCCGAACGGCGGCCTCGCGGGGCCGAGGACGGCGACAGGACGACCGCGGAACGGAGACCGAGGGCCAGGCGCGGGCCGCGGGCCGCGGGGCGGAACCGGACAGCGCGAACGGCCGGCCGGAGGGCCAGGGGCCCGAACCGGAAGGACAAGCCGCGAAGCCCGCGGGGCAAGGGGTCGAGACGGAAGGTCAGGGGGCCGCGTGCTCGCTCTCCGTCTGACCCTCGGCGCCCACCCCGCCGTACACCTGCGCCGCCTGACGGTGGCCATGGCCTCGGCGGGCACGGGCTTCCTCCTGCTGTGCACCCTCGGCTACGCCCTGGGCCACCCCGACCACCCCTCCGCGTCCCTGTTCCGCCTGGCCTGGTGCCTGACCCCGCTGGCCGCCACGGTCCACTTCGCGGTGGCGGTGGCCCGCACGGACCCCGCCACCCGGCCCCGCCCGGGCCTGTCCGCCATCGGTCTCGGACCGGGCCGCCTGATGACCATCTCCGCCACCACCACGGCCCTTTCCTGCACGCTGGGCTCGATGACCGCCCTGCTGTTCTTCCTGCACCTGCGGGGCGACCGGACGGGCATGCCCTTCGACGGGGCGGCGGCCCGGTCGCTGGCGGCCGACCAGCCGCTGCCGCTGCCGGCCGCCCTGACGCTGCTGGCACTGGTGCCGGTCATCGCCTCGGCGGCGGTGATCCTGGTACTCAGGCCGCGGGAGACCCGCCCGAAGCCGGCACCGGGCGCGGGCCGCTCCTTCGGCCGCTTCGGCGCCCACGGCAGGTCGACGACCCGGGAGACCTTCGGCGCGTACGGCCGTTTCGGCGCGCGCCTGCGACCGCTGTCGGCGGCGCCGTCCGCGGGCGTGGCGGCCGGCACTCGCCCGGAGCGAGCGGGTGACGCACCGTCCCCGGAGCCGGACACCGCACAGCCGGCACCCGGCACCGACGGCCACGACGCTCCCCCCGCCCCCCGCAAGCCCCCGGCCGGCCTGCCCTGGGGCGTCGCCACCCTCACCGCGGGCCTCGCGGTGGAGGCGTACGCCGCCGCGGCCGCGTCCACCCGCACCCTCGCCCTGCCCGGCAACCTGGCGTCCACCACCCCGGCCGTCCTCGCCGGTCTCCTCCTCACCGCCGTGGGTCTCGCGCTGGCCGCCCCGGGCCTGACCCACCTCACCGGCCGCCTCCTGCAGTCCGTCCGGCCCGGCGCGCTGCGTCTCCTCGCGGGCCGCGTGCTCATGGAGGAGGCCGGCCGCATCGGCCGCCCCCTCGGCATCGTCTGCGCGGTGGCCTCCGCCGCCTACGCCATGACCGCCCTGTACATCCCGGAACCGGACGAGCCCGCCTTCGGACCGCTCACCACCCTCGGCACCCTCCTCGTCACCGGCTGCACGATCGCCACCCTCCTGACCGCCGCCGTCGAGGCCCGACAGGCCAGGGCCGACACCACGGCCGCCCTGCTGCGCCTGGGCGCCCCCGCCACCATGCTGCGCAGCGCGGCCGCCCTCCGCGCCGCCGCCCTGCTGGCCCTCTTCGGCCCGCTCACCGTGCTCGTGGCCGAGCTGGCGGCCCTGCCCCTCACCCGCTGAATACCCGGGGGAAGAAATCTCCCTGGAAATCTCCCGACCGCCGATGAGTCGCGCGCGGCACCGCGGTCTACCCACCGAACAGCACGCAACGCCCGATGGGAGAGACCCCGATGTACCAGCAGATGATCTTCGTGAACCTGGCGACCGCCGACGTCGACGCGTCGAAGAAGTTCTTCACGGAGCTCGGCTACGCGATCAACCCGCAGTTCAGCACCGACGACTGCGCCTGCGTCACGATCAGCGACACCATCGTCGCGATGCTGCTGAGCAAGCAGCGGTACGCGGACTTCACCAAGAAGGAGATCGCGGACTCGACGAAGACGAGCGAGACGCTGATCTGTCTGAGCGCCGAGAGCCGCGAGAAGGTCGACGAGCTCGTCGACAAGGCCATCGCCGCGGGCGGCACGGCCACCGGCGAGACCCAGGACCACGGCTTCATGTACGGCCGCGCCTTCGACGACCTCGACGGCCACACCTGGGAGGTCATGTGGATGGACCCGGCGGCGGTCCAGGGCTGAACGCCCTCCGGCCCCTCACGACAGGTCGAGGGGCTCCGGGTTCCACCGGTACCGGTCGTCGTCCTCGTCCTTGAGGAGAACGCCGGCCTGCGCCATCCGGTCCAGGAACTCCACCAGCATGTCGCCGAGCGGATATCCGTCCGTCCAGAACATCCGCTTCACACCGGAGAACTTCTGGTCGGGCGGGAAGACGCCCAGAAACACCCCCAGCCGGAAGGCCGCTACGTCGTAGTCCTGCCAGTCGGCCAGGATGTCCTTGAGCTCCATGCCGGCCTCTCCCTCCTCAGGACTCCTCGTCCCGCCGCTGCCGTTCCCCTCCTTAGCATGGCCGGGTGCAGACCAGCCCGGCCCATGCGGCCCATCACGACGAACGCGAGATCGAGACGCTCGAGGACTTCGACGCGACCGTCTCGGCCCGCGGCACCCTCGCCGGCTACCGAGTGCAGGCCGTCGATCTGACGGACCGTACACGGGAGTTGCTCACCACCGACACCTCGGGCGCGGTCTTCCTCGGCTGCCCGATGCGAGCGGACGCGGCGCAGAAGATCCGGACCGACGGCGCCCTCGTCTTCCCGCCGGTTCCGGCCCTCCCCTTCGATCCCTACCGAGGGCGCCTCTACACGGCTGACGAGTTGTTCGCCTCGCTGGAGAAGGGGTACGAGCAGACGCCGGACGCCCTGGCCTACGCCTGGTTCCAGGACACGAAGGCCGACGGCGACATCTTCGCGTCGATGCTGCGAGCCGTGCACGACGACTCCATCTCCGACGCCCTGGACGAACTCCTGCGCGGGTCACGGGTGGTGGGCGTCATGGGCGGCCACGCGATGGCACGCGGCACGGAGGCGTACGCGGGCGCCGCGCGCCTGGGCCGCGAACTGAGCCGCGACGGGCTGACCGTGGCCACCGGCGGCGGACCGGGCGCGATGGAGGCGGCGAACCTGGGCGCGTACGCGGCGCCCTACGAGGACGAGATGCTGGAGGAGGCCTGCCGGCTCCTCGCCCGGGCGCCCTCGTTCACGCCGTCGATCACCGACTGGGCGCAGGCGGCCTTCGAGGTGCGCGGCCGCTGGCCGAAGGGCAACCACTCGGTCGGCATCCCCACCTGGTTCTACGGCCACGAGCCGCCGAACCCCTTCGCCGCCTACATAGCCAAGTACTTCGCCAACGCCACCCGCGAGGACGGCCTGCTGGCCCGGTGCAACGCGGGGGTGATCTTCCTGCCGGGCGCGGCCGGCACCGTACAGGAGATATTCGACAACGCGACGCCCAACTACTACCAGTCGCGGGGCGAACCGACGCCCATGGTGCTGGTCGACCGGGAGCACTGGACGGAGCGGCTGCCGACCTGGCCCCTCTTGCAGGCACTCGCCCGGGAACGCTCGATGGAGTCCCGTATCGCCCTCGTTGACCGGATCGAGGAGGCGCCGGCGGCGTTGAAACGTCTGGGTGGTTAATAAGAGAGTAAAGCCAACCCGCCTTGCCCGGCTTCGGATTGACACTCCTTATGGAACGCTTATAGACCTGTGAGCCTCATGGGGATGGTGGAGCCTCACCTCACCGTCGCCCCACCTCCCCTGCAACCCCCCGCAGTTGTGCCTCCCGTGAAGGGCAAACGTGTCCATAACTCGCCGCACCGCGCGTCGTTCAGCGCAGATCCTGGGCGTCGCCGCCGCCTCCACCGCGCTCGCCGTGAGCGCCGCGGGCTCCGCGCTCGCCTGCAACATCAACGAGTTCTCCGCCGAAGCCAAGTGCGACGGCGGCAAGGGCGTCATCGTCGTCACCGACAAGGACGCCTCCGGCACCCCGGCCACGATCACCGTGTTCCTCGAGAGCAACGGCGCCGACGCGAAGCAGATCGGTGAGCAGGACGTCACCGGTTCGCGCGAGGGTGTCACCGTCACGTTCAACGAGGACTGGCAGCCCAAGGCCGAGTACCGCGTCCACGTCACGGCCGGGAAGGACAAGGACCACCCGATCGTCGACAAGGACATCACGCCGAACCTGACGACCCCCGCCGAGGGCTGCTCCAAGGGCGAGTCGACCCCGCCGGCCAGCCCGTCGCCGTCGGAGTCCGCCTCCACCCCGGCGTCCGAGTCGCCGACCCCGTCGGCCTCGGAGAGCAGCACCGCTCCGGCCGGCAGCACCGACAACGAGCCGTCCCCGGCGGCCGGTGACTCCAACCTCGCCGAGACCGGTGCGAACTCCAACACCGGCCTGATCGCCGGTATCGCGGGCGGCCTGGTCGTCGTGGGCGGCGCCGCCGTCTACTTCGGCATGCGCCGTCGCGGGGCGAACAGCTCGCGCTGACGCCTCACTTCGCAACAGGCCGCGGCCCGTCCCCGTATCCCCGGGGGACGGGCCGCGGTCGTGTTCAGCCGAAGGTCGCCCGGTCCAGCCAGAACTCCAGCACGTCCCGGTCCCCCACGACCTCCAGCCCCGGCCCGTCCAGCGGCTGTCGGCGGTAGAGGGCGAGCAGCATCGAGGTGAGCGGGCCGCGCAGGGCGACGGTCGCCTTCTCGTGGCCGCGGCGCCAGACGATGCCCTCCTCGGTGCCCTCGACGAGCCACTCGGCGTTCGCCTCCGGCGCGGCGTCGGTGGCGTGCAGGTGCATGCTGCCGCCGGGCCGCAGCGGTTGCTCCGCCTCCCCGCGCCGGCCCATCAGCTGCACGATCTCCAGCCACTCGTCGATCGCGTCGGCGGCGATCTCGGGGGCCACGTCGTACGGCAGTCCCGCCGCGAGCGTGGCGTCGGCGCGGTGGACGGTGATCTCGTGGGCCATGCGGCGGGCCCAGAAGGCGGCGGTCTGATCGTCGGCCCAGCTCCACACCTTCGCGTCGGGCCCGGCCTCGCGCAGCGCGCCCACGACCAGTTCGCCGGCCTCGGCCAGCCAGGCGTCCAGGGCGGCCGCGTCGCCCGGGGTCTCCGGGCCGTCGCCGCGCGGCACCAGTTCGTCGGCGATGTCCTCCTGCGCCCGCGTCCGCACCAGCGTCCCCGACCAGCGCAGGACGCCGCCCATGTGCAGCACGAGCTGTTCCAGGGTCCAGTCGGGACAGGTGGGGACGGTGGCCGACAGATCGGCCCCCGAGGTCACCACCGCCCTCAGCCGTTCGACCTGGTGGGCGATCTCGGCGCAGTAGCGGTCATGCGGAAGGAGTGTCATGCCCGCACCATACGGAGGGAGTGATCAGTTCAGCACCACGATTTCGGCGGCGTCGAATTCCACCCCGACCGTGTCGCCGACCTCGGGCGCCTCCCGCAGCGCGCACGCCGCCTCCAGCCGGGGCGCCTTCGGCGGCTGGAGGTGTACGGCGACGTGGGTGCCCTTGAAGGTGCGGGCGGCGACCGTGCAGCGCAGCCCCTCGTCGGCCGGGACGAGCCGGACGCCCGCGGGGCGGACCAGGAGGGCGTGCGTGCCCTGGGGGGCGTCCTCGGGCACCGGCACCTTGCCCCAGGGGGTGTCCGCCGCCGCCCCCGCGACCGTGCCCTCCACCACGTTGTCGAAGCCGAGGAAGCGGGCCACGAACTCGTTGGCCGGCCGCTGCCACACCTCAAGCGGCGTACCGGACTGGGCGATCCGCCCGTCCCGCATCACCACGACCCGGTCGGCCAGCGCGAAGGCCTCGCCCTGGTCGTGCGTGACGGCCAGCACGGTCGTGCCCAACCGGCCGAACAGCTCCCGGAGTTCGACGACCAGCCGCTCCCGCAGCGAGCGGTCGAGCTGGCCGAGCGGCTCGTCCAGCATCAGCAGCCGCGGCCGGGGCGCCAGGGCGCGCGCCAGCGCCACCCGCTGCTGTTCGCCGCCGGACAGCGAGGCGACGGCCCGGCCTGCGGCCCCCGGCAGGCCGACGAGTTCCAGCAACTCCCTCACCCGAGCGCCCTGTTCGGCCTTCGACGCCCCGTGCATGCGCAGCCCGAAGGCGACGTTGCCGCCCACGTCCCGCTGCGGGAACAGCTGGTGGTCCTGGAACATCAGCCCCACGCCCCGCCGGTGCGCGGGCACCCCGGACTGCTCCCGCCCGTCGAGCAGCACCCGGCCGGCGCCCAGCTCCTGCAGTCCCGCCACCACCCGCAACAGCGTCGACTTGCCGCTGCCGCTCGGCCCGAGCACGCACACGACCTCGTGCTCGGCGACGTCCAGGCCGACGGCGTCGAGCACGGCCCGCCCGCCGAAGCGGACGGTGGCGTCTTCCAGGCTCAGCAGCATTCAGAACTCCCCGCTCCGGTCGGTGCGCAGCCGCTCGAGCACCAGCAGCGCCACCGCGCACACCGCCATCAGAATCGTCGAAAGGGCCATCGCCTGGCCGTAGTTGAGATCACCGGGCCGGCCCAGCAGCCGCGCCACGGCGACCGGCAGGGTCGGGTTGTCCGGCCGTGCGATGAACACGGTGGCCCCGAACTCCCCTAGCGACACGGCGAACGCGAACCCGGCGGCGACCAGCAGCGCCCGCCGCACCAGCGGCAGATCGACCTCGCGCCACACCCGCCACGGCGAGGCCCCCAGCACGGCCGCCGCCTCCCGCAGCCGGGCGTCCACGGCCCGCAGCACGGGCAGCATGGTCCGTACGACGAAGGGGGCGCCCACGAGCGCCTGGGCGAGCGGCACCAGGATCCACGAGGACCGGAGGTCCAGTGGCGGCCGGTCCAGGGCGATCAGGAAGCCGAAGCCGACGGTCACCGCGGAGACGCCCAGCGGCAGCATCAGCAGCGCGTCGAAGCCGCGCACCAGCCGGCCGGCGTCCCTGCGGGCCAGGGCCGCGGCGGCGAGGGCGCCGATCACGAGGGCGATGGCGGTGGCGGCGAGGGCGTACTGAAGGGAGTTGCCGATCGCCTCGATCGGCGGCACGAGGAAGGTGTCGTCGTCCCGTGTCAGCGCCCGGTAGTAGCCGAAGTCCGAGCCGCCGAGGGAGCGTTGCACCAGCACGGCGAGCGGGAGGAGCAGCAGGACGGCGACGGTGGCGAGGACACCGGCCAGCAGCGCCCACTGCCCCGCGCCACGCGGCCGCCGGGCGGTGCCGCCCGCGTCCACCAGCCGCAGGGCGCTCTCCCGGCGCCGTACCGTCCACGCGTGCACGGCGAGGATCGCGCCCACCGCGACGAACTGCACGATCGTCAGGACGGCGGCGGTGGACAGGTCGAAGATCTCGGAGGTCTGCCGGTAGATCTCGACCTCCAGCGTGGAGAAGGTCGGACCGCCGAGGATCTGCACCACGCCGAAGGAGGTGAAGGTGAACAGGAAGACCATCAGCGCGGCGGCGGCCACGGCGGGCCCGAGCGCCGGCAGGGTGACCGTGCGCCAGGCCCGGAGGCGGGACGCGCCGAGCATGCGCGCCGCCTCCTCCTGCCGCGGGTCCAGCTGCCCCCACAGCCCGCCGACGGTCCGTACGACCACGGCGTAGTTGAAGAAGACGTGCGCCAGCAGGATGGCCCACACGGTCGTGTCCAGCCGTACGCCCCACAGCTCGTCCAGCAGTCCCCCGCGTCCGACGAGCGCCAGGAACGCCGTACCGACCACGACCGTCGGCAGTACGAACGGGACGGTGACGACGGCCCGCAGGACCTGTCTGCCGGGGAAGTCGAAGCGGGCGAAGACGTACGCGCCGGGGAGTGCGATCAGCAGCGTGAGCGCGGTGGAGGCGAGCGCCTGCCAGGTGGTGAACCACAGCACGTGCCGGATGTCGGACTGCGTGACGACGTCCACGATCCGGCCGAGGTGCCAGCGCCCGTCCGTCCTCAGCCCGCGCGCCACGATCGCGGCGACGGGCCAGGCGAAGAACACGGCGAAGAACGCGACGGGCAGGGCCATGAGCCCGAGCCGCGCCGCGCTCCCCCGCCGCGCCGGACGCGGGGCTACTTCAGTACGAGTGACGTCCACGACTTGACCCACTGGTCACGGTCGGCCGCGATCTTCGTCGGGGCCATGGTCTGCGGGTCCTTGGCGGCGGGACCGTACTCGGTGAACTCCTTGGGCACCTTCGCGCCCTCGACCACCGGGTAGACGAACATGTTCAGCGGCATGTCCTGCTGGAACTCCTTGCCGAGCAGGAAGTCGATGAACGCCTTGCCGCCCTTGGCGTTCCTCGCGTTGTCGAGCAGACCGGCGTACTCGATCTGCCGGAAGCAGGTGCCGTACGACGTCCCGGTCGGCGCGGTCTTCGGCCGCGGGTCGGCGAAGACGACCTCTGCGGGCGGCGAGGAGGCGTAGGAGACGACGAGCGGCCGGTCGGCCTTGGCCTTCTTGCCGCCGGCCGAGCCGGAGAACTCCTGGTTGTAGGCCTGCTCCCAGCCGTCGACGACCTTCACGCCGTTGGCCTTGAGCTTCTTCCAGTAGCCCTGCCAGCCGTCGTCGCCGTACTGCGCGGCGGTGCCGAGCAGGAAGCCGAGGCCGGGCGAGGAGGTGGAGGCGTTCTCCGTGACGAGGAGGTTCTTGTAGGCGGGCTTGACCAGGTCGTCGAAGGACCGCGGCGGGGTCAGCTTGTGCTTGCTGAAGTAGGCCTTGTCGTAGTTGACGCAGATGTCGCCGTAGTCGATGGGGGTGACCCGGTGCTTGGCCGGGTCGACGCGGAACTGCGGCTGGACGGTGTCGGCGCCCTTGGCCTCGTAGGGCTGGAAGAGCCCGTTGTCGAGGGCCCGCGAGAGCAGGGTGTTGTCGACGCCGAAGAAGACGTCGCCCTGCGGGTTGTCCTTGGTGAGGAGGGCCTTGTTGACGGCCTGGCCGGCGTCGCCGCTCTTGAGGACCCTGACCTTGTAGCCGGACTGCCTCTCGAAGTCGGCGAGGACGCTCTTGGAGACCGCCCACGAGTCGTGGCTGACGAGGGTGACGGTCTTGGAGTCGCCGGACGCCTGGGCGCCGGACGACGATCCGCACGCGGACAACGTGATCAGGCCGAGGCCGACGGCCGCGGCGACGAACGTCTTGGTGTGCACTGAGTTCCTCCTGGGTGACCAGGAAGAGACGCGGCCCTGCCCGGACGGATCCGGGCAGGGCGCAACAGCTTGAGTGATGACCGAACTTCCTACCCAGAATGACCTGGGCAAGGTTCAGAGGGTCTGCGGCCCGGTTGCCGCACTCTCAGCGCTGTGGCGCTCCCCTGTCGGAATATGAATATGTGTGTACGGGCTCAGGCTACCGCTCGGTGGCCGCGAGCTGACCACAGGCACCGTCGATCTCCTGCCCCCGGGTGTCCCGGACGGTCACCGGTACACCATGGGCCGCGATGGCCTCGACGAACGCCTTCTCGTCCTCGGGCCGGGAGGCGGTCCACTTCGAGCCGGGCGTCGGGTTGAGCGGGATGAGGTTGACGTGCACGGGCTTGCCGCGCAGCAGGCGTCCGAGCCGGTCGCCCCGCCAGGCCTGGTCGTTGATGTCGCGGATGAGCGCGTACTCGATGCTCAGGCGCCGTCCGCTCTTCTCGACGTACTCGAACCCGGCGTCGAGCACCTCGCGCACCTTCCACCGCGTGTTCACGGGCACGAGGGTGTCGCGCAGCTCGTCGTCGGGGGCGTGCAGGGAGATCGCCAGCCGGCACTTGAAGCCCTCGTCGGCGAACCGGTGGATGGCGGGCACGAGCCCCACGGTCGAGACGGTGATCCCGCGCTGGGAGAGCCCGAGCCCGTCCGGGGCGGGGTCGGTCAGCGCGCGGACGGCCCCGACGACCCGCTTGTAGTTGGCGAGCGGCTCCCCCATCCCCATGAAGACGATGTTGGACAGCCGGGCGGGTCCACCCGGGACCTCCCCGTCCCGCAGCGCCCGCATCCCGTCCACGATCTGGTGGACGATCTCGGCGGTGGACAGGTTCCGGTCCAGCCCCGCCTGCCCGGTGGCGCAGAACGGGCAGTTCATCCCGCAGCCGGCCTGCGAGCTGATGCACATGGTCACCCGGTCCGGGTACCGCATCAGCACGGACTCGACGAGCGTGCCGTCGAACAGCCGCCACAGCGTCTTGCGGGTGGTGCCCTGGTCGGTCGACAGATGCCGTACGACGGTCATCAGCTCGGGCAGCAGCGCCTCCTGCAGCTTCCCGCGCGAGCCGGCCGGGATGTCCGTCCACTCCGCCGGGTCGTGCGCGTACCGCGCGAAGTAGTGCTGCGAGAGCTGCTTGGCACGAAACGGCTTCTCCCCGATCGCGGCCACCGCGTCCTTGCGCTCGGCGGGCGAGAGATCGGCAAGATGCCGCGGCGGCTTCTTGGCTCCACGGGGGGCGACGAAAGTGAGTTCTCCGGGCTTAGGCATAGCTCAACCAGTGTCGCAGATCAATCCGGTGTACCGGTCTGCCCCGCGACCGGAGCCCAGGGAGGGTGGAGTGGCGGGCGCGCTAGGCCGCCGTCTGTTCCAGTTTGTTCTTCAGCAGGCGCTCGTTGCGCGGCATCTCCTTGCGGGCCTGGGGGCGGACGACGAGGGGCAGCAGGAGCTTGCCGATGCCGTGGCCCTCGAAGTCGAGGTCCATCGTGACGTGGGTGCGTCGGCCGTCGTCGATGGGGGTGAGCTCGGCGTGGAAGATGCCCCTGACCGGGCCGTCGATTCCGTGCACGGACCAGGAGTGCTGCGGGTCGTACTCGGTGCACTCCATGGTCATCGGCATCTCGCGCCGACCCATGTGCCGGGTGACGCGGACGCGGGAGCCCAGGCCGAACGGGCTGTCGTCGAGCTGTTCGGCGGAGATCGCGCTCAGCTGCCATTCCGGCAGGTGGGCTGGGTCGGTGACGTACGCCCAGACATCCTCGGGACGGCGGTCCACGTCGAACTCTTCATGGATGGCGGACATGGCGCCTCCTCTTCAGGGACATTCCCTTTGAGGGCTTACACCGGGATCGTCCCACTCGCCCGACGGCAGCGCCATCGTGCGAGCGGGACTTCGCAGACCTGTCAGCCCGATCCGACGAACAGCACCAGCAGCAGCCACACCACCGGAGCCGTCGGCAGCAGCGAGTCCAGGCGGTCCATGATGCCGCCGTGCCCCGGCAGGAGCGTGCCCATGTCCTTGATGCCCAGGTCCCGCTTGATCATCGACTCGCCGAGGTCGCCCAGCGTGGCGCTGGCCGCGACCGCGAGGCCGAGGACGAGGCCCTGCCACCAGGCGCCGTCGTCGATCAGGAACTGCATGCACAGCGCGCCCGCCACCATCGCGAACGACACCGCGCCGAGCAGGCCCTCGCGGGTCTTGCCCGGGCTGATGCGCGGCGCCAGTTTGTGCCGGCCGAAGCGCCAGCCGACGGCGTACGCGCCCGTGTCGCTGACGACCGTCAGGAGCAGGAAGGTCAGCACCCGCCACGGGCCGTCGTCGGCCGTCAGCATCATGGCGACGAAGGTCGCGAGGAACGGGACGTAGAAGGCCGCGAAGACGCCCGCCGTGACGTCCTTGAGGTAGCCCTCCGGCGGCTCCGTCATGCGCCAGACGAGGACCGCGAGGGCCGTCAGCGCCATCGCCACCCATGCGCCCTCGGCGCCGCGGACGTACCCGGCGACAACCATCGCCGCGCCGCCGAGCGCCAGCGGGACGAGGGGCGCCTTGATGCCCTTGCGCTCCTGCAGCCGGCTGGTCAGCTCCCACAGGCCCACGACGACCGCGACCGCGACGACGCCGACGAAGACGGCCTTGACGACGAACAGCGACGCGATGATCACCACGCCGAGCCCGACGCCGACCCCTATGGCCGCGCCCAGGTCGCGCCCCGCGCTCTTCTTCTGCGGCGGCGGCGCCGGCTGAGGGGCGTCGGGCATGGGCTCCGGATTCTGCTGCGCCGCCGGGTGGGGCGGTGCCTGCGGCATGTCGTAGGTCTGCGCCTGCGGCGATTCGTCGCGGAACAAGGGGCCGCTCAGCCGAGCGGCCCCCCGGTCGTCATCCTGGTCGTCGCCGTACCGAGGTACGGGTCCGTCGGGCACGATGGGCATGGGGCGAGTCTGCTGCGCCTTGGGCGCATCGTACGCGGGACCCGCCGGGGCAGCCCCCTGGACAGGCCCCTGGTCATGGGGCCCCCAGTAGCCGGCCTGCGACCCGGTGTGTGGCGGCGCTCCCCAGGAAGAGTCGTTCATCAGACCTCGAGCAGCTCCGCTTCCTTGTGCTTCAGGAGCTCGTCGACCTGTGCCACGTACTTGTGGGTGGAGTCGTCGAGCTCCTTCTCGGCGCGGCGGCCCTCGTCCTCGCCGACCTCGCCGTCCTTGATCAGCTTGTCGATGGCGTCCTTGGCCTTGCGGCGCACGGAACGGATGGACACGCGCGCGTCCTCGGCCTTGCCCTTGGCGACCTTGATGTAGTCGCGGCGGCGCTCCTCGGTGAGCTCGGGGAAGACCACCCGGATGATGTTGCCGTCGTTGCTCGGGTTGACGCCCAGGTCGGAGTCGCGGATGGCCTGCTCGATGTTGCGCAGGGCCGTCTTGTCGAACGGGGTCACGACCGCCATGCGCGGCTCCGGCACGGAGAACGAAGCCAGCTGGTTGATCGGCGTCGGCGCGCCGTAGTAGTCGGCCACGATCTTGTTGAACATCGCCGGGTGCGCACGGCCGGTGCGGATCGCGGCGAAGTCCTCCTTGGCGACCACGACGGCCTTCTCCATCTTCTCCTCGGCCTCGAGGAGGGTCTCTTCGATCACCACTTGCTCCTGCGTGTCTTGAGTGAGGCCCGGCTGCGGTTCCTAGGTGGGGCGGCGGCCGGCTGCGTCGCGTCTTCTTCCTGCACGGTTCCCGACCTGCGGGACATTGTCCATCCCCCGGTCAGGCTCCGTAGGTGTTGCCTGTCAGTCCCGGCTGTCCTGGTCACCCACCAGCGTGCCGATCTTCTCACCCTTGACGGCGCGGGCGATATTGCCCTCGGCCAGAAGCTCGAAGACGAGGATCGGGAGCTTGTTGTCGCGGCACAGCGTGATGGCGGTGGCGTCGGCGACCTTCAGGTCGCGGGTGATGACCTCGCCGTAGCCGAGGGAGTCGAACTTGACGGCGTCCGGGTTGCGCTTGGGGTCGGAGTCGTAGACCCCGTCGACGCCGTTCTTGCCCATCAGCAGCGCCTCGGCGTCGATCTCCAGGGCGCGCTGGGCGGCGGTGGTGTCGGTGGAGAAGTAGGGCATGCCCATACCGGCGCCGAAGATGACCACGCGGCCCTTCTCCAGGTGCCGGATGGCGCGCAGCGGGATGTACGGCTCGGCGACCTGCCCCATGGTGATCGCGGTCTGCACCCGGGACTGGATGCCCTCCTTCTCCAGGAAGTCCTGGAGGGCGAGGCAGTTCATCACGGTGCCGAGCATGCCCATGTAGTCCGAGCGGGCCCGGTCCATGCCGCGCTGCTGGAGCTCGGCGCCGCGGAAGAAGTTGCCGCCGCCGATGACGACCGCGATCTCCGCGCCGTCGCGGACGACGGCCGCGATCTCGCGGGCGATCTTGTGCACCACGTCGGGGTCGACCCCCAGGCCCCCACCACCGGAGAAGGCCTCACCGGACAGCTTCAGCAGAAACCGGCCGCGTACTTTGCCGTCGTCGCTCTTCTGGGGCTTGGTGGTCATGGAGATCCCGCCTCTTTCACGTGTTGCACATACGAAGAAGGCCATTGCCGCTGGGGTGGCGTTTCGCTCCCATGCTCGGCAATGGCCTCCTCGTCAGATCCGCTGTCGTCCGTCACCCGCTGACAACCGCGTACGACCCTATCGGGGTCGCGCGCCGATCGCGGTACGGACTCAGATGCCGACCTTGATGCGCGCGAAGCGCTTCAGGGTGACACCGGCCTCGTCCAGGACCTTCTGGACGGACTTCTTGTTGTCGAGCGCGTACGGCTGGCCGAGCAGCGTGGCGTCCTTGAAGAAGCCGTTGAGGCGACCCTCGACGATCTTCGGCAGGGCGGCCTCGGGCTTGCCCTCGGCGCGGGTGGTCTCCTCGGCGATGCGACGCTCGGACTCGACGACCTCGGCCGGCACGTCCTCCTTGGAGAGGTACTTCGGCGCGAAGGCGGCGATGTGCTGGGCGATGCCCTTGGCGACCTCGGCGTTCGGCTTGTCCAGCTCGACGAGGACACCGATCTGCGGGGGCAGGTCGGGCATCGTGCGGTGCATGTACGCGAGGACGTAGCCGTCGGAGTACTGCGCGAAGCGGTCCAGGACGATCTTCTCGCCCAGGTTGGCGTTGGCCTCGTCCACGAACGCCTGGACGGTCTTGCCGGCCTCGATCTCGGAGGCGAGCAGGGCGTCGAGGTCGGCCGGGGAGGTCTTCGCGACGTGCTCGGCGATCGCGGTGGCGACGGCCTGGAACTTCTCGCCCTTGGCGACGAAGTCCGTCTCGCACTTCAGCTCGACCAGGACGCCGGAGGAGTTGTCGTCGGCGATGATGGAGACCACGGCGCCGTTCTCGGCGGAGCGGCCCTCGCGCTTGGCGACGCCCTTCTGGCCCTTGATGCGGAGCGCCTCGACGGCCTTGTCGACGTTGCCCTCGGCCTCGTCCAGCGCCTTCTTGCAGTCCATCATGCCGGCGCCGGTGAGCTCACGAAGCTTCTTGACGTCGGCGGCGGTGTAGTTCGCCATGAGTCTGTGAATCTTTCTCGAAGTCTGGAAGATCGAAGATCTACGGGGTCTGTGGCCCCCATGTGGTCGGGGGCCGCTGACTCACCGCCGACCTACGGGTGAACGGCGGGGGCGGACTTGATGTCGCCGCCCCCGCCGTCACCACTGACGCTGACGGGTCAGGCCTGCTCGGCGTCCGCGGCCGGGGCGGCCTCGGCGGCCGGAGCCTCGGCCGCGGGGGCCTCGGCAGGGGCCTCAGCGGCCTCGGCGGGAGCCTCGGCGGCCTCGGCCGGCTTCTCGGCCTCGGCGGCGGGGGCGGCCTCGTCGGCCTTCTTCTCACCCTCGAGCAGGTCGCGCTCCCACTCGGCGAGCGGCTCGCCCGCGGCCTTCTCCTTGCCCTCGGTGGCCACACCGCTGCGGGAGATGAGGCCCTCGGCGACGGCGTCGGCGATCACGCGGGTGAGCAGGGTGACGGAGCGGATCGCGTCGTCGTTGCCCGGGATCTTGTAGTCGACCTCGTCGGGGTCGCAGTTGGTGTCGAGGATCGCGACGACCGGGATGTTGAGCTTGCGGGCCTCGCCGACCGCGATGTGCTCCTTCTTGGTGTCCACGATCCAGACGGCGCTGGGCACCTTCTGCATCTCGCGGATACCGCCGAGGGTCTTCTCCAGCTTGGCCTTCTCGCGCGAGAGCACGAGAAGCTCCTTCTTGGTCAGACCCGAGGCCGCGACGTCCTCGAAGTCGATCTGCTCAAGCTCCTTGAGGCGCTGCAGACGCTTGTAGACGGTGGAGAAGTTGGTGAGCATGCCGCCCAGCCAGCGCTGGTTGACGTAGGGCATGCCGACGCGGGTGGCCTGCTCGGCGATGGCCTCCTGCGCCTGCTTCTTCGTGCCGACGAACATGACCGTGCCGCCGTGGGCGACGGTCTCCTTGACGAACTCGTAGGCGCGGTCGATGTACGACAGCGACTGGAGCAGGTCGATGATGTAGATGCCGTTGCGCTCGGTGAAGATGAAGCGCTTCATCTTCGGGTTCCAGCGACGGGTCTGGTGACCGAAGTGGACGCCGCTCTCCAGCAGCTCCCGCATCGTGACGACGGCCATGGCCGTTTCTCCTTGGTTTTCTCGGTTGTGCCGCGGGTACCGGACGGCTCCCGCGCCTGACGCCCGCGTGCGCCTTGCCGCGAAGGACCGAGAGGCGCTGACACCGGCGGGTGACCACCTGATGTCGGGGCGTGCGAAGTCGACCCGGTGACCCGGATCGCCAGAAGAAGTGTACGGGACCGGCGGGGCACCGGGTGACGCCGCTGTCCACAACCCGGGAGTTGTCCACAGATCCCGGCCATGATCGACGGGGATGCGGGACGGTTTCCGCATGCGAGCGAAGCGATACGGACGCCTGACGGCGGCGGCGCTGCCGGTGCTGGCGTGGGCGGCCGTGACCCCGTGGGCGTGGGCGGAGCCCCCGCCCTCCCCGGCGGCCCCCTCCCCCGGCACCGCCGCGATCGGCCGCGCCTGGCCGGTGGGCACCCGTCCCGTGGTCCTACGGGGCTGGGAGCCCCCGGCGACGGTCTACGGCCCCGGTCACCGCGGCGTGGACCTGGCGGCGCCGGCCGGGACACCGGTGCGCGCGGTGGCGGCCGGCCGGGTCTCCTTCGCGGGCCGGGTGGCGGGCCGGGGCGTGGTCTCGGTGGAGCTGGGCGGAACGGACCTGCGCACGACGTACGAGCCGGTACGGCCGTCCGTGCGCAAGGGCGCCGAGGTGGCGGCGGGCGAGGTGGTGGGCGTGGTGGAGCCGGCGGGTGCGCACTGCGCGGTGACGTGCGTGCACTGGGGTCTGCTCAGGGGGCGGACCTATCTGGATCCCCTGTCGCTGCTCCCGCCGTGGCTGCTGCGCGGAGGGCCGTCGAGACTGCTGCCCGTGCTCGGAGTGCCGCTGCCCCGGCCGGTCTCAGCCGCGAACGCCCCGTAGCGCCATGCCCACCGCCGCGTCCGCGACCACCGCGGGCTCCTCGGCGCCCAGCTCGATGCGCCGCACGGCCGCGTCGACCACGCCCTGCACCAGCATCGCGGCCAGCCGGGGCTCCGCGTGCCCCAGCTCCGCCAGCGCCTCGACGATCATCGTCACGAGCCCGCCGTGCGCGGCCCGGATCCGCTCCCGCGCCCCGGCGTCCAGCTCGCTCGCGGAGATCGCGACCACGGCCCGGTGCCGCCGGTCCCCCACCAGCTCCAGCTGCCGCCGTACGTACGCCGCGATCCGGTCCTCGGCCGCGTCCTCCCGCTCCATGGCCGCCGCGACCTCGGCCGCCCACACGGGGAAGTCGACCTGGCACAGCTCCTCGACCACCGCGGCCCGCGACCGGAAGTACTCGTACACGGACGACCGCGCCAGCCCCGTCCGCTCGGCGAGGGCCGGGAACGTCAGCGCCTCCGTCCCGCCCTCGGACAGCAGGGACCGAGCCGCGTCCAGCAGGGCGGCTCGCTGCATCGACCGGTGTTCGGCCACGGAGGCCGCTCGAATCCTTGGCACGTCAACCACTTTACGGACGCGCCACCCCTGACGGGAGGGAGTCACGCCCTCCGGCGGGCCGTCACCGCCCGAAGCCGGCCAGCTTCGCCCGCAGCTGCAGCACCGACTTGGTGTGGATCTGGCTCACCCGGCTCTCGGTCACACCGAGCACGTGGCCGATCTCGGCGAGCGTGAGGCCCTCGTAGTAGTACAGCGTGACGACGGTCTTCTCCCGTTCGGGCAGGGTGTTGATGGCCCGCGCCAGGAACCGCCGCAGCTCCCGGTCCTCGGCCACCTCCACGGGGTTGTCCGCGGCGGTGTCCTCCAGGGTGTCCATCAGACTCAGCCGGTCGCCGCCCTCACCGCCCACGTGCAGCAGCTCCTCCAGCGCCACCACGTTGGCCAGCGACAACTGGCTGAACACCGCGTGGAGGTCGTCCACCGCGATGCCCATCTCGGCGGCCACCTCCCCCTCCGACGGCGTCCGTCTGAGCCGCGCCTCCAACGTCGCGTACGCCCGCTCCACGTTGCGCGCCTTCTGCCGCACCGAGCGCGGGATCCAGTCCAGCGCCCGCAGCTCGTCGATCATCGCGCCCCGGATCCGGGTGATCGCGTACGTCTCGAACTTGATCTCCCGGTCGACGTCGAACTTCTCGATCGCGTCGATCAGCCCGAAGACGCCCGACGAGACGAAGTCGGCCTGCTCCACATTGGGCGGCAGACCGACGCTCACCCGCCCCGCCACGTATTTGACCAGCGGCGAGTAGTGCAGGATCAGCTGCTCCCGCAGCCGCTCGTCGCCCGTCGCCTTGTACGACCGCCACAGCTCGTCGAGCGTCGAGGGAGCGGGCGGCCGCACGCTGCCACCGTCACGGGCGGCTGGGGGGATCGCCGCCCGGTCGGACCCGGAGGTGTGCTGGGGCATTCGTCGCCTTGTGCCGTTCTGCCGTGAAGTACGCGTTCTACGTGAAGTGCGTCGGAATCCCCGTGAGCGTAGCGTGACTGGAGCGTCGCGGTGAGCGAGGAAGAGCGGGGAACGGGTACGCAGATACGTTCCGACGGGCGCCCCACCCACGCACGGCGATCGCCCAGCGTGACCGACCGGCACCGTCCCGCGGAGGCGTTTGCCCAGGTGTCAGGCGTTCCCCCGGACGGCCGAACACGCTCCGTCGACCTCCATCGCCCCCTCCCGTCCGGACATCACGGCCTGGCGCGTCAACTTCCAGCCGTCGCCGTGTCGTTCGACGTAACCAAGTGATCGAAGTTCGTACAGGCGCGCGACCGCGTCCTCCGGCGAGGTCTGCGCGCCCCGCGCGACGGCGGCGGCCGACGCCGTGCCACGACCGGGCAGCGCGGCGAGCACCCGCCGGGCGGCGGCCTCCAGCAGGTCCCTGGGCAACACGGGTCCGCGTCGCTCCGGTGCCAGCTGGCCCATGTCGCCGACCAGTTCGACGACTTCCGCGGGATCGGTGACGAGCACGGCGTCGCCCCGCAGCAGTTCGTGCACTCCGGCCGACAGGCTGCTGGTGGCGGGACCGGGCACGCCCATCGTGTGCCGGCCGAGCCGCTGCGCCGCCCTGGCCGTCACCAGCGAGCCGCTGCGGTGGGCGGCCTCGACGACGACGGTTCCCCTGGTCAGGGCGGCGATGACGCGATTGCGGACGACGAACCGGCCGGCCGTCGGGTGCTCGCCGGGCGGCAGCTCCCCGACGACGAGGCCCTGCTCCGCGATCCGGTTGATCAGCTCGGTGTGTCCGCGGGGGTAGGGCCGGTCGACCCCGCAGGCCAGTACGGCGACGGTGGCGCCGCCCGCGCCGAGCGCGCCCCGGTGCGCGGCGCCGTCGACTCCGTAGGCGCCGCCGGAGACGACCACCCAGCCGTGTTCGGCGAGGCCGGCGCCGAGCGTGGCCGCCATGTGGGCGCCGTACTCGGTGCAGGCGCGGGCGCCGACGACGGCGACGGATCTCAGCGCCCACATCCGCAGGCTGGGCCGGCCGCGCACCCACAGCCCCAGCGGGCGGGTGTCCCCCAGGTCGTCGAGCTGGCCGGGCCACTCCGGGCCGCCCGGCACCACGAACCGCACACCGGCGTCCCGCGCGGCCCGCAGATCGCGGCCGGCGTCGGCCTCCCGGGCCCGCCCCAGCATCCCCGCCCACCGCCTGTCGCTGACCCCGGCCGGCTGCGGCCCCCCGACCCGCAGTACCCGCGCCACCCTCACGGCCCCCCACTCCCGGACCCACCGGCCCCCGACCGGGTCCCCGGGTTCGAGAACCCGGCTGAGAAGCACCCGCGCGAGCAGTTCGTCGTCCAGGTCCTCGGCGGCGCTCACGTCATCGCCCCGATCGCCATGGGTGCGCCCCTCGGCACTCCCGTACGCAGTTGCAGCGCGAGGGCGACGTCCGTCGCGTCGGGCCTGTCGTGGCCGACGAGATCGGCGACCGTCCAGGCGACGCGCAGGACGCGGTCGAGTCCGCGGGCGGTCAGCACGCCCCGTTCCAGGTTGCGCTCGGCTTCGTCCATCGCGCCGCTCGCCGCGTGCCAGCGGCTGCGCAGTTCACGGCCGGGGATCTCGCTGTTGGTCCGCCACGGTGTGCCGGCGAGCCGTGCCGACGCCCGTTGCCGGGCCGACCGCACCCGGTCGGCGACCGTCGCCGTCGACTCGCCGCGGGCACCCCGCAGGGTCAGCTCGGCGCGTGTGACCCGGTCCACCTCGACCCGAAGGTCGACGCGGTCGAGCAGCGGTCCGGACAGTCGTGCCTGGTAGCGGCGGACGGCCGAGGGCGGGCACTCGCAGAAGTCGTCGGTCTGCGAGAAGCGGCCGCAGGGGCAGGGGTTGGCGGCGAGCACCATCAGGAACTTCGCCGGGAACCGCACCACCCCGGCACTGCGGGCGATCACCACATGGCCGGCTTCCAGGGGCTGCCGCAACGCGTCGAGGGCCCGGCTGCTGAACTCGGGGGTCTCGTCCAAAAAGAGGACACCGCGGTGCGACAGGGACACGGCCCCGGGCCGCGCGATCCCCTGACCGCCGCCCACCAGGGCCTGCATGGTCGCCGAGTGGTGCGGGGCGCAGTAGGGGGCGATGTCGATCAGCGGTTTGCCCGGTGGCAGCAGGCCCGCCACCGAGTGGACGGCCGTGACCTCCAGGGACTCCTCGCGGGTGAGCCGGGGCAGGATGGCCGGCAGCCGTTCCGCGAGCATCGTCTTGCCGGCACCCGGCGGGCCTTCCAGGAACAGATGGTGGCCGCCCGCCGCCGCGACCTCCACCGCCGTGCGCGCCGAGATCTGGCCGACGACGTCCGCGAGGTCGTGGCCCTGCTCGTGCTGGGCGGCGCCGAAGCTGTGCATGCCCGTGGCCGCGCCGGTGCCCGGCACCCGCAGACCGGCCAGGAGGGGGTCCGGGCGGCCCACCTCGTCCGGCTCCTCCTCGGGCACCGGCTCGTCCGCCAGGACGGCGATCAGCTGGCGCAGGCTGCGCACCCCGAGGACGGAGACGCCGGGTACCAGCGAGGCCTCGGCGGCAGCGCACTCGGGCACGACCACCTGCTCGTATCCGGCGTCCGCGGCGGCGAGCACCGCCGGCAGGATGCCCCGCACCGGACGCACCCGGCCGTCCAGCCCCAGCTCCCCGATCATGACGATGTCCGCGAGGACGCGCGGATCGATGCGTTCGGAGGCACCGAGCACGGCACAGGCGACGGCGAGGTCGAACCCGCTGCCGCCCTTCGGCACCGAGGCGGGGCTGAGTCCGACCGTGAGTTTCTTCTGCGGCCATTCGCCGCCGGAGTTGACGACCGCGGCCCGGACCCGGTCCCTGCTCTCCGTCAGGCTCTTGTCGGGCAGTCCCACCAGGGTGAACGCGGCCACTCCCGGTTCCAGGTCGGCCTGGACCTCGACGACGACGCCCTCGACGCCCACCAGTGCCACCGAACACGTACGCGCGAAGCCCATCTCAGGCCACCCCCCGCGCATGCTCGAGGCGGGCGGCCCCGCGCCTCGGCAGGACGACGCCGACGAGGTCGATGCGGACCCCTCCCGGCGGCGCGCCACCGTGTGCGTGGATCCAGTGCTCGGCGAGACTCCGCAGTCGCCGGGCCTTCTCGGGCGGGACCGCGGCCATGGGGTGCTGGAAGGAACCCGCCCGCCGCGTCTTCACCTCGCAGACGACCAGCACCTCGCCGTCCCGCGCCACGATGTCGATCTCTCCGGACCTGCCGCAGCGCCAGTTGCGCTCCAGCACCGTCATCCCGGCCTCGGTCAGCCGGCGGGCGGCGAGGTCTTCTCCGTACTTGCCGAGTGCGCTCCGTGCGTTCATGTCGGCACCACCTCCGGTGCCAACCGTCACGCATCCACCCGGGTCAAGTGGATCTTGGTGGACTACTCACCGGTTGTGGAAAACTCCGCCACTCACACGGGTGAAAAGGCACACCGGCACACACGCACACCGGTACACACGCACACCAATAAACAGACGCACCGGTGAACAGGAAAACGGCTCAGCTGCTCGGCAGCTCGAGGTCGCTCTTGTTGAGCTCCTCGATGTTCACGTCCTTGAACGTCAGTACCCGGACCTGCTTCACGAAGCGCGCCGGCCGGTACATGTCCCACACCCAGGCGTCCGCCATCGACACCTCGAAGAACACCTCGCCCTGGACCGAGTGCACCTGCATCTCGTAGTCGTTGGTCAGGTAGAAGCGCCGCTCGGTCTCGATCACGTATTTGAACAGACCGACGACATCGCGGTACTCCCGGTAGAGCTTCAGCTCCATCTCGGTCTCGTACTTCTCGAGGTCCTCGGCGCTCATGGCATGTTCCCCTTCAGCCGTGCGATCCCCCCATTGTGCGCCAGTCCCGCGCGCCCCCAGTCGATTTCCGGGTCAGTGGACGACTTCCGGTTCGAGGGTCACGGGTCTGGCCGGGGGACCTTCGTCGAGCAGTCGGCTCAGCAGCTCGGCGAGTCTGGTCGGATACACCGTCTCATGTGCCCGGGTCAGTTCCGCACACGTCCACCACCGGGCACCGGCCACGCTGCGCCGCTCCAGCTCCGTCAGGGCCGTCGCCCGCGTCGCCGTCTGCGCCGTACGGGCCAGGTAGTACCACTCGTCCTGGTCCCAGCGGCGGCCGGCGAACGGGAACGAGCACCTCCGCCGCCACAGCACCGGCCCGAGCTCGACCTCGGTGATCCCGGTCTCCTCGGCGAGTTCCCGCAGGGCGGCCTCTTCACGAGTCTCCGCGCCCTCCAGTCCGCCGCCGGGCGTGAACCACCAGTCGTCGGCCGGATCGTCCGGTTCGTGACCGTGCAGGAGGAGGATGCGGTCGTCGGGGTCGAGCAGGACGACCCGGGCCACCTTGCGCAGCCCCTGCGGGGAGACATCGTGGGTCACCTCAGCGGGCACCCACGGGCTCCGTCCGGGTACGGGCGCGGCGGTTGCCCAGCCGCTTGGCGATCGGGCCGTAGGCCCCTCCGCCGAGAACCAGCACGCCGCCCACGACGATGAGGGTGACGATGAGCTTCAGCGGTCCCGGCGTGGACAGCGCGCCGAGCGCCTCGAAGCCGGTCGGGCGCCCCAGCATGCCCTTCGCAGGCCAGACGACGGCGTCCACGCGGGCGGTCACGGCGGAGCGCGCCACGGTGCCCTGGGCGGCGTCGCTGAGGTGGGCGGAGGAGTCCAGGGAGCCGGAGCGCTCGTCGCCGAGCAGGAACAGGCGGCCCTGGGGGACCTTCACGGTCGGGATCTTCTTGTCCTCGGCGGCGGCGCCCTTGAGGTAGCCCTCGTCGATCTGCTTGCCGTTGACGGTCAGCTTGCCGTCGGTGCAGCAGGAGACGGTGTCACCGCCGACGGCCACCACACGCTTGACGACGGAGGCGTTGGTCACCCAGGTCTTGTCGTTGAAGACGACGACGTCGCCCCGGCGTACCTCGCTGCCGTCGACACGCTCGGCCAGCACCCGGTCACCGGCGTCGATGGTCGGAGTCATCGAGGTGGTCGGCACCGTGTACGGCCGGTACACCACCGCTCCCCAGCCGAATCCGCCGAGGAACAGCACGATGCCCAGTGCGACGGCCAGTCCGGACAGTCGCTGTCCGGCCTTGCTGCCCACCGGGCCCGTGCTCTTGCCACCGCTGCGCGGTGCCGTACGTGTCGTGCTCTCGCCACCCATGGACCCGCACCCTACCCGGCGGTACCTGACCCGGTCAGCCCCTCCGGGGCGCACCCTGGTCACAACTGCACCAGGGCTTCACCAAGCCGCCGCGGCGCGGGTCCGCGGAGGGGTTCAGCGGGTTTCGGCCACCGAGGTCTTCCTGCGGCGCCACAGGGCGAGTGGCAGGACGCCGACGAGGGCGACGGCGTTCGGTGCGACCGTGAGGGCGGCGGAGGCCGAGGACTTGTCGTTGATGCCGGTCTGGTCGAAGGTGTCCGGGATCGGCAGGGTGTCCCAGCGGTTGATCGGCCAGGCGATGACGATGGCGCGGCCCACGACGTCCTTCACCGGGACCATGCCGTGGTGCTTGTCGTTCTGGTTGTAGCGCGAGTCGCGCGAGTTCTGGCGGTGGTCGCCCATGACCCAGATGTAGCCCTTGGGGACCTTCACCGAGAACTGGCCGCCCTGGTCGTCGACGCTGCACGGGGTGTTGCCGGCGTAGACGAAGGACTTGTCGTTCAGCGCCTTGCCGTTGACCTTCAGCGGGCCGGTGCCCTTGCAGGAGACCGTGTCGCCGCCGACGCCGATGACGCGCTTGATGAGGTCCTTCTCCTCGGCGGACGGCATCAGGCCGATCCAGCTGAGGACCTTCTGCACCGGGTTCGGGTTGGGCGTCGGCTCGCCGGCCAGCCAGTTGTCCGGGTCGTGGAAGACGACGACCTCGCCGCGCTGGGGCTTGGAGCCGAACCAGGGCGTGAGCTTGTCGACCAGGACGCGGTCGCCCTGCTGGAGGGTGTTCTGCATCGAGTCCGAGGGGATCGAGAACGCCTGCACCAGGAAGGTCTTGATCAGCAGCGCCAGGACGAGGGCGATGCCGATCAGGATGGGCAGCTCCTTCCAGAAGGAGCGCTGCTTCTTCGGCGCGGGCGCCGAGTCGCCCGGTCCCTCGCCGTCGGTCCTGGTCTGCTCGCCGGGCATGGTGCCGTCCTCGCCGGTACCGGAGTCACTCCCGGAGGTCACGGCGCTGTCCGCGGCCGGGACGGCTTCCGCGGGGCGTCCGCGATGCTCCTCGCCGTCGTGTCCGGACCGTGCGCCAACCGCCACATCCCCCACGCCAACTCCTCACTCTGTGCCGCCGCCTGCCCCATGCGCGGCGCAGGCCCACCACTCCCATAACGAGCGGGAGTTCCGCAGGGCTCGGGAGCTGGATCGCTGTCTTCAGATCGTCTGGGGCAACCCTATGCGACAGCCCGGGCGCCGCGGTCGTCCCCGACACGGAGTTGGAAACGGAAGCGAAAGTTTTAGGTTCGTCGAGCGAGGTCCAGTGGCCGAGGGGCCAGGCGATGACCTTGGCCCGGCCCACCACGGAGTCGACGGACACGGTGCCGCCGTAGGCGGTGTTCATGTGGGCGCGGGAGTCCGCGGAGTTGCCGCGGTGGTCGCCCATCACCCACAGCCGCCCCTGGGGGACGGTGATGTCGAACTGCTGGGTCGACGGCGCGTTCCCGGGATACAGGTAGTCGCCCTCGGTCAACGGCACGCCGTTGACGGTCACCCGGCCTTGCGCGTCGCAGCACTTGACGTGGTCGCCGCCGACCCCGATGACCCGCTTGATCAGGTCCTTGTCGTTGGCCGACGGCAGCAGGCCGATGAAGGTGAGCCCTTCCTTGATCTGCTTGACGACGACGGGGTCGTCCTTCGTCGTGGTGGTCTGTTCGCCCGCGAGCCAGCCGCCGGGGTCCTTGAAGACGACGACGTCGCCGCGCTCGGGCTTGGAGCCGAACCACGGCGTGAACTTGTCCACCAGGACGCGGTCGCCGATGCGGATCGTCTGCTCCATGGACCCGGAGGGGATGACGAACGCCTGCACCAGGAACGTCTTGAGGACGAGCGCTATCAGGACGGCCACGCCGACGAGGAGGGGTATCTCCTTGACCGCGCTGCGCCGGCGCTTGCGTTTGACCTTGCGCTGCAGCTTGCGCCGCTCGGCGCGGGTGCGGCCGCCGCTGGGCGCGGAGCCCGACGCCGGGCCGGAGGTGCGGCGGGAGCCGGTGGGCAGCAGGTTCTCGGTGCCGAAGGTGCCGTGGCCGCCGCCGCCCGGCTCGGGACGGCGCGGTTTGCCGCGGTTACCCATGGCCACCGCCGGCCGTCGGGGACGCGGCGGGCACGCGCGCGTAGGCGCCCGGCCGCTGCAGGCGGCTCCAGTAGGCGGTGGGCCAGACGATCCAGTCGGCCCGTCCGATGACGTCGGAGACCGGGATCATGCCGCCGCCGGGCGAGCCCAGGTGGTCGCGGGAGTCGCGGGAGTCGCTGCGGTGGTCGCCGAGGACGAAGAGGGTGCCGTCGGGCACGACGACGTGGAAGGGAACCGTCGAGGGGCTGTCCCCGGGGTACAGGAACGCGGACTCGTCGACCGACCGGCCGTTCACCTCGATCCTCCCCTCCTTGTCACAGCAGACCACCCGGTCTCCCCCTACTCCCACGACGCGCTTGATGTAGTCGGCGTTCCCGAAATACCCACTTCCGTCGAACACCACAACATCGCCGCGCCGCGGCTCGGCACCGAAACGGTACGCCAACTTATTTACGAGAACGCGGTCCCCGATCCTCAATCCGTCTTCCATGGATCCGCTGGGAATCTGGAAGGGCTGGACCACGAAAGCGTTGAGGATCAGCAGGAACACCAGGCAGACCAGCAGGGTCAGGGAGATCCGCCCGCCGGGCAGCCACTGGGTGATCCGCGCCACCAACGCGAAACGCGACCGTTCCTCCGCGGCCTTGGGTGCAGGGCGGGAGGAGCGGTCGCGCTCCGTGTGCTGTGCTTCGGTGTCCATCGGGGCGGAATGCTATCCGGCCCCGATGTGAACACCCGCGCGAGCTCAGCTGTCGCGCTTCTCCTTGATCTTCGCCGCCTTGCCGCGCAGCTCGCGCAGGTAGTACAGCTTGGCGCGACGCACGTCACCGCGGGTGACGAGCTCGATCTTCTCCACGATCGGGGTGTGCACCGGGAAGGTGCGCTCGACGCCGACGGAGAAGGAGACCTTGCGGACCGTGAAGGTCTCGCGGACACCGGCGCCCTGGCGGCGGATCACCACGCCCTTGAACTGCTGCACACGGGAGCGGTTGCCCTCGATGACGCGGACGTGGACGTTGACGGTGTCACCCGGGCGGAAGGCCGGGATGTCGCTGCGCAGCGACGCGGAGTCGACGGTGTCGAGCAGGTGAGACATTTCGTCTGCTTTCTTCGCTGATGCCACAGGTCATCAACGGGAGCTAGGTGCTACAGGAGGATGCTGTCCGTGTCGGGGCGGGCGTCGTGTCCCCCTGTGGCAGGGGCGCGCGCCGGACGACGCACAACAGCGGCCTATTCTTCCACGCCCTCGGTCCTGCGCCAAAATCGCCCGTACGGCTCGCCCTCCGGGTCGGGCGTCCAGCCCAGGATGGAGAGCATCTCGCGGTCCTTCTTGTCGAAGGCCTTGGGGTCGCAGCGCTCGATGAGGTCGGGCCGGTGGGCCGTCGTACGCCTGAGGGCCTCGTCGCGGCGCCAGCGGGCGATCTTCCCGTGGTGGCCGCTGAGCAGCACCTCCGGGATGCCGCGGCCGCGCCACTCGGGCGGCTTGGTGTAGACGGGGCCCTCCAGGAGGTTGGCCATGGCGCCGGGTGCGAAGGAGTCGTCGCGGTGCGACTCGGCGTTGCCGAGGACGCCGGGCAGCAGCCGGGCCACGGCCTCCGTGATCACCAGGACGGCCGCCTCGCCGCCGGCGAGGACGTAGTCGCCGATGGACACCTCGTAGACGGGCATCCGGGTCGCGTACTCGTCGATCACCCGCCGGTCGATGCCCTCGTAGCGGGCCGGCGTGAACACGAGCCAGGGCCGCTCGGAGAGTTCGACGGCCAGCTCCTGGGTGAAGGGGCGGCCGCTGGGGGTGGGGACGATCAGCGCGGGCGCGCGGGAGCCCGTCTCGTAGCCGTCGGCGAGGACGGCGTCCAGGGCGTCGCCCCAGGGGTCGGTCTTCATGACCATGCCCGGGCCGCCGCCGTAGGGGGTGTCGTCGACGGTGTTGTGGCGGTCGTGGGTCCACACGCGCAGGTCGTGCACCTGGACGTCGAGCTGACCACGCGCGCGTGCCTTGCCGACGAGGGAGACGTTCAGGGGGTCGAGGTACTCGGGGAAGATCGTGACGACGTCGAGGCGCATCGCTTACGACTCCTCCCGCGAGGAGACGACCTCGGCCCTGTCGTCGATCAGGCCGGGCGGCGGGGCGATGACGGCCTTCTGCTCGGCCAGGTCGATCTCGGTGACGATCTCCTCGACGAAGGGGATCATCACCTCGCTGCCGTCCGGGCGCTCGACGATGAAGAGGTCCTGGGAGGGCAGGTGCGAGATCTCGGTGATCCGGCCGACCTCGACCCCGTCGGCCGTGACCACGTCGAGGTCGATGAGCTGGTGGTCGTAGTACTCGTCCTCGTCCTCGGGCAGCTCGTCCGGGTCGATCTCGGCGATCAGGAGGGTGTTGCGCAGGGCCTCGGCGCCGGTGCGGTCGTTCACTCCCTCGAACCGCAGCAGGAGCCGGCCGCTGTGGACGCGGCCGGTCTCGATGGTGAGGGGACCGGTGGAGGCCGGGTCGGTGGCCAGGACGGCGCCGGGGGCGAGCCGCAGTTCGGGCTCGTCGGTACGGACCTCGACGGTGACCTCGCCCTTGATGCCGTGGGCGCGGCCGATCCGCGCGACTACGAGCTGCACTTCTCAGGATCTCCTGTCATACGACTACGGGCCGGGGACGGCCCAGTGGCCCTCCCCGGCCCGAGCCGGTGCTGCGTTCGGCGTCAGCGGACGTGGTCGACGTCGACGAGGTCGACGCGGACACCACGGCCGCCGATGGCGCCCACGACGGTGCGCAGAGCGCGCGCGGTGCGGCCGTTGCGGCCGATCACCTTGCCGAGGTCGTCGGGGTGGACCCGGACCTCCAGGACGCGTCCGCGGCGCAGGTTGCGGGAAGCGACCTGCACATCGTCGGGGTTGTCGACGATGCCCTTCACGAGGTGCTCGAGAGCCTCCTCGAGCATGCTCAGGCCTCGGCCGACGCGGACTCGGCGGCGGCCTCGTCCTTCTTCTCCGCCTTCTTCTTCTGGGTGATCGCCTCACCCTTGCCCTCGTCGTCGCCACCCAGGGCCTCGAACGACGGGCGCGCCTTCTTGGGCTCGGCGACGAGCAGCGGAGCCGGGGCGGGCTCGCCCTTGAACTTCTGCCAGTCGCCGGTCTTCTTCAGGATGGCGAGAACCGGCTCGGTCGGCTGCGCGCCGACACCCAGCCAGTACGCCACACGCTCGGCGTCCACCTCGATGACCGACGGGTTGTAGGTCGGGTGGTACTTGCCGATCTCCTCGATCGCACGGCCGTCACGACGGGTGCGGGAGTCGGCGACGACGATGCGGTAGTGAGGCGAACGGATCTTGCCCAGACGCTTCAGCTTGATCTTGACTGCCACGGGAGTGGGTTCTCCTGGAATTGACGTGGTTGGGCACGGCGAGATTGCCGCGTGGGGTTGCGGTACCCGAGTGCCCGATGGACGCGTCAGCCGGAGGCGAGAGGGTTCCTGTGCGGCTGTCGAGTACAGCTAGCCATTGTGCCACACCCCGCGGCTCGCTTCGGACCGGCGGCCGCCGGCGCCGGGCATGCCGAAGCGGCGCCCGGCCCCGCATCCGCCGTCACGGCGTCGGCGCAGCCCGGCGCTGCCGGGTGCCGCCCGCGTCCACCCGTGCCGCTGAGTGCGGCGTGCGTGCTCGCGGGCGGCGGTCGGCTCGCCTGCCCACGGTGCCCGGATCCCGGCAGCCACGAGTTGCCGGCACTCCGAGGCGCGCGGTCATGCCGCCCCGACGACCTCCGGGATCCGGAACGGCTTGCCGCAGCCGCCGCAGACGATCGGGGCCTGGGCCAGGACGGAGGGGACGACCCGGACGTTGCGGCCGCAGTCGCAGACGGCCTTCACCCGCACGCCGCCCCCGGAGGAGCCGTGGCGGGCGGCGGGGCCGCGGAAGCTCTTCGGGGTGTCCGCCGCCGTCGCCACCGTGTGAGCCTTCAGCGCGCGCTGGAGGCGGTCGATGGTCGGGCGGTAGCGGCGCTTGGCCTCGGGGTTGAGCGTGACCAGCGAGAAGCCGCTGCTGGGATGCGGCTCCTCGGGGTGGTCCAGGCCCAGCTCCTCGGCGATGGCGAGGAATCGGCGGTTGTGGTATCGGCCGGCGCGGGAGGTGTCGCGCACGCCGCGCGCGGCGGCGATGCCGTGGACTGCCTCATGGAGCAGTCGCTCGAAGGAGAGTTCGTGCCCGCACGCGGACGACGACTCTCCGATCAGGGACTCTGGCGCGGCGAGATCGGGCAGCTCGGGGTGGTACCGCTGAATGTCGGCCCACGCCTGTGCCAGCTCCGCGGCGAGAACAGGTGGTGTCTGTGTCGTGCTCACGTAATGACAACGAGCGGGGGTGCCGCTGTGTTCCTATTCCGGGGCATCCCAAATAATTTGCACGTACCCGTCAGTTGCCGCTGATGCGTGGAGACGAGGGCGGGTGCGCTGATCTGCGGAGAAGCCTCACAGCTCGTACCAAGCCGGTACGTAGGGTGACGTACGCACCGGCACGTAGATCGTGTCCACGCGTCGGTGCGGCTGTGCTCCGCAGGTGCGCAAGAGGCGTTTCGGTCGCTCTCGACCCGGAACGGCTCTGCCTCGGTAAGCGCCCGCGGGGGCAGCGACGTTACCGGGCGCGCGAGCACCCCCCGCCACCGGCCCGTCGGCGCAGAGCAGACACCCTACGGGCCCAGGTTGCCGGCATGTGAAATCTCGCCACTCGGGCGCCGAACCCTCAAGCAGGGGCCCACGAGCACTGGACGAGCGGTCGAGTGCGGAGTTACCTGGCATACGGGGGGAGTGCGAGCGCACGTCACGGGGGCCAGGAAAACGGGCACAGCTGCAACTCTCGGCGGATTGGGGCGCTTTTCATGACACCTACGCTCGTGCGGCAGCACCGGACCCACGCGGGCACGACACCCCGTGTGGATCTGTGTGCACGCGCGCGTGACTGGTCCGAGATACAGGAGCGGATGCTGGTGCCGCTCTACGAGGCCGTCTACGAGCGACTCGAGGTCGGAACCGGCACGCGCCTTCTGGCCCTCGGCTGCGGCAGCGGGCTCTCCCTGCTGATGGCCGCTTCCAGAGGCGCGGCCGTCACCGGTGTCGAGCGCTCGTCCCCCGAACGGCTCGCCCTGGCGCGGCAGCGGCTGCTGCCGGAGGCGTGGGGGGCACGCGCGCGTGCGGATGTCCGGATCGTCGACGGCTCACCCGAGGACCTGGCGGCCGCGGGCGACGCGGAGACGCCCGCGTTCACCCTGGTGACCGCCTTCGAGCCCCTCGGCTGGGCGGGCGACTCGGAGGGGGTCGGCGGTCTGCTGCGGGAGGCGATACCGCTCGCCGAGCGCGGAGCGCCCGTGGTGCTGGCCGGCTGGGGTCCGCCGGAGCGCTGCGCCTCGGCGTCCGTGCTGCGGGTGGCCCGCAAGCTGGCGGACCCGCTGCGCAGCGCGGGCAGTTGGCGTCCCGCCCTGCGCGACGATTTGGAGGAGGTGGCCCAGCGGTCCGGTCTGCGGCCGGACGGCTCCGGGCGGGTCGCCTGCCCCTTCGGGTACGCCGACACCGACAGCGCGCTCAAGGGGCTGCTGTCGACCGGTCTGTTCGACGCGGCGATCACGGCGACGGATCGCACGCAGGTCAACAAGGAATTGACAGAAGCGCTGCACCCGTATGTGCGCGGGGACGGGACGGTGTGGATGCACAACGTCTTCCGGTACCTGATAGCGCGCGTCCCCTAGGCGACACGATTGGCCGAAAGCAGCGGGGCCGGTCGCCGCGACGAGACGTCACGACAACCGGCCCCGGCGGGCCGCAGCGGTCAGCCCATGAACTTCTTGAACTCGTCGGGCAGCTCGAAGTCCTGCGGGGCCTGCTGGCCCGGCACGCCGAAGGCGCCGCCCTGAGCGGCGGCCGCGCGCCGGGCGGCCTCCTCCTGCTCCTGCTGCTTGCGCTTCATCGGGTTGCCGGAGCGCTGCTTGCCCTTGGCCTTCTTCGGCTGCTTCTTGGCGCGGCCGGGGCCGCCGCCCATGCCCGGGATCCCCGGCATACCGGGCATGCCGCCGCCCTGGGCCATGCGGGACATCATCTTGCGGGCCTCGAAGAACCGCTCGACCAGGTTCTTCACCGCGCTGACCTCGACGCCGGAGCCCTTGGCGATACGGGCGCGGCGGGAGCCGTTGATGATCGTCGGGTCCTGGCGCTCGCCCGGCGTCATCGACTTGATGATGGCGGCCGTGCGGTCGACGTCCCGCTCGTCGATGTTGTTGATCTGGTCCTTGATCTGGCCCATGCCGGGCAGCATCCCGAGCAGCTTCGAGATGGAGCCCATCTTCCTGACCTGCTCCATCTGGGCCAGGAAGTCGTCGAGGGTGAAGTCCTGGCCCTTCTTGGAGGCCAGCTTCTCGGCCATCTTCTGGGCTTCGGCCTGGTCGAAGGTCTTCTCCGCCTGCTCGATCAGGGTGAGCAGGTCACCCATGTCGAGGATGCGGGAGGCCATCCGGTCCGGGTGGAAGGCGTCGAAGTCCTCGAGCTTCTCACCGTTCGACGCGAACATGATCGGCTTGCCGGTGATCTGCCGGATGGACAGCGCGGCACCGCCGCGGGCGTCGCCGTCGAGCTTGGAGAGCACCACGCCGTCGAAGCCGACGCCGTCGCGGAATGCCTCGGCGGTGTTGACGGCGTCCTGACCGATCATCGCGTCGACGACGAAGAGGATCTCGTCGGGCGAGACCGCGTCCCGGATGTCCGCGGCCTGCTGCATCATGTCCTGGTCGATGCCGAGGCGGCCGGCGGTGTCCACGATCACGATGTCGTGGACCTTGGACTTCGCGAACTCGATGGAGTCCTTGGCGACCTTGACCGGGTCGCCGACGCCGTTGCCCGGCTCGGGCGCGTACACCGCGACGCCCGCGCGCTCGGCGACCACGCTCAGCTGGTTCACGGCGTTCGGGCGCTGGAGGTCGGCGGCGACCAGCAGCGGCGAGTGGCCCTGCTCCTTCAGCCAGCGGCCGAGCTTGCCCGCGAGGGTGGTCTTACCGGCACCCTGCAGACCCGCCAGCATGATCACGGTGGGCGGCTGCTTGGCGAAGCGCAGGCGCCGGGTCTCGCCGCCGAGGATCGTGACGAGCTCGTCGTTGACGATCTTCAGGACCTGCTGGGCCGGGTTCAGCGCGCGGGAGACCTCGGCGCCGAGGGCGCGCTCCTTGACGTTCTTGATGAACGTGCGCACGACGGGCAGGGCCACGTCCGCCTCGAGCAGCGCGATGCGGATCTCGCGCGCGGTGGCGTCGATGTCCGCCTCGCTCAGACGCCCCTTGCCGCGCAGATTCTTGAAGGTCGCTGAGAGGCGATCGGAGAGAGTGTCGAACACGGCGGCGTCGGTCCTCGGAGTCGGGGGCAGTGTGAGCGTCTTCCAGGGTATCCGGACGCGCAAGACAATCGTCCCCGCCCGGCACCTTCGCCGTCACCCGCGCAGGGTCTCCTCCAGCTTGCGCGCCACCGAGGCCGCCTCCTCGCCGGGCAGCGGCGCCCCCTCGGGTCCGGTGACGTAGAAGGCGTCCACGGCGTTCGCGCCGAGGGTGGACACGTGCATGCTGCGCACGCGCACCTTCGCGTCGTCCAGGGCGCGCCCGATGCGGTGCAGCAGGCCGGGGGCGTCCTGCGCCCGCACCTCGATGACCGTGGCGTGCCGCGAGGCCGCCGAGGCGACCGTCACGCGGGCCGGCGGGGCGACCACGCCCCGGCGGCGCGGGTAGGCGGCGTCGCGCTCGGCGAGGCGTCCGGCGATGTCCAGGGAGCCGTCCAGGGCCCGTACGAGATCGGCTCGCAGACGGGCGGCCTGCGGCAGGGAGCCGTACTCGGCGGCCACCCGCCAGTCCAGCAGCAGGACCGCGCCCTCGACGCCGTCCGGCAGGTCCAGGGCCCGCAGCTCCGCCGTGCGGACGGTCAGCCGGTGCACGGCGAGGACGCCGGCGACCGCGGGCAGCACGCCCGGCTGGTCCGGTACGGCGATCAGCAGCTCCACGCCGAGCGGCTCGGGGTCGGCGGGCGGCTGGTCCTCGGCCGGCGGTTCGGTCTGCGCGCGCAGGGACAGCACGGGGCTGCCGGTGGCGAGCGCCTCGATGGCGAGCCGTTCCTGCTCGGCCGTGGGCGCGGCGGCCTCGGGCTCCTCGGGCGCGTCCCCCGCGAGGACCGCCGAGACGCGCTTGACGAGGTCCGCGACGAGCGAACCGCGCCAGGACGACCAGGCCGCCGGGCCAGTGGCCAGCGCGTCCGCCTCCGTGAGCGCGTGCAGCAGCTCCAGCGTCCCCTGCGAGCCGACCGCGTCGGCGACCGATCGCACGGTGGCCGGGTCCTCCAGGTCGCGCCGGGTGGCGGTGTCGACGAGCAGCAGGTGGTGACGGACGAGGGTGGCGAGTACGGCGACGTCCTCGCGGTCGAAGCCGATGCGGGCGGCGACGTCGCGGGCGATGATCTCGCCGGCCACCGAGTGGTCGCCGGGCCAGCCCTTGCCGATGTCGTGCAGCAGCGCGGCGACCAGGAGGAGGTCGGGGCGGTGGACGCGGCGGGTGAACTCGGAGGCGCGCACGGCCGTCTCGATCAGGTGCCGGTCGACGGTCCAGATGTGCACGGCGTTGCGCTGCGGGCGGCAGCGCACCCGCTCCCAGTCGGGCAGCAGCCGGGTGATCAGCCCCTCCGCCTCCAGCGCCTCCCACACCTCGACGGTCGGGCGGCCCGAGCCGAGCAGCGTCACCAGCTGTTCGCGCGCCTCGGCGGGCCAGGGCGTGGGCAGGGGGCGCGCGACGGACGCCATGCGCCGTACGGCGTGCAGGGAGAGCGGGAGTCCGGCCTGCGCGGCGGCCGCGGCGGCGCGCAGCGGCAGAACGGGATCGCGCTCGGGGCGCGCGGCGCGGGCGAGCACCACCTCGCCTTCCTGCTCGACCACGCCCTCGGCCAGCGGGGAGCGCTCGGCGACCGGCTTCGCGCCGCCCAGCATGGCGCGCAGCCGTGGCCGCACGGCGCGCGATCGCAGCACGCGCCCCACCTCGCGCCAGGTGACGTCACTGGCGTAGGAGATGGTCCGCGCCGCCTCGTAGACCTGGCGCAGCAGGGTGTCGGCGTCCAGGAGTCCGAGCTCGGCGGCGACCTGGTCCTGTTCCTGCAGCGCGAGCCGGTCGGTGGCGCGCCCGGTGGCGAGGTGGAGTGCGTCGCGGACGTCCAGGAGCCGGCGCCGGGCGTCGTCGAGGCCCTCGCGGGGGGCGTCGGCCAGCCAGGAGGCGGCGACGGCGCGCAGGGCGGTGGCGTCGCGCAGGCCGCCGCGGGCCTCCTTCAGGTCGGGTTCGAGGAGGTACTGCAGCTCGCCCTGGCGTTCGGCGCGCTCGGAGCACAGCTCCTGGAGTTCGGGGAGGCGTTTGGGCGCCTGGTTGCGCCAGTCGGCGAGGACGGCCGTGCGCAGACCGGCCGTGAGGCCGAGGTCTCCGGCGATGTGGCGGGCGTCCAGCAGGCCGAGCTGGACCTTCAGGTCCTCTCCGGCCGTCTTGCGGGCCTCCCCCGGCGTGCGCACGGAGTGGTCCAGGGAGAGGCCGAGGTCCCAGACGGGGTACCAGATGCGGTCGGCCAGGGCGGCGACCGCCTTGGGGTCGCCGCCGTCGTGGAGGAGGAGCAGGTCCAGGTCGCTGCGCGGGGACAGCTCGCCGCGGCCGTAGCCGCCGACGGCGATCAGCGAGGCGCCGCGCAGTCCCTCGGAGCCGGCGGCGAACAGGCCGGTGAGCCATTCGTCGGTCAGCCGGGAGAGGGCCGCACGGCGCGGCGGCCCGGACTGCGCCCCCTCCGTGAGGAGACGCAGCCGGGCCGCCGCGTAGCCGCTGGGTCCCGAGTCCTCTGCTTCGTTGTGCACGTCCGTACTCGACACCCAGCAGCTCCTGTTCTTCTTTCCGTCAGAGCGCGTCGGGGCCGCGCTCGCCGGTCCGGACCCGGACGGCCGTCTCGACCGGGATCGACCAGACCTTGCCGTCACCGATCTTGCCGGTCCGGGCCGCCTTGACGACCACGTCGATCAGCTGCTCGGCGTCGTCGTCCTCGGCGAGGACCTCGATACGGATCTTGGGCACGAGGTCGACGGTGTACTCGGCACCGCGGTAGACCTCGGTGTGGCCCCGCTGACGACCGTAGCCGCTCGCCTCGGTGACCGTCAGGCCGTGGACTCCGAAGGCCTGGAGGGCCTCCTTGATCTCGTCGAGCCGGTGGGGCTTGACGACGGCGGTGATGAGCTTCATGCGTCCACCTTCTTGCTCGCGGCACCGACACCGGCCGGAACCGTGCTCTTGACCGCGCCGCCGCCGGCGCCGCTGAAGTCGTATGCGGTCTCGGCGTGCTCGGCCTGGTCGATGCCGGAGACCTCCTCGTCCTCACTGACCCGCATGCCGATGGTCTTGTCGAGGAGGAAGGCGAGGATCGCGGAGGCGATCAGCGAGTAGGCGAGGACACCGAAGACACCGGCGCACTGGATCCAGAACTGGTGCATGCCGCCGCCGTAGAACAGGCCCTTGACGTCGGACTGGCCCTTGCCGCTGGCGAACAGGCCGATCAGCAGCGAGCCCGCGATACCGCCGACCATGTGGACACCGACGACGTCGAGCGAGTCGTCGTAGCCGAACTTGAACTTCAGGCCCACGGCCGCGGCGCACAGCACACCGGCGATCGCGCCGACGGCGATCGCGCCGAGCGGGGAGACGGCACCACCCGAGGGGGTGATGGCGACGAGGCCCGCGACCGCGCCGGAGGCGGCGCCCAGCGTGGTGAACGCGCCGTGGCGGATCTTCTCGTAGGCGAGCCAGGCGAGCATGGCGGCGCCGGTGGCGATCTGGGTGTTGACGAACATCAGCGGGCCGACGCCGTCGTCGTTGCCGAGCCAGGAGCCGGCGTTGAAGCCGAACCAGCCGAACCACAGCAGACCGGCGCCGAGCATGACCAGCGGCAGGCTGTGCGGGCGCATCGGGTCCTTCTTGAAGCCGACGCGCTTGCCGATGACGAGGATGACGCCGAGCGCCGCGGCACCGGCGTTGATGTGGACCGCGGTACCACCGGCGAAGTCGATCACACCGAGCTCGAAGGCCCAGCCGCCGGTGCCCCAGACCCAGTGCGCGACCGGGAAGTACACGATCGTGGCCCACAGGACGAGGAAGAGGGTCCAGGCGCTGAACTTCACCCGGTCCGCGAGCGCGCCGCTTATCAGGGCGGGCGTGATGATCGCGAACATCATCTGGAAGACGGCGAAGACGAACGTCGGGATGGTGTAGCCCGGCCAGAGGTCCATCTTGTCGATGCCGGCCCAGCCGACGAAGTCGCCGGTCCAGCCGATCAGTGAGCCGTGGTCGGTGCCGAAGCTCATCGAGAAGCCGTAGAGCACCCACAGGATGGTCACGACACCCATGCTGATGAAGCTCATCATCAGCATGTTCAGGGTGCTCTTGACGCGGACCATGCCTCCGTAGAAGAAGGCAAGACCGGGGGTCATGATCAGCACGAGCGCGGATGCGATGAGCATGAAGCCCGTGTTCGCGGAGGACAGCTTGGGTGCCTCCGCGGCAAGCGTGATGGCGGCTGATGCCATCGGCGTCTCCTCGTCGGTTGGTACGGCCCCGTGCGGGTCGGAGCGTGTGAGCGGTCCGGTCGTGAGGGGTGGGCCGGTTATGCGCCATGAGATTGGCGCAGCGCGGTTTCCGTGGAAGCCCCTGGTTGTTTCACCGGAGTGACGAAGGCGCCCTGCGTGTTACGGATCGATGAATCGCGAGATGCCCGGCTGCGCGATCGTTATCGTGGCGCAACCTTCGAGGAAGACGAAAACCGGCCGCGGCGGGCCTTCCGATGACCTGGCACGGGGGAGCCGAGTCGGGCAGTTCGGGAGGGCCGGCCGCGGCCGGGGTTCAGGGGATGTCAGACCGCTTCGGCGGTCTCGGGAAGCTCGATGGAGAGCTTCTCCGTGAGATCGACGACCTCGGCGAGGTCACCGAAGTCGCGTACAGCCGTGTCGACGGTCTTTCGGATACGGGTGTTGACGCGCTCGGAGCGGACCTTCTTGGCGATGTGCATGGCCTGCCCGGCCAGCACGGCGCTCTGCGCGGGCTCGCGCCGCAGCAGGTGCACGGTGGCCATGCCGATCAGGTTGAGCGCGTACGACCGCTGGTGCTCGGAGTCCTCGGCGAACAGCTCGACGGCCCGCTGCATGAGGGGCTCGGACAGCGACGCGTACGTGGGGCTGCGGCCGGCGACATAGGCGAGGTCGCGGAAGGAGTGGCTGTTCTCGCCATACAGCTCGGCCTCGGAGAAGAAGCGGATCCAGTCCGGGTCCGGCTCGTCCCATTCGTCGACCTCGCCGAAGGTGTCCTCGGCCATCCGCACCGCCCGCTTGCACTTGCCGGGCTGCCCCATGTTGGCGTAGGCGCGGGCCTCCATCGCATACAGCATCGACTGGGTGCGCGGACTCGCGCAGTCCCGGCTGCCGTACTGCGCGAGGTGGATCAGTTCCAGGGCGTCGTCGGGCCGGCCGAGGTGGATCATCTGGCGGCTCATGCTGGAGAGGATGTACGAGCCGAGCGGCCGGTCGCCGGCCTCCTTGGCGGCGTGCAGGGCGAGGACGAAGTACTTCTGCGCGGTGGGCTGCAGTCCGACGTCGTACGACATCCAGCCCGCGAGCTCCGCCAGTTCCGCGGCGACCTTGAACAGCCGGCGGGTGGTGCTCTCGGGCTGGGGCTCCTGGAGGAGGTCGGTGACCTCGTGCAGCTGGCCGACGACCGCCTTGCGGCGCAGGCCGCCGCCGCACTGGGCGTCCCACTGGCGGAACATCACCGTGGTGGACTCCAGGAGGTCCAGCTCGGGCTTGGACAGCCGGCCGGGGCGGCGGCTCGCCGCGGACTGCTCGGCCTCCGGCGGCGCGGCCTGCGGGCCGGGCACCAGCCAGCGCTGCATCGGCTCGATGAGGGACGGGCCCGCGGACAGCACCAGCGAGGTCCCGAGGAAGCCGCGCCGTGCCAGCATGAGGTCGCTGCGCGAGAACTCGCTGAGCAGGGCGACCGTCTGAGGGCCCGTCCAGGGCAGGTCGACGCCGGTCGCCGAGGGCGACTGGCGTGCGGCGCGCAGCCCCAGGTCCTCGACGGAGACCACGCAGCCGAAACGCTCGGAGAACAGGTCGGACAGGATCCTGGGGATGGGCTCGCGGGGGTTCTCGCCGTCCAGCCAGCGGCGCACCCGGGAGGTGTCGGTGGAGATGTGGTTGGCGCCCAACTGGCGCGCCCGGCGGTTGACTTGGCGGGCGAGCTCACCCTTCGACCAGCCGCTGCGCACGAACCAGGACGTGAGCAGCTCGTTCGGGCGCTTGTCCGTGCTGGTCGCGGTTGTCCCGCTTCCGCCGTTGCCGCTCACTGGAACGCCCCCATCCCTGAGACCACTTGTCGCTGAGTGCGCCAAGCCCTATCAGAATGCCGGTAAATAGGGCCTCGCGTCCGCCGGTTCTCACCCTTCGAACGGAAAGCCGACTTGCCTCCGGCATACCCACGAGCGCATGTGCCCCCAGGCCTCGCACACTCAAAGTAATCCTACGATCACGCGTCCGGCCACGGCGAACCCGGAAACGCCACCATTCGCCACCCCTTCGAATGAACTCACGGTGGCCTTCACGCGATTCACTTGACATAGGACGGCCGGGAGTAGGCGGAGCGATGCACTCAGGGGCGCGCACCGCCGAGTTCACCACCCGGGGCACTTCGGAGCGCCGCCTGGACCCAGCGGATCCGGTGACCCGGAACACGCAGGGTCACGTTCCGCATCCGTGTCGTAACCACCGACGCGTCGGACACGTTGGAGGGGGCATGGGCTTCACGATCGGCGGCATCCGGGACATCCGCTCCGGCACGCGCAGGCGCGGTCGTTCCTCGGAGTGCACCACCGCGGTCGCCGAGTTCACCGGACTGTGGGGCTGGGACGTCGTGGCGGGAGCACGGGCCGCCGCGGGCGCCTGCTCCTGCGGCCGGGCGGACTGTGGCGCGCCGGGGGCGCACCCGCTCGAGTTCGCGCCCCTGGTCCCGGCCGGCGCCACCCTCGACGAGGTCACCAAGACCTGGGGCGAGTTCCCCGGTGCGGCGGTGATGCTCCCCGTAGGCCGGGCGTTCGACGTCATCGAGGTCGCCGAGGCCGCCGGCCGCAACGCCCTGGTCCGCCTGGAGCGGATGGGTCTCCCCCTCGGTCCGGTCACCGCCACCCCCGACGGCCGCGCGCAGTTCTTCGTCGCGCCCGGTGCCGCCGCCGAACTCACCGACCTGCTCTACCGCATGGGCTGGGACGACCCCAGCGCCCTCGATCTGCGCGGCCTCGGCCCCGGCGCGTTCATCACGGCCCCGCCGTCGGACCGGGGCGGACTGGGTCCGGTGCGCTGGCTGCGGCCCCCGGCCCTGGACTCGGCGACCAGGCCACCGGCGGCCCGGCTGCTGCTGGGCACGCTGGCCTACGTGGCACACCGGTCACGGGCGTAGCCGCACCCTCTCGGGTCCGCACACGCCGAAGCGCCCGTCTCCCGGACCGCACCTCGGGAGACGGGCGCTTCTCTGTCCACGTACCGGACTCGGCAGGTGGTGGGGTCACTCCCCGATCAGGGCGTCGACGAACGCCTCCGGCTCGAACGGCGCCAGATCGTCGGCGCCCTCGCCCAGTCCGATCAGCTTGACGGGCACGCCCAGCTCGCGCTGCACGGCGATCACGATGCCGCCCTTGGCCGTGCCGTCCAGCTTGGTCAGGACGATGCCGGTGATGTCGACGACCTCGGCGAACACGCGCGCCTGGACGAGACCGTTCTGTCCGGTGGTCGCGTCGAGCACGAGCAGCACCTCGTCGAGCGGCGCGTGCTTCTCCACGACCCGCTTGACCTTGCCGAGCTCGTCCATGAGGCCGGTCTTGGTGTGCAGGCGGCCGGCGGTGTCGATGAGCACGACGTCCGAGCCCATCTCCTTGCCCTCCTTCACCGCGTCGAAGGCCACGGAGGCGGGGTCGCCGCCCTCGGGCCCGCGCACGGTGTAGGCGCCGACCCGCTCGCCCCAGGTCTGCAGCTGGTCGGCGGCGGCGGCACGGAAGGTGTCGGCGGCGCCGAGCACGACGGAGCGCCCGTCGGCCACCAGGACGCGGGCGAGCTTGCCGGTGGTGGTGGTCTTGCCGGTGCCGTTGACGCCGACGACCATCACGATGCCGGGCTTGCTGGTCTCCGGTTCGGTCTTCACCACGCGGTCCATGTCGGGGCCGACCAGCTTCAGCAGCTCCGCGCGCAGCAGCCCGCGCAGTTCCGCGGGGGTGCGGGTGCCGAGCACCTTCACGCGCTCGCGCAGGCCCTCGACCAGCTCCTGGGTGGGCTGCACACCGACGTCGGCGGTGAGCAGGATGTCCTCGACCTCCTCCCAGGTGTCCTCGTCCAGGTGCTCGCGCGACAGGAGCGTGAGCAGGCCCTTGCCGAGCGCGTTCTGGGAGCGGGAGAGTCGGGCACGGAGGCGGACGAGCCGGCCGGCGGTCGGCTCGGGCACCTCGATCTCGGGGACTTCCAGAGCCGGCGGCTCCTCGACGACGACCGGCGCGGAGCCGTCGGGTAGATCCACCTCCTCTATCGTCCGGCGCGGTTCGTCGCGCGGCGTCTCGGCCTCGTCGCCGACGTGCGGCTCGGCGGGCGGGGCGGTGATGTCGGGCGCGGCGGGCGGTGGCGGGGGCAGCGACTTCTTGCGCCGGCTGCCGACGACGAGCCCGCCGAGCGCGCCGAGCACGACCACGGCGATGACTACAGCAAGGATGACGGTTTCCATAACCCGTCCAGTATCGGCCATGGCCCTGGCCGGGCCCAGTGCGGAGGGCGCGCCGGTCTCGTGGGTTCCTCCAAAGGGCCGCCCGCCCGGGACGGCCGCGGCCTCCGCACCCATGGCGATCTGACGCTGCGTCAGCTACCGTCCCCCGCACATCCGCCCGGCGAAGGGGACCCCCATGCCCGTCACGGTCGTACGCTTCAACCTCGTCGCGCCCGGCGCCACCCCCGCCGACCTGGGCGCCCGCTACCGGGCCGCCCTGGAGATGGCGGCGTACGCCGACCGGCACGGGATCACCACCGTGCAGACGGAGGAGCACCACGGCGTCGCGAACAACTGGCTGCCGTCGCCGTTCGCCTTCGCGGCCGCCGTGTTCGGGGCGACCAGCCGGATCGCGGTGACCGTCTCGGCGGTGATCGGCCCGCTGCACGACCCGCTCCGGATGGCCGAGGAGATGGCCGTACTGGACCTGCTGAGCGGCGGACGGCTGGTCACGGTCGCCGGGATCGGCTACCGGCCCGAGGAGTACGCGCTGTTCGACGTCGACTGGAAGCGCCGCGGAAAGCTCCAGGACGAACTGCTGGAGACGCTGCTGAAGGCGTGGACCGGCGAGGAGTTCGAGTACCGGGGCCGTACGGTACGGGTCACCCCGCGCCCCTTCACCGAGCCGCACCCCCTGCTGCTGGTCGGGGGCTCCTCCAAGGCCGCCGCCCGCCGGGCCGCCCGTCTGGGCCTGCCCTTCTTCCCCAGCGCCCACCTGCCCGAGCTGGAGGCGTACTACAAGGAACGGCTCGTGGAGTACGGCACCGAGGGCTGGACCATGATGCCGACCGCCGAGACCCCGCTGCTGCACATCGCCGAGGACCCGGACCGGGCGTGGGGCACCTACGGCGAGCACTTCCTGCACGAGGCACGGACGTACGCCTCCTGGCAGTCCGGGGACATCCGCTCGGCGGTGAAGTCGGCGGCGACGACGGTGGACGAGCTGCGCGCGGAGGGCGTGTACCGGATCCTGACGCCGCAGGAGTGCCGGGAGCAGGGGTTCGACAACCTCGTCCTGCATCCCCTGGTGGGCGGGATGCCGCTGGAGGAGGGGTGGCGCAGCCTGCGGCTGTTCGCGGAGCGGGTGCTGCCGGGGCTGGAGGGCTGAGGCGGGCGGCACCGTGTGAGCCCGGGCCGGGCGGCATCCGGTGGCCTCACGCACCGCCGCCCCCGTCGGGACGGTGAGTCCGGACGGGGGCGGCGACGATACGAGGAGAGGGGCAGCGGGGATTGGGCCCTTCCCCCCGAGTGGGTGGGGGCGGTCAGCCCATCTCCTCCAGCGTCTTGCCCTTGGTCTCCTTGACGAACTTCAGCACGAAGGGGATGGAGAGGGCGGCGAAGACGGTGTAGATCACGTAGGTCGCGGACAGGTTCCAGTCGGACAGCGACGGGAAGCTCGCGGTGATGGCCCAGTTGGCGATCCACTGCGCGGAGGCGGCCACGCCCAGTGCGGCGGCGCGGATCTTGTTGGGGAACATCTCGCCGAGCATGACCCAGACGACCACGCCCCAGGACAGGGCGAAGAAGAGGACGAAGACGTGGGCGGCGATCAGGGCCGTCCAGCCCTGCGCGGCGGGCAGCTTGCCGTCGACCAGGTCGAAGGAGAACGCCCAGGCCTCCAGCGCCAGTCCGATCACCATGCCGATGGAGCCGACGATGGCGAGCGGGCGGCGGCCGACGCGGTCCACGAAGATCATCGCGATGACGGTGCCGATGATGTTGATGATCGAGGTGGTGAAGGAGTAGAGGAACGAGTCCGTCGGGTCGACGCCGACCGACTGCCACAGCGTGGAGGAGTAGTAGAACGCGACGTTGATGCCGACGAACTGCTGGAAGACCGACAGGCCGATGCCGATCCAGACGATCGGCTTGAAGAAGAAGCCGCCGCCGAGCAGGTCCTTGAAGGTGGACTTGTGCTCGCTCTTCATGGCGTGCTCGATCTCGGCGACCCGGGCGTGCAGGTCGATGTTCTCGCCCTCGACCTCGGCGAGGATCTCGCGGGCCTTCTCGCGCTTGCCGACGGAGATGAGGAAGCGGGGGGACTCGGGGATGGCCAGGGAGAGCAGGCCGTACAGGACGGCCGGGACGACCATGACGCCGAGCATGACCTGCCAGGCCTCGAGGCCCATCAGCTTGCCGCGCTGGTCGCCGTCGGCGGCGTTGAGCAGACCCCAGTTGACCAGCTGCGAGATGGCGATGCCGATGACGATCGCCGCCTGCTGGAAGGAGCCGAGCCGGCCGCGGTAGGCCGGCGGGGCGACCTCGGCGATGTAGGCGGGGCCGATGACCGAGGCCATGCCGATGGCGAAGCCGCCGACCACGCGCCACAGGGCGAAGTCCCACAGCGCGAACGGCAGCGCCGAGCCGACGGCGCTGACGGTGAACAGCACCGCGGCGATCTGCATGACCCGGATGCGGCCGATGCGGTCCGCTATCCGCCCGGCGGTCGCGGCACCGACCGCGCAGCCGATCAGGGCGATGGCGATGACCTGCGCGAGCGCCGCGGAGCCGATGTCGTAACGGTCCCGGATGGCCTCGACGGCGCCGTTGATCACGGAGCTGTCGTAGCCGAAGAGGAAACCGCCCATCGCGGCCGCCGCCGCGATGAAGATGACATGCCCGAGATGATCGGGATGAGCCGTCCCGGCTCCGGACTTCTGGGTCTGCGCTGTGGTCACGCGTTCAACTCCTCGGGCCACCGGCAACGCTGCCGGGTGGGGGACCCTTCCAGGTTGGTGCTACCTGAAGGTAAAAACGACATTGCCGAGACTATGCCTTCAAGTTTCGAAGTCAAGAGGGCCCACGTGTGAGTTTTTAGCGCAGGGGTAACGGGTAAGTGTTCAAGTATTGAAGAGATGTGGTGGGGGCTGTGCTCAGCGCAGACGCTGGCTGATGACCTTCGACACACCGTCGCCCTGCATCGAGACGCCGTACAGCGCGTCGGCGACCTCCATCGTGCGCTTCTGGTGGGTGATCACGATGAGCTGGGACGCCTCCTGCAGCTCCTGCATGATCCGGATCAGCCGCTGCAGGTTGGTGTCGTCGAGCGCCGCCTCGACCTCGTCCATCACGTAGAACGGGCTCGGCCGGGCCTTGAAGATCGACACCAGCAACGCTACGGCGGTGAGCGAGCGCTCGCCACCGGACAGCAGGCTCAGCCGCTTGACCTTCTTGCCCGGCGGACGCGCCTCCACGTCGACGCCCGTGGTGAGCATGTTGTCCGGGTCGGTCAGGATGAGCCGGCCCTCGCCACCGGGGAAGAGCCGGCTGAAGACGCCCTCGAACTCCCGGGCGGTGTCCCGGTAGGCCTCGGTGAAGACCTGCTCGACGCGCTCGTCGACCTCCTTGACCACCTGCAGCAGGTCGGCGCGGGTCTTCTTCAGGTCCTCCAGCTGCTCGCTGAGGAACTTGTGGCGCTCCTCCAGCGCGGCGAACTCCTCCAGGGCGAGCGGATTGACCTTGCCGAGCTGCTGGTAGGCGCGCTCGGCCGCCTTGAGCCGCCGCTCCTGCTCGGCCCGGTGGAAGGGCTTCGGCCGGTTGCGCGGGTGCTCGGGGTCCTCGGGCAGTTCCTCGCCCTCGGCGGGCGGCGAGGGCGGTACGAGCTGGTGGGGGCCGTACTCCGAGACGAGCCCGGCCGGCTCCACGCCCAGCTCCTCCAGCGCCTTGGTCTCCAGCTGCTCGATCCGCATCCGCTTCTCGGCGCCGAGGACCTCGCCGCGGTGCACGGAGTCGGTGAGCTTGTCCAGCTCGGCCTTGAGGTCGCGGCCGGCGGTGCGGGCGGCGGCCAGCTCCTGTTCCCGGCGGGCCTTGGCGGCCTCGGCGGCCGCGCGCTCCTCCTCGGCGCGGCGCAGGGACACCTCGACGTGCGCGAGGAGCTGGCGCGTGCCGGAGGCGACGGCCTCGGCGACGGCCGCCTCGTGCCGCAGCCGGGCCCGCCGCTGCTCGGCACGCGCGCGTGCGTCGCGCTCCGCGCGGGCGGCCCGGTCGAGGGAGTCGGCCCGTCCGGCCAGGCCCTTCACCCGCTCTTCGTGCGTACGGACCTGGAGGCGGGCCTCCATCTCGGTCTGGCGGGCGTTGGCGCCGTCGGCGGCGAGACGGTCGCGGACGGAGGTGTCGGGCTCCTCCTCGACCGGCATCTCCTCGGCGACGGCGAGGCGCTCGGCGAGTTCCTCGACCTCCTGGAGGGCCTTGTCGAGGGCCTCCTGGGCGCGGGCCGCCGCCGCGACGGAGCGTTCGGCCTCCCCCGCGGCTCCCCTGGCCTGCCCGGCGAGGCGGCCGAGCTGCTGGGCCACGGCCGACTTCTCCCGGTCGGCGGCACGGCGGCGCTCGCCGAGTTCCTCGACGAGGGTGGTGCACGCCCCGCGGCGCTCCTGTGCCGCGTGCTGGGCCTCGGTCAGCTCCTCGCAGCGGACGGCCAGCTCTTCGAGTTCGGCGGCGGCCTCGTCGACGGACGCCTGTACTTCGAGCAGGCTCGGGGCGCCCGCGGAGCCGCCGTGGGCGAAGTGGGCGCCGAGGAGGTCGCCTTCGGCGGTGACGGCGGTGAGGTGGGGGTGGGCGTAGACGAGGTCCTGGGCGTCTTCGAGGGTGGCGACGATCACGATGCCGTGAAGGAGGCGGCGGACGGCGGGCAGGAGGTCGGAGGGTGCGCGGACCAGATCTGCGGCATGCGTGTGTGTGGCGTCCTCGGGTCCGTCGTGGCTGGTCGCGCAGTTCCCCGCGCCCCTTGGGGGCGCGTCTTCGCCGGCCCCTGCCAAGAGGAATGCCGCCCGTCCGCCGTCCTGTTTGCGCAGCAGGCGGATCGCGTCCGCCGCCGCCGCGGGGGAGGTGACCGCCAGGGCGTCCGCCGCGGCGCCGAACGCCGCCGCCAGTGCCACCTCGTACCCCGGTGTGACCGTCAGCAGCTCCGCCGCGGGGCCCAGCAGGCCGGAGAGACGGTCCTTCGCTCCCAGCAGCGCGCCCGTGCCGTCCTTGCGGCGCAGGCCCATCGCGAGCGCCTCGTGGCGGGCCTGGGTCGCCGCGCGCTTGCGTTCCGCCGCCGTGGCCGCCTCGCGGGCGGCGCTCAGCTGGGCCTCCGCCTCGGCCAGCGCGGCCTTCGCCGCCTCGTGCCGCTCGGCCAGTTCCGTGTCGCCGGCGTCGAGTTCGTCGACCTCGGCCTTGAGGGCCTCGTACTCCTCCTGCGCGGCGACGGCCCGCTCCTGGGCCTCGTCCCTCGCCGCGGCCAGGCGGTCGATCTCGGCCTGGGCGGAGGCGGCGCGCGACCGGGCCGCGTTGACCTGGCCGCCGAGCCGGGCGAGGCCCTCGCGGCGGTCGGCGATGGCGCGGGCGACGTCCTTCAGGCGCCGTTCCTCCTGCGCGAGTTCGCGCTCCAGGTCGGCGCGGTGCGCGACCGTGTCCTCCAGGGCGCGCTCGGCCGCCTCCAGGGCGGCCTCCAGCTCGGCCTCCTGCTCCCGGATGCGGGCCGCCTCGCGTTCCATGTCCTCGGGGTCGCGTCCGCGCCGCTCCTCCGGCGGCGCCGAGGTCGCGCTCTTCACGCGCGCGTCGGCCAGCGAGATCGTGCCGCGGACGCGTTCGGCGAGCTGGGAGAGTTCGTACCAGGTCTGCTGGGCCCGCTGCAGGCGGGGGGTGAGCTGCCGTACCTCGTCCTCCAGCAGCCCCTCGCGCTGGAGGGCCTTCCTGAGCTCCTGCTCGGCGGCCTCCTTGCGTTCCTTCAGCGCGGCCTCGTCCGCGACCTCGGTCTGCAGCGCCTGGCGCAGTCGTACGAGATCGTCGGCGAGCAGGCGCAGCCGGGCGTCGCGGAGGTCGGCCTGGATGACGGCGGCCCGGCGGGCTACGGCGGCCTGGCGGCCCAGGGGCTTGAGCTGGCGGCGGAGTTCGTCGGTCAGGTCCTGCACGCGCGCGAGGTTGGCCTGCATCGCGTCCAGCTTGCGCAGGGCCTTCTCCTTGCGCTTGCGGTGCTTGAGGACGCCGGCCGCCTCCTCGATGAAGGCGCGGCGGCCCATCGGGTCGGCGTGCAGGACGGAGTCGAGCTGGCCCTGGCCGACGATGACGTGCATCTCGCGGCCGATGCCGGAGTCGGAGAGCAGTTCCTGGATGTCCAGCAGGCGGCAGGTGTCGCCGTTGATCTGGTACTCGCTGCCGCCGTTGCGGAACATGATCCGCGTGATGGTGACCTCGGCGTACTCGATGGGCAGGGCGCCGTCGGAGTTGTCGATGGTCAGGGACACCTCGGCGCGGCCCAGCGGCGGGCGGCCGGTGGTGCCGGCGAAGATGACGTCCTCCATCTTGCCGCCGCGCAGCGACTTGGCGCCCTGCTCGCCCATCACCCAGCTGAGGGCGTCGACCACGTTGGACTTGCCCGAGCCGTTCGGACCCACGACACATGTGATGCCCGGCTCGAACCGGAGCGTGGTCGCCGAGGCGAACGACTTGAACCCTCGGAGGGTCAGGGCCTTGAGGTGCACGCCGCCGGACTCTACCTTCCGCCCGTGTCTCACTCCATGAACCCGCGGTTTCACCCTTGAACGTGCAGGGCACACCAAACGTTAAAGAGAGTGAAAGGGTGCGGGGGAAAGAAAGAAGGGACGCCGAAGCGTCCCTTGCACATCTGACTCAGCGGTTGAGACGGGCGGCCCAACCCCTGCTGTCATGGTGTGATGCAGTGATCAGGTGAGCGCAGGCTCCGCCTGGTGTGCGTCGATGCTCTCCATGATCCTGTCGTGAGAAGCGGCAGCCGTCAGGGCGTCGTTCTCGGCCTGGATACGTACGAGCTCGGATTCCAGGTCCTGGACGCGCTGCTGGAGCCGTCGCATCTCGGCGAGGAGTCGAGGGTCGGAGCCGCCGACGTAACCGAGAAGCGCCTTTGCCATGATGGATGGTCCTCCACACTGAGTGACCGACCGAAGCGGTGTGGGTCGTGAGGGATTCGCACCCGCGGTGCTTGACACTGTTGAGTTCGTGCTGCTGTTCATCCATGCCAAACAGCGAAGGTGCGCGGGGTGCTTTCAGCGTCTCACCAAAAAGTTTGACGGTCAACACGATCACGCCCCGTATTGGCGGGCATCCGGGGGCACGCGGCCTGGAACGGCGGCGATGCGACTCCCGCGGGCCCGTGGGGGCGTGACGATCATCCTTGCGTGCGGAGCCTGCCAGAACAAGTCTCTTCTTGGCAACCACCAGGCAATTTCTGCTCGGGGCGGGCGCCGGAGGGGGCCTCCACCGCTTCCGCGCGGCCACCTCGGTGCCGACGGGTCAGCGGATGGCGAAGCCGTCGTAGCCCCCGCGGGGTGTGTCCCAGATCTCGGTGACGCCTTCCACGCGGCCGGGCGTGTCGTCACCCTGGAGCCACTCCAGGAGTCCTTCGCACCGCTCCCGCGCACCCTCCGCGACCACCTGGACCCGTCCGTCGCCCAAATTGAGAGCAAAACCACTCAGGCCACCGAGCTCAAGGGCCTTGGCCCGTGTGAACCAGCGGAAACCCACACCTTGGACCCGTCCGCGCACCCAGGCGACCAGTCGCACATCCTCGCTCATGGGTGCAACCTAACCGGCCAATGTCCCTCCGGACACTTCCTCCCCTGGCGCCATGCGGTACCGTCCCCTGCCAAGCAATCTCACACGAAACTCACTCGAAGGTGTGAGTTTTGTGATCATGGTTGACCGGGGGGACGTGTCGACCGCCAGGACGAGGAAGGCCAGGACATGGGACGCCACCGACGCTCCGCCGCCGGCCGCGCCGCCACGGGCCGCGCCACGACAGTCACGGGAACGGACGGTTCGTACGCGAGCGGCTTCGACCCCCAGCAGTACTCGTACAGCTACGACCCGCCCGAGCCGTTCGGTCACGACGTGCCGTTCGGCCAGGACGCGCCCTTCGGCCACGACGCGGCGTTCGGTCACGAGGCGCCTTACGGTCACGACGCGCGGGAGTCGTTCGCGGAGGGCTCCACGCCCGCCATGGGCACCGCGCCGTACCTGAACACCGAGGAGTACGCCGAGACCTCGGCGCGCAGCGCGGCCTACCTGTTCGCCACGGAGGACGACTACCGCACGGTCTTCCCCGAGCACGGGCCGGGCTCCGGCAAGGACGCCCGCCGGGGCGGAGCGCGCCGGCGCAAGAAGCGTGCCGCGACGCCGGTGAAGACCGGGTTGCTCGGCGTCTCGGCAGCCGTCGCCATCGGCACGGTCGCGGTGGCCACGGGCGCGATGCCCGGGCTCGACAACTACAAGCTGGGCGGCGGCACCGGCGGCGACAAGGTGCAGGCCGCGAGCTCGCCGACCAACTCGGCCAGCGAGCAGGGCGGTGCCTCGGGCGACGCCGGCAGCCGTGAGGAGGGGTCCTCCACCAGTCGCGGCGCCGGCCGTGCGGCCTCCCCCGCGCCGAGCGTGTCCGCCTCCACGTCCGCGCCCACCCAGGCGCCGACGAAGAAGCCGAAGGCCACCCCGAGCAAGAAGCCGAAGGCGACCACGCCGCCGAAGAAGGAGAAGACCTCCGCGCCGGCCGCCTCCGCGGCGGTGACGGTGTCCACGCAGGCCGCCGCCGAGGCGGAGGTGCTGCGCCTGGTCAACGTCGAGCGGAACAAGGTCGGGTGCAGCCCGGTCGCCGCCAACAGCGCGCTCACGGACCTCGCGGAGAACTTCTCCGACGCCATGGCCGCCCAGGACTTCTTCGACCACACCGACCCCAGCGGCGCCACGCCGTGGGACCGGGCGGCGAAGGCCGGCATATCCAACCTGGGCGGGGAGAACATAGCCCGCGGCCAGGCGGACGCGGCGGCCGTGATGGACGCCTGGATGAACAGCCCCGGCCACCGCGCCAACATCCTGAACTGCGACTTCAAGACCCTGGGAGTCGGCGTCCACTTCGGCACCGGCGGCCCTTGGTGGACGCAGGACTTCGGCTACTGAGCCGACCGCGGTTCAGACGGCTCGGTAGTGCGAGGACGCCGTGCGGGGATTGAGGAAGCTCTACAGCACGTTCAAGGCGACGCACCATGCGCCCGGGGACGAGACGTTCGCCAAGGCAGCGCCTTGTACGTGCTCGTCGAGTTGGCCTGCCTTGGAGACGACCGCCAACGGTTACCTGGTCCGGGCGCTGCCCTCGACGCACTACAGCGTCATGACGAACCCGGAGATCGGGACGTTCGTCGCACGGTGCACCGGATGCCACGCCCGCTACCCCGAGCCGTGGGTCATCGACACCACGGACCAGATGCCGTACGCCTGGGCACGCGAGTCCGACTGAGGCACCGGGGCGCTGGTTCTTGCGAACAGGGGCTCTCACCAACGTCGTTCCTCTGCGCCCGCCCTGGATACCTTGAGTCGCAGGGACGCTGTTGCCCGCAGGGGCGATCAGGCCGCGCGGCCCAGCAGGAACTGTCGGGCCGTCTGCGTCACGCGGCGGCCGAGGTGTTCGGCGGTCTGGATGTCGGCCTTGTGGACGGCGTCGGGGCCCTCGTCGACGTTGGTCTGGGCGGCCGCGCCGGCGAAGACGCCGAGGCGGTTGAGGTCGTGCTCGCTGCCCTCGCTGTTGTTCCAGCCGGGGTGCAGGCCGAGGTTGACCCAGTGCATGCCGTGCTGCCCGGCGAGGATCTGGAAGAACTGCAGGGTGTGCAGCTTGTCGCCGCTCTTGGAGCCGGAGTTGGTGAAGCCGGCGGCCAGCTTGTCCTTCCAGTCCTGGCCGAACCAGCGCTTCGAGGACGCCTCGGCGAAAACGTGGAAGGCGCCCGACGCGGTGCCCATGTAGGTGGGCGAGCCGAAGACGATCGCGTCGGAGCGGTCCAGCGTCGCCCACTGCTCGTCGGTGATCTCGTCCACGTTGATCAGGTGGACCTCGGCACCCGCTTCGGCGGCACCGGCCCGGACGGCCTCCGCGAGCACGGCGGTGTGGCCGTAGCCGGAGTGGTAGGCGATGGAGACAACAGGGGTGGTCACGATGTGAACTCCTGGATCGGCAGGTCAGTAGCGATGAAGAAAGGAAAGCACTAACTAGCAGTTAGTGCAACCTGCCGGTTAGCGCTGCCTTCGAGTACGCTTGCGGTATGGACATCACGCAGGAGCGCGCGGAGGCGCGGGACCTCCCCTTCAACGTGTTCGCCAAGGCCTGCCCCTCGCGCGGCACGCTGGAGCACGTCACGGGCCGCTGGGGCGCGCTCACGCTGGGCGCCCTGCACGAGGGGTCGCTGCGTTTCAACGAGCTGCGCCGCCGCGTCGACGGCGTGAGCGAGAAGATGCTGTCCCAGACGCTGCACGCGCTGGAGCGGGACGGGCTGGTGCACCGCGAGGCGCAGCCGACGAACCCGCCGCGCGTGGACTACGAGCTGACCCCCCTCGGCCGGGACGTCGCCGAGCGGCTGCTCGGCCTCATCCACCTGGTGGAGGGCCGCATGGACGAGGTCCTGGCCGCCCGGGCGCGTTACGACGAGACGCGCGGCGCCCTCTGACACTTCGGGCAGAAGTAGCTGGACCGGTTCATCCACGGCCGCCGGCGCATCGGCGTACCGCACCGCTTGCACGGCAGGCCCTCACGGCCGTACGCGTCGAGGGACCGGTCGAAGTAGCCCGACTGCCCGTTGACGTTGACGTAGAGGCTGTCGAAGCTGGTGCCGCCGACGGCGAGGGCCGCGTTCATCACGTCCCTGATGTGGCCCACGAGTTCGGCCGTGCGCGGGCGCGTGAAGCCGGCCGTCGGGCGTTCGTAGTGCACGCGGGAGCGCCAAAGCGCCTCGTCCGCGTAGATGTTGCCGACTCCACTGATCAACGACTGGTCCAGCAGGGCCCGTTTGATCGTCGTGCGCTTGCGGCGCAGGGCCTGGTGGAAGGCGTCCTCGTCGAACAGCGGGTCGAGGGGGTCGCGCGCGATGTGCGCGATGACGTCGGGCAGCCCGTCGGGGGTGTTGTCGTGCAACGACAGTCCGCCGAAGGTGCGCTGGTCGACGAACCGGAGTTCGGTGCGCAGCTCGTCGGCGAAGCGGACGCGGATGCGCAGGTGCTTCTCGTCGGCGGCCGACTCCGGCTGCACCAGCAGCTGGCCGCTCATGCCGAGGTGGGCCAGGACCGACTGGTGGGTGTCCTCCAGGGGCAGCCACAGGTACTTGCCGCGGCGGCTGGGGACGCCGACGCGATGGCCCTTGAGGCGGTGCGCGAAGTCGTCCGCCCCGGCGATGTGCCGGCGCACGGCGCGCGGGTGCAGCACCTCGGCGTCGGCGACGACACGGTGGGCGACCCACCGCTCCAGACCCCGCCGGACGACCTCGACCTCGGGCAACTCGGGCATGCGCTCCCCCGTGACTACCGGTGAACGGTCCGAGCGCCCGCCCCACGGCGGGGACGGGCGCTCGGGACGCGCTGTACGTCGGACAAGACTCTTCTGCCGGGCCGGACTCTTCTGTCAGGCCGAGACGGAGCTGGGGCCTTCGCCGTCCTGGGCGGCCTTCTCGGCCGCCACCTGCTGGGCGCGCTCGTCCGCCGCGGCCCGGATGGACCGCCATGCGGACTCGGCAGCCTGCTGCTCCGCCTCCTTCTTGCTGCGGCCGGTGCCGGTGCCGTACGAGACGCCTCCGACGCGGGCGGCAGCAGTGAAGGTCTTCTCGTGGTCGGGGCCGGTCTCCGTGACGAGGTACTCGGGCACGCCGAGGCTCTCGGTCGCGGTGAGCTCCTGGAGACTGGTCTTCCAGTCCAGGCCGGCTCCGAGGTTGGAGGACTTCTCGATCAGCGGGTCGAAGAGCCGGTGGACGAGCTCGCTCGCCGCATCGAGACCCTGGTCGAGATAGACCGCGCCGATCACCGCTTCCAGGGTGTCGGCGAGGATGGACGCCTTGTCCCGCCCGCCCGTGCCCTCTTCACCGCGGCCCAGCCGGATGAAGGAGCCCAGTTCCAGGCCGCGACCGACCTCCGCCAGCGCACGAGAGTTGACCACCGCGGCCCGCAGCTTGGCCAGTTGGCCCTCGGGCAGGTCGGGGTGGGTGCGGTACAGCGTGTCCGTGACGACCAGACCGAGCACGGAGTCCCCGAGGAACTCCAGCCGCTCGTTGGTCGGCAGACCGCCGTTCTCGTACGCGTAGGAACGGTGGGTCAGCGCTCGCACCAGAAGGGCGGACTCGAGCTTGTACCCGAGCCGCCCTTCCAGAAGCGTGTGGGACGAGGCCGTGTTGTCCGCTTTCTTCTTGGCGGGTGCGTCCGCCTTGGCGTCATCCGCCTTCTTGGCAGTGGACACGGTGCCTCTCACCAGCCGCTCAGACCTCGAGGACCTGGCGCTTGTTGTAGGTGCCGCAAGACGGGCACGCGATGTGCTGCTGCTTGGGCTCGTGGCAGCGCTCGCACGCAACCAGGGTGGGGACCGCAGCCTTCCACTGCGACCGGCGGTGGCGCGTGTTGCTGCGCGACATCTTCCGCTTCGGAACAGCCACGGCTACTTCTCCTGCTTCTCGTCGACGCCCGGTTCGGCGCCGCTCATCTCGTCCTTCTCGCCGTCCTGCATGGTGCCGGCGAGTCCCTGCAAAGCCGCCCAACGGATGTCGACGGCGTCGTGGTGGTGGTCCGGGTCGTCCGCGAGACGTGCACCGCACTCGGCGCACAGTCCCGGGCAGTCTTCCTGGCACACCGGCTGCATCGGCAGTGCGAGCACCACCGCATCGCGCAGCAGAGGTTCGAGGTCGAAAAGTCCGTCCTCGAGGAAGAACCTGTCCTCGTCGTCCTCGGCGTCGTCGCCCGGTTCCGCGATCACACGGCCCCGGTCGTCGGCGTCAGGGTACGTGAACAGCTCCTGGAAGTCCGCTTCCACGTCCAGCTGAAGCGGCTCCAGACACCTTACGCACTCCCCCTCGGCCTGTGCACGGGCGGTGCCTGTGACAAGCACCCCTTCCATGACCGACTCGAGCCGGAGTTCGAGCTCCACCGGGGCGCCTTCCGGCACTCCGACGACTCCCTGGATCCCGAGATCCTTGGGAGCTTCGATCGAGCGGGTCAGCCGCAGCAGCGCACCAGGACGCCGACCCAGCTCGTGCGTGTCGAACACGAGAGGGTTCCGATGGTCGAGGCGAGCGTTGGGAGCCATTCCTGCTTTCGATCTTCGAGCTCAGAGGGACACTGCCCTCGGGTCGTCCCCGGGCAGCGTTGATCGCGGACGTACGCGCGACCGAAGAGCCAGGATACTGGACCTTTCGCTCACGGCCCAATCCGGTGGTTCCTCACTGGCCGCGGCCCTGCTCGTAGGCCCTCAGCTGCTCCGGCGTGATCATGCCGGTGTCGAAGAGGCTCGTCTCGTCGAGGGCGTACGACTGCTGCGGCTGCTGCTGCGGGTGCTGGGCCTGGTTCGGGTCGTACTGCTGGTTGTCGTAGCCCTGGTAGGCGTAGGGGTCGGCCTGCTGCTGGTAGCCGTAGGCGTCCTGCTGGCCGTAGCCCTGTTGCTGCTGGTACTGGCCCGCGTACGGGTCCGTCTGCTGCTGGTAGCCGTACGCCGGCTGCGGCTCGGCGTACTCCTGCTGCGGCACGGGCTGCTGCTGTTGCTCGGCCTGGGCGTCCTGCTGGGTGAGGGCGGCGAGGTCGGCGAGGTAGTCGGCGTCGCTGGAGTGCTGGAAGGACGTGGTGTCGTCGGCGAGGGCGCCGAGGTCGTCGGTGGCGATCCGGCCGTGCAGCTTGGCGCGGCCCTTGCCGACCGCCTCCAGCGTCTTGGCCAGGACCGCCTCGAAGGCGCCCAGCTTGGCGTCGACGTAGGCGTCCGCGTCCTTGCGCAGGATCTCCGGGTCGTGGCTGCGCTCGGGGGCGTCCTCGTCCTCGTAGCCCTGCTCGTCGAGGCCGGGACCCGTGCCGAGCAGCTTCTCGCGGCCGCGGCCGACCGAGCCGAGGGTCTTGGTGAGGACGACCTCGAAGTTGGCGAGCTTGGAGTCGACGTAGTCGTCGGCCTCGGCGCGGACCTCCTCGGCCTCCTGACGGGCCTCGGCGAGGATCCGGTCGGCCTCGGCCTGCGAACGGCGGGCGATCTCGGTGTCGGAGATCAGCGAGCCGCGCTCGGCGTGCGCGCCCTGGATGATCCGCTCGGCCTCCTGACGGGCCTGCTCCACCATCTGCGCACGGTCGCCGATCAGCTCCTGGGCCTGGGCGAGGGAGTCGGGCAGCGCCGCGCGCACCTCTTCCAGCATCGAGAGCAGTTCGGCGCGGTTGACCACGCACGAGGCCGACATGGGCATCGACCGGGCGCCGGAGACCGCGGCCACGATCTCGTCGAGCTTCTTCTGCACGTCCACCGTGTGCTCGCCACTCTCTACCGATGTGTTGGAGACGGACGGGACGACTGTAGTCCCCTCAGTCCTGGCGGAGGCGCGCGTTCAGGGCTTCGAGAACGGTCGGCGGTACGAGGTGGGAGACGTCGCCTCCCCAGGTGGCGACCTCCTTGACGAGCGAGGAGGACAGGAAGCTGTAGGTGGGGTTCGTCGGCACGAAGAGGGTCTCCACACCGGACAGGCCGTTGTTCATCTGGGCCATCTGCAGCTCGTAGTCGAAGTCACTGACCGCGCGCAGTCCCTTGACGATGGCCGGGATGTCGCGTTCCTTGCAGTAGTCGACGAGCAGGCCGTGGAAGGCCTCGACGATCACGTTGCCGTACTCGGCGGTGACCTGGCGGATCAGGTCGATCCGCTCGTCGATCTCGAACAGGCCCTTCTTGGACTTGTTGATCATCACCGCGACGTAGACCTCGTCGTAGAGGCGGGAGGCGCGGGAGATGATGTCGAGGTGTCCGTTGGTGATCGGGTCGAACGACCCGGGACAGACGGCGCGGCGCACTAGTGATCCCTCGCTCTCCGGTCCGGTCATCGTGCGTCTTCGCACGTAGAGGCGGCGCGACCGTACCAAAACGTTCCCTCGCCGTAGCGACGGGCCTTGACCGCGTCGAAACCCTCGGGCCACCGGAATTCTCCGCCTCTGGTGCTGCGCTCCACGGTGACGATCGCCTCCGGTGCGAGCCAGTGTTCAGTGCGGAGTGTGAGCAGGATCTCGCGAAGATCGTGATCCGTCACACGGTACGGGGGGTCCAGGAAGACGAGGTCGTACGGGGCCGTCGGCGCCGACTGGACGATCTGCTCGGCCTTGCCCGCCCTGACCTCGGCGCCGGGCAGGCCGAGGCTCCTGACGTTCTCCCGGACGACGCGGGCCGCCCTCGCGTCGGCCTCGACCAGGAGGGCGTGGCTCGCGCCGCGGGAAAGGGCTTCCAGGCCGACGGCCCCTGAGCCGGCGTACAGGTCGAGGACCCGTTCGCCGTCGAGAGGGCCGCCGAGGAGGGACTGCCAGGTGGACAGGAGGCCCTCGCGTGCGCGGTCGGAGGTGGGGCGGGTGCCATTGCCGGGCGGCACGGCCAGGCGGCGTCCGCCGGCTGCGCCGGCGATCACGCGGGTCATCTTCGGTCCTTGATGGTGAGCGGCTTTACGTTCAGTGTGGCTGAGGGAAGTCTCCCTCACCCCTTCTCCAGGTACTGCTCCCTCTCCTCGTCCAGGAGGGCGTCCAACGCGACCCGCAGGCCGGGGAATTCCGTCAGCTCGGGATCTGCGCTCACCACCCGCGTCGCCTCCTCCCGCGCCTGAGCGATGACCTCCTCGTCCTCGATCACCGCGAGGACCCGCAGGCTGGTGCGGGCGCCGGACTGGGCCTGGCCCAGGACGTCGCCCTCGCGGCGCTGCTCCAGGTCGATGCGGGAGAGTTCGAAGCCGTCGAGGGTGGAGGCGACCGCGTTCAGCCGCTGGCGGGCCGCGCTGGCCTCCGGCATCTCGGTGACCAGCAGGCACAGGCCGGGGGCCGAGCCGCGGCCCACGCGGCCGCGCAGCTGGTGGAGCTGGGAGACGCCGAAGCGGTCGGCGTCCATGATCACCATGGCGGTCGCGTTCGGGACGTTGACGCCGACCTCGATGACCGTCGTGGCGACCAGGACGTCGGTGTCGCCGGCGGCGAAGCGGCGCATCACCGCGTCCTTGTCGTCGGGGTGCATACGACCGTGCAGGACCTCCACCCGCAGGCCCTGGAGGGGGCCCTTGGCGAGCTGGTCGGCCACGTCGAGGACGGCGAGCGGCGGGCGCTTCTCCGCCTCGTCCTCCGGGGACTTCTTCTTGCCGGACTTCTTGGGGTCGTCCTCCTCGTCGCCGATGCGGGGGCAGACGACGTACGCCTGATGGCCGTTCTCCACCTCCTCGCGCACCCGCTCCCAGGCGCGGGACAGGAAGTGGGGTTTGTCGGCGGCCGGCACCACGTGCGAGGCGATGGGCGAGCGGCCCGCGGGGAGCTGGTCGAGGACGGAGGTCTCCAGGTCGCCGAAGACGGTCATGGCGACCGTGCGCGGGATGGGGGTCGCCGTCATCACGAGCAGGTGCGGGGGCTGCTTGCCCTTGCCGCGCAGGGCGTCGCGCTGCTCGACGCCGAAGCGGTGCTGTTCGTCGACGACGACCAGGCCGAGGTCGTGGAACTGCACCTTGTCCTCGATGAGCGCGTGCGTGCCGATCACGATGCCGGCCTCGCCGGTGGCCAGGTCCAGCATCGCCTGCCGGCGGCCGGCCATGCCCATCGATCCGGTGAGCAGCACGACCTTCGTGGCGTGCTCCGCGCCGCCGAGCATGCCGCCCTCGGCCAGCTCGCCCATCATCTCCACGACGGAACGGTGGTGCTGCTGCGCGAGCACCTCGGTGGGCGCGAGCATGGCCGCCTGCCCCCCGGCGTCGACGGTGGCGAGCATGGCACGCAGGGCCACCATCGTCTTCCCGCTTCCGACCTCGCCCTGCAGCAGGCGGTGCATCGGGTGTTCGGTGGCGAGGTCGTCGAAGATTTCCTTCGAGACCTTCTGCTGGCCCTCGGTGAGGGTGAAGGGGAGGCGGGCGTCGAAGGCGGTGAGGAGGCCGTCGGGGCGGGGGCGGCGGGCCACGGCCGGGAGTTGGGCGTCGGCGTGGCGGCGGCGGGCGAGGGCGACCTGGAGGACGAAGGCCTCGTCCCACTTCAGGCGGGAGCGGGCGTCCTCGACGTCGGCCTTGGTGTGCGGCCGGTGGATCTTGAGCAGGGCCTCGGGGAGGGTGACCAGGCCGCGGCCCTCGCGGAGGCCGGGCGGGAGGGGGTCCACGGCTTCCTGCGCGCGGGGCAGGACCGTCTGGATCGCCTTGCCGATCTTCCAGGACTCCAGCTTGGCGGTGGCGGGGTAGAGGGGGATCAGCGCGCCGGCCCAACTCTCGACCGTCTCCTCGCTGTCGCCCCGGAGCAGTTCGTAGGCGGGGTGGGCGAGTTGGAGGCGGCGGTTGAAGACGGAGACCTTGCCGGAGAACATCGCGCGGGTGCCCGGCAGGAGTTCCTTGTGGGGCTTGTGCACGCCGTTGCCGAAGAAGACCAGTTGGAGCCGGCCGCTGCCGTCGGTGATCGTGACCTCCAGCCGCTGGCCCTTGCCCCGGGGGGCCTTGGCGGAGGCGAAGGTGTGCAGACGGGCGTCGGCGACCATGGCGACCACCGTGACGTGCTCGTCCATGGGCAGGTCGGCGAGGTGGGTGAGCTGGCCGCGCTCCTCGTATCTGCGCGGGTAGTGGTGCAGGAGGTCGCCGACGGTGTGCAGGCCGAGATGCTCGGCCATCACCTTCGCGGTGGCGGGGCCGAGCACCTTTTTCAGTGGTTCTTCCAGTGCGGGCACGAGATCCATTGCACACCACGCCACTGACATTGCCGTATACGTATCGGGAAACCCCTGGTCAGCCGGGCTGGCGGGGCTCTAGGATGGCGCGCTCCGGCCATCCCCGCGGTCACCTCCCCACCAGGGACCGCCCGACCCCGCGCCGTTCGAAGTCCCCCCACCGGCGCTGCGACGATGGACTCCCAGACCTCGAAGTCATCCCAGCCGTCCCAGTCACCCCAGCCGTCCCACACCTTCCAGGTCGACCTGCGCGGCCTGGTGGACCTGCTCTCGCACCATCTCTACTCCAGTCCCAGGGTCTACCTGCGCGAGCTGCTGCAGAACGCCGTGGACGCCATCACCGCCCGGCGCGCCGAGCAGCCGGACGCCCCGGCCCGGGTGCGGCTGTACGCCGAGGCCGGGTCGCTGCGGGTCGAGGACAGCGGCATCGGGCTCACCGAGGCGGACGTGCACAGCCTGCTGGCGACCATCGGCCGCAGCTCCAAGCGGGCCGAGGGGCTGGAGGCGGCTCGTTCCGACTTCCTCGGGCAGTTCGGCATCGGTCTGCTGGCCTGTTTCGTGGTGGCCGAGCGGATCCGTGTGGTCAGCCGCAGCGCCCGTACGCCGGACGCGTTGCCCGTGGAGTGGACGGCGAGCGACGACGGTTCGTACACGGTGCGGACGCTGGCTCCCGAGGCGCGGCCGGAACCGGGCACCACCGTGCACCTGGTGGCGCGGGCCGGTGCCGGGGAGTGGCTGGCGCCGGAGCGGGTGCTGACGCTGGCGCGTGACTTCGGTGCTCTGCTGCCGTACGACGTACGGGTGGGCGAGGAGGCGGTCACCGACCTGCCGGCGCCCTGGGACCGCTCGTACGTCTCCCCCGCGGGCCGGCGGGTGGCGCTGGCCCGGCACTGCCACGAGCTGTTCGGCTTCACCCCGCTGGACTCGATCGAGCTGGACGTGCCGCTCGCCGGTATCCGGGGTGTGGCGTACGTCCTGCCCTCGGCGGTCAGCCCCGCGCAGCGGGCGACGCATCGCGTGCACCTCAAGGGCATGCTGCTGACGGAGCGGGCCGAACAGCTGCTGCCCGACTGGGCGTTCTTCGTGCGGTGCGTGCTGGACACGGACAGCCTGCGGCCGACGGCCTCGCGGGAGTCGCTGTACGAGGACGAGACGCTGGCCGCCGTGCGGGAGGCGCTCGGGGAGCGGATACGTGCCTGGCTGACCGGGCTCGCGGCCGGGGACCCGGAGCGGCTGGCGGCCTTCCTGTCGGTGCACCACCTGGGCGTGAAGTCGCTGGCGCGGCACGACAGGGACATGCTGCGGACGATGCTGCCGTGGCTGCCCTTCGAGACGACCGACGGGCGGCTGTCCCTGGAGGAGTTCGCGCAACGGCACGCGGTGGTGCACTTCACGCGGACCGTCGAGGAGTACCGGCAGGTCGCGCCGATCGCGTCCGCGCAGGGCGTCGGGGTGATCAACGGCGGCTACACGTACGACAGCGAGCTGGTCGAGGCGCTGCCCTCGGTGCGGCCGGGGACGGTGGTCGCGGAGCTGGACGCGGACACCGTGACGGCGCATCTGGACGCGGTGGACCCGGTGGAGGAGCTGGCGGTGTCGGGGTTCCTGGCGGCGGCGCGGGCGAAGCTGGACTCCGTGCAGTGCGACATCGTGCTGCGCGCCTTCCATCCCCTGTCCGTCCCCGCCCTCCACCTCGACGACCGCTCGGCCCGGCACGAACAGGCCCGTGCCGAGGCCGAGGAGCAGGCCGACGACCTGTGGGCGGGGATCCTCGGCTCGCTGCGCGGCAGCGCCCCCCGCGCGCGTCTGGTGCTCAACCACTTGAACCCGCTGGTCCGCAGGATCGCTTCGCTGGGGGACGCGGAGCTGATCGGCACCGCCGTGGAGTCCCTGTACGGGCAGGCGCTGCTGATGGCGCAGCGTCCGCTCAGGCCCGCGGACACCGCCTTGCTGAACCGGGCGTTCCTCGGCCTTCTGGAATGGGCCACCCACGGAGAGTCCCCGCACGGGGACTCCTCGCACGGAGAGTCCGCACATGGGGAGGACGGCCGCTGATGGCTGAGATCACGGACTTCGACTCCCTGCGCCGGGAGATGGCGGTCAACTCCGAACGGCCGGAGGGTCCCGCCCGCAACGCGCGCGCGGAGCAGCTGCTCGCGGAGGCCGAGAGGCTGGGCATCCCGCTCGCCGTGATCGAGGCGCTCGGGCACCAGCTGAAGGTCTACAACTACAGCTCCGAGAAGGACAAGATGTTCGTCCCCTTCGCACGTCTGCTGCGCATGTGGGACGAGCGTCCGGAGGACTTCGACGAGTACGAGACGCACTCGCTGCACTGGGTGTTCAAGTGGATGTCGTCCGGCATGCTCGACCAGCCGCACGTCCCGCTCGCCTCGATCGAGAAGTGGCTCGGCGAGATGGAGCACCGCTACCGGCTCGCTGGGCACTCGGAGAGGGCGGTGCGCAGCGCCGAGTTCAGTGTCGCCGCGCACGTCGGTGACGTCCCGCGCGCGGAGCGGGCGTACGCCGCCTGGCTGGCGGCGGACCGGGACAGCATGGCCGACTGCCATGCCTGCGAGCTGCACGGGCAGGGCTGGTGGCAGGCGGAGCGGGGGCGGGACGCGGAGGCGCTGCTGCTGTGGCGGCCGGTCCTGGAGGGCGATTTCACCTGTGCGCACGAGCCGCACACGGTGCTCGCCTCGTCCCTGGTGCCGCTGCTGCGGCTGGGCCGCGTGGGCGAGGCACGCGCCCACCACCTGCGGGGCTTCCGGCTGGTGCGGCCGATGGAGAGCATGCGGGCCGCGTACGCGGACCATGTGGAGTTCTGCGCGCTGACCGGCAACGAGGCGCGTGGCCTGGAGCTGCTCGCGGAGCGGCCGGCGTACTTCACCGACTCCGGGCATCCGCGCAGCCGTATGGACTTCCTGGCGGTGGTGGCGCTGCTCATGGACCGGCTGACCGAGCTGGGGCTCGGCGACCGCGAGGTGCCCGGGCCGGCGGGCCGGGCGTGGCGCGCGGGCGAGCTGGCCACGCACGCGCGTGCGGAGGCCCTGGCGTTGGCGGCCCGCTTCGACGAGCGCAACGGCACGGCGCATGTGAGTGAGCGGGCACGCGCGCGCATGGCGCAGCGTCCGCTGGCGGACCGGCTGCCGCTCGGTGTGCGCGCGGTGCGCCCGGTCTCCGCGCCGGTGCCTTCGGCGCCGGTCCCGCCGGCACCGGCGGCGGACGCGCCGGATCTGCCCGCGCTGCTGGCCGAGGCCCGGCGTCTGTCGGACACCTTGCAGCCGCACGCCGTGGAGGCGTGGGCGGCGGTCGCCCGGGCCGCCGAGGGCGTCGAACTGGACGTCCGTGACCGGGCGGAGATCGTCGACCACGAGGCGATGGACCGGGGTCCCGAGGGCGCCGAGCTCTTCGAGCGGGCCGCCGAGCTGTACGCGGCGGCGGGCGACCCCGGTGAGGCACTGGCGGCGCGCACGCGTGCGGCGTACGTACGCGCCCTGACGGGGCAGGTGGACGAGGCCCTGGCGGCCGTCGCCGAGCCGTACGACGAGATCCTCGCCCTGTACGCCGACGACGCCACCGGTGTGCGCCAGACGGCGTCGGTCCTGATGGGGCGGGCCCGGATCCTGATGCGCCGGGTGGTCGAGTCGGACGAGGCCCCGGAAGGTGATCGCGAGACGGTTCTGGGCGAGGCCGAGACGGCCGTCCGTGAGGTGCTCGCGTTCGTCGGGGGGTACGACGGCGACGACGTGCGGATCGCCTCGCGGGACGCGGAGGCGCGGGCCATGCTCGCGGAGCTGGCGGTGCGGCGCGGGGAACTCGAGGAGGCCGTCGCGTTGTTCGGGCGGGCCTCGGCGGGGTTCGTGGGCGCGGGACTGCCGTGGTTCGCGGTGGAGTACGAGGCACGGCTGGCCGGACTGGCGCACCACCTGGGCGACATCGCCGAGGCGGAGCGGGCGCTGCGGGCGGCCCTCGCGCACGGCGGGCCGCATCTGGAGGCGGTCGGGCGGGCGCAGTTGCATCTGCAGCTGGCCGAGGTGCTGGGCGGCCGGGGACAGGCCGTGGAGGCCGCCGAGCACGCCCTGGAGGCCGCGCACTGGGCCGACGAGGCCGGTGAGGGTCCGACGCTGGGCGCGTGGGCGCGGCACCAGCTGGGCGGGCTGCTGCTGCGGCAGGGCAGGTGGGCCGAGGCCGCGGAGGTGCTGGAGTCGGCGCTGCCCGACCTGAGCGTGGAGACGCACGGCGACGGGGCGGTCGTCCAGGCTCAGTGGTGGCTGGGCGACTGCCTGAGCGAGCTGGGCGAGCACCGGGAGGCGGCCGACCGGCGGCTGCGGGCCGCCGAGATCGCCCGGCACTGGCCCGAGCAGCACGACCACGCCACGCTCGCCCACCTCGCCGCCGAGTCGCTGGGAGCGGCGGGGCTGTCGGCCGAGGCGGAGCAGGCGTACGCGCGCGCGGGCGAGCTGTGGCGTGTGGTGGGCAACGTCCACGGTCTGGTGCGCTCTCTGCGGGCCCGCGCATGGCTGGCGCTGCGCGCGGACGACGGCGCGGACGCGGCGCGCGCGCTCATGGCGGGCGCGGTCGGCGAGTGCGAGGCGGCGGCGGGCGCCGCGGACGACGAGGAGGCGCGGGAGCGGCTGGTCGCCGAACTCGGCCACACCCACCGCCAGTTCGGCGACCTGCTGGCCCGCTCGGCCGCCGAGGACGCCGACGACGACGCGATCCGGGCCACGCTCGAAGAGGCTCTGTCCCATGTCGTCGAGGCCGCCGCGGTGTTCGCGTCCCTCGGGGAGGGCGCCCTGGACAGCCGGACCGGCGCCGAACTCGCCGCGGGCTGGCTGGAGACCGACCTCGGCCGCTCCGCGCGGGCGGCGGCACGCGCGCGTGCGGTGCTCGCCGCCTACGACGGCGCGGACGGCACCGAGGAGACGGCGCGGGCGCGGCGGGCGGAGGCGGAGCAGATGCTGCAGGTGGCCGAGGAGCAGCAGGCGCGGTAACGGGCGGGCGTCACTCCACGCCGATCAGCAGCAAGGCCCCTTGGCCGCCCCGGAGACCACCGTGTCCACGGCGCGGGCGCGGCGGGCGGAGGCGGAGCAGATGCTGCAGGTGGCCGAGGAGCAGCAGGCGCGATAACGGGCGGGCGTCACTCCACGCCGATCAGCAGCAAGGCCCCTTGGCCGCCCCGGAGACCACCGTGTCCACGGCGCGGGCGCGGCGGGCGGAGGCGGAGCAGATGCTGCAGGTGGCCGAGGAGCAGCAGGCGCGATAACGGGCGGGCGTCACTCCACGCCGATCAGCAGCAAGGCCCCCTGCCCGCCCCGGTAGACCACCGTGTCCACGGCGAGGTGCGTCTCCCGCACGCGCGCCTCCAGGTGGTCGGCGATGGAGGCGGGCGCGTCGTCGCCGAGGACCAGGGTGACCAGCTCGCCGCCGGCCTGGAGCATGCGGTCCAGGACGGTCTCGGCGGCGGCGGTGACGTCCGAGCCGATCACGGCCACGTCCCCCTCGATGAGGCCGAGCACGTCACCGGCCTGACAGATGCCCGCCATCGTCCAGGACTGGCGCTCGGCGACGCAGACCTCGGCGTAGCGGGTGGCGCCGGCCGCCGAGGTCATCGACACGACGTCCTCGTCGAATCGGCGCTCCGGCTCGTGCACGGCGAGCGCGGCGATGCCCTGGACCGCGGAGCGGGTGGGGATCAGGGCCACCCGGACGCCCTCGGTCCGGGCCTGCTCGGCCGCCGCGGCCGCGGTGTGCCGCAGTTCGGCGTCGTTGGGCAGCAGCACGACCTCGCGCGCGTGGGCCCGTCGTACGGCCTGGACGAGTTCGCCGCTCGCGGGCGGCTCGCCGGGACGGGCGAGGACGGTGGTGGCCCCGGCCTCGCCGTACAGCCCGGCCAGGCCCTCGCCGGGCACGACGGCCACCACCGCGCGCTGGGCCCTGGGCCGCGGCGGCCGCTCGCCGCGGGCCGTGTGGACGTCCCCGGCGCCGAAGTGGGTGATCCGGATGCGGTACGGCCGCCCGGCCTCGACGCCCGCCTCGACGGCGGCGCCCGCGTCGTCCACGTGGACGTGCACGTTCCACAGTCCGTCGCCGCCGACGACGACCAGGGAGTCCCCGAGCGCGTCCAGCCGCTCCCGCAGCCGGGCGACGGCCGTGTCCCCGGCCTCCAGGAGGTAGATCACCTCGAAGGCGGGACCGTTCTCGTCCGTGGCGGGGGTGCCCGTCGCGCATGCGCCGACGGCGTCCGAGCCGCCCTCCACGCGCGCGTGGGGACTCATGGCGCCGTCGTCGGGCTCCTCGGCGGTGTCCGTCGGGTCCGCGGCGGCCGCGACCGGCCTCGGCGTCTCCCCCGTGAACGTCTCCACCAGCGCCCCGAGCACCGCCACCAGCCCCCGCCCGCCGGCGTCCACCACCCCGGCGCGTCTGAGCACGGCCAGCTGCCCCGGGGTCGCGGCGAGGGCGGCGCGCGCGCCTTCGTAGGCGGCCCGCGCCACCGTCCCGCAGTCGCCCTCGGCCGCGTGGGCCGCGTCCGCGGCGGCCGCGGCGACCGACAGGACCGTGCCCTCGACGGGATGCGCGACGGCCTGGCGGGCGGAGTCGGCGGCGTGCCGCAGGGCGAGCCGCAGGCCGGCGCCGTCGGTGTGAGGCGTCTCACCGTCGACGGCGAGGACCTGGGTCATGCCGCGCAGCAACTGGGCGAGGATCGTCCCGGAGTTGCCCTGCGCGCCGATCAGGGCACCGTGCGCCATCGCGCGCACGGCGTCGGCCAGCGCCGGCTTCCCGGGGGCCCGGGAGTCCACCTCGTGGGCGGCGAAGACGGCCTCGACCGCCGCGACGGCGGACTCCACGGTCAGGTACAGATTGGTGCCGGTGTCCCCGTCGGCCACGGGGTACACGTTGATCGCGTCGATCTCCTCGCGGGCCCTGCCGAGCGCCTCCAGCGCGAGGCCGCACCAGGTGCGCACCGCGAGAGCATCGAGGAATGTCTGCGGCACCTGGGCCACCTGCGCCTCCTTGAGCTGCTGGACTGGACGCAGCGTAGACCGCGGACCGGTGTCCGCCGGAAGAGGGCCGGGGCCGGGCCCCTGAGCAGCCATGGTAGTTTCGTTGTACTGGCGCAGTCGTTGTATGCTGCTCCGGTTGCCCGATGCAGATCGGGCTTTCCCACCCCTGGCAACGCCACTCAGATCATTGATCCTGCGATCTCGATCCCGGCATGCCGGGACTCAACCGTAAGTGCATCTGAAGTCTTTGGAGTGACCCGTGGCTGCCAACTGCGACGTCTGCGGCAAGGGGCCGGGCTTCGGCAACAACATCTCGCACTCGCACCGCCGTACGTCCCGTCGCTGGAACCCGAACATCCAGCGCGTCCGTACCGTGGTCGGCGGGACGCCGAAGCGCGTGAACGCTTGCACCTCGTGCATCAAGGCCGGCAAGGTCTCGCGCTGACGCCCACAGCTGAGCGCGCGGCCACTGCTGGTTCGCTGCACTGAGCCGGTCCACCGAGAGGTGGGCCGGCTTTTTGCCGTGCCCGGCGGTGGACCTGACAAGCTGGGCGCATGCGCTTCGGGATCCTGGGCCCGCTGGAGGTCCGCACCGACGACGGCACCCCCGTCGACCCCGGCGGCCCCCGCCCCCGCGCCCTGCTGACGCTCCTGCTCCTCGACGCGGGCCGCACGGTCTCCGCCCAGCGCCTCGTGGACGGCCTGTACGGCACCCGGCCGCCCGCCGGAGCGGCGAACGCGCTCCAGTCGCAGATCTCCCGCCTGCGCCGCCGGCTCGCCCCGCACACCGCGATCGAGGCGACCCCGGCCGGCTACCGCATCGTCACCGCCCCCGACACCGTCGACGCCCACCGGTTCGAGGAGCTGACCGCGCGGGGTCGTGCCCTCGCCGCGGATCCCCGGCAGGCAGCGGCACTCTTCGCACAGGCTCTCGCCCTGTGGCGGGGGCCGGCGCTGGCCGACCTCCCGGACGCCCGGGCCGAGGCCGCGCGGCTGGAGGAACTGAGGCTCTTCGCCGCGCAGGACCGGATCGAGGCCGAGCTCGCGCTCGGCGGCGGCCCCGGACTCGTACCGGAGCTGCGGGCGCTGCTCGCCGCCCACCCGCTGAGCGAGCGGCTGTACGGGCAGCTGATGCGGGCCCTGCGGGCCGACGGACGCCCGGCGGAGGCGCTGACGGTGTACGAGCAGGCCCGGCGGACGCTCGCCGACGAACTGGGCGCCGACCCCTCGCCCGAACTGGCGGCGCTGCACCTGGAGCTGCTCCAGGGGGCCGAGCCCCAGCGCCCGCGCCTGCCGGTCCAGCTCACCCGGTTCGTCGGCCGCGAGCCCGAACTCGCCCGCATCGCCGCCCTGCTCACCGCCCACCGCCTGGTCACCCTCACCGGCCCGGGCGGAGCGGGAAAGACCCGCCTGGCCATCGAGGCGGCCGCCGCCAGGACACGGCCGGCGATCGAGGCGGGCGCCGCACCGGACCGGGCCCCCGCCCCCTGCTTCGTCGAGCTCGCACCCCTCGCGGACGGCGGGCGGATCGCGTACGCCGTGCTGGCCGCGCTCGGGACGCGTGACGGCTTCCGGTCGCCGGCCACCGACGTCACCGACCGTCTGCTCGCCGCCCTGGAGGACCGCGAGCTGCTGCTGGTCCTCGACAACTGCGAGCATCTCGTCGAGGACGCGGCCCGGCTGGCCTCGCTGCTCCTGTCCACCTGCCCGGGCGTGCGGATCCTCGCCACCAGCCGCGAGTCCCTAGGGCTCACCGGTGAGGTGCTGGTCCCCGTGCCGCCGCTGCCGCGCGAGCCGGCCGTCCGGCTCTTCCTCGACCGGGCCCGGGCCGTGCGCGCGGATTTCGACGGCCACGCGCGCGTGGCCGACATCTGCGCCGCCCTCGACGGGCTGCCCCTCGCCATCGAACTGGCGGCGGCCCGGCTGCGCACGCTGACGCCGGACGAGCTGGCCGACCGCCTCGACGACCGGTTCCGGCTGCTCTCGCGCGGTGACCGCTCCAAGGCGGCCCGGCACCGCACCCTGCGCGCGGTCGTCGAGTGGAGCTGGGACCTGCTGGACGAGGAGGAGCGGGAGCTGGCCCGGCGGCTGACGGTGTTCTCCGGGGGCACGACCCTGGAGGCCGTCGAGGCGGTGTGCGGGCTGCCGTATCCGGAGGACGTACTGGCGTCGCTGGTCGAGAAGTCGTTCCTGGAGGTGTCCGAGGGGCGGTACCGGATGCTGGAGACGATCCGGGCGTTCGCGAGCGAAGGTGCGCCCGACCTCGCGGACGCCCACGCCGCCTGGTTCCTGCGGCTGGCCGAGCGGGCGGAACCGCACCTGCGCGGCGCCGGGCAGCTGACCTGGCTGACCCGGCTGACCGCCGAGCGCGCCGATCTCGACGCGGCGCTGCGCCACCTCGTGCACCACGACCCCGCCGCCGCCCTGCGCCTGATGGGAACCCTGTCCTGGTTCTGGCGGCTGCGCGGGGTGCACGGCGAACGGGTCGCGACCGCACGGGAGTTGCTGGCCGCCGTCGGGCAGAAGCCGCCGCCCGGGCTGGAGGAGGAATACGTCCTGTGCGCGATCAACGCGCTGTCCGGGGCGGGCGAGGAACCGGACCTCATCGCGCGCGTGGACGACGTCCTCATGGCCTACCGGGCGCCGTTGCGGCTGCCGTACGTCCTCGTGCTGTGGGCGGTCGCGGCCGGTCCGCGGCCCTCCACCGACACACACGCCCGCACCCTGGCCGGCGACTCCCCCTGGGCCAACGCCCTGCTCGACGTCGGCTTCGGCTTCCGGGCGCAGTTCGCGGGGCGGCCGCGGGAGGCCGAGGAGTGCTTCACGCGGGCGCTCCACAGGTACCGGGCCACCGGTGACCGCTGGGGCATGGCCAACTGCCTGGACCCGCTCGGCATGTACGCCCACGCGCGCGGCGAGACCGAGCGGGCCCTGGAACTGCTCGACGAGGGGCTGGCCCACGTGCGGGAGCTGGCCGCGCCCGAGGAGACCGCCGATCTGCTGCGCAGCCGGGCCACCGTCCTGCTGCACCGGGGCGACACGGCCGCTGCCGCAAACCACTTCGAGGAGGCACTGGCGCTCGCGCGCGGCGCCGGGCTGCCCGACAAGGTGGCGGCCGCCCGGCGCGGCCTGGGCGACGCGGCCCGGCTGGCCGGGGACACGGCACGCGCGCGCGTGCACTACGAGGACGCCCTCGGGCAGTGCGCCGCCAACTGGTTCAGCGTCGGCGAGACCGTCCGCGCCCTCATCGGGCTCGGGCGCACGGCCGCCGCCGAGGGGCACACCGAGGAGGCCGTCGACTGGTTCCGGCAGGCCGCCGATCTCGCCGGTGAGGGGCCGGGCGACCTGGAACTCGCCGACGCGGCCGAGGCCCTGGCGTCCGTCGCCGGCGCCCCGGAGCGGGCCGCCGAGCTGCTCGGCGCGGCGGCCGCCCTGCGGGGCGCGGGCAACGCCGTCGCCCCGGACGTCGTACGCACCGAGCGAGCCACGCGCGCGCATCTGTCCGCGCGAGGCTACGACGATGCCTTCGACCGGGGGCGCGCCCTGCGGGCGGCGGCGGTCAGCGAACGGTAGGGGGACGGTCAGCGCTCCCGCCGAAGCTGCTCGCATGACGAAGAACCTCAGCGACCTCAACATCCTGATCTCCGGCGCGAGTGTCGCCGGCCCCGCCCTCGCGCTGAACCTGGCCCGGTTCGGCGCCCGGGTGACCGTCGTGGAGAAGGCCCCGGAACTGCGCGGCGGCGGCTTCGCGGTCGACTTCCGCGGCCACGTCCACCGCCGGGTCCTGACCTCCATGGGCATCTGGGACGAGATTTACGCCCGCCAGACCCACATGGGCCGCCAGATCGTGGTCGACGCGGACGGCAACCCGCGCGTGGACCTGCCCGCGGAGCTGATGAGCGGCGACGTGGAGATCTTCCGCGGCGACCTCGCGCGGATCATGTACGAGCGGACCAGGGACGACGTCGAGTACGTCTTCGGCGACTCGATCGCCGCCCTCGACGAGGACCCCCGGGGCGTCGACGTCACCTTCGAGCGGGGCGCGCCGCGCCGCTTCGACCTGGTCGTCGGCGCGGACGGACTGCACTCCCGCACCCGCCGGCTGGTCTTCGGCGACGAGTCCCGTCACCTGCGCTTCCTCGACCACTACGTGGCCGGCTTCGACGCGCCCAACCACCTGGGCCTGGACCGCACCGGCCGCGTCTACAGCGAGCCCGGCCGCGCGCTCGTGCTGGCCAACTACGACGGCGACCCGGACCGCTGCCACACGCTGCTGGTCTTCCGGTCCGGGGAACTGCGCTACGACCGCCGTGACGTCACGGAGGTCAAGCGGATCCTCGTGGAACGCTTCTCCGGGATGGGCTGGGAGGCCCCGGCCGCCCTCAAGGCCCTGGAGCAGGCCGACGATCCGTACTTCGACGCCATCGCCCAGATCCACGTCGACCGCCTCGCCAAGGGGCGCGTCGCGCTGCTCGGGGACGCCGGCTACGGGGCGACCATGGGCGGCATGGGGACGGGCGTGGCGATCGTCGGGGCGTATGTCCTCGCCGGTGAACTCGCCCTCGCGGACGGCGACTTCCGGACCGCCTTCGCCGAGTACGAGAGCCGGGTCCGGGACTTCGCCAAGGGCTGCCAGAAGATCTCCGGCAACGCCGGGCCGTTCTTCGCCCCGCCGACCGAGCGGCGCATCCGCAGCCGGGACCGGATGTACCGGATCCTCGCCTCCCGCCCGCTGGCCCGCTTCTTCAAGCGGATGACCGAGAAGGCGGCGACGGGCATCACGCTGAGGGACTACCCGTACTGAGGGCCCAGCCGTGGTCGACGGGCCCGATCCCGCCGCCGAGCGCGAACCCGGCAGCGATCGCCCCGGTGACGTAGTCCTTGGCGGCGTGCACCGCCTCCGGCACGGACCGCCCCTTCGCGAGCTGCGAGGCGATCGCGGAGGCGAGGGTGCAGCCCGTGCCGTGCGTGTGCCGGTTGTCGTGGCGCGGGGCGCGCAGCCAGTGCTCGGCCGAGCCGTCGGTGAGCAGGTCCACGGCGTCGCCGGGCAGGTGGCCGCCCTTGATCAGCACCCACCGCGGCCCGTACGCCAGGACGGCCGCCGCCGCCTGCCGCAGCCCGTCCTCCGACTCGACGCGGACGCCGGTGAGTTGGGCGACCTCGTCGAGGTTCGGGGTGGCGACGGTGGCGACCGGGAGCAGCCGCTCGCGCATCGAGTCCAGGGCGGAGGCGGCGAGCAGCGGGTCCCCGTGCTTGGAGACGCCCACCGGGTCCACCACCGCCGGAGCGTCCGTCCCGGTGATCAACTCGGCGACCAGGGCTACCAGTTCGGCCGAGGCGAGCATCCCCGTCTTCACCGCCTGGACGCCGATGTCGTCGACGACGCTGCGGTACTGCGCCCGCACCGCCTCCGCGGGCAGCTCCCAAGCCCCCTGCACGCCAAGGGAGTTCTGGGCGGTGACGGCGGTGACGACGCTCATGCCGTGCACACCCAGCGCGAGCATCGTTTTCAGGTCGGCCTGGATCCCGGCCCCTCCGCCGGAGTCGGAGCCGGCGACCGTCAGCACCCGCGGCCTCACGACTCGATGTCCCCGAAGTGGTCCCAGCCGCCCTTGCTGGTCCACGGCGCCCCGTCGACCGTCACCTGAGGCAGCGCCGAGGGGTTGAGGACCTCGCCGATCACCTTCCAGCGGGCGGGCAGCTTCACGTCCGGCGGGAAGGTCGCCACGATCGCGTGGTCCTCTCCCCCGCTGAGCACCCACTGCATGGGGTCGACGCCGACGGCCTGCCCGATGTCGTTCATCTGGGACGGGATGTCGATCGCGCCGGAGCGGATGTCGATACGGACCTTGCTGGCCTCCGCGATGTGCCCGAGGTCGGCGATCAGACCGTCGCTGACGTCGCACATCGCGGTCGCGCCGAGCCCGGCCGCGGCCGGTCCCGCGTGGTACGGCGGCTCCGGGCGCCGGTGCGCCTCCACGAAGGCGCGCGGCGAGCGGAACCCCCGGGACAGCACGGCGTACCCGGCGGCCGACCAGCCGAGCCAGCCGGTGACGGCGACGAGGTCGCCGGGCTGGGCGCCGGCCCGGGTGACGGGCTCCTGGTTGCGCAGATCGCCGAGCGCGGTGATCGACACCACGATCGTGTCGCCTCGTACGACGTCCCCGCCGACCACCGAGGCGCCCGCGACCTGGCACTCGTCACGCAGGCCGTCCATCAGCTCGCTGGGCCAGGTCACCGGGAGTTCGGCGGGCACGACCAGGCCGAGCAGCAGCGCGGTCGGGACGGCGCCCATCGCGGCGATGTCCGCGAGGTTCTGCGCGGCGGCCTTGCGGCCCACGTCGTACGCCGTGGACCAGTCGCGGCGGAAGTGCCGGCCCTCCAGCAGGATGTCGGTGGAGGCCACGACCCGCCGGTCGGGTGCGGCGACCACCGCGGCGTCGTCGCCGGGGCCGACCCGGACCGCCGGGGTGGTGGTGAGACGGGAGGTGAGCTCCCTGATGAGCCCGAACTCCCCGAGCTCACCAACAGTGCCCTTCATTGCCGCTGGTCCCCTTCTGTCCCTTGCCGTTCCCGGTCGCGCGTCATCAGTGTCCTCGATACGGTCGAGTTGTCCGTCAACCTGTGTCCTGTCCGCACCCCGGCGCGGGGACCGCGGCCGCCGCGGGTCTCCCCGTGGCGAGCGGCGACGCGATACCGTGGCGTTCCTTTTCCCCACATGATCCTCGTGGCCGCCCTGGAGGTTCCGTGGTACAGGCGTACATCCTGATCCAGACGGAGGTCGGCAAGGCGTCGACCGTCGCCGAGACGATCAGCAAGATTCCTGGGGTGATCCAGGCCGAGGACGTGACAGGACCCTATGACGTGATCGTGCGGGCGCAGGCCGACACCGTGGACGACCTCGGCCGCATGGTGGTCGCGAAGGTCCAGCAGGTGGACGGCATCACCCGCACCCTGACCTGCCCGGTCGTCCATCTGTAGCCCCCGTCTACCCTTGGCCGGTGAACTTCTCTCGTCACCGGCGCCGCGCCCTTGCCGGGCTGCCCGCACTCGCCCTGTTCACTGCCGTGGGCTGCTCATCAGCAGACGACGGCGCGTCGGCGACGGTTCCCTCGCCGGGCACGAAGATCACCGGGTGGTGCGAGAAGCTGGGCAAGGCGCTGCCGTCCGAGGTCGACGGCCAGGATCGCCGGGATCCCACGCCCGCGTCCGCGCTGACCGCGGGCTGGGGGAACCCGGCGATCATACTGCGCTGCGGCGTCGACCGGCCCGCGAAGATGGGTGATCCGGAGGCCGACGGGGTCGAGGTGAACGGCGTGGGGTGGCTGCTGGAGAAGCGGGACGACGGCTCGTTCCGCTTCACGACGACGCTGCGCAAGGCGTACGTCGAGGTCACCATCCCCAAGGCCCGCACCGGGGACGGCATGTCCCCGCTCGTCGACCTGGCTCCGGCGGTGAAGAAGGCGATCCCCGAGGGGATCGCCGACTAGATCGGTCAGCGCAGGCCCGTGGACCTGCGCAGGGCCGCCTGGATCAGGCGGTCGACGAGTTCCGGGTAGGCCACTCCGGTCGCCTGCCACATCTGCGGGTACATCGAGATGGGCGTGAAGCCGGGCAGCGTGTTGATCTCGTTGATCACGAAGCCCTCGTCGGTGAGGAAGAAGTCCGCGCGGACCAGTCCCTCGCACGAGGCCGCCTCGAAGGCCTGCACCGCCAGGCGCTGGACCTCGGCCGTCTCCTCGCCGGTCAGGGGCGCGGGCACGATTCCCGGGGTGGAGTCGATGTACTTCGCCTCGAAGTCGTAGTACGCGTGCTCCTGCGGCGGCGGGATCTCGGCCGGGACGCTGGCCCGCGGGCCGTCCTCGAACTCCAGCACCCCGCACTCGATCTCGCGGCCCCGCAGCGCCGCCTCGACGAGGATCTTCGGGTCGTGGCGCTGCGCCTCGGCGATCGCCTCGCCGAGCCCGGCGATGTCGTCGACCTTGGTGATGCCGATCGAGGAGCCGGCGCGGGCGGGCTTCACGAACAGCGGCCAGCCGTGCTCGCCGGCGAAGTCGACGATCTTCTTGCGGGCGGCGGCCTCGTCCCGCTCCCACTCGCGCGGCCGGATCACCACGTACGGGCCCACCTTGAGCCCGAAGGAGGTGAACACCCGCTTCATGTACTCCTTGTCCTGGCCCACGGCCGAGGCGAGCACGCCCGAGCCCACGTAGGGCACACCGGAGAGCTCCAGCAGGCCCTGCAGGGTGCCGTCCTCGCCGTAGGGGCCGTGCAGGACGGGGAAGACGACGTCGACCTCGCCGAGCGCCTTGGGCACCGATCCGGGCTCGCTGACGACGACTTCGCGGTTGCCGGGGTCCAGCGGGAGCACCACGCCGCCCTCGCCCGACTCGGCCACGTCCTCGACCTCGGGCGTACGGCGGTCGGCGATCGCCATGCGGTCGGGCTCGTCGGCGGTCAGGGCCCAGCGTCCTTCCCGCGTGATGCCGATCGGCAGGACGTCGTACTTGGTCCGGTCGATGGCCTTGAGGACGGCGCCCGCGGTGACCACGGAGATCCCGTGTTCGGAGCTGCGCCCGCCGAACACGACGGCCACGCGCGGCTTGCGAGGCGGCTGCTCAGGGCTCTGGGGAAGGTTCTCGGTGCTCATATCGGGTTGAGAGTACCCGGTGGTAGTGCCCTGAGACAGCGTGCCACCGGCGGCGTCGCTCAGCGTCGTTCGGGCTTCGCGCTGCGCGACATCAGCTCCTTGACGGCGACCACCGGCGGCTTGCCCTCGTGCACGATGGCGACGACCGTCTCGGTGATCGGCATGTCGACGCCGTGCCGGCGGGCCAGATCCAGCACGGACTCGCAGGACTTGACGCCCTCGGCGGTCTGCTTGGTGACCGCGATGGTCTCCTGCAGGGTCATGCCCTTGCCGAGGTTGGTGCCGAAGGTGTGGTTGCGCGACAGCGGCGAGGAGCAGGTCGCGACCAGGTCGCCGAGGCCGGCGAGTCCGGCGAACGTCAGCGGGTCGGCGCCCAGCGCGACACCGAGCCGCGTGGTCTCGGCGAGTCCGCGCGTGATGAGCGAGCCCTTGGCGTTGTCGCCGAGGCCCATGCCGTCGGCGATGCCGACGGCCAGGCCGATGACGTTCTTCACGGCGCCGCCGAGTTCGCAGCCGACGACGTCGGTGTTGGTGTACGGCCTGAAGTACGGGGTGTGGCAGACGGTCTGCAGCCGCCGGGCGACGGTCTCGTCGGTGCAGGCGACCACGGCGGCGGCCGGCATCCGGGCGGCGATCTCCCGGGCGAGGTTGGGCCCGGTGACGACGGCGATGCGGTCGGCGCCGACCTTGGCGACGTCGTCGATCACCTCGCTCATCCGCATGGTGGAGCCGAGTTCGACGCCCTTCATGAGCGACACCAGGACCGTGTCGGGCGCGAGCAACGGCACCCATTCGGCGAGGTTGGCGCGCAGGGTCTGGGAGGGCACGGACAGGACCGTGAAGTCGGCGCCCGCGGCGGCCTCGGCGGGGTCGGTGGTGGCCCGCACGTTCTCCGGGAGCTCCACGCCGGGGAAGTAGTCGGGGTTCGTACGGCGGGAGTTGATGGCCTCGGCCACCTCCGGACGCCGGGCCCACAGGGTGACCTCGCACCCCGCGTCGGCCAGCACCATCCCGAACGCGGTGCCCCACGAACCGGCGCTGAAGACGGCCGCCTTGACGGGCTTGCTCACGTACCCTGCCCCTCTTCCTGCTCTGCCTTGCCCTGCGTCTGCGCCTGCGTCCTGCGCCGCTGCTCGATCCGCTCCCGGCGCGGGTCGTAAGGGGTGTCGGGCGCCTTCTCGCCGCGGATCTCCTCCAGCTGGCGGGTGATGGCGGCCATGATGACCTCGGTGGCCTCCTTGAGGACCTCCGCGGTCATCTCCTGGTCGTAGAAGCGCGAGAGGTCCACGGGCGGGCCCGCGAGCACGTGGTGGGTCTTGCGCGGCAGGACGTACGCCTTCTTGCTGTACGGCGGCAGCAGTTCGTTGGCTCCCCACTGGGCGACGGGGATCACCGGGCACTTGGTCTGCAGGGCGACCCGGGCGGCACCCGTCTTGGCCGTCATGGGCCAGCCGTTCGGGTCCCGGGTGATCGTTCCCTCGGGGTAGAACACGACGCACTCGCCGCGCTCGACGGCGGCGACGGCGGCGCGGAAGGCGCTGAGGGCGTCGGTGGACTCGCGGTAGACGGGGATCTGGCCGGTGCCGCGCATCGCGGCTCCGACGAATCCCTTCTTGAAAAGGCCGCTCTTCGCGAGGAATCGCGGAACCCGTCCGGTGTTGTACTGATAGTGCGCGTACGCGAAGGGGTCCACATGGGAATTGTGGTTCACCGCGGTGATAAATCCGCCCTCGGCCGGAATGTGCTCCATTCCGCGCCAGTCCCGCTTGATCAGAACCACCAGCGGCGGTTTGCAGAGCACCGCGGCGAAGCGGTACCAGAAGCCGATTCTGCGGCGGGGCACGCGCGCACCTTCCTCTAGGGGCCAAGGACGTCGGCCCGGTACATCGGACCTGGGGGCCGCACAAGTGTCGCCCCAGGCCGCCGGTCTGTCGAGAACACCGTACGCCCCGACGACGCGACCGCCAGATGGCCCGGGTGACGGCTGAGTGACAATGACCGCGACAGGAGAGGGGCGAAACGCTCGTGCAGTGGACGTTGGTCATACCCCTGAAACCCTTGGCGCGAGCCAAGAGCAGGCTCGCGGACACCGCCCACGACGCGGTCCGCCCGAGTCTGGCCCTCGCGTTCGCGCAGGACACCGTGACCGCGGCGCTGGCCTGCCCGGCGGTGAAGGATGTGGCGGTCGTCACGGACGACGCCCTGGCGGGCCGGGAGCTGGCCGTGCTCGGCGCCCGCATCGTCACCGACGAGCCGCGGGGCGGCCTCAACGCGGCCCTGGCGCACGGCGCGGCCGCGGTCCGCGCCGACCGGCCCGACGGCGCCGTGGCGGCGCTGAACGCCGATCTGCCGGCGCTGCGCCCGCTGGAATTGTCCCGGGTCCTGGACGCGGCCGCGGAATTCCCGCGCGCTTTCCTCGCCGATGCGGCCGCAATCGGCACCACCCTGCTGGCCGCGTCCCCGGCCGAGGAATTGCGTCCGGCTTTCGGCCCGGATTCCCGCGCCCGGCACCGCGCGTCCGGCGCCGTGGAACTGGCGCTGACGGAGGTGGATTCCGTACGCCAGGACGTGGACACCGGCGACGACCTGCGCGCGGCGCTGGCCCTCGGAGTGGGGCGCCGGACGGCCGCGGTGGCCGCGCGGTTGCTGATCCCCGGGCAGTAGGCTGCCCCTCATGCAGGCCACCGCATACACGTACGACCCCGAGACCCGCAGCGGGCAGGTCCTCCTCGACGACGGCACCCCGATGCCCTTCGACCGGGAGGCGTTCGACGCGGGCGGCCTGCGGCTGCTGCGCCCGGGGCAGCGGGTCCGCGTCGAGACCAGCGGCCCGCGCATCACGCTGATCACGCTGCAGACGTTCTGAGAACGCCGCGGGCCGGACTCCGTCACGGAAGTCCGGCCCGGCGCGTGAGTGCCCCTGTGCCCGTTACCTCTTGCGGGCCGTGGCCTTCTTGGCGGTGGTGGTGCGAGCCGTCGACTTCTTGGCGGGGGCCTTCTTGGCCGTCGCCTTCTTCGCCGGGGCGCTCTTGGCCGTGGCCTTCTTGGCGGTGGTGGTGCGAGCCGTCGACTTCTTGGCGGGGGCCTTCTTGGCCGTCGCCTTCTTCGCCGGGGCGCTCTTGGCCGTGGCCTTCTTGGCGGTGGTCTTCTTGGCCGCGGTGGTCTTGGCGGCGCCCGTGGTCTTCTTCGCCGTCGTCTTCTTGGCGGTGGTCTTCTTCGCGGCGGCGGCCGTGGTCTTCTTGGCCGTCGTCTTCTTCGCGGTGGCCTTCTTCGCGGCGCCCGTGGTCTTCTTCGCCGTCGTCTTCTTGGCGGTGGTCTTCTTCGCGGCGGCGGCCGTGGTCTTCTTGGCCGTCGTCTTCTTCGCGGTGGCCTTCTTCGCGGCGCCCGTGGTCTTCTTCGCCGTCGTCTTCTTGGCGGTGGTCTTCTTCGCGGCGGCGGCCGTGGTCTTCTTGGCCGTCGTCTTCTTCGCGGTGGCCTTCTTCGCGGCGCCCGTGGTCTTCTTCGCCGCGGCCTTCTTCACGGTCGCGGTCGCGCCGCCGGTCAGGCTGCCCTTGGGGGCCTTCTTGACGGCGACCTCGCCGCCGCGCGGGAGCTTCTTCGAGCCGCTGACCAGGTCCTTGAAGCCCTGGCCGGCACGGAAGCGCGGGACGGAGGTCTTCTTGACCCGAACCCGCTCGCCCGTCTGGGGGTTGCGAGCGTAGCGGGCCGGACGGTCGACCTTCTCGAACGAGCCGAAGCCGGTGACCGAGACCCGGTCTCCGGCGACGGTCGCGCGGACGATGGCGTCCAGGACCGCGTCGACAGCGTCGGCGGCCTGCTGGCGGCCGCCCAGCTTGTCGGCAATCGCTTCTACGAGCTGCGCCTTGTTCACGTCTTCCCCTTCGGAGACATCGCCAGAACGAAAGTGTTCAAGCTTTTTCGCACGTTAGGCAGATATATACCGCAAATCAAACACGAAACGGGCTTATCACCCATGCGCCGCAACGAACTCGGCTGCACCGGCTGCGATCAGCGGTCCCCTTCGGGGATTCGCCCCTCGTCGAGGTCCGCGGTGAACGCCTCCAGTCGCCTTGCCGCGTCGGCGAGATCGTGCTTGGCCGCGGCCGTAATGACCAGCAGCTTCCGGGTCAGCGCCATCCGTACGCCCTCCGGGACTTGCAGTGCGCGCACCCTTGAGTGCGCTTCTTTCAGTCGGTCCGCGACTGCCGCATAGAGCTCGAGTTGGCCGTCGTGTTCCATGCACAGATTGTGCCATCTGGGGCGAGTTGTCGCCTGCCCAGGGTGCAACTGCCACCTCAAACGGCCCTCCGGGCGTCTGCGGAAGTCACGGCTCGAGACCTCGCGTACCCCGGCAACAACCGTTTTAACGTGGGAAGTTGAACAAAGGCCAGCCTTCGTACGGGAGCGATCGGGTGCGGACACAGCAGTACCCCCGATCGGAGCCGATCGGGGGTACTGAGTGGCTGAAACTGGTCTTGCCCGGCTGCCGGGGATCAGACCTGGAGCGTCTGCGGCTTGTACGACGGCCGCTTCGCCTCGTAGGCGGCGATGTCGGGCTCGTTCTGGAGGGTGATGGAGATGTCGTCCAGCCCGTTCAGCAGCCGCCAGCGGGAGTTCTCGTCGAGCTCGAAGGAGGCGGTGATGCCCTCCGCCCGCACCTCACGGGCCTCAAGGTCCACAGTGACCTCAGCAGTGGGGTCCTTCTCGGTGAGGTCCCACAGCGCGTCCACGATCTTCTGCTCCAGAACCACCGTGAGCAGGCCGTTCTTGAGCGAGTTGCCGCGGAAGATGTCCGCGAACCGGGAGGAGATCACGGTCTTGAAGCCGTAGTTCTGCAGCGCCCACACCGCGTGCTCGCGGGAGGAGCCGGTGCCGAAGTCGGGGCCGGCGACCAGGACCGTGGCACCCTGCCGCTCGGGGCGGTTGAGGATGAAGTCCGCGTCCTTGCGCCAGGCCTCGAACAGACCGTCCTCGAAACCGTCCCGGGTCACCTTCTTGAGCCAGTGAGCAGGGATGATCTGGTCGGTGTCGACGTTGGAGCGGCGCAGCGGGACGGCCCGGCCGGTGTGCTTGGTGAATGCTTCCATGACTGATCAGACTCCAGCGGGCGCGGGGGCTGCGGACAGGTCGGCGGGCGAGGCCAGGTGACCCAGCACGGCGGTCGCGGCGGCGACCTGCGGCGAGACCAGGTGCGTACGGCCGCCCTTGCCCTGCCTGCCCTCGAAGTTGCGGTTGGAGGTGGACGCGGAGCGCTCGCCGGGGGCCAGCTGGTCGGGGTTCATGCCCAGGCACATGGAGCAGCCGGCGTGCCGCCACTCGGCGCCGGCCTCCTTGAAGACGACGTCCAGACCCTCGGAGACGGCCTGCAGACCGACGCGGGCGGAGCCGGGGACGACCAGCATCCGTACGCCGTCGGCGACTTTGCGGCCCTTGAGGAGCTCTGCGGCGGCGCGCAGGTCCTCGATGCGGCCGTTCGTGCAGGAACCTACGAAGACGGTGTCCACGTTGATGGAGCGCAGCGGCTGTCCGGCCTCCAACCCCATGTATTCCAGGGCCTTTTCGGCGGCGAGGCGCTCCGATGCGTCTTCGTACGAAGCGGGATCGGGGACGGACGCCGAAAGCGGCGCGCCCTGGCCGGGGTTGGTGCCCCAGGTGACGAACGGCGACAGCGAGGCGGCGTCGATGACGACCTCGGCGTCGAACTCGGCGTCGTCGTCCGTCCGCAGCGTCTTCCAGTACGCGACCGCGGCGTCCCAGTCGGCGCCCTCGGGGGCGTGCGGGCGGCCCTCGAGGTACGCGAAGGTGGTCTCGTCGGGGGCGATCATGCCCGCGCGGGCGCCGGCCTCGATCGACATGTTGCAGATGGTCATGCGGGCCTCCATCGAGAGCTTCTCGATGGCGGAGCCGCGGTACTCCAGGATGTAGCCCTGGCCGCCGCCCGTACCGATCTTGGCGATGATCGCCAGGATCAGGTCCTTGGCGGTGACGCCGTCGGGCAGTTCGCCGTCGACCGTGATGGCCATGGTCTTCGGGCGGGCCAGCGGCAGCGTCTGGGTGGCCAGCACGTGCTCGACCTGCGAGGTGCCGATGCCGAACGCCAGCGCGCCGAAGGCGCCGTGGGTGGAGGTGTGCGAGTCGCCGCAGACGACGGTCGTGCCCGGCTGGGTCAGGCCCAGCTGCGGGCCGACGACGTGCACGACACCCTGCTCGACGTCGCCGAGCGGGTGCAGCCGGACGCCGAACTCGGCGCAGTTCTTGCGCAGCGTCTCCAGCTGGGCCCGGGAGACCGGGTCCGCGATCGGCTTGTCGATGTCGAGGGTCGGGGTGTTGTGGTCCTCGGTGGCGATGGTGAGGTCGAGACGGCGCACCGGGCGGCCGTTCTGACGCAGGCCGTCGAAGGCCTGCGGGCTGGTCACCTCGTGCAGGAGGTGGAGATCGATGAAGAGGAGGTCGGGCTCGCCCTCGGCGCGCCGGACGACGTGGTCGTCCCAGACCTTCTCCGCGAGTGTCCTACCCATCGCTTTCCCTCCGGCCGGCAAACGTCCACCGGCCCAACTAGAGATCTTGAGGAGACGGTGCGCCCGGCCCCAGTTCACGGGCATCCGTCATCCGGCCCGTTCGGTCAGCGGGCCGCTGTGGATACAAGGGTTGCGCGTCTCACGAAAAAAGGAACTTGCGTTTCACAGAGTGAGACGTGAGTATCGTTGCATGGACAACAGTAGCGGCGTCGGCGTCCTGGACAAGGCAGCCCTTGTCCTGAGCGCCCTGGAGTCCGGCCCGGCCACCCTCGCGGGACTGGTGGCGGCCACCGGACTGGCACGACCAACGGCCCACCGACTGGCCGTGGCCCTGGAGCACCACCGCATGGTGGCACGCGACATGCAGGGCCGTTTCATTCTCGGCCCGCGGCTTGCCGAACTCGCGGCGGCGGCCGGCGAGGACCGGCTCCTCGCGACGGCCGGCCCGGTGCTCACGCACCTGCGGGACGTCACCGGCGAGAGCGCCCAGCTCTACCGCCGCCAGGGCGACATGCGCATCTGCGTGGCCGCCGCGGAACGCCTGTCCGGTCTTCGGGACACGGTCCCGGTCGGCTCGACGCTCACTATGAAGGCCGGCTCCTCCGCGCAGATCCTGATGGCCTGGGAGGAGCCCGAGCGCCTCCACCGGGGCCTGCAGGGCGCCCGCTTCACGGCGACGGCCCTGTCGGGCGTACGGCGCCGCGGCTGGGCCCAGTCCATCGGCGAGCGCGAGCCGGGCGTCGCGTCCGTCTCGGCGCCCGTACGCGGTCCGTCCAACCGCGTGGTGGCCGCCGTCTCGGTCTCCGGCCCCATCGAGCGCCTGACGCGCCACCCCGGCCGGATGCACGCCCAGGCGGTCATCGACGCCGCCGCCCGCCTCTCGGAGGCCCTGCGCCGCTCGGGCTGACCCCCGGCGCCCCTTCTCGGGAACGTCATCGGGGAGGGCCCGCCCCAACGCCGCGGCAGGCCCTCCCCGATCCCCCGTTCCCCCCGTTCATTCGGCTCACTCGGCTCGCTCGGCCGCCTTCGGCCCCGACCGGTGCGCGAACCGGTCCTTCGCGGAGCGGCCCCGGCGCTCCACCGGCACCTGCCCGTGCGCCCGGGCCAGCCCGAAGGCCGGCATGTCGAGGTAGATCGCCTCGTAGGATCCCTCGGGCACCACGTACGCCTCGTGCCACAGCCCCACGTGCCCGCGCGTCTTCCCGGCGCGCTCCTTGCGGTTGACGATCGCCCACGCCCGGTGGTGGAACATCTCGGGCGAGTGCGCGTAGGCGTACAGCTTCTCCTTGGACTCCCAGTACTGGACCACGTAGTAGGTCCGCGGCGAGGCCGTCAGCATCACGTGCCCCAGCAGCCCCCGGTCATGATTCCGCGCAAGCTCCCCCAGCATGCGGAACATCGCCATCATGACCGGCAGCCACTGGTGCACCGCCCAGAAGTGATTGACCCGCATCCCGATGAGCAGGACCACCACGTCCCCCTCGGTGTCCGCGGTCGTACGACCCAGCACCTGCTTCGTGAACACGGCAGCCCCCTGCACTCCATCGGATAGCGGCACTATCCTTCTGGTCGATGCTTGGATAGTGACACTTCCCAAGGAGAGGCGCAAGAGATGCGGCTGGCGGAGCTCAGCGAACGCAGTGGGGTGTCCACCGCGACGATCAAGTACTACCTGCGCGAGGGCCTGTTGCCTCCCGGCCGCCAGCTCAACGCGACGACCGCCGAGTACGAGGAGGAACACCTGCGCCGGCTGCGCCTGGTGCGCGCGATGATCCAGGTCGGCCGGATCCCGGTGGCGACGGTCCGCGAGGTGCTCGGACACATCGACGACGACTCCCTGGGCCGCACGATCCGCCTCGGCGCCGCCCTGTGGGCGCTGCCGCAGGTGCCGGAGCCGGACGAGGACGACGAGTACGTGCGGACGGCGCACCGGGAGACCACCGCGCTCCTGGACCGGCTGGGCTGGCGGAACGCCGAGCAGGTGTCGACCCTCTCCCCCGCCTACCGCTCGCTGGTCGTGGCGGTGGCCGCCCTGCACCGGCTCGGCTACGAGTGGGGCGCCGAACAGCTCGCGCCCTACGCCGAGTTGATGCACCGGACGGCCGTCCTCGACCTGGACAACATGGAGGCGTACCCCTCGGAGCCCGAGCAGGTCGAGTTCGCCGTGCTGGGCGCGATCCTCAACGAGCCGGTGCTGCGCGCGCTGCACCGGCTGGCCCAGGAGGAAGAGTCGGCACGGCGGTACGGCTTCGAGTGAACCCGGACACGGAAAAGGCCCTCCACCGAAGTAGAGGGCCTTTTCCGTCTGTACCCCCGACCGGATTCGAACCGGCGCTACCGCCTTGAGAGGGCGGCGTGCTAGGCCGCTACACAACGGGGGCGTGGAGCCTGCGTTTCCGCAGGTCCGAGCTGGTCTACCTGGACTCGAACCAAGACTAACTGAACCAGAATCAGTCGTGCTGCCAATTACACCATAGACCAATGATGGTTTAGACCAGTCAGTACCCCCGACCGGATTCGAACCGGCGCTACCGCCTGGAGAGGGCGGCGTGCTAGGCCGCTACAGAACGGGGGCTTTGCAGATGAGCTCTGCGAGCTGGCCTACCTGGACTCGAACCAAGACTAACTGCAACAGAATCAGTCGTGCTGCCAATTACACCATAGACCAATGATGGTTTAGACCAGTCAGTACCCCCGACCGGATTCGAACCGGCGCTACCGCCTTGAGAGGGCGGCGTGCTAGGCCGCTACACAACGGGGGCGTGGAGCCTGCGTTTCCGCAGGTCCGAGCTGGTCTACCTGGACTCGAACCAAGACTAACTGAACCAGAAGCAGTCGTGCTGCCAATTACACCATAGACCAGTGATGGTTTAGACCAGTCAGTACCCCCGACCGGATTCGAACCGGCGCTACCGCCTTGAGAGGGCGGCGTGCTAGGCCGCTACACAACGGGGGCTTTGCAGATGAGCTCTGCGAGCTGGCCTACCTGGACTCGAACCAAGACTAACTGAACCAGAATCAGTCGTGCTGCCAATTACACCATAGGCCACTGGAACGCAAGCCCCTGAGGGGATCTTGTTCTAGTTCGCTCCCCCGGCTCCGGCCTTTCGGCCCGCTCCCCGGCGGCGCAGGAAGAACATTACCCGAAGGTGGACGGGGCTCCAAAACGGGTATCCGCGCCGAGGATCGCGGGGAGTTCGGCGAGGGAGGCGATCCGGTGGGGTCCGAAGGGGGCGGTACCCGCGCTGTACACGCCGCCGCGGTCGATCCACACCGACAGCAGTCCCGCGTCGGCGGCGCCCCGCCCGTCGATCTCCGGGTGGTCGCCGACGTACGCCACCTCGCGCGGGGCGAGGTCCAAGGCTTCGCAGGCGGCCAGGAAGGCGCCGGCCTGGGGCTTGGAGACGCCGAGTTCCGCGGCGCACAGGATGGTCTCGAAGCGGTCGTGCACACCGAGGGTGCGCAGCTTGCGGTCCTGGACGGTGAGGCTGGAGTTGGACAGCACGGCGTGCCGGTGGCTGGCGGCGAGGGCGTCCAGCACGGGCAGGACGTCCGGGAAGAGGGCCCAGGCGGCCTCGTAGTGCGTCATGTACCGACTGAACCAGGCGTCGGCCTCGGCGGCGGCCAGGGGTGTGCCCAGGAACACCCGGATGCGCTCGCGACGCTGCTCCTCGAAGGACAGCTCCCCCGCGGAGAACCGCGCCCACTGCCGGTCGGTGATCTCCCGCCAGCGCGCGAGGGCCTGCTCCGGGGTCTCCTCCCCGGTCAGCAGGCCCTCGGCGGCGAGATGCGACCGCATACCCTCGCGGTCCGCGGTGGTGTAGTCGAAGAGGGTGTCGTCGACGTCCCAGACCACGGCGCGGATGCTCATGATCCGACGGTAACGCGGGCCGTGCCGGCACGTCCCCGCACCCTCGGAAAAACCGTCAGTCGTGGGCGCCGTACCAGTCGAAGCGTGCGAGCGGGATCTGGTCCGTGACCTCGGCCGTGCTGCTGTAGACGGCGTCGCCGTTGTCCGAGGTGCGCAGCTGGTGTCCCCAGGTGTTCATGATGCGGTGGCCGTCGGCGTTCCAGAACTGCTGGCCGCTGCCGCCGCAGGGGCTCGTCCACACGGCGTTGTTCTGGCTCTTGAAGTCCGTGGTGAGGCAGTCGCCGTTGGCGTTGCTCACCAGCCGGCGGAAGGTGTAGCCGAAGGCGGTGGTGGTCGTCGCGCCCCAGTGCCAGTTGCGGGTGACGAGCGAGTCGTTGCAGGTGCCCGACCAGACGTTGTCGGTCGTGGGCGACGCCACCAGGCAGTTGCCCTCGTAGTCGTTCGTGTACGTCCAGTCGGTCTGGGCGGACGCCGGGGTCAGGGTGCCCGCGGCCGCGAGAAGCACGGCGGCCAGCCCCACCGGGGTGCTCAGTCTCAGTGACGTTCTCCAGGATGACATGATCATGAGCATCGGGACGGCCCGCGACGCCCGGGCCAACCGATCATGAACACGCGCCGTCGATCAGGACAAGCGGGCCTGGACGAAAGCGGAAGGGCGGCGGCCGCAACGGCCGCCGCCCTTCACGCGCGTGTGCCCTACGCCGTGAGCTTCGCCAGCGCCGCGTCGATCCGGGCCAGCGTGCGCTCCTTGCCCAGGATCTCCAGGGACTCGAAGAGGGGCAGGCCGACCGTGCGGCCGGTGACGGCGACGCGGACCGGGGCCTGGGCCTTGCCGAGCTTGAGGCCGTGGGCCTCACCGGCGGCCAGGACGGCCTCCTTCAGGGACTCCGCGGAGGCCCAGTCGGCCGCCTCCAGCTTCTCGCGGGCCGTGCGCAGCAGCGCGTCGCTGCCCTCCTTCATGGCCTTGGCCCAGGACGCCTCGTCGAAGACCGGCTCCGGCAGGAACAGGAAGTCGACGTTGTCGGTGATCTCCGACAGGACCTTCAGACGGGTCTGCGCGTGCGGGGCGACGGCCTGCCACTTCGCCTCGTCGAAGTCCTCCGGCGCCCAGGGGGCGAAGGGGGCCTTCAGCCAGGGGGCGCAGCGCTCGGTGAAGTCCTTCACGTCGAGCAGGCGGATGTGGTCGGCGTTGATCGCCTCGCACTTCTTCAGGTCGAAGCGCGCCGGGTTGGGGTTGACGTCGGCGATGTCGAAGGCCGCGACCATCTCCTCGACGGAGAAGATGTCCTGGTCCGCCGAGAGCGACCAGCCGAGCAGCGAGAGGTAGTTGAGCAGGCCCTCGGGCAGGAAGCCGCGCTCGCGGTAGAGGTTCAGCGACGACTGCGGGTCGCGCTTCGACAGCTTCTTGTTGCCCTCGCCCATGACGTAGGGCAGGTGGCCGAAGTGCGGGGTCTGCTTGGCGATGCCCAGCTCGGTCAGCGCCTTGTACAGGGCGACCTGGCGGGGGGTGGAGGAGAGCAGGTCCTCGCCGCGCAGGACGTGGGTGATCTCCATCAGGGCGTCGTCGACCGGGTTGACCAGCGTGTACAGCGGGGCGCCGTTGGCGCGGACGATGCCGTAGTCCGGGACGTTCTCCGGGGTGAACGTCAGCTCGCCGCGGACCAGGTCCGTGAAGGTGATCGTCTCGTCGGGCATCCGGAAGCGGACGATCGGGGCGCGGCCCTGGGCCTTGTACTCCTCGACCTGCGCCTCGGTGAGGGCGCGGCAGTGGCCGTCGTAGCCGGACGGCTTGCCGGCGGCGCGGGCGGCCTCGCGGCGGGTGTCCAGCTCCTCCTGGGAGCAGTAGCAGTGGTAAGCGTGGCCGGCGTCCAGGAGCTTCTGCGCGACGTCGCGGTAGATGTCCATGCGCTGCGACTGGCGGTACGGCGCGTGCGGGCCGCCGATCTCGGGGCCCTCATCCCAGTCGAAGCCCAGCCAGCGCATCGCCTCGAGGAGCTGCTGGTAGGACTCCTCGGAGTCGCGGGCCGCGTCGGTGTCCTCGATGCGGAAGACCAGGGTGCCCTGGTGGTGCCGGGCGAAGGCCCAGTTGAACAGGGCGGTGCGGACCAGGCCCACGTGGGGGTTACCGGTGGGCGAAGGACAGAAACGGACGCGTGGGGGTACCCCCTGCGCGAGCGAAGTCGAGGGCTTGGGGGAGGGTGCGCTAGCCACGCTTGACAACCTTGTTGGTGAGAGTGCCGATGCCTTCGATGGTGACGGCGACCTCGTCGCCGACGGTGAGCGGTCCGACGCCTGCCGGGGTGCCCGTGAGGATCACGTCGCCGGGGAGCAGCGTCATGGCCTCGGTGATGTTGACGATCAGGTCCTCGATCGGGTGGATCATCTCGCTGGTGCGGCCGAGCTGGCGTTGTTCGCCGTTGACGGTGAGCTGGACGGTCAGGTCCGAGGCCGTCTCGAGGTCCAGTCCGGTCTCCACCCAGGGGCCGAGCGGGCAGGAGCTGTCGAAGCCCTTGGCCCGGGCCCACTGCTTCTCGCGCTTCTGCACGTCACGGGCGGTGACGTCGTTGGCGCAGGTGTAGCCGAAGATCACGTCGGCGACGCGCTCGCGCGGGACCTCCCGGCACATGCGGCCGATGACCACGGCGAGTTCGGCCTCGTGGTGCAGGTCCTCGGTGAAGGACGGGTAGCGGATCTCGTCGCCCGGGCCGATCACGGAGGTGGACGGCTTGAAGAAGGCGAACGGCGCGTCGGGCACCTCGTTGCCCAGCTCGCGGGCGTGCTCCGCGTAGTTGCGGCCGAAGGCCACGACCTTGTTGGGGAGCACCGGCGGCAGCAGCCTGACCTTGCTCAGCGGGACCTTCGTACCGGAGAGCTCGAAGTCCGCGAACGGGATGCCCTTGATGATGTCGAGGACGAGCTCGTCCGGCTTGTCGCCCTCGACCGCGCCGAAGGCGACGTTCCCGTCGATGGAGAATCTGGCGATGCGCACGGGATCCTTGCGCCCCTCACTTGGCCGGCTGGAGTCTGACGCTTCAGGCTAACGCGGCAGGGGCACCCCCGAGGGCGCCGACTTGCGCAGCACCGCGCGGGGCGCCTGGAAGGATCTTCCGCCGGGCGGGCTGAATGATCAGCCCGCGGCGTGCGTACTACTCGGCGACGGAGGCCGCGACGGGGACCTCCACGAGGACGGTGCGCTTGGGGTTGGCGGTCTGGGTGGGAAGATCGAGGGAGTGCTCCGGCTGCTCCGGGGTCTGCAGTGCGCCGGAGTCCTCGAAGTGGGCCAGCGTCGTGCGCCGCGGGTTGGCTATGTTGCGGAACATCATCGTCGTCTTCACGGTTGTACTCGACCCTGTCGTCCGTCGGGGGTTGGCAGTTGCCTACGTCTTGTAAAGCGTCAGGCTAAACATCGGATTCCCCGCCGAAGTCGTGAAGACCCCATGATCAGCATGTGAGTTTGCTCACCACGCCAGGGACAAACCGGTCAATTCCGAACTCCAATCCATCCCGGTGAAACGGACATTGACCCCCTGAAGCCATCATTCCGCTCCTGATCATGGCGACTGGGACAGGGTCCGATCCCGTCGAACTCGCGGGTGTATGCCCCTTATGCGGGAGTTATCTTTCTACGGCAGGTGACTCGGCACTCACATGCTGTCACGTAGGTCACGGCATGGCGTACGAGCCTTGTTGGAGATCCTGCACTGTGCTGGAATGCCACGGACCGCCGCAGGATCGAGCCGGCGCACAGGGGGCGCTACGAGCGCCGGGTGGCGGCGAGATAGGGGGAGCCAGCGCCGGTCACTCACGACCACCAGGGGGCGCGTTCAGGGCGCCTTCGAAAACGCCGACACCGTGTCTTTCCGTTCACGCGGAGGGGCGCCTGGTCCAGAGGTTGCGACGCTAGTGCAGGGACGTTTCAAGAGGGATGGCAGTGCTTCGGCGGAGCCGGAGCCGCACGGCGGGACTGGCCCCAATGCCGGCAGTCCCTCCCCCCAGCACGCCCAGAGCCCGGGCCCGGCATCGTCCGGCGACGGCGGCGAGCGCTCCGGGCGCCCCGGCGCGTCGGCACCCGCCGGGTCGCCGAGCCCCGCGGCTCCCCCGATCAAGCCGGTCCAGGGCCCGAGCGGCCCGGGGTCGCGAATAGCGCTGCGCAACTGGCGTATCTCCACGCGCCTTGTCTCGCTGCTCGCCCTCCCCGTGGTCGCGGCCACCTCGCTGGGCGCCCTGCGCATCAGCGACAACATGGACGACATCCAGCAGCTCGACAACATGCGGCTGCTGACGGAGATGACCAAGCAGGCCACCGAGCTCGCGGCCGCGCTGCAGGACGAGCGCGACCAGTCCGCCGGCCCGCTGGCGCACGGCTCGAAGGCCAGCGACTACACGGTCAAGGGCTACCGGGACAAGACGGACCGGGCCAAGCAGAACTTCATCGACGCCGCCGAGGAGATCGACACCTCCAACAAGGACGGCTCGCTCCTCGGTGTGCGCGAGAGCCTCGTCGGCGTGGTCGGCGACCTCGAGACGCTGTCGAAGATCCGCTCCACGGCGTACGAGGCCCGGCTCAACTCCTCGCAGACGGTCGAGGCCTACCACCGTCTGATCACGCACCTGCTGGACCTCTCCCAGGACATGGCGGAGGCCACCAGCAACCCCGAGATGATCCAGCGCACGCGCTCCCTGGCCGCCTTCTCCTCGGCCAAGGAGTACGCGTCGATGCAGCGCGCCGTCCTCGCGGCGGCCCTGCCCGCGAACAACACCACGGTCGGCCAGCTCTCCGAGAACGACCGGCTCTACGCCCAGTCGGCGCTGGAGAGCCAGAAGTCCGACCTGCGCAGCTTCCGGAGCATCTACGGCTCCGACAGCGCGACCGCCCTCCTCAAGCCCATCGAGGAGAACAACGCCACCATCCAGGCGTCCGACACCTACGCCAGCCGCGCCCTGGCCGCCCAGAACGGCCTGGACGACCTGCAGAAGCGGTCCTACCAGGACTGGGTGGACGACAGCTCGACCAAGATCGAGCAGATGAAGAAGATCGAGCACTCGCTGCTCGAGGACATGGAGCAGAAGGCCCGCGAGCTGCGCAACTCCTCGGAGCAGGAAGCGATCATCTCCGGTGCGCTGATCCTGCTCGTGTTGGGTGTCTCGCTCGTCGGCGCCTTCGTCATCGCCCGGTCCATGATCCGCTCGCTGCGCCGTCTGCAGGAGACCGCCAACAAGGTCGCCCAGGACCGTCTGCCCGAGCTGGTCGCCCAGCTGTCGGAGTCGGACCCGCAGGACGTCGACACCTCCGTCGAGTCGGTCGGTGTGCACTCCCGGGACGAGATCGGCCAGGTGGCCGCGGCCTTCGACGACGTGCACCGCGAGGCGGTCCGCCTCGCCGCCGAGCAGGCCCTGCTGCGGGGCAACGTCAACGCGATGTTCACCAACCTCTCGCGCCGCTCCCAGGGCCTCATCCAGCGTCAGCTCTCGCTCATCTCCGAGCTGGAGTCCCGCGAGGCCGACCCCGACCAGCTGTCCTCGCTGTTCAAGCTCGACCACCTCGCGACGCGTATGCGCCGTAACGGTGAGAACCTCCTCGTCCTCGCCGGTGAGGAGCCCGGCCGCCGCTGGACCCGCCCGGTCCCGCTGGTCGACGTGCTCCGCGCCGCCGCCTCCGAGGTGGAGCAGTACGAGCGCATCGAGCTGGCCGCCGTACCGACCACCGAAGTGGCCGGCCGCGTGGTCAACGACCTCGTGCACCTGCTCGCCGAGCTGCTGGAGAACGCGACCTCCTTCTCCTCGCCGCAGACCAAGGTCAAGGTCACCGGTCACGCGCTGCCCGACGGCCGCGTCCTGATCGAGATCCACGACACCGGTAT
>NZ_JAMGBF010000230.1 GCF_023516615.1 Streptomyces panaciradicis
CTCCCCCGGCCCGAGCCGGAAACCGGCGCTCAGTGACAGCTATGGACCCGGCCACGGCAGGTCACAGCGCTGCTGTAGACGGCCTGGCCTGGGACAGCCCCACGCCATTTGAGTGACAAGGGCTGTTCGGCCCCATGACGGGAGACAGAGGGCCCTCGCGCCAGCGTTCGTGCCCGCGTCAGCGTGAGGGGGACATCCGTTTGATCCCCGGCCCCCGGATCGCTTCCCACGGATCGGAGAAGCGTCCATGTCCCGCCCCGTCATCGCCGGGATCGACGGCAGCGCCACCAGCCTCGCCGCCGCCTCCTGGGCCGCCCGTGAAGCCGTACTCCGCGACGCCCCACTGCACCTGCTCGCCGCCTGGTCCTGCGAGGAGGGCACCCCGCCCGACAGCCCAGAGGCGGCCGCAAGCCGCCTCTGGGCCGTCCACTCACTCGACCTCGCCCTGGACCGGCTGCGCGGCAAGCACCCCCGTCTTCCCCTCCACGCCCAGCTGCTCAACACCTCAGCGCACGAGGCCCTGCTGACGGCCGGCGCCGACGCGCAACTGCTGGTGCTCGGCTCCCGCGGCCTCAGCGGCACCTCGGCCCTCCTGCTGGGCTCCACCGGCGCCCAGACCGCCGCACAGGCCGACTTCCCCCTCACCCTCGTCCGACCACTGCCCCACCCCGCCGACCTGCCGCAGGGCCCGGTCCTGCTCGCACTCGACGCCGGCCACCACGCGCCGCCGGACGACGTCATCGCCTTCGCCTTCGAAGAAGCGGCCATCCGCCGGGCATCGCTGCGCGCCCTGTACGCCTGGCTGCCCGCCGGCCTGCTGCCCACCTACCCGGTCCGCCGCCACGGCCACTCCCCCCAGGCCCGTCAGGCCGAGAACCGGCTCACCGAAGCCCTGCACCCCTGGCGGCAGAAGTTCCCCAGCGTACGAGTGGAAGAAATGTGCGTGGAGGACGTCCCCGCCGGAGCCGTGAGCGCAACGGCCCGCCACGCCGCGCTCGCCGTACTCGGCCACCGTCTCCGGCCGGGCGGCAAGCCCCGTCTCGGCGCCGTCGCACACGCCACCTTGCGTCACGCCCCCTGCCCGGTGCCCCTCATCCCGCACACGTGAACGGCCGCACCGTTCTCGTGGATCTGAATGTGACCCGCGCACGGTAGGCACAGGGGCCAACGGCTCCCCAAGGGGCGGCCTGCGCAGTCGCGTGACGTGTGGGAGCAGTCGGTGAATCGACGCGGAGCACACCTCATCAAGCCGGTCGTCCACCCGCCGACGATTCCCGACGACATCGATCATGCGGCGGCCGGCAGGTGACTTGCGAAGCCGCATGCAAGATCCTGGGCAGTCACCCCCAGGTCAGCGGGGAAGCCGACCCCGCACGATGCACATGACTCCGCACACGCAGCCGCTCGTGCATGGCGATGGTCGCCGCACCGGCCCCGGGGGTGTCGTGGACCTACGTGGACTCACCGGCGACCAAGGTGTGACGATCACGTCTGTCTGCGGCCATACTGCCGATATGGGGATCGGCGAGTCGGACGGTGAACGCCCTTCATCCGACACCGCTGCCAACAGGCGGGAACGCGTGGCGGACGAGCGGGAACGAGCGGCCGACGAGCGGGAACGCGTGGCCGACGAGCGGGAACAATGGGCCGACAAGCGGGAGGGCCGGCTCGCGGGGTGGGAGGGGCGGCTGGATGAGCAGGCTCGCACACTGGGGCATCCAGCACCCAGCCTCCGGGAGCGTTCCTACGAGGCGATCGAGCGCTCCCGCCAGCTGGCACACGGCAGCAACGCCCGGCTGGACCGCAGTGAAGCGGCGCTGCTGCGCGCAGATGCACGCGATGCACGGGAACAGGACGCCATCGACCGGGAGACGGCTGCTTCCCAGGCCCGCCAGACCGACGAAGGGCTTGCCTCCCTGGAGGCTCTGGAAGCCAGAGCCTCCCGCCTGCAGCGGCAGCTGGCGCACGTGGTGTCCGCACTGAGCACCACCCAGGAGACAATGGCCGATGAGTACGAACGAGTTGCCGGCAAACAGCCCGAGCTGGCCGCTGGATACCGGCGTCTTGCCGAACGCTCTCGCAAAGCAGCCGCCCGGCTCCGCACCTTCGAACCGGCCCTTGAAGACATGACAGCTGAGGAACCGGACGAGCAGCCCCATACAACGCCGAAGTCCTGACTCACGAGACCCGGCGGCGTCCACCCACGGCAGGGCGTCCAAAGCGCGCCCATTCGTCTGCGGCGAAGGGCGTCCATGGCCTCATGGAGATCCTGGGGGCGGGCTCGTCCGCCAGGCAGAGCCAGCCGATCGCCGCGGTCAGGAGACGCCCACGGATCCCCAGACCATGTCCCGCTCATCCACTCCATCCGCACCCCGCCCTCGCGCTGAGCAAGGCCATGTGGTGCCGGCGACGCGGCGGGCGGTGTGCTCGCTGCAGTTGACGCGGCCGACCCGGGGGTCGGCCGCGACGGCAGCCCATGTGAGTCAGGGGCACAGGCCCTGGTCGGAGTTGTAGTAGATGTCGATCGAACCGCTCCAGGTCATGCACTGCCCGGGCTCGGGGAGGTCCTTGTACACCGGGCCGGCGTAGGTGGTGTAGGAACCGGCGTCCCTGGCCGGGTGGTTGCCGCTGGGCCAGGTGTCCAGGGTGACCTCCATGAACACGCGGACACCGGGCTTGTTGCGCACCGTCACAGCGCACCACTGCTTGTCGGCGGAGCTGTAGGCCACGTATGTGGTGGCGGCCACGGTGGTCTGCGAGGACTTGATCGGCGTCGCCATGAAGACCTCGTACCCCGTGCCGCACGCTCCGTTGTAGGCGCCGGCCGTGGCGGCCGAGGCCGGTGTGGTCGCGGCGAGCGTGCCGCCCAGGGCCAGGACGGCAAGGGCGCCGGCGGTGGCTGCCTTACGGCGGATCGACTTCATGGTGTTCCCCCTGTTGGTGATGTGGCGGGACGGCCGGTCGTCGCCGTCCACGCCAAGTGAGACCGGGAAGCCCCACTGACAGTTGTGGGCCTTTTTGTCGCGGTCCTGTCACTGGCGTCACAAGGGCCGTTACGCCGAGGCTGCGGTGTCGCCCCGTCCGTGTGGCCCGCGCCCGTACCGCTTTGCTGGAGCCGGTCAGGAGTCATGGGCGAGCGGGGTTCACCTGGATCGCGACCGTTCCTCGACCCGTGGTCGAGTGAGGCGGGCGAGGATGCCGCCGAGGGCAGGAGTGACAGACCTCCGTTCGGCGTGAGGAGTGCGTATGCGCAAGGTCGTTTTCCGTGACGGCACCGCGACCGCCTGCGGAAGGACGCAGGGCTGTCCTGCGACCGTTCCGGTGGGCGGCCCAGCGGGCGGGGGCTTCACCGACCGCGGTGCCGTGCGTGCGGGAAGGCGGCTGTGATGCGGCGCGTCGCGGTCGTCGGGGCAGGCGCCGCGGGGGTGTTGACGGCCGTTCAGCTGATGCGGCAGGCCGACCGGCTCGGCCGGGCGGTCGGGGTGTGGCTGGTCGATCCGGCGGAGCGGACCGGGCCGGGCGTCGCCTACGGCACGTGCGATCCGCGGCATCTGCTGAACGTGCCCGCCGGCCGCATGAGTGCCTTCCCCGACGACCCCGGGCACTTCCTGCGCTGGCTGACAGGCCGTCACCCGCAGGCTGCGGCCAGCGACTTCGTGCCCCGGCAGGTGTACGGGCAGTACCTGGCCGACGTCGTCGAGCGCACCGCCGAGACCTGCGTGCACGCCCGGCTGCACCGGGTGCGGGACGAGGTCGTCGCCGTACGCGGGCAGGGGTCCGGGGCGGCCCTGCGGCTGTCCGGTGGCGGTGAGCTACTAGTGGATGCGGCTGTGCTGGCGTTGGGCAGTCTCGCCCCGGCGCAGGACTGGGCCGAAGCCGGGCTGCGGGGCTCCGGGCGGTTCGTCGCCGATCCCTGGGCGCCGGGGGCTCTGGACTCCCTCGCCGCCGGGCCGGGGGATGTTCTGCTGGTCGGCACCGGTCTGACCATGGTCGATGTGGCTGCCTCGCTGGCCCGTCCGGACCGTGTGGTGCATGCGGTGTCCCGGCACGGGCTGCTTCCGCAGCAGCATCTGCCTGCCGCGGCCGCGCCGGTTCAGGCGCCGGTGGAGCTGGACGGTTCGCTCGGTCTGGAGGTGCTGCGGCGCGGCGTGCGGCGGCATCTGTCCGCCACCTGGCGTGTCTTGGGGGACTGGCGGCCCGCTCTGGACGGGTTGCGCCCGGTGACGGCGGCGTTGTGGCAGCAGCTGCCTGTGGCCGACCGGGTCCGCTTCCTGAAGGAGGATCTGCGGCTCTGGGAGGTGCACCGTCACCGTATGGCACCGGCGAGCGCGGCCACGCTGCACCGGCTGCTGGCGTCGGGCCGGCTGCGCATCCGCGCCGGGCAGGTGGCCGGTGCCGTGCCGGGCGAGGACGCGGTGGAGGTCGCCCTCGGCGACGGGACACGGCTGCGGGTCGGTGCGGTGGTCAACTGCACCGGGGCGCCCACGGGTTCACGCGGCACGGTCGCGCCCCTGGTGCGGTGTGTGCTGGAGGGCGGGTACGGGCGTCCCGGCCCGGCCGGGCTGGGACTGGACACCGCCGGTGACGGGCGACTGGTGCCCGCGGCCGGTGGCCCGGTGCTGCGGTTGTGGGCGGTCGGGGCCGCGCGGCGCGGGAACCTGCTGGAGACCACCGCCGTTCCGGAGATCCGCGCGCAGGCCGCCGAGGTCGCCCACACCGTGCTGGAGACGCTCGCCGACCGCCGTGTTCCTGCGCCGAGTGACCGCTACGGGCAGCGGCTGAGCACCTCGTCCGAGGCGGCGGAGCTGTACGACCGGGCCCTGGAACGCATCCTGGCGGGCCGCCTGGGCGCGGAGGAGCTGTTGGGGCAAGCCGTCGGCGTCGACCCCGACTTCGCCGTCGGCCACGCGGCGTTGGCACTGCTCGGTCACGAGCGCGGGGGCGTCGGGCAGATACCGTCGGCGTTGGCGTCCGCCCGCCGGGCCGCGACGGTGCGAGCGGACGAGCGTGAGCGCAGCCTGGTCGCCGCGGTGGACGCCTTGCTGACCGGTACCGAGGAGCGGGGCAAGGCGGCCCTGCTGGGCCACATCGCCGCCCATCCCCGGGACGCGCTCGCGGTGAGCGCGGCCGTGCCGACCGTGTCCTTCAACGGGGTGACCGCCGCCGAGGAGGCCTGGACCCTGGTCGAGGGGCTGTCGGCAACATACGGCGACGACTGGTGGTATCTGGGGCAGTTGGCCTTCGTACGGCAGGAGCAGGAGCGCTGGGAGGAGGCCGAGGCATTGGCCGGCCGGGCGCTGACGGCGCAGCCGGATGCCGGGCACGCCGTGCATGCGCGGGCCCATGTGTATTACGAGACCGGTGAGCACCGTGCCGGGCTGGTCTGGCTGGATGAGTGGCTGCGCCGGCACGGCGAGGGAGCGGCACAGCGGCCTCATGTGGCCTGGCATGCCGCCCTGCACGAGCTGTCGCTCGACGACCGGCCCGCGCTGTTGCGCCGTTACCGCGAGGAGCTCGTCGCCTGCCGGGTGGGCGGGGGGCGGCTGCTGGTCGACTCCGCCTCGCTGCTGTGGCGGGCGCGTATGACGGGCAGCTGGAGTGGTGAGCTGCCGGTTGCCGAGCTGCTGCGCGCCGCTCCCCCGGACTGGCTCAAGGCGCCGGCGACCGGGTTCGCCGCCCTGCACGGCGCGCTGGCGCTCGCCGCGGCCGGGGACCTCGACGCCCTCGCCACGTTGCGGGCCCATGCGCTGGCCCACCATCAGGCGGTGTTCTCGCTGTTGGTCGCTCCGTTGTGCGAGGCGCTGTCGGCCGTCGTGCGGCAAGAGTGGCGGCAGGCGGTACGGCGGCTGCGGCCGCTGCTGCCTCTGCTGGCGCGCACGGGTGCCAGCAAGGCGCAGCAGGAGGTGGTGGAGGAGACGCTGTTGCACGCTCTGATCGCGGGCGGCGAGTACGACCGGGCGGAGCGGCTGTTGGCGGACCGGCTGGAGCGTCGTGCGTCGCCGCTGGACTGGCGGCGGCTGGAGGCGGTGCGGGGGCGGGGTGCGCGGTGGCGTGAGCCCGTCGCGGTCGTCGGCAGCTCCTGGGAGCACGCCCGGTCCGCCTGAGGGGCAGCCCTGTGGTGGGGGCCGGGTACGGCGGTGGCGCTGACGGAAGGGGTCTGCCCCTGCTGTCAGCGCCACCGCCTGTCACAAGGCGTGTGTCACGACCCCGTCGTCGGGCTACCAGGTGGCGCCGGCGGGCTCCTCGATGGTGGTGTTGAGGCGGTTGAAGAAGTTGGTGAGGGCGATCATGAGGATGATCGCGGAGAGCTGTTCCTCGGTGAAGTGCTCCGTGGCCTCGTTCCACACCTCCTCGGAGACGGCCCTGCCGGTGCGGTCGGCGATGCGGGTGGCGGACTCGGTCAGGGCCAGGGCCGCGCGTTCGGCGTCGGTGAAGAACGGTGCCTCGCGCCAGGCGGCCACGGAGTGCAGGCGTTCGTCGCTCTCCCCGTGCTTCTTGGCGCCGGCCACGCCGGCGAAGACGCAGGCGCTGCAGCCGTTGATCTGGCTGGCGCGCAGGTGGACCAGTTCGAGGATCTGCGGGGCGACGCCGCCCTGGTACATGGCCTGGTAGAGGGTCTGGATGCCCTTCATGGCGTCGGGAAGGACCATGGCGGGGTTCTTCATGCGGGCGGTGGGGGCGGTCGGGGCGTTCATGTGCTGCCTTTCGTTGGTTGGTGAGGGTCTGTCATGGGGCCGGTGGGGTGGGGCATGGAGCCGGGGCCGGCGGACGCGGGGGATGTCGTCCGGCGGCCCCGGTGCACGGGGGCGGTGTGGTTGCGGTCAGAGGGCGCTGAGGACGGCCGCCGAGTTGAAGCCGCCGCGGCCGCGGGCCAGGACCAGGGTGTGGCGCACGCGGGTGTCGCGAGGCGCGGTGACCAGGTCGATGGGGCAGTCCGGGGCGGGTTTTGTGGTTCCGGTGGTCGGGGGGATGACCTGGTCGCGCAAGCACAGCAGGGCGGCCGCGACGTCGAGGGAGGCGCCGCCGGCCAGCAGGCGTCCGGTCATCGACTTCGGTGCGGTCACCGGCACCCGGCGCGGGCCGAACAGGGCGGCCAGCGCCTCGGCTTCGGCACGGTCGGCGGCCCGGGCGCCGGCCGCGTCGGCGAAGACCACGTCGATGTCCTTCGGGAGCAGGCCCGCGTCGTCGAGGGCGAGGCGGGCGGCGTCCTGCAGGCGGGGGGTGTCGGGGCCGTCGAAGGTGGCCGCGTAGCCGGTGAACGCCCCGTAGATGTGTGCCTCGCGTGCGCGGGCGGCGGCGTGGCTCTCCAGGACGAACAGGGCGCCGCCCTCGCCGACGACGTGGCCGCCGGCGGCGGCGTCGAAGGGCAGGTAGGCGCGGGCGGGGTCGGCCACGGGGCTCAGGTCGCCGGCGGCGAGGTGGGCGGCCCAGCCCCAGGGACACAGGGCGGAGTCGACGCCGCCGGTGACCATCAGCGTCGCGCCCTTGCGGATCTGGCGGCGGGCGTGGGCGACGGCGTCCAGCCCGCCGGCCTGTTCGGCGACGACGACGCCGCTGGAGCCGCGCAGGCCGTGCCGAATGGAGATCTGGCCGGTGTTGACGGCGTAGAACCAGGCGAAGGACTGGTAGGCGCTGACGTGCTGGCCGCCCTTGGACCACAGGGCCTGCAGTTCGCGCTGGCCGAATTCGAAGCCGCCGGCGGAGGAGGCGGTGACGACTCCGGCACCGTATTCGGGCAGCGCGGTGGGGTCGGTGCCCGCGTCGCTCAGGGCCTCGGCGGCCGCGGCCAGGGAGAGCCGGGTGACGCGGTCGGTCTGCGGCAGCAGCCGGCTGGGCAGGTGTTCGTCGTCGACGAAGCCGGGGACCTCGCCGGCGATACGGACGGGGTAGCGGGAGGCGTCGAAGCGGGTGAGGGGGCGGATGCCGCTCTCGCCGCGCAAGGTGGCCGCCCACCAGGCCTGGGTGCCCAGGCCGTTGGGGGCGGCGACGCCGATGCCGGTGACGACGGAGCCGGTGGCGGCACCGGCGCCGGGCCGGGCGGCGGGTCGGTCGAGGGTGGCTGTGGTCATGCCGCCTCCTGAAGTCGCGGCCGGGTCAGGACGATGGCGCTTTGGAAGCCGCCGAAGCCACTGCCGACGCTGAGCACGGTGTCGGTGCGCTGTTCGCGCGCGGTGAGGGGGGTGTAGTCGAGGTCGCAGGCCGGGTCGGGCTCGTGCAGGTTGGCCGTCGGCGGGACGGTGTTGTGCTCGATGGCCAGGGCGCTGGCGGCGATTTCCAGGGAGCCGATCGCGCCGAGCGAGTGGCCGATCATGGATTTGATGGAGCTGACGGGCACCCGGTAGGCGTGCTCGCCCAGGCTGCGCTTGAACGCGGCGGTCTCGTGCCGGTCGTTCTGCTTGGTGCCGGAGCCGTGGGCGTTGATGTAGTCGACGGCGGTGGCGTTCAGGCGGGCCTCGTCGAGGGCCGCGCGGATCGCCTCGGCCATCTCCACGCCGTCGCTCTTGAGTCCGGTCATGTGGTAGGCGTTGCTGCGGCCGGCGAATCCGGCGATCTCGGCGTAGATGTGGGCGCCGCGGCGCCGGGCGTGTTCGAACTCCTCCAGGACCAGCACGGCCGAGCCTTCGCCGAGGACGAAGCCGTTGCGGGAGCGGTCGAAGGGGCGTGAGGCGGTGGCCGCCTCGTCGTTGCGGGGGCTGGTGGCCTTGATGGCGTCGAAGCAGGCCACGGTGATCGGGGAGATCGGTGCCTCGGTGGCGCCGGTGACCATCACATCGGCGCTGCCCTCGCGCAGCAGGTCCACGGCGTGGCAGACGGAGTCGATGCCGGAGGTGCAGCCGGTGGAGACCAGGGAGACCGGGCCCTGGGCGCCGATGGCGCGGGCGACTTCGGCGGCCATGGAGCTGGGCACGAAGTAGTCGAAGAGGTGGGCCACGGCCCGGGTGTGGTCGACCTCCCAGGTGCTGCCGTTTTCGCTGACCACGCCGTACTCGGTGTCCAGGCCGGTGGTGCAGCCCACCGCGCTGCCGAGGGTGAGCCCGGTGCGCACCGGGTCCAGGGCGCCGGTCAGCCCGCTGTCCTTGACCGCCTCCAGGGCGCTGGTGAGGGCGAACTGGGCGGCGCGGTCCAGGCGGGCGGCGTCGGCGGCCGCGATGGCGTGGGCGGCCGGGTCGAAGTCGACCTCGGCGGCGATGCGCGAGCGGAAGCTGCTCGCGTCGAACAGGGTGATGCCGCGTGTGGCGGTGCGGCCCGCGGTCAGGGTGTCCCAGAACGCGCGGGTGCCCACGCCGCCCGGGGCCACGACCCCGATGCCGGTGATGACGACCCGCCTCATCGTGTGTCCCTCACAGTTGTCCTCCAGATAGGGGCCCAGGTACGAGCCGGGTGCGTCGCACCACGCGGCAGGCGCGCCCGATCAGTTGGGGTGCGTGCGGGCCGCGGACGAAGAAGTGGTCGCCGGGGACGGTGCGATGGATGAACCGGCTGGTGGTCCAGCGGGCCCAGCCGTCCAGGACCGTCGCGTCGACGACGGGGTCGTCCTGGCCGCCGACGGCCAGGACGGGTACCGGCAGCGGGCCGGAGGGGTCGGCGAGCGCGTCGGCGCGCAGTGCGTCGGCGAGGGTGAGGTCGTCGCGCAGCAGGGGCAGGACGCGGCGGTACCAGAGGCTGCCGGGGGCGGCGAGTGCGCCCTCAGGTGCCGCGCCGAGGTCGGCGGCGAACCGCAGCAGCCGCTCGTCGCTCAGGTCGTGGTGGCCGGCCGGTGCGCTCTGGGGTGGGGGGCTGGCGCCGACGGCGAGGCAGGCGGGGGCGGGCAGCCCTCGGTGGATCAGGGCGCGGGTGAGGGTGTGGGCGACGATGCCGCCCAGGCTGTGCCCGTAGAGCACGTAGGGGCGGCCGTCGGCGACCTGTGCGGCCAGTGGTTCAAGGAGCGCGTCCAGCAGTGCCCGGCGCGAGGTGGTGCGGGGTTCGCGGCGCCGGGTGCCGCGGCCGGGCAGCAGGACGGGAACGGTGTTCACCCCGGGGCCGGTTGCGGTGCGCCAGTGCACGAACCCGGACGCGCCCGCGCCGGCGTGCGCGAAGCAGTAGAGCGTGACCGGCGGGCCATCCCCCATGATGTGTCGCACCTCCTCGGCCGCCGCCTTCGACAAGAGCGCATCGGCTGCCTCCGAGCCTCGCCGACGCACCTGGAGGAAGACTCGAATCGGCCACGTGCGCGAACGCAGCGGTGGCGGCGGGGGGCGGCCGGTGTCAGAGTGCGCGCCGCGTGGGCCGGGGTGCTGGTGCCGGCGCTGCGGTGTCGAGGGCGCGGGCGGTCAGGGCCGGTGCGTCGCCCACGTAGGCGGTGGGGTCAAGGAGTTGCTGCAGTTCCGCGTCGCTGTGGTGCGCGGTGACCTCGGGCAGGGTGCGCAGCACCTCCAGCAGGGGGATGCGCTGCTGGTCGGCGGTGTGGGAGGCCTGGGCCAGCAGGTCCTTGGCCCGCGCCTTGCCGATGCTGGGGGTGAGCGTGGCGGCGAGGCGTTCGCTGACGATCTGGCTGCCGGTCAGGTTCAGGTTGTGGCGCATGCGGGCCGGGTCGGGGGTGAGGCCCTCGGCGAGCTCGGCGGCGGTGACGGCGGCTCCGCCCGCCAGACGCAGCGCCTCGCGCAGCAGCAGCCACTCGGCGTGCCACACCCCGGCCGAGCGTTCGTCCTCGGCCACCAGGCACTGGGTCAGGCCCGCGGTCAGCAGCGGCACTTGCAGGGCGGCGCTGCGGATCAGCGTGGACAGGACGGGGTTGCGCTTGTGCGGCATGGCGGAGGAGCCGCCGCGGCCCGCGACAGCGGGCTCGGCGACCTCGGCGATCTCGGTGCGCACCAGCACCTGGACGTCGGCGGCGAGTTTGCCCAGGGCGCCGGTGGTGAAGGCGAGCGCCGCGGCGGTGTCCGCGACGGGGGTGCGCAGTGCGTGCCAGGGCAGGACGGGACGGGCCAGGCGGGTTTCGGCGGCGAAGGCGTCCACGAGCCGCTGCCCGTACTCCCCCGCGCTCACCACCTCGGGCGCGGCGAACTGGAGGTATCCGGCCAGGGTGCCGGCGGCTCCGCCGAGGGAGAGGGGCAGGGCGTCGCGGGCGGCCGCGATCCGGGCGGCGGCGTCCGACACCAACTGGTGCCAGCCGGCCGCCTTGAGGCCGAAGGTGGTGGGGACGGCGTGCAGGGCCAGGGTGCGGCCGGCCATGACCGTGTCGCGGTGCCGGCCGGCCAGTGCGGCCAGCGCGGCGGCCGTGCGCTCCAGGTCTTGAAGGATCAGCTCCAGGGCCCGCCGGCACATCAGCATGGTGCCGGTGTCCAGTACGTCCTGGCTGGTGGAGCCGCGGTGGACGTACTCGGCGGCCTGCGGGTCCTCGGCGGCCACCACCGCGGTCAGGGCGCGCACCAGCCCCACGACCGGGTTGGCGGTCTCCCGGGCCTGGAGCGCCAGGGCGCGCAGGTCGAAGTGTTCGGCGCGGGCGGCGCGGGTGATGGCGCGGGCGGCGGCGGCCGGGACGGTGCCCAGGGCGGCCTGGGCCCGGGCGAGGGCCGCCTCGGCGTCCAGCAGGCACTGCAGCCAGGCCCTCTCGCTGACGGCCTCCTCCACCGGCGTGCCCACCCGCACCGGGGAGAACAGTCCGGCGTCCGGGCCGCCGTCGAAGCCGCTCATCGCGAGGGTCATGGGGTCATCTCCAGAACGTCCGACGGGAGACCGGGCAGGGGGACGGTGTGGCGGGCGGGGGTGAGGGCGAGGACCGTGCGGGCGATGGCGTCGGAGTCGCCGAGGATCACGGAGTCGACGCCGGGGCGGATGCCGGCCGCCGTCACCCAGTGCACGGACTCGGTCGGAACGCCGTAGGCGAAGCGGCGCGGGTGGGGCAGGCCGTGGGCGTCCATGAGGTGGTAGGGCCGTTCGCAGACGGCGAGGCCGGCCGACTCATAGGCGCGGTCGCCGGTGGTGTCGATGCGGTAGGGGGCCGCCTGGCCGGTGGTGAGCATCTGGCGCAGCAACGGGTCGGCGGTGTGGTGCAGGTCGGGTTCGGGCAGGCGGGCCTCGATCAGTGCCGGCGCGTGGACGGGGGCCGTGTTCACGGAGTCGGTGGTGGCGACGAACGCGGGCCGGGTGCCGTCGGTGTCCAGGCTGATCCGGGTGCCGGGGCCCAGGGGGCGGATGATGTCGGCCTCGATCAGCGCATGGAGTTCCTCGATGCGGGAGACGGGCGGGCCGATGGACAGGAAGGCGTTGAGCGGGGTGTACCAGCCGGTGAGTTCGTCGCGGTAGGAGTCGCCGTCCAGGCCGCCGTGGTCGACGGCGAGGCGTATTTCGTTGCGCAGGTCGCGCAGGACGTCCAGGGCGGCCTTGAGGGGTCCGCTGACGTTTCCGGCCCTCGCCTGGCGGATGTCCTCGCTCAGGTGGCCGAGCAGCCAGGTGCGAAAACTCGCGCGGTCGGGGAAGTGACGGCCGGCGGTGGGGTGCTGGATCGCGTCCCAGTCCCAGCGTGCGGCGGTCTCGATGCGGTAGGCGTCCAGGAGGCGGGCGCGGGCCGCGGCCGTGCCGGCGGTGAGGAAGGCGGGCACGAATGCGTCCGCCTCCTCTGTACAGCCTTGGGTGCGCAGCAGTGTCTCGTAGTAGACGCTCTCGACCTCCAGGCGGATCAGCGGCCACAGGTCGGTGCGGAAGCGGACCGCCTGCCCGGCCAGGCGGCGGCGCCGCAGCGCGTCGATGGCCTCAGGTGTCAGGACCCGGGGCCGGTGCCGGCCGGTGGGGCCCTTCTCGTTCTCGCCGCGCGCGTGATGGGGGACGCCGCGGCGGGAGCCGGCGTAGATCAGCGGTTCACGGCCGGAGGGCCGGTAGGTGAGCCGGCCCGCACGGCGGACGAACGTCCCGCCGCGTCCTTGGGTGAGCAGGGCCATGCCGTCGAAGAAGTTCAGTCCCAGCCCGCGCATCAGGACCGGCTCGCCCGCAGGGAGGGTGGACAGGTCGAGGTCGGCGGGGTTGGCCGGTGGGATGTAGGTCAGGTGGTGGCGGGCGGCCGCGGTGGACCAGGCGGCTTCCTCGGCGGTGGGGCGGCGCGGCACATGGCCCTGGGCGAGGATCACGGCGTCCAGGTCGCGCAGGCGGGTGCCGTCGGCGAGGGTGAGGACCTGCGGCCCGCCCGGAGTGCCGCTCTGCTCGCGCAACGCCACAGCGTGGGTTGGGTGTTCGACGATGCGGCAGTGGGCGGGGGCCCGGCCCACGATGCGCCGGTAGCAGTCCTGAAGGTAGCTGCCGTAGAAGGCGCGGGTGGGGTAGGTGTCGGGGTGCAGGGCGGCGGCCTCTGCGCGTACGGCGTCGCCGAACCGGCCGGGCGGTGCGGCCAGGACGACCGTGCGGGCCCACGCGTACAGGTCGGGTCCCGTTTCCACCGGGCCCTTCATGGCCACCGTGTCGTCGGTGAACACCGTCACCTGGCAGGCGACGGTGTTCATCAGCAGCAGCCGGGACTGGTCGGTGCGCCAGACGCGTCCGGCGCCGGGCCGGCAGGGGTCGACGAGGTGGATCGTCACCCGGCGCGGGGCGGGGGCAGCTCGTTCGTTGGCGCAGATCCGCTCCAGCACGGACAGGCCGCGGGGGCCGGCCCCCACGATGCAGACGCTGAGGTCCGCGGCGCTCACCTCGTCGTCCCGGGGCGGGCGGAGGCGACCGGGCGGCACGGGTACGACGGCCGGACAGGCGGCCGGCACGGGCGCGGCCGGCGGCCGCTGGGGCCGTGGCAGGGGCCGGGCGGGACGGGGCGCCGCTGGCGGGGGAACATGATCGGGGCTTCTCCTCACGTCGGTGCGCCGGCGGCGGT
>NZ_JAMGBF010000231.1 GCF_023516615.1 Streptomyces panaciradicis
GAGAGTAGGACGCCGCCGAACAAATTGTGGGAAAACCCCGTACCTTTCTGGTGCGGGGTTTTCTGCGTTTACAGTGGCTCCATGCGCTATGACCTCGTCATCTTCGACAACGACGGCGTGCTCGTCGACAGCGAGCCCATTTCCAACCGGCTCCTGGCCGCCTACCTGACCGAGCTGGGGCACCCGACGTCGTACGAGGACTCCATACGGGACTACATGGGCTCGGCCATGCACCGGGTGCACGAGCTGGTCCTGGAGCGGACGGGGCGGACGCTGCCCGCCGACTTCGACGACGTGTTCCACGCACGCGTCTTCGCCGCCTTCGAGCGGGAGTTGAAGCCCGTGGCGGGCGTCGGCGAGGTGCTGGAGAAGCTGACGGCGGACGGAGTGCCGTACTGCGTGGCCTCGTCCGGGAGTCATGCGCGGATCCGGGTGGGGCATCGGACGACCGGGCTGGACCGGTGGTTCGGGGAGGAGCGCATCTTCAGTTCCGAGGACGTGGGGCGGGGGAAGCCGGCTCCCGATCTGTTCCTGTACGCCGCCGAGCGGATGGGTGTCGTACCCGAGCGGTGTGCGGTCGTCGAGGACAGTCCGCTGGGCGTGCAGGCGGCCGTGGCGGCCGGGATGGACGTGTACGGGTTCACCGCGATGACGCCGGCCGGCAAGCTCGCCCGGGCCACCCGACTCTTCGACGACATGGGTGAGTTGGCAGGGCTGCTCGGCTGACAAATGTCATGCCGAGCCCCGGACGATCGTTTCTACTGCCGTGCGGGTGCCGTCCGCGAAGCTGAACGCATGACGACGAAGACGAGCACCACCGGCAAGGCGAGCAAGCAGAGCACCTTCGGGCCGCTGATCGTGGACGTGGCGGTGCCCGTCGGCTCCTACTACCTCTTCAAGGAGGCCTTCGGGGTCGGCACCTTCGCCGCACTCGCGCTGAGCAGCGTGGTGCCGGCCGTGCGGACCGTGTGGAGCGTGGTGAAGGAGCGGAAGGCGAATGTGTTCGCCGAACTGATCCTCGTGGTCAACGTCGTGTCGCTGGCGCTGAGTTTCCTCTCGGGCGACCCGCGGCTGATGCTCGTCAAGGACAGCGGGGTCAGCAGCGTGATCGGGATCGCCGTCCTGGTGTCCGTGGCGATGGGCCGGCCGATGATGACGGAGGCGTTCAAGCCCTTCCTGACGCGGGGTGACACGGCGCGGGAGGCCGCCTGGGAGCGGCTGGCCGTCGGCTCGGGCGCGTTCCGCCGGCTGGAGCGGCTCTTCTCCGGGGTGTGGGGCGTGGCCCTGCTCGCCGAGTGCGCGGCGCGGATCGTGGGGGCGTACACCCTGCCCGTCGACACCATGGTCTGGCTCGGGTCGGTCGTCCTCGCCGGTGCGATCACGCTGGCCTTCCTCGTCAGCCGCAAGGCCGCCGCCGAGCCCATGGCGCGGATGCTCACCGCCGAGGTGAACGCGGCAGCGGAGCCCGTGCGGGGCGAGGTCGCGATCGCCGCCTGACCGCACCACCGGTAAAGCTGAGGAAAATTCATCTTTGGCTGGATCTACCCACAGGTAGCCAGGGGCCCTACGCTCGCCGCCATGACAGATGTGCTGCGGCGCGGCAGGGCCTCTTTGGCGTTCAGCTTCTTCGTGCAGGGCGCCACCTTCGCTCTTTTGGTGACCCGCATCCCGGCCATCCAGGACCGGTACGGCGTCTCCGACGCCCTGCTGCCGGCCTTCCTGGCCGCCGTGCCCATCCTGGCCGGCGTCGGGAGCGTCACGACCGAGCAGCTGGTGAAGCGAATACGGCCCAGTGTGCTGCTGCGGTGCCTGCAGCCGGTGGTGATGCTGGCGCTGATCGGCGTCGGGTCGGGGGACCGACTGGCCGAGCTGGGGCTCGCGTTGGCGGCCTTCGGGCTGGCCGTGGGCGGGCTGGACGCCTCGATGAACATGCTCGGGGTGAGCCTGCAGCGGTCGTACGGGCGCAGCATCATGCTCAGCTTCCACGCCGCGTTCAGCCTGGGCGGGATCGTCGGGGCCTCGCTGGCCTGGGTGGGCGCGCACTGGCATCTCGCGCTGTGGGTGTCGTATCTGCCGGTCGTCGCGGTGCTGTTGCCCGCCGTGCTGATCGGGAGCCGGTGGTACGTCGACGCGGGCGCCGGCTCCGACGTGGAGGACGGGGAGGGCGGCCAGGCGCAGTCGCTCGTCTTCAAGCTGCTGCTGCCGCTGTGTCTGGTGATGACCTTCGCGTACATCGGGGACTCGACCGTCTCCAACTGGAGCGCGAAGTACCTGAAGGACGTGCTCGGGAGCTCGGAGCAGCTGTCGACCGTGCCCTACAACGTGTACATGGTGACCACGCTGCTCGGGCGGGCGCTGGGGGACGCCGGGGTGCGGCGCTTCGGGGCCGTCGCGGTGGTGCGGCTGGGGGCGGTGGTGGCGGCCGCGGGGTTCGCCGTGGTGGCCGTGGCGCCGGGTGCGTGGCTCGGGATGCTCGGGTTCACGCTGGTGGGGCTCGGCCTGTGCGTGCTGGTGCCGCAGACCTTCGCGGCGGCCGGGCGGCTGTTCCCGGGGGCCTCGGACGCGGCCGTGGCGCGGCTGAACGTCTTCAACTACGTCGGGTTCCTGATCGGCTCACCGCTGGTGGGGGCGCTGGGCGACACGTGGAGCTACCGCGGGGCGATGCTCGTACCGATGGTGTTGGTGCTGGTGACCCTCGTGTACGCCCGCTCGTTCGCACCTCGGCCGGACCGATACGGTGGCGAGCATGAGCGGCCGCGCACAGCTGATGTGGGACGAGGCAGTAACGGGCTATGACTTCGGTCCGGACCATCCGATGGATCCGGTCCGGCTCGCCCTGACCAAGCACCTCGTCGACGCCTTCGGGCTGGACAAGGACGTCGAGGTGGTGGCGGCGAAGCCCGCCGGGGAGTCGACGCTGCGGCTCGTCCACCGCGAGGACTACATCGACGCCGTGAAGGCGGCCTCGGCCGATCCCGGGGCGGCGGACGGGGCGTACGGGATCGGCACCATGGACGATCCGGCCTTCGCGGGGATGCACGAGGTGTCCGCGACGATCGCCGGGCAGTCGGTGGGGGCGGCGGAGGCGGTGTGGCGCGGGGAGGCCCTGCACGCCGTGAACTTCACGGGCGGGCTGCACCACGCGATGCCGGGCGGCGCCTCCGGGTTCTGCATCTACAACGACGCCTCGCTCGCGATCGCCCGGCTGCTGGAGCTGGGCGCCGAGCGCGTCGCGTACGTCGATGTGGACGTGCATCACGGGGACGGCGTGCAGGCGGCGTTCTGGGAGGACCCGCGCGTGCTGACGATCTCGTTGCACGAGCATCCGCGGACCCTGTTCCCGCAGACCGGGTGGCCTGAGGAGACGGGGGCGGACTCGGCGGAGGGATCGGCCGTGAACCTGGCGCTGCCCGCCGGCACCGGGGACGCGGGGTGGCTGCGGGCGTTCCACGCCGTGGTGCCGGAGCTGATCGCGGACTTCCGGCCACAGGTGCTGGTGACGCAGCACGGGGCCGACACGCACTTCGAGGACCCGCTGGCGCACCTCGCCGTGTCGCTGGACGCGCAGCGGGCCGTGCAGGTCGCCTGCCACGACCTGGCGCACCGGTACGCCGACGGCAGGTGGGTCGCGCTGGGCGGCGGCGGATACGCGGTGGTCGAGGTCGTGCCGCGGTCCTGGACGCATCTGGTGGGGATCGCGGCGGGACGTGAGATCACGCCGGAGACGGTGATTCCCGAGAGCTGGCGGCAGGAAGTCTTCGCGCGCACCCGGCAGTTGGCGCCGGGTCGGATGACGGACGGGCGGTGGCCGGTGTCCTTCGCCGAGTGGGAGGCGGGGTACGACCCCGCGGACCGGCTCGACCAGGCGGTGCTGGCGACCCGGCGGGCGGTGTTCCCGCTGCGGGGCCTGCTGGCGTAGGCGCCGGCAGGAGCGTTACGCCAACTGTGCGGTGTTTGCCTGTTCGTGTGGCCGCGGCCGGGCCGGTCCGTCACCATCGCAAGCGTGTTGAGCACCGGAGCCCTGCGCGCTCATCTGCTGGCTGCCCGTCTCGCCGGACCGGTGGCCACCTCGCGCGAGGAGAGCCTGCGGAGCTACCGGCTCTTCGCGGCGCGCGACCCCCGGGTGCTGATCGGACTCGATCCGGCATGGGCATGGAAACAGCGCGATGTGATGGAGGTGATGGCACAGAAGTGCGGGGTTTCGGCCGATCCGCGCCAGGTTTCAGGTCATGATGTGATCGATCCTGAGCTGACATTGACCGCTCTGGATGCCTTCGCTGAGCGTCTGGCGGCTGCGGCCCAGCGCAGCGCGCCTGTGCTCCTCGGCACCGGACACCCGCACCGTCTGCTGGGCTTCTACGCCGCCTTGGCGGACGCGCTGTCGGCGGCGGGATGTGCCGTCCTCACACCGGCGCATGGTCGCTGTGTCGACATAACGACCCGGTTCGGTCTACGCACGTACAACCTTGAGTACGTACGGCGCGTCGCGTTCGTCCGCGAACCCGGGACGCCCCGCCCCGGTTGTGCGACCGGCGCGCACACGCACTCACCGATGCCGGTTCGCCTCGCCCTGGCCGCGGCCGCCGAGGCCGGAGGGCCGCTGCCCGAGCTCGTCATCGGGGACCACGGCTGGGTCTGCGGAGCAGGTCAGCTGGGGTTCGAGGCCATTGGTCTGGCAGATACGGATGACCCCGCGCTCTTTGTGGGGCAGGCTGAGGGGGTCGTGTCCGTCGTCGTTCCACTTGATGACGCTGTGCGGTCTGATTACTACCGGCCGCTTACCCGCTACGTACTCAATCGAGCGTGTCTGTCACAGTAGGCCGCCGATGGGTGCACCTCTTCCCCACTCGCATCACCCGCCCCTACATTGGGGAGTGAGCACGCAGCGACGAAGAGTCACCGGAAGGGGAAGCCGGTGGCCGTCGAGTGCGGAAGGTTCAGGTGTGTCATGGCTGCTGAGCAGAGGCCTCTGAGCGAGGTTCAGTTCCTTACCGTGGCGGAGGTCGCCTCGGTGATGCGAGTGTCGAAGATGACCGTGTACCGCTTGGTGCACAGCGGTCATCTGCCCGCGATCAGGGTGGGGCGGTCCTTCCGCGTCCCCGAGAACGCGGTTCACGAGTACCTCCGCGAGAGCTACGTGGGGGTGGAAACCGCCTGACGACGACGGGTCCGAGGGAGATCCTCAGGGCACTCAGGGACCTCCCCGGACCCCTCGTCGACACCTCGATTACGACCTCAGCGCTCGGACGGGTAGGCTAGCCCCTCGTAGGTCGTGTGGGCCCATGGCGCCCAAACACCGAGTGATGAGAAGTGAGCGAGGGTAGTCGTGGGCTCTGTTATCAAGAAGCGGCGCAAGCGGATGGCCAAGAAGAAGCACCGCAAGCTGCTCAAGCGCACGCGCGTTCAGCGTCGCAACAAGAAGTAAGGCGACGCGGCGCAGCAGCGTGTCATGTGGCCCCCCACCGCATCCGGTGGGGGGCCACATGCGTTCTCGGTTCATGGACGTTCACATGGCCGGGTCCGGTCGTAGGTGCTGTGGATGTGGTTACTTCATGCATTGGGCGGTCATCACAGCGCAACATCGACCCGCTAAGTTGGCCGCACACGGGGAACGCGGCAGGCTACGACTACCGGATGTGCTGGAAGGAAGGCGCTGATCTTGGGCAAGGTCGTGCTCGTGACCGGAGTGGCCCGCAGGCTGGGAGGCCGGTTCGTCCGGCGGATCCAGCGCGACCCACGGGTGGACCGGGTCGTCGCCGTGGACGCGGTTGCGCCCGAGCACCATCTCGGGGGCGCCGACTTCATCCAGGCCGACATCCGGCAGCCCACCATCGCGCGGGTGCTCGCCGAGACGGGCGCCGACACGGTCGTCCACCTGGATGTGACGGCCATGGCGCTGGGCAGCGGCAGCCGGGCCACGGTCAAGGAGACCAACGTCATCGGCACCATGCAGCTGCTCGGTGCCTGCCAGAAGTCGCCGACGGTCAAGCGGCTGGTGGTGAAGTCCAGTACGAACGTGTACGGCTCCGCGCCCCGCGACCCGGCCGTCTTCACCGAGACGACCCCGCCCAAGTCCCTGCCCTCCGGCGGGTTCGCGAAGGACACGGTGGAGGTCGAGGGCTACGTGCGGGGCTTCGCCCGCCGGCGGCCCGACGTGGCCGTCTGCGTGCTGCGTTTCGCCAACATCCTCGGTCCGGCCGCCGACACCCCGCTCGCCTCGTACTTCGCGCTGCCGGTGCTGCCGACCGTGTTCGGCTACGACCCGCGGCTGCAGTTCGTGCACGAGGACGACGTGATGGAGGTGCTGCGGATCGCCTCGCACGAGCCGGAGCGGGGCACGCTCAACAGCGGCACCTTCAACATCGCCGGCGACGGCGTCCTGCTGCTGTCGCAGTGCTCGCGGCGGCTCGGCAAGCCCACCGTGCCCCTGCTGCTGCCGGCCGTCACCTGGGCCGGCTCGCTGGTGCGTACCCTGGGAGTGACCGACTTCTCGCCCGAGCAGATCCGGCTGCTGACGCACGGCCGGGTCGTGGCGACCGACCAGATGCGGGAGACGCTCGGGTTCCGGCCGAAGTACACGACGGCGGAGACCTTCGCCGACTTCGCCCGCAGCCACGGACCCGGACTCCTGCCGCCGGAGGCCCTCGCGGGGGCCGTCGACCGGATCGCCGCACTGCCCCTCCCGGGCAGTGGCCACCCCCCGACGCAAAGCGCCAACTGAGGAGCGCATCAACGATGGCGGACGCCAAGGTCATTCCGTTCGACGACGACCGGTCCCGCGGGAGCGCCGTACAGCGGCCGCCGCGTCGCCGGGGCGCGGGGAGCCGGCGCAAGACCGCGGAACCCGCGCAGGTCGGAGAGGTCCAGCCCCTGCCCGGCAGGGCCCCGGCGCAGGATGATGTTCCCGTGACGCGTGAGGAACAGCAGCCCGCCAGGCCGCGGGACGAGGGCGGCCTGGAGCGGCGCATCGCGCACGGGCTGGACTTCCTGCGCCGCCGCCTCACCGGCGACTACGAGGTCGACGATTTCGGGTACGACGAGGAGTTGACCGACCAGGTCCTGATGTCCCTGCTGCGGCCGGTGTACGAGAAGTACTTCCGGGTCGAGGTGAAGGGCGTCGAGAACATCCCGAAGGACGGCGGCGCGCTGATCGTCGCCAACCACTCGGGCACCCTGCCGATGGACGGCCTGATGCTCCAGGTCGCCGTCCACGACAACCACCCCGCCGGCCGGCACCTGCGGCTGCTCGCCGCCGACCTGGTCTTCATGCTGCCGGTCGTCAACGAGCTCGCCCGCAAGCTCGGTCACACCCTGGCCTGCGCGGAGGACGCCGAACGCCTGCTCGGCCAGGGCGAGTTGGTCGGTGTGATGCCGGAGGGCTTCAAGGGCATCGGCAAGCCCTTCTCCGAGCGCTACAAGCTCCAGCGCTTCGGGCGCGGCGGGTTCGTCTCGACGGCCCTGCGCCAGGGCGTCCCGATCATCCCGTGCTCGATCGTGGGCGCGGAGGAGATCTACCCGATGATCGGCAACGCGAAGACGCTGGCGCGCCTGCTGGGCTTCCCGTACTTCCCGCTGACGCCGACCTTCCCGTGGCTCGGCCCGCTCGGCGCGATCCCGCTCCCGACCAAGTGGACGATCCAGTTCGGCGAGCCGATCCCGACCGACGGCTACCCGCCGGAGGCCGCCGAGGATCCGATGTTGATGTTCAACCTGACCGACCAGGTCAGGGAGCAGATCCAGCACACGCTGTACAAGCTGCTGGTGCAGCGGCGGTCGGTGTTCTTCTGAGGTTTTCGGTACGACGGTGGGGGCGCCCTTCCCGGGAAGGGCGCCCCCACCGTCGTAGCCGCTAGGAGCCGGAGTTGTCGCCCTCGATGCCCAGGCCGGGCAGGAGGCCCGGGAGGAGGGGCGGGATCGTCACGTCCGGGTTGGCGCTGGGCGAACCGCTCGCCGACGGGGAGGCGGTGCCGCTGGACTTGGGCGGGTCGAGCAGACCGCCGGTGTTGCCGCCGAGCAGGCCGTCGCTGCCGGTCGTGGCCGAGCCGCTCGGGCTGCTGGAGTGGCCGCCGCCCGTGGAGCCCTTGCCCTGGCCCGGCGAGGCCGAGCCGTGTCCGGCGCCCGAGCGGCCCGTGGGTGCCGTACTCGAACCGCCGCGTCTGCCGTCGCCGCCCTGGGCAGGCGGCTCGGGGAGCAGGGACTGCAGCGGGGCGACCTCTTCGTCTATGGCGTCGAAGACCGAGGACACCTCGTCGCTGACGTCACCGAGCTGGACCGGGAGCTTGTCGCGCAGTGCGCCCCAGACCTCGCGGTGCGATCGGGAGAAGGCGGAGAGGGCCTGGATGGGGCCGAGGGAATGCGGGTCGCGCTCGTACGCCTCGTGCAGCAGGCGGTGGCCCTCGGAGGCGTCGTGCTGCATGCCGGACAGGGCGCGGCGGATCTCGCCCACGGACTCGTGGTCGAGGTGGCCGCCGCGACCGCGGTCCATCAGCCGGCGCGCCTCGTTCAGCCGGGTCGAGGCGAGGTCGAGATAGGCCTGGCCCTGATGGTCGGCGCCCTCGGTGAGGTAGTTGAGCTTGAAGTCCTCGATGCCGCGCTTGAGGCCGTAGAGCGAGTCGCCGGGCAGGGCGTCCGAGCTGGCCGCGGCGACTCCGCCGAAGGCCCCCGCGGCGACGCCGACGCTGAGCCCGCCCGCGGCGAGCCCCTTGGTCAGCCGGGACCGGGGGCGCAGTTTGCCCAGCCCGCTCGCCCGGTGTGTGCCCCGGGCGCGATGGGAACGCTGTTCGGGCACCGACGGATCGGCCGCCTCGCCTCCGGTGCCCTCCTGCAGCATGGCCTCGAACGCGGCCACCAGCTGGGCCCGCTGGACGACCTTGACTTCGGGGTCCAGTACCGGCTTGGGCAGCTCGCCGAGGTCGACCACCAGGGCCAGCAGCTCGGCCTGCTCGGTCCGTTCCGCCGCCGCTGGTGGGGGTGTTTCGGACTGCTGAGCCGCCGTGTCCCGGTCGGGCTGCTCGTCCAGGGCCTGGGCGAAGGCGTTCGCCCGCCGGTGCGCCGATACGTTCGCGATCACTGGCGGCACCTCCTCTCGTCATGACGGTCGACTCCCCAGGGGGTCCTGAGGGTTGCACGCCCCGGCCATGACCACACGATCGGGTGATCGGAGTCGGCCAGGGAGTGACCACAGGGAGCCTGCATCCCGCACAACGAGCGGCGCGGCACTTGGGTTACGGACGACGGATGATCGGATCGGGAAGTCAACGGACTTTCACTGAAAGTGAGTTGGGTGTCGCGGAGCGTGTCGGGGCTCAGCGGGCGTCGTCCGGCAGCAGCCGGGCGAGGGTGCGCACGGCCCGGTACTGCAGGGTCTTGATCGCGCCCTCGTTCTTGCCCATCACGCGGGCGGTCTCGGCGACCGACAGGCCCTGCAGGAAGCGCAGGGTCACGCACTCCTGCTGCTGCGGGTTGAGCCGGCGGACGGCCTCCAGCAGGGCCGCGTTGGAGAGGGACTCCAGGACGGAGTCCTCCGGGGAGCGCTCGACCTCGTTGGCGTCGAGCATCTCGCCGGTGGTCACCTCCAGCCGGAAGCGGCTCGACTTGAAGTGGTCGGCGACCAGGTTGCGGGCGATCGTGACCAGCCAGGCGCCGAAGTCGCGGCCCTGCCAGGTGAACGTGCCGATGCGGCGCAGGGCGCGCAGGAACGTCTCGCTGGTGAGGTCCTCGGCGGTGGCCTTCCCGCCCACGCGGTAGTAGATGTACCGGTAGACGGTGTCGCTGTACTGGTCGTAGAGGCGCCCGAAGGCGTCGGCCTCGCCGGCCTGGGCCCGCTCGACCAGGTCCATCATCCGGGCGCTGTCGCTGTCCGCGGCCGGGCGGCGCGCGGTGGTGCCGGCGGCGGCCGCGCGGCCTCGTCTGCCGACCGCGGCGCTGCCGTCGGCCAGTGCGTAGCACGGACCGATCGGCGCGGCCGCGGCGCCCGCGAGGGCGGGGACGGCGTACGCGGTGGGGACGAAGTCGCGCAACAGGTTGAGGACCGTTGCGCGCAGCGTAGCCAGGCCCGAGGCGTCAACCCCGACGTGTGGGTACACGGGACTCCCAGAGGCAGAGCTTCCATCACGTGCAGTACGGGACCGTTCACCCGTCGTAGCGACGGAGGGGTACCGGATTGCGTCTGAGGAGAATAACGCTTCGTACAGGCGCTGCTACACCGAGTTGCTCAAATCATCGATTACGTCGCTTCTGTAACCGATTGGCGCACGATCAAGTACCAGAGAGTGACCGTTTGTTGATCGAAAAAGTTCGGCTTGCGGCTGGGAACGGGGCGGGTTGTGGCCGTGTGCAGCCAATGCGACTGGACAGCGGCCTGTGGGGGTATGACCTGCGGATTGGCTTGTTTGTGCGGACGGCGCGGAAAACGAAAGAGGGGCGTCGCACAGGCGACGCCCCTCTTTTCGAAGCCGGTCAGGGTGAACTCAGCGGCGCCGTCGGCTGATGGCGATCGCCGCCGCGGTGCCGCCGGCCACCGCGCCCACGCCCGCCGCGGCCGGGATGCCCACCTTGGCGGCCTTGCGGCCCGTGCGGTAGTCCCGCAGGCGCCAGTCCAGGTTCCGGGCGTGCTTGCGGAGCTTGGTGTCGGGGTTGATGGCGTAGGGGTGGCCGACCAGGGACAGCATCGGGATGTCGTTGTGGCTGTCGCTGTAGGCCGCACAGCGGGACAGGTCCAGGCCCTCCGCCGCCGCCAGCGCGCGGACCGCCTCCGCCTTCGCCGGGCCGTGCAGGGGCTCGCCGACCAGCTTGCCCGTGTAGACGCCGTCGACGGACTCGGCGACCGTGCCGAGGGCGCCGGTCAGGCCCAGGCGGCGGGCGATCACCTGCGCGATCTCCACCGGGGCGGCCGTGACCAGCCAGACCTTCTGACCCGCGTCCAGGTGGGCCTGCGCCAGCGCGCGGGTGCCCGGCCAGATGCGCTCGGCCATGTACTCGTCGTAGATCTCCTCGCCGATGGACTTCAGCTCGGCGACGCGGTGGCCCTGGACGATCGACAGCGCCGAGTCGCGGGCCTCCTGCATGTGTTCCGGGTCCTCGACGCCGGCCAGCCTGAACCACGCCTGCTGCCAGGCGAACTTGGCGAGGTCGCGGGTCTCGAAGAACTTGCGCTTGTAGAGGCCGCGGCCGAAGTGGAAGAGGGCGGCACCCTGCATGACGGTGTTGTCCAGGTCGAAGAAGGCGGCTGCCTTGTCGTCGCCCAGCACCGGGAACTGAGGTTCCTCGACGGCGAGGTCGGGGGCGAGTTCGGGGGGCTGTGAGTCCTGCGACGACTTGCGGGCGGCCTCAGCCGAGGCCTCGCCTGCCAACACGCTCCGCGCCGTGGCGGAGCGCCTACGGGGAGTGAGCCATCCGAGAGCGGCCATGACCGTGAGCATAGCCAGTTTGTTCGGTGACTTCGGAGTCGAGAGGTTTGGAGGTTGTGAACTCTGGGCGGCCCGGCCGTTAAACAAGCGATCCGGCGCCGCGACAATGGCTCGTATGAGTCCCGTTTTTCGTCGCAAGGCGCCGCGCCCTCAGGAGCGAGTGGTCACTCTGGTCCGGAAGCAGGGCTGTCATCTGTGTGATGACGCACAAGTTGTGGTGGAGAAGGTGTGTGGTGAGCTCGGTGTGACGTGGGAGGAGAAGGACATCGCGCTCGATCCACACCTCCATGACCAGTACTGGGAGCAGATTCCGGTCGTCCTGATCGACGGCGCGCAGCACACCTTCTGGCGCGTCGACGAGGCGCGGCTGCGCAAGGCGCTCGCTTAGGATCGAAGGCGTCTGGTCTCGGGGGCGGGGATCCGAAGAGGAGTGTGTGCGGTCTTGCCCCCAAGAACAGAGGAACGGCTGTGTCCGCGCGCCGGTTCCGCGCCGGTGCGCCGGGGGCGCGTGACCCCGGTCACGTTGGCCGGGCAAATCGGACACCATCTTTGTGCACGCGTTCACAAAGACATAGCCTGCATTCGACGGGGCGGTCCAGGAACGTGTGACCGCCTGCAGCCCCGCTCTACCCGCAGGAGCACCGTGGCAACTGGCCGAACTCACCGACCGGCGACCCGTAGCCGAGGGATTCCCGAGGCCACCGTCGCCAGGCTTCCGCTGTACCTCCGCGCCCTGACCGCACTGTCGGAGCGCTCGGTACCCACGGTCTCCTCCGAGGAGCTCGCGGCCGCCGCGGGGGTCAACTCCGCCAAGCTGCGCAAGGACTTCTCCTACCTGGGGTCCTACGGCACCAGGGGCGTCGGCTACGACGTCGAGTACCTCGTCTACCAGATCTCGCGCGAGCTCGGGCTCACCCAGGACTGGCCGGTCGTCATCGTCGGCATCGGCAACCTCGGCGCCGCCCTCGCCAACTACGGCGGGTTCGCCTCCCGTGGCTTCCGGGTGGCCGCGCTCATCGACGCCGACCCGGCCATGGCGGGCAAGCCGGTCGCGGGCATCCCCGTGCAGCACAGCGACGACCTCGAGAAGATCATCGAGGACAACGGCGTGAGCATCGGTGTGATCGCCACCCCCGCCGGCGCCGCCCAGCCGGTCTGCGACCGGCTCGTCGCGGCCGGTGTCACCTCCATCCTGAACTTCGCGCCGACCGTGCTGTCCGTCCCGGACGGCGTCGACGTGCGCAAGGTGGATCTGTCGATCGAGCTGCAGATCCTCGCCTTCCACGAGCAGCGCAAGGCCGGTGAGGAGAGCGCGGCCGGCGACGGCGCGCACCCGGCCGCCGCCGCCCGCAAGGAGGCCGCCGACCAGGGGCCCGACGGGGACATCCCCGCCGTGATGCCGGCATGAGTCTCCTCGTCGTCGGGCTGAGCCACCGCAGCGCGCCGGTCAGTGTCCTGGAGCGGGCCGCGCTGCATCTGGACGCCCAGGTCAAGCTGTTGCAGGACACGGTCGCCGCCGAACCGGCCACCGAGGCCGCGGTGCTCGCCACCTGCAACCGCATCGAGCTGTACGCCGACGTCGACAAGTTCCACGCCGGTGTCGCCGAGCTGTCCACGCTGCTCGCCCAGCACAGCGGGGTGGGGCTGGAGGAGCTCACGCCCTATCTGTACGTCCACTACGAGGACCGGGCGGTTCACCACCTGTTCTCCGTGGCCTGCGGGCTGGACTCCATGGTCGTCGGTGAGGGGCAGATCCTCGGGCAGATCAAGGACTCGCTGGCCAAGGCGCAGGACCTGCACACCGCCGGGCGGCTGCTGAACGACCTGTTCCAGCAGGCGCTGCGCGTGGGCAAGCGGGCCCACTCCGAGACCGGCATCGACCGGGCCGGGCAGTCGCTGGTCACCTTCGGGCTGGAGCAGCTGTCCTTCGGTGCCGACGTCCAGGAGTGGGCGCGGGGCAAGAAGGCGCTGGTCATCGGGGCCGGTTCGATGTCCTCGCTGGCCGCGGCGACGCTGGCGCGGGCCGGTGTGGCGGAGATCGTCGTCGCCAACCGGACCGGGGAGCGGGCGGAGCGGCTCGCACAGATACTTTCCGACGGCGACGACACGGACGTGCTGGCCCGGGCGGTACCGATGAACGCGGTGCCGGGCGAGCTGACACGAGCCGATGTCGTCGTCTCCTGCACCGGCGCCACCGGGCTGGTCCTGACCGCCGAGGCCGTGGCGTCGGCGGTGCGCGGCCGGATCGCCGAGGGCACGCCGGACGCCGCCGCCGGCCGTAAGCCGGACGCGCGACCCGGCGCCGCCGACGGGCCCG
>NZ_JAMGBF010000232.1 GCF_023516615.1 Streptomyces panaciradicis
GTGATGAACGTCCAGGAAGCCACCGCGAAAGCACTCCTCGTCGACCGCGACGCCCTGGCAGTAGCCCAACGCGAAGGCGATGTCCTGGCCGCCAACGCCGTCCTCATGGACGCCTACAACACCGACGTCCGCCCCCTCCTCGCCGACGTCCGCACCGAGATGGGCCTCGACCCCGACCCCATCGCCGCCTACCACCGCTCCGGATGGCAGCAGCGCATCACCGCCGAGCGTGTCGGCGGCACCCAAGCCGGCTGGGGCGCCTGACCCCGCCTCGCGTACACCCGCACCGACCCGACGACGCAAGGAAGAGACCCGCTCATGGCACCGCACCCCGAAGCCGCCGCCCTCCTGGCCCGCTCCCATCGGCTCGGCTCCGATCCCCGCAACACGAACTACGCCGGCGGCAACGCCTCCGCCAAGGGCACCGACACCGACCCCGTGACCGGCGGTGACGTCGAGCTGATGTGGGTCAAGGGGTCCGGTGGCGACCTCGGCACGCTCACCGAGGCCGGACTGGCCGTCCTGCGGCTGGACCGGCTGCGGGCGCTGAAGGGCGTCTACCCGGGCGTGGAGCGCGAGGACGAGATGGTCGCCGCGTTCGACTACTGCCTGCACGGCAAGGGCGGTGCCGCCCCGTCCATCGACACGGCCATGCACGGGCTCGTGGAGGCCGCGCACGTCGACCATCTGCACCCCGACTCCGGGATCGCGCTCGCCTGCGCCGCCGACGGGGAGAAGCTGACCGCCGAGTGCTTCGGCGACACGGTGGTGTGGGTGCCGTGGCGGCGGCCCGGTTTCCAGCTGGGGCTGGACATCGCCGCGGTCAAGGAGGCCAACCCGCAGGCCATCGGCTGCGTCCTGGGCGGCCACGGGATCACCGCGTGGGGCGACACCTCGGAGGAGTGCGAGCGCAACTCGCTGCACATCATCCGGACCGCCGAGGCGTTCCTCGCGGAGAAGGGCAAGGCCGACCCCTTCGGACAGGTGCTCGACGGGTACGCGGCGCTGGAGCCCGCCGAGCGTCGTGAGCGGGCGGCCGCCCTCGCACCGTACGTGCGAGCCATCGCCTCCCAGGACAGGCCGCAGGTCGGGCACTTCGACGACTCCGCGGCCGTGCTGGAGTTCCTGGCGCGCGCCGAGCACCCGCGGCTGGCCGCGCTCGGCACCTCCTGCCCGGACCACTTCCTGCGGACCAAGGTGCGCCCGCTCGTCCTCGACGTGCCGCCGGGCGCCCCGCTGGAGGAGGCCGTCGCCCGGCTGAAGGAACTGCACGCCGAGTACCGCGAGGAGTACGCGGCCTACTACCGGCGGCACGCCCTGCCCGACTCCCCCGCCATGCGCGGCGCGGACCCGGCGATCGTGCTGGTACCGGGTGTCGGCATGTTCTCCTTCGGCAAGGACAAGCAGACGGCCCGGGTGGCGGGCGAGTTCTACGTCAACGCCATCAACGTGATGCGCGGTGCCGAGGCCGTGTCGACGTACGCGCCGATCGAGGAGTCGGAGAAGTTCCGCATCGAGTACTGGGCGCTGGAGGAGGCCAAGCTCCGGCGGATGCCCGCGCCGAAACCGCTGGCGACGCGGGTGGCGCTGGTGACGGGTGCGGGCAGCGGCATCGGGAAGGCGATCGCACAGCGGCTGGTCGCCGAGGGTGCCTGTGTGGTCGTCGCGGACCTGAACGAGGACAACGCCGCCCAGGTGGCGCAGGAGTTGGGCGGGCCGGACAAGGCCGTCGCCGTGGGCGTCGACGTGACGTCCGAGGAGCAGATCGCCGAGGCGTTCAAGGCGGCCGTCCTCGCCTTCGGCGGCGTCGACCTGGTGGTCAACAACGCCGGTATCTCCATCTCCAAGCCGCTGCTGGAGACCTCGGCGAAGGACTGGGACCTGCAGCACGACATCATGGCCCGCGGTTCCTTCCTGGTCTCGCGGGAGGCGGCCCGGGTGATGACCGCGCAGGAACTGGGCGGCGACATCGTCTACATCGCCTCCAAGAACGCCGTGTTCGCCGGCCCCAACAACATCGCCTACTCCGCCACCAAGGCCGACCAGGCCCATCAAGTACGTCTGCTCGCGGCCGAGTTGGGTGAGCACGGCATCCGTGTCAACGGGGTCAACCCGGACGGTGTGGTGCGCGGTTCCGGGATCTTCGCGGGCGGCTGGGGCGCGCAGCGTGCGGCCGTGTACGGGGTGCCGGAGGAGAAGCTGGGCGAGTACTACGCGCAGCGGACCATCCTCAAGCGCGAGGTGCTGCCGGAGCATGTGGCCAACGCCGTGTTCGCCCTGACCGGCGGGGAGTTGACGCACACCACCGGGCTGCACGTCCCGGTCGACGCCGGCGTCGCGGCCGCCTTCCTGCGGTGAGCGCCCTCGTGAAGTCGTACGCCGCGGTCGACCTCGGCGCGTCCAGCGGACGTGTCATGGTCGGCCGCGTCGGCCCCGACAGCCTGGAGCTCACCGAGGCGCACCGGTTCGCGAACCGGCCGGTGCGCGTTCCGGAGGGCCTGCGCTGGGACGTCCTCGCCCTGTACCGAGGTGTGCTGGACGGGCTGCGGGCGGCCGGGCAGGTCGACTCGGTCGGGGTCGACAGCTGGGCGGTGGACTACGGGCTGCTCGACGCCGACGGTGCGCTGCTCGGCAACCCCGTGCACTACCGGGACTCCCGCACCGAGGGCGTCGCGGAGAAGGTGTGGGCGACCGTTCCGGCCGGGGAGCTGTACGCGGCGACCGGCCTGCAGTACGCGCCCTTCAACACGCTGTACCAGTTGGTCGCCGCCCGTGATTCAGCCCAACTGCGCGCTGCTCAGCGGCTGTTGCTGATCCCCGATCTGCTCTCTTACTGGCTGACGGGCGAGCAGGGCACCGAGCTGACCAACGCCTCGACGACGCAGCTGATCGACCCGCGCACCCGCACGTGGTCGCACGAGATCGCCTCCCGGCTGGGCGTCGACCTCGGTCTGTTCGCGCCGCTGCGGCAGCCGGGCGATCCGGCGGGGGTGCTGCGGCCGGAGGTGCTGGAGGAGACGGGGCTGCGCGGGCCGGTGCCGGTGACGGCGGTCGGGTCGCACGACACGGCGTCCGCCGTGGCCGCCGTGCCGGCCGACGGCGAGCGGTTCGCGTACATCTGCACCGGGACCTGGTCGCTGGCGGGTCTGGAGCTGGACGCGCCGGTGCTGAGCGAGGAGAGCCGGACCGCCAACTTCACCAACGAGCTGGGGCTGGACGGCACGGTCCGCTACCTGCGCAACATCATGGGGCTGTGGCTGCTCCAGGAGTGCCTGCGGGCCTGGGGCGAGCCGGAGTTGAGCACCCTGCTGCCGGCGGCGGCGAAGGTGCCGGCGCTGCGGTCGGTGGTGGACGCGGGTGACGCGGCGTTCCTGGCGCCCGGCCGGATGCCGGAGCGGATCGCCGACGCGTGCCGCGCCTCCGGACAGCCGGTGCCCGGGACGCCCGCGGAGATCACGCGCTGCATCCTCGACTCGCTCGCCCTCGCGCACCGCAGGGCCGTCGAGGACGCCCAGCGGCTGGCCGGCCATCCCGTGGACGTCGTGCACGTGGTGGGCGGCGGGACCCGCAACGCCCTGCTGTGCCAGCTGACCGCCGACGCGTGCGGGCTGCCCGTGGTGGCGGGCCCGACCGAGGCGGCCGCCTTCGGCAACGTCCTGGTCCAGGCCCGGGCGCACGGGCTGGTGGGCGACCTGGCGAGCGGGCGGCGCCTGCTCGCCCGTACCCAGCCGCTCACCCGCTACGAGCCGCGGGGCGACACCGCGCGCTGGCGCGAGGCCCAGGACCGGCTCACCGGGGGGTGAGCCGGGTCTCCCGCGGACCCCGCACCCCGGTCTACCCTTCACTCATCCGATGATCGAACCACAAGGAGCCGCGATGCGTGTCGCCCTGTTCCTGACCTGCGTCAACGACACGCTCTATCCGGACACCGGGCGCGCCGTGGTGAAGCTGCTGACCAGGCTGGGCGTCGAGGTCGACTTCCCGATGACCCAGACCTGCTGCGGGCAGGCGCACTACAACACCGGCTACCGCCATGAGGCGGAGCCGCTGGCCCGGCATTTCTCCGATGTCTTCGGGGAGTACGAGGCGATCGTCACGCCGTCCGGATCGTGCGGGGCGATGGTGCGGGAGCTGTATCCGCGGATGGGTGAGCGGGCGCGGGCCGAGGGCCGCGGGGACTCCCTCGCGGCCACGCTGGCGCCGGTCGTGCCGAAGACGTACGAGCTGACGGAGTTCCTGGTGGACGTGCTGGGGGTGACGGACGTCGGGGCGTACTACCCGCACACGGTGACCTACCACCCGACCTGCCACGGGCTGCGCGGTCTGGGGCTCGGCGACCGGCCGCGCCGGCTGCTGCGGGCCGTGAAGGGCCTGGAGCTGGTGGAGTTGCCGGGGGCGGAGGAGTGCTGCGGTTTCGGCGGCACCTTCGCGCTGAAGAACGCGGACGTCTCCGCGGCCATGGGCGCCGACAAGGTGCGCAACGCCGCCTCGACGGGCGCGGAGGTGCTGTGCGCGGCCGACAACTCCTGCCTGATGCACATCGGCGGCACGATGGCGCGGCTGAGCACCGGCATGCGGCCGGTGCACATCGCGGAGATCCTGGCGAGCACGGAGGAGGAGCCGGCGGTATGAGCGGCACGTATCTGGGGATGCCGGCCTTCCCGAAGGCGGCGCACGAGGCCGTGCGGAACGAGACCCTGCGCGGCAACCTCCGGCACGCCACGCACACGATCCGCGCCAAGCGGGCCACGGCCGTCGCGGAGGTGTCGGACTGGGCGCTCCTGCGGGAGGCGGGCAAGCGGATCAAGGACCATACGCTCCGTCATCTCGACCGGTATCTGGTGCAGTTGGAGGAGTCGGTCACGGCGGCGGGCGGCACCGTGCACTGGGCCGCCGACGCCGGGGAGGCCAACCGGATCGTGGCCGAACTGGTCAAGGCGACCGGCGAGTCGGAGGTCGTCAAGGTCAAGTCCATGGCCACGCAGGAGATCGGGCTCAACGAGGCGCTGGAGGCCGAGGGCATCCGCGCCTACGAGACCGATCTCGCCGAGCTGATCGTGCAGTTGGGCAAGGACCGGCCCTCGCACATCCTCGTCCCCGCCATCCACCGCAACCGCGGGGAGATCCGCGACATCTTCCGCTCCGAGATGAGCGAGTGGGGCCGCCCGGCCCCCGAGGACCTCACCGACACGCCCGCCGAACTCGCCGAGGCGGCCCGCCTCCATCTGCGGGAGAAGTTCCTGCGCGCCAAGGTCGGCATCTCCGGCGCCAACTTCATGATCGCCGAGACCGGGACGCTGGTGGTCGTGGAGTCCGAGGGCAACGGCCGGATGTGCCTGACCCTGCCGGAGACCCTGATCTCGGTCGTGGGCATCGAGAAGATCCTGCCCACCTGGCGGGACCTGGAGGTGTTCCTGCAGACCCTGCCCCGCTCGTCGACGGCCGAGCGCATGAACCCGTACACGAGCATGTGGACGGGCACGACGGACGAGGACGGTCCGCGCAACTTCCACCTGGTCCTGCTCGACAACGGCCGCACCGACACCCTCGCCGACGAGGTCGGCCGGCAGGCGCTGCGCTGCATCCGCTGCTCGGCCTGCCTCAACGTCTGCCCGGTGTACGAACGGGCGGGCGGTCACGCCTACGGCTCGGTCTACCCGGGCCCCATCGGCGCCATCCTCAGCCCCCAGCTCCGGGGCACGGGAAGCGAGATCGACGCCTCGCTGCCGTACGCCTCGTCGCTGTGCGGCGCCTGCTACGAGGTGTGTCCGGTCGCCATCGACATTCCCGAGGTGCTGGTGCACCTGAGGGAGCGGATCGTCGAGGGCGGACCGGCCACCCGGGAGGGCAACAAGGTGGTGCTGAAGCCGGCGAAGGGGCATGCCGCCGAGCGGGCCGCCATGCGCGCGGCGCGCTGGGCCTTCAGCCACCCCGGCGCCCTGCGCACCGGCCAGCGGATGGCCTCGCGCACCCGCCGCCTCCATCCACGCACGCTCCCCGGGCCCGGCAAGGCGTGGAGCGGCAGCCGGGATCTGCCGACGGTGCCGGCGGAACCGTTCCGGGACTGGTGGCAGCGCACCGGCGGCGGAAAGGGCGGTGCCAAGTGAGCGGCAGGGACAGGATTCTGGGCCGGGTCCGGCGGGCGCTGGCGGACGTGCCGCCGGACGAGGTGCCGTACGAGCAGGCCCTCCAGCGGGACTATCTGCGCGAGCACGGGGCGCGAAGCGTCGAGGAGACGGTGGAGCTGCTGGCGGAGAACCTGGCGGACTACCGGGCGATCGTGCACCGCACCACCTCGAAGGAACTCGCCGATGTCATCGGCCGGTTGCTGAGCGAGCGCGGCTCGAAGAGCGTGCTGGTGCCGTCGGGCCTGGACGCGGAGTGGCTCGGCAGGACGGACGCCGGACGGGCCGACGATCGGGCCGAGAGCACCCCGGCCGAGCTGGACCGGGTGGAGAGCGTGGTCACCGGCTGCGCCGTCGCCGTCGCCGAGACCGGCACGATCGTGCTCGACGGCAGCCCGGACCAGGGCCGTCGCCGTATCACCCTCGTCCCCGACCACCACATCTGCGTCGTACGGGTCCCGGAGCAGGTCGTCTCGTCCGTGCCGCAGGCCCTCGAACGGCTCGATCCGGCGCGCCCGTTGACGTGGATCTCCGGGCCGTCGGCCACGAGTGACATCGAGCTGGACCGGGTGGAGGGGGTGCACGGTCCGCGCACCCTGGAGGTGATTCTGGTGAGCGACTCCTCGGAGGGACGGGGCTGAGCGCACGCGGGCGTCGTCCTCAATCGCCGGACGGGCTCGAATGTGCGGTTTCCTGCGAGGCACCGCCCTTGGTGTTCCTGTGCGTCGCGTCGCGGCCCAGGATGCCGAAGGCCCAGCGCTCGTTGAAGCCGGACACGAATCCGACCGCGCACCAGAAGACCCAGAAGTCGGTGCCCTTGGCGGCGGACCCGGCGTGCCCCGGCGCGGGGCAGATCTGGGCGGTGGTGGCGGGCAGTTCGAAGACGGGGACCAGTCCGCCGCTGAGCAGGAAGTAGACCGCCAGGGCGAGGATCCAGCCGACGAAGACCCGGTAGACGCCCTCGTGCCGCAGGCTGCGGGCGAGTTGCCTGCCCGGCGGGATGGTGCGCTCCTTGCCGACGGTCTGCCGGGACGCCAGCTGCTCGACGCTGAGCCGCAGCCGGACCAGGACGCTCAGGACGGCGCCGAGGGCCCCCAGGCCACCGGCGACGAAGGCGCCCAGCAGGCTCCAGCGGTTGGCGCAGTCGAGGGTGACGCCCAGGACGCGCAGGACCGGCACACCCCACAGGACCGGGACGGCGAGCAGCGCCATGCCCGCGACGGCGCCCATGGCCAGGCCGATGTTCAGTCCCCGGCTGACGGCCGTCACGCTGTCCTGCCGCAGCCAGCCGCGTATCTCGGCGACCTCCTGGTCGAGATAGGCCGCCAGATACCGGTCGGGCCGGTCGCCGAGCCGCGGGTCGTCCAGGACCGTCCGCACGACGCACCGCAGGGCGTTCTGGACGCTGGTCCGGGTCCGGCGGTCGAAGGTGCGCTGCGCGGCGCCCAGGGCGACCTGGAGATGCAGGTGCTGTTCCGGATAGGTCTCGCGGAACAGCTTGTAGGCCACCTCGTCGACCGGCTGCACCAGTTCCCTGAGCCCTTTGGGCCTGGCCTCCGCCTCGGCGCCGTCCAGTACTTCTCTGTACCGGGTCCGCCAGCGGCGGAGCCCCCCGTTCTTGTCCCCCATGTACCGGGTGTACCGATCCCGGGCGCCGAGGGAAACCCGGCGCGCCGCACCAGTACGGTCACCTTCGTCAGGGAGCCGTGACGTCCTCTTCCCCCCAGGCCTGTGCGGTCAGCAGTAGGTCATGGGGCAGCCGTACCGCAGCGAGAACTGGGCGGCCCGCAGGTACACCGCCACGTAGAAGGCCGTGTCCAGGTCCTCGCTCCACAGCCCGGGGCGGGTGGCGGCCAGCTCCTCCGCCTCCCCTTCGAGGAACCAGAACGTCAGGGCGAGGTTCTCCGAGGCGTCCGGCACCTCGGCGGGCAGTCCGATGACCGCGGCCAGCCGCTCGGCGAGGGCCAGCACCTGCGGGGCGCCCGCTATCAGCGTCGTGTCCGTGTAGGCGGAGCCGATCGGCAGCTCTATCGGCTCCTCCAGCGACACCGGCACCAGGACCGACCAGTCGCCGAGCACGCGTTGTTCCTGCGGCGTCAGATGTGCTCGGCACACCTCGGCGAACCCCGTCATGGACGGGCTGAGCTTCTCCTCGAACCAGGAGGCCGCGCCCCTGCCGGGAGCGGGCTCGTACGGCGGCAGGCCGCGCCGCTTCAGCTCCGCGTCGAGGCCGGCCGCGACCGCGCCCTTGCCGCCCTCCTCATCGTCGTCACCGAACCACTCCCCCGCGTCGACACTCACCAGGTAGATCCCCATGCCCGCAACGTACCGGGCGGCACTGACAATCAGCCCTGGGTCACTCGGGCAGGCCCGCCGCGTCCAGGAGGGTGCTCGCCGTGGCGGTGGCCAGGCCGTCCAGCGTCTCGATGCGGGCGCCGGCGCGGGCGCTGGCCCCGTCGAAGACCAGCATCAGCTGGCGGGCGAGGAGCTCGGGGTCGCGGGCTCCGCCGAGCTCCGCCTGGGTGCGGAAGGCGTCCAGGAGCCGCTGCTTGGCGGTGGCGGCCACCCGGCTCGCCGGGTGCTCGGGGTCCTTCAGCTCGACGAGCGCGGCAAGGAAGGGGCAGCCCTGGTACCCGGGTCCGACCGAGGCCTTCTCCACCTGCTCGAAGACGTACAGGATGCGTTCGCGCGGGGTGCCGGCGTCCTCGGGGCCGGGCATGAGCTGGGCCGCGTAGCCGGGGGCGCGGCGCTCCAGGCTGGCCGCGAGGACCTCGTCCTTGCTGTCGAACAGCTGGTACATCGACCGCTTCGAGACGCCGGCCGTCCGGCACAGCGCCTCCACGCCGATGGAGACGCCGTCGCGGTAGAAGAGCTCGGCGGCCGCGTCGAGCAGCCGGTCCCTGGTGGACGCCTTTTCTGTCGTGGCCATACCCGCGAGGTTACCTCCGCGCCCCTCAGCGAGGAAACCGATCGGTCTACCGGGCGGGGCGCCGGCCATGCGACGGGCGGGGACGCCGGCCGTGCGGCGGACACCCCGTGACAGAAGCGCTGAACAAGCGCTTAGATAGTAGGCCCGGCATCGCCGCCCACCAGGAGGCCCCGTTGTTCACGTCCGTCGACGACGTCTCCGCACGTCTCGCCGCCACCGGCTACCTCGCCTCGCCCGCGGTCGCCACGACCGTCTTCCTCGCCGACCGGCTCGGCAAGCCCCTGCTGGTGGAGGGCCCCGCCGGAGTCGGCAAGACAGAGCTCGCGAAGGCCGTCGCGGAGGTGGCCCAGGCCCGGCTGGTCCGGCTGCAGTGCTACGAGGGCGTCGACGAGTCGCGCGCGCTGTACGAGTGGAACCACGCCAAGCAGCTGCTGCGCATCAGCGCCGGCCGCGACGAGACATGGGACGAGACGCGCACGGACATCTTCAGCGAGGAGTTCCTGCTGACGCGCCCGCTGCTCACGGCCATCCGCGGCGACGATCCCAAGGTGCTGCTGATCGACGAGACGGACAAGGCGGACGTCGAGGTGGAGGGCCTGCTGCTGGAGGTCCTCAGCGACTTCCAGGTGACGGTCCCCGAGCTCGGCACGATCGCCGCGACCCGCCGCCCCTTCGTCGTCCTCACCTCCAACGCCAGCCGCGAGCTGTCCGAGGCCCTGCGCCGCCGCTGTCTCTTCCTCCACATCGGCTTCCCGGACGAGGAGCTGGAGCGGCGGATCGTCCGGCTGAAGGTGCCGGAGCTGGACGAGGCGCTGGCCGCGTCGGTGGTCCGGGTGGTCGGTGCGCTGCGGGCGATGGATCTGCGCAAGGTCCCCTCGGTCGCCGAGACGATCGACTGGGCGCGCACCCTTATCGCCCTCGGCGCGGACACCCTGGACGAGACCGTCGTACGCGACAGCCTGGGAGTGCTCCTCAAGCACCACGACGACGTGCTGAAGGCGACGGCCAAGCTCGACCTGGACGCGGTGTGACCGCGCCCGGCGTCGCCGAGCGGCTCACCTCGCTGGTCGGGGCGCTGCGCGCGCACGGCATGCGGATCGGCACGGGTGAGACCGTGGACGCGGCCCAGGCGGTGGCGGCGCTGGGGCTGGCTGACCGCGAGCTGCTGCGCGAGGGGCTCGCCGCGACGCTGCTGCACGGCCCGGCCCAACGGCTGGTGTTCGACCCGGTCTTCGACCTGTACTTCCCGCGCGGCATCGGCGCTCCCGACGGCGAGCCCGCCGGCCGGGACGATCTGCGCGACCGGCTCGCGGCGGCCCTCGCGGCCGACGACCGCGCGCTGCTGGGGCGGTTGGCGGCGGAGGCGGTCGACGGCTTCGGCGGATACGGCAACTCGCCCGAGGGGCAGGGCTGGTCGTCGTACCAGGCGCTGGAGCGGCTGCGGCCGCAGACGCTGCTGGCCCGCGTCCGCGAGAGTGTCCGGGCCCGGGACGGCGCGTCGGGGTTCACCGACCGGCTGCTGGAGGACGAGATCCGGCGGCGCATCGAGGTGTTCCGCTCGATGGTGGCCGTCGAGGCGCGGCGCCGGGTCGCCGAGCGGCGCGACCGGGACGAGCTGGCCCGGCGCGCGGTCGCCACGACCCCCGACCGCGTCGACTTCCTGTACGCGGGCAAGCTCCAACTGGCCGAGCTGCGCAGGACCGTTCAGCCGCTCGCCCGCAAGCTCGCCACCCGGCTCGCGGCCCGTCGGCGCCGTGCGGCCCGCGGCAGCATCGACCTGCGGCGGACCCTGCGCGGCTCGCTGTCGACGGGCGGGGTGCCGATGAAGCCGGTGCTGCGCCGGCGCCGTCCCTTCCGCCCCGAACTGGTGCTGCTGTGCGACGTGTCGGGCTCGGTGTCCGGGTTCTCCGACTTCACGATGCTGCTGGTGCAGGCCCTGCACGACCAGTTCAGCAAGGTGCGCGTGTTCGCCTTCGTCAACCGCATCGACGAGGTCACCGGCCTCATGGAACACGGCGCGGCCGACCCGGAGGGGCTCGGCGCCCGGATCCGCGCGGAGGCGACCCTCACGGGCTGGCACGGCAGCAGCGACTACGGCGTGGCCCTGGGCGAGTTCGCCGAGCGCCACGGCGACGCCGTCGGCCCGCGTACGACGCTGTTCGTGCTCGGTGACGCGCGCACGAACATGAGCGACCCGAACCTGGCCGCCGTCCGGCGGATCACCGAACGGGCCCGCCGTGTCTACTGGTTGAACCCCGAGCCGCGCGCGCAGTGGGGCACCGGCGACTCCGCGGCACCCGATTACGCCGAGCTGGTGGACATGTACGAGTGCCGCAACGCCCGCCAGCTCGGCGCGTTGATCTCCCGGCTGCTGCCGGTCTGACCGCGCCGCCCCCGCGCCTCGGCGTGGCTACCCCTGCGTCTTGGCGTAGTCCGTCGCCATCTGGCCGGCGAAGTCGTAGACCACGCACGGCTCTTCGCCGACCACCCACGCGTCGTGTCCCGGGGGGAGCACGAACACGTCGCCCGGTCCGACCTCCTGCTCGGCGCCGTCGTCCATCCGGACGCGCATGCGTCCCTGGACGCAGTACCCGTTGTGATGGACCTCGCAGCTCTTCGTCCCGGCGATGGGCCCCACGGACTCCGACCAGCGCCAGCCCGGCTCGAACGTTCCCACGGCGAAGTCGAGCCCGGTCAGATGGACCGCTTCCAGGTGTCCACGCGGGAAGTCACGGCGCTCGTCGGGCTTCTCGACAGCCTTGATCTCGATCATGACGGCTCCCTCCATTGCGAGCCCCGTCCACCACACCATCGTCCGCCCGCCCGGTCGACACCGCCATTCGGGTGAGCGCAGAATGGCGCGTGAGGCCGCAATCGCCGAACGACCGGAAAGGTGGCGATCACCGTGGCTGAACATCCCCACGCACAACTCGTCCGCAAAGGCTACGAGGCCTTCTCACGCGGCGATATGGACGCCCTGCGCTCGCTGATCACGAGCGACGCCACGCAGCACGTGCCCGGCAGTCATCCGCTGTCCGGCGACTGCAAGGGGATCGACGCGATCCTCGACTACTACCGACGGCTCTTCGAGGAGACGGCCGGAACCTTCAAGGTCGAGCTGCGCGGTGTCCTGGTGGACGGCCGCGGCCATGCCGTCGCGATGCAGCACGTCAGCGCGCAGCGCGGGAACAAGCGCATGGACGAGGACGGCTGCATCATCTTCCGGATCGTCGGGGACAAGGCGACCGATCTCGACGAGTGCGTCGAGAACCTCGACAGCATGAACGACTTCTGGTCATGAGTCCTTCGCCGGGCCGCACAGCCGGGCGAAACGATCCGCGTCCACATTGCCGCCGGAGACGATGACACCGACCCGGCGCGGCAGGGGGCCCGCACGCCCCGCGAGCAGCGCGGCCAGCGGAGTGGCGCCGCTCGGCTCGACGACGATCTTCAGCCGCTCGAACGCGAAGCGCATCGCGGCCCGGATCTCGTCGTCCGAGACCAGGGCGATCGCGTCCACGAGCCGCCGGTTCACGGAGAAGGTCAGCTCGCCGGGCGTGGTCAGGGCCTGGCCGTCGGCAATGGTTCGCGGCACCGGGACGCTGACGCGCCGGCCCGCCTCCAGGGACCGCTTGGTGTCGTCCCCGGCCTCCGGTTCGATGCCGAGCACCCTTATCCCGGGGTGCAGTCCCTTGGCGGCCGTCGCGGACCCGGCGATCAGGCCGCCACCTCCGACGGGCGCCATCAGCGCGTCCAACTCGCCGACCTCTTCGAGGAGTTCGAGTGCGGCGGTGCCCTGGCCCGCCATGACGTGCGGGTGCTCGTAGGGCGGGATGAGGACGAGTCCTCGTTCGTCGGCGAGGGCCCGGGCGACGGCCTCGCGGTCCTCGGTGTAGCGGTCGTAGGTGACGATCTCGGCGCCGTAGCCCTCGGTGGCCCGGCGCTTGGAGTGCGGGGCGTCCTCGGGCATCACGATGACGGCCGTGCTGCCCAGTTCGCGGGCGGCCAGGGCGACGGCCTGGGCGTGGTTGCCGGAGGAGTAGGCGGCGATGCCCTTGGCCAGTTGCTCGGGGGTGAGCCGGGAGGCGGCGTTGTAGGCGCCGCGGAACTTGAAGGCGCCCACGCGCTGGAAGTTCTCGCACTTGAGGAAGACCTCGGCGCCGACGAGGGCGTCCAGGGTGCGCGAGCGCAGGACCGGGGTGCGGTGCGCGACACCCTTGAGCCGGTCGGCGGCATCACGGACGTCGTCCAGGGTCACGGGCGGGGTGTTGGTCGTCACGCGTGTCCTCCAGCGGGGGTCGGGTCGGTGGCCGCGGCGGGGGCCGCCGGGGTGACGGCCGGGTTGCCCGCCGGGGCAGCGGCTGCGGCGCTCGCCGG
>NZ_JAMGBF010000233.1 GCF_023516615.1 Streptomyces panaciradicis
ATGGACTTCGCCTACGGCGAGTCGTTCACCGAGTCCTCCCCGGAGGCGTACGAGCGCCTGATCCTGGACGTGCTGCTGGGCGACTCGAACCTCTTCCCGCGCACCGAGGAGGTCGAGCTGTCCTGGAAGATCCTCGACCCGATCGAGCAGTACTGGGACGAGAACGGCAAGCCCGCGCAGTACCCGTCCGGCACCTGGGGTCCCGTCGAGGCGGACGAAATGCTCGAGCGAGACGGACGGAGCTGGCGCCGGCCATGAAGATAGACCTCACGGACACCACGGCCAGCAAGATCAACAAGGCACTGGTGCAGGGGCGGCGTGCCATCGGCACGCCCGCCGTCGGCATGGTGCTGACGCTGGTCATCGTGACGGACGAGGAGAACGCGTACGACGCGCTGAAGGCCGCGAACGACGCCTCGCGCGAGCACCCCTCGCGCACGCTCGTGGTCATCAAGCGCGTCTCGCGCACCCCCCGCGACCGCACGTCGTCCCGGCTGGACGCCGAGGTGCGGGTGGGCGCGGACGCGGGGACCGGTGAGACGGTCGTCCTGCGGATGTACGGCGAGATCGCCGACCACGCGCAGTCCGTCGTACTGCCCCTGCTGCTGCCGGACGCGCCCGTCGTCGTCTGGTGGCCGGTGAACGCGCCGCTCGACCCGGCCAGCGACCCGCTGGGCGCCCTCGGCCAGCGCCGGGTGACGGACACCTACGCCGCCGAGCAGCCGGTACGGGAGCTCGCGGCCCGCGCCGACACCTACACGCCCGGCGACACCGACCTGTCCTGGACCCGCATCACCCCGTGGCGCTCGATGCTGGCCGCCGCTCTCGACCAGGTCACCTGCGAGGTGGAGGCCGTCGAGGTGGAGGGCGAGGAGTTCAACCCGAGCTGCGAGCTGCTGGCCATGTGGCTGGCGGACCGCCTCGACGTGCCCGTGAAGCGGTCGCTGTCCGGCGGGCCCGGGCTGACGGCGGTGCGCATGCACACCGACAGCGGGCCGATCGTCCTGGACCGGGCGGACGGTTCGCTCGCGACCCTGTCCATCCAGGGCCAGCCGGACCGTGCGGTGGCGCTGAAGCGGCGGGAGACGGCCGAGCTGATCGCGGAGGAGCTGCGGCGGCTCGACCCGGACGACACGTACGCGTCGGCGCTGCGGTTCGGGGTGGAGCGGCTGCACGCGCCGGCGTCGGCGGCTCCCTTTCGGGACCCGGCTCCCAAAGGAGAGCCGGTCGCCGACGCCCCCGGGGAGTCCGAGCCCGGCACCGGAGAACCCGTCGCCGTCGAAACGCCTGTCGAGGACGCTGCGAAAGCTCCCGCACAGGAAGCGGCGGCGGAGGAGCCGGTGAAGCAGGAGTCGAAGAAGGCGGCGGCCAAGTGAGCACTCCGCAGCTGGTCGTGCATCACGACAAGGATCTGATGGCGCAGGCCGCCGCGGCCCGTCTGATCACGAAGATCGTGGACGCGCAGTCCTCCCGGGGCTCCGCGTCCGTGGTCCTCACGGGCGGCCGCAACGGCAACGGCCTGCTGGCCGCCCTCGCCGCCGCGCCGGCCCGCGACGCGATCGACTGGGGCCGGCTGGACCTGTGGTGGGGGGACGAGCGCTTCCTGCCCGAGGGCGACCCGGACCGCAATGTCACGCAGGCCCGCGAGGCCCTGCTCGACGCGGTCCCGCTGGACCCGAAGCGCGTGCACGCCATGCCCGCCTCCGACGGCCCGTTCGGTTCCGACGTCGACGCGGCGGCGGAGGCCTACGCGGAGGAACTGGCCCGTGCGGCGGGCCCGGAGAACCACGGCGCCGTGCCCACCTTCGACGTGCTGATGCTGGGCGTCGGCCCGGACACGCACGTGGCGTCGCTGTTCCCGGAGCTGCCGGCCGTCCGGGAGACGGACCGCACGGTGGTGGGCGTCCACGGCGCCCCCAAGCCGCCGCCGACCCGGGTGACGCTGACGCTGCCCGCGATCCGGGCGGCCCGCGAGGTGTGGCTGCTCGCGGCCGGCGAGGACAAGGCGGAGGCCGCGGCGATCGCCCTGTCCGGCGCGGGCGAGATCCAGGCCCCGGCGGCGGGCGCCCGCGGCAGGCAGCGCACCCTGTGGCTGCTGGACGCGGCGGCCGCCTCGCAGCTCCCGAGGTCGCTGTACCCACCGGCGTCGCCGTGAGCACGCGGTGGGGGCTGCCGAGGGCAGCCCCCACCGCCTCACTTCACCGACCCGGCCATCACGCCCTGCACGAAGTGCCGTTGGAAGGCGAAGAAGACCACCAGCGGGACCACGAGCGACACGAAGGCGCCCGGGGCCAGGACGTCGATGTTGCTGCCGAACTGGCGTATCTGGGACTGGAGTTCCACGGTCAGCGGCTGTGACGAGGGGTCCGCGAACAGCAGGGCGACCAGCATGTCGTTCCACACCCACAGGAACTGGAAGATGGCCAGCGAGGCGATCGCGGGGCGGCCGACCGGCAGGACCAGCCGGGTGAAGATGCGCCACTCGCTGCCGCCGTCCATCCGCGCCGCCTCCAGCATCTCCTTCGGCATCTCGGCGAAGTAGTTGCGCAGCAGGAACACCGCGAACGGCAGTCCGTACGCCACGTGGAAGAGCACCACGC
>NZ_JAMGBF010000234.1 GCF_023516615.1 Streptomyces panaciradicis
ATCTCCTTCGGCATCTCGGCGAAGTAGTTGCGCAGCAGGAACACCGCGAACGGCAGTCCGTACGCCACGTGGAAGAGCACCACGCCGGGGATCGTGCCGAACAGCCCCAGTTCGCCGAAGAGTTTGGCGACCGGCAGCAAACCGATCTGGACCGGCACCACCAGCAGGGCGACGACGACCAGGAAGACGGCCTCGCGTCCGGGGAAGTCCAGCCAGGCGAAGGCGTATCCGGCGAGCGCCGCGAGGACGACGACGAGGACGGTGGCCGGGACCGAGATCAGCACGGTGTTCCAGAACGCCTGCGTGATGCCCGCGTTCCTCAGCAGCGCCGAGTAGTTGTCGAAGGACAGCCGGCCGGGACTGGTGAACGCCGTCCACCAGCCGCTGCTCGCCGAGTCCTCGGACGACCGCAGCGAGGACATGAACAGCCCCGCGAGCGGTGTCAGCCACACCAGGCCGACCAGGACGAGGAAGGCCTGCACCAGAGAGCTGGACAGACCGCGTCGCACCGCGTTCATCGCTGACTCCTTCGGAAACGACGGACGTTGAGGACCATGGCGGGGACGACCAGGAGCAGGAGCAGGACGCCCAGCGCGCTGCCCAGGCCCTGGTTGTTGCCGCCGCCGAAGGACACCAGCCACATCTGCGTGGCGAGCACGTTCGCGTCCTCCGCCACGTCACCGGGCGCGATGATGTAGACGAGGTCGAAGACCTTCATCACGTTGATCAGCAGCGTCACGAACACCACGGTGAGGACGGGGGCGAGGAGCGGGACGGTGATGCGGCGGAAGATCTGCCACTCGTTGGCCCCGTCCATCCGCGCCGCCTCCAGCGCGTCCCGGGGAAGGGCGGACAGCCCCGCCCCGATCAGCACCATCGCGAATCCCGTCCAGATCCACACGTACGCCCCGATGATCGCCGGCGTCACGAGCGCCGGCCCGAGCCAGGAGACGCCCTGGTAGGGCGGGGCGAAGTTCGAGGCCGGCAGCTTCACCGTGTACGAGCCCGAGGTGAGGCCGGTGAAGCGGAAGGAGCCGTCGGCCGCGGTGGTCGTCGCGGCGGCGGTGCTCCCGTCGTCGCGCACCGCCTCGACCTTCATCTCCGGCAGCCCGCTCTCCCGCTTGTCGACCGTCCCCGGCCGGCCTCCTCCGCCGGGCGTGAAGTCCAGGTAGACGACGCCGCGCAGTTCGTCGGCGGCCGCCGTGCGGTGGGCCGCCGGGTAGGCGGGCCGGGCGCCGGCCGGCAGGTCCTTGGGCGCGACGCCGACCAGCCCGAGGCCGACCGAGTCGCCGGGCTTCGCGGTCGCGCTCGTGCGGTACGAGCCGTCCTTGCCCGCCGTCAGCCCCTGGTTCGGGCGGACCCGGGCGGTCGGGTAGTGCGACGTGCCCGCGAAGGTGTCGTGCACGCCGACCACGGCGGCGTTCAGGACGCCCTTGTCCGGGTCCTGGTCGTAGGCGAGGCGGAAGATGATGCCGGCGGCCAGGAAGGACACCGCCATCGGCATGAACAGCAGCAGCTTGAAGGCCGTGGCCCAGCGCACCTTCTCCACCAGCACGGCGAGGATCAGGCCGAGGCCGGTCAGCAGCGCCGGGGCGACCACGACCCAGATGGCCGTGTTACGGACGGCCTTGAGGGTGGCCGGGTCGCGGAACATCTCGGCGTAGTTGTCGCCGCCCACGAAGCGGGTGCCGGAGGCGTCGAAGAAGCTGCGGCCGATGGAGAAGAGCACCGGGTAGACGACCAGCGCGCCGAGCAGGAGCAGCGCCGGGAAGACGAAGAGCAGGGCGACGATCCGGGCCCGCCGCCGGGAGCGCCGGGCGCGCTCGACCAGGCCGGCGGCGGGCGGGCTCGTCTCTTTCACCAGGGTCGCGGTCATGGCGCGTCAGCCCTGGTACGCCTTGGCGGCCGCGGTCTCCAGGCGGGCCGCGGTGCCCTTCGGGTCGGACGGGTCGCGCAGGAAGTCCTGCAGCAGCTTCCACTCGCCCGCGCCCTTGGTGCCGCCGAAGGCCGCCGGCGCCTGGTCGGACATGTCGAAGCGGACCGTGTCCCCGGCCGCGACGAGGGACTTGGCGGTGGCGCGGGTGACGTCGTCGCCGTACTGGGCGAGGTCGAGCTTCTTGTTCGGGGACAGGAAGCCGCCCGCCTTCGCCCACACGGCCGCGGCCTCCGGGGTGGCCAGGTACTCCAGGAGCTTCATGCCGGCCTTGGCGTTCTTGCCGTCCTTGAGTACGACGGCCGCGTCACCGCCGCTGACGACGGGCGCCTTGCCGCCGTCGACCGCGGGGAAGGGGAAGAAGTTCGCGTCGGTGCCGATGGTCTTGCCGAACTGGTCGTGCGCGACCCCGGCGACGAAGTCGCCCTCGTAGACCATGCCCGCCTCGGGCTTCGGTCCGAACACCTTCTCCACCGAGCCGGGGAAGTCGGTGTTCAGGGCCTCCTTCTGGCCGCCGGCCACCAGCTGCCTGTCCTTGAACAGCTTGCCGAGCGTGCCCAGCGCCTTCACCACGCTCGCGTCCGTCCACTTCAGCTTGTGGGCGGCCAGGGCGTCGTACTTCTCGGGACCGGCCTGGGAGAGGTAGATGTTCTCGAACCAGTCGGTGAGGGTCCAGCCGTCCTGGCCGGCGACCGAGAACGCGGCGAGCCCGGAGTCGGAGACGGTGCGGCCGGCCTTCAGCATCTCGTCGTACGTCTTCGGCGGCTTGACGCCGGCCTGGTTCAGGGCGTCGGGGCTGTACCAGACGGTCGACTTGTGGGCGGCCTTGAAGTAGAGGCCGTACAGGCGGCCGTCGACGCTGCCGTACTTCTTCCAGACGGGGGCGTAGCCGGCGTCCACGGCCTTCTCGGTGGTGGACGAGAGGGGGGTGAGCCAGCCCTTCTTGGCAAACTGCTGCAACACGCCGACCTGCGGGACCATCACGACGTCGGGGGCGTTGCCGCCCTCGATCTTGCTGCCGACGACGGTGGAGACGTTGTCGCCGGTGGAGATGAACTGCGTCTTGGCGCCGGTCTTCGCGCTGAACGCGTCGAGGACCTTCTGGAAGTTCTTCTGCTCGCTGCCGGTCCACACGCCGGCCACGGTGACGGTCTGGCCGCCGAGGGCCTTGTCGCCGCCGCCCGCGGAGACCGGGCCGCCGCCTCCGCAGGCGGTCGCGCCCAGGGCGAGGGCGAGGGCGGTGCAGCCGGTGAGCAGGGTCGTACGTCGTCGCATCATCGTTGATGTCCCTTTCAGGGGTGGGTAACTGACGAGCAGTCAGGTTTGAGAGGCCGCGGTGCGGAGGTCGGCGAGCCACCAGGCGGCCGTGGAGCCGGGCAGGACGCCGGCCGGGCAGGGGCCGCTGGACAGCAGCGGGGTGCCGGAGATCGGCGCGGGGGTTGGCGCCGTACCGAAGTTGACGGCGCAGACCAGGCCGTCGCCGCGCTCGAAGGCGAGGACGCCGGGCGGGGTGTCCAGCCAGCGCAGCGTGCCCTCGCCCAACTGGGGCAGGGAGGAACGCAGTTGCAGGCCGTCGCGGTACAGGTGCCAGAAAGAGCGGGTGTCGGCGAGGGCGCGGTCGGTGGCGTACTCGGCGAAGTAGGAGGGCTGTGGCAGCCAGGGGCGGGCGGTCTCGGCGCCGGAGGTGAAGCCGAAGGGCGAGGCCTGTCCGGACCACGGCAGCGGGACGCGGCAGCCGTCGCGGATGCGGGCCCGGCTGCCGGTGCGCCGGAAGATCGGGTCGGTGAGCACGTCGTCGGGCAGGTCGACGACCTCGGGCAGGCCAAGTTCCTCGCCCTGGTAGATGTACGCGGCTCCGGGCAGCGCGAGCATCAGCAGCGCGGCGGCGCGGGCGCGGGCGGCGCCGAGGCCGCTGCCCTCGGTGGCGGGCTCTCCGTAGCGGGTGACGGTGCGGACCTGGTCGTGGTTGTTGAGCACCCAGGTGACCGTGGAGCCGGTGCCGGCGATGTCCTGCATCGCCTCGGAGATGACCTTGCGGAAGGCGCCCGGGTCCCAGGGGGCGCTGAGCAGGTCGAAGAAGAAGGCCTGGTGCAGCTCGTCGGGCCGGACGTAGAGGGCGTGTTCGCGGGCCGTCGGCACCGAGACCTCGCCGACCAGCAGCCGCTCACGGCCGTCCCGGTCGGTGTACTCCTCGCACACGGCCCGCCAGTGCCGCCACACCTCGTGCACCTCGGGCTGGTTCCAGGCGAGCGGGTTGACCGAGTCGCGGGTGCGGGCGTCGGCCTCGGGGTCGTCGGAGTCGGGCAGGGCGGGGTGCTTGAACAGGCCCGCGGCCACGTCGATGCGGAAGCCGTCGACGCCCCGGTCCAGCCAGAAGCGCAGCACCCGGTCGAACTCGGCGCCGACCTCGGGGTTGCGCCAGTTCCAGTCGGGCTGCTCGGAGGCGAACATGTGCAGGTGCCACTGGCCGTCGCCGACCCTGGTCCACGCGGGGCCGCCGAACATGGAGTGCCAGTTGTTGGGCGGCTCGGCACCCTCGGGGCCGCGGCCGTCGGCGAAGTGGAAGCGGGCGCGGGCCGCGCTGCCGGGCTCGGCCGCCAGCGCCTCGCGGAACCACGGGTGCTCGCTGGAGCAGTGGTTGGGCACGATGTCGAGCAGCACCCTGACGCCGAGCCGCCGGGCGTCGGCCATCAGCAGGTCGAACTCGGCGAGGTCGCCGAAGAGCGGGTCGACGTCGCAGTAGTCGGCCACGTCGTAGCCGTGGTCGTGCTGCGGGGACGGGTAGAAGGGGCTCAGCCAGATCCCGTCGACGCCCAGCTTCTTCAGGTACGGCAGCCCCGCCCTGACCCCGGCGAGATCGCCGACGCCGTCGCCGGTGCTGTCCAGGAAGCTGCGGACGTACACCTGATAGATCACCGCGTCACGCCACCAGCGGTACTTACTCAACATGCATGCATGTTATGTAGGCGCGTCGCACGGGTGTCAACGATGAGAACAGAAGCTACTGCCGAGTTGGCCCGTGAAATGCCGACCAAACAGGACAAAGAGAAGGGAGATGAGATATGCGCGTTACCTAACAGGTAACTATCGATCGCCTATCGGCCGGGGATCGCGGCCAGTTCCCGCGCGAGCCGGCGCACCGCCGCCGCGGGGGTCTCGTGCCCCGTCAGCGCGTCCTGCACGACCGCCTGCACGACCAGGCTGACCTGGTCGTAGCGGGGGCTCTTGGGGCGCGGCATGGCCGACAGCACGCTCTTGCGCAGGGTGGGGAGGTAGGGGAAGCGCCGGATCAGCTCGGGATCCTCGTACAGTGCGGCCCGCACGGGCGGCAGGGCGCCGCGGGTGAGGACCTGGCGCTGCACGGGCTCGCTCGTGAGATAGGCGATCAGGCGCGCTGCCGAGTCGGGGTGCCGGGCGTGGGTGTTGACGGCCAGGTTGGAGCCGCCGAGGACGCTCGTGCCGGGGCCGTCCGGACCGGGCAGCGGGACGGCGCCGATCTTCCCGGCGACCGGGGAGCCCTTGGCCGAGGCGAGGACGTAGGCGTAGGGCCAGTTGCGCAGGAAGAGCAGCCGGCCGCTCTCGAAGGCCTGCTTGGACTCCTCCTCCTTGTACGTCAGCGCCGCCTTCGGGATCCAGCCCTCGCGGACCCCGCGCGCGAGGAAGCCGATCCCCTCCCGGGCCGCCGCGGAGTTCACAGTGACCTTCGCGCCCTCGTCACCGAGTATCGAGCCGTGGGCCGAGTAGACGGCCTCGGCCGCGTTCACCGTCAGGCCCTCGTACGGCAGGAACTGGCCCGCGTAGCCGTCGAGCCCGTACTTGGGCGCGATGGTCTTCGCGTCGTGCTCCAGCTCGGCCCAGGTGCGCGGGGGCGGGACACCCTCCTTGGCGAGGATGTCCTTGCGGTAGAGGAGCAGACCGGCGTTGGTGACGTACGGGACGGCGTACAGGCGGCCGTCGTAGGTCGCCGTGCTCTTGACGGGCTTGAGGAAGGCGCCGAGCGGGAAGCGCTCGCGCGGCAGCGGACGGATCCAGCCCGCGGCGGCGAACTCCGGGGTCCAGTTGACGTCGATGTTGAGGACGTCGAAGCGGCTGCGGTCGCCGCCGCGCAGGTCGGTGACCATCTGCGCGTGGGTCTCGTCGGCGGAGTCGGGGAGCTCGACGAGCCGCACCCGCTCGCCGGGGTGGGTGCGGTTCCAGCCCTCGAGCAGGGGGCGGAGATAGCCGGTGAGATCGCCCGCGGTGGCCAGGATCAGCGGTCCGCGGCCGTCGGCCGGAGCCGCGTCGTGCCGGGTGCCCGCGGCGACGTACCCGGCCATGACCACGACGAGAACGAGGAGGCCCCTACCCGCGGCACGCATCCACCGCATAGGTTCCTCCTTGCACACCCGGCGCCGGGCGTCTTCGCCCGGAGTCAGAGGCCATGTATACCTGTTAGGTATGGGCGATACTAGGGCCTGGAGCACATTGACCCGACAGGAGGACTGCACACGTGCGCCTGCCCCTCCTGGCTCTCCTGGCGCGCGGCCCGGCCCACGGCTACGAGCTCAAGCAGCACCTTGAGCAGACGCTGGGCTCCGCGTACCCTCAGCCGAACGTCGGCCAGATCTACGTAACCCTCGGCCGTCTCGAGAAGCAAGGCCTGATCGAGGGCGAGGACGTCGAGCAGTCGAGCCGACCCAACAAAAAGGTCTACCACCTCACCGAAGCCGGGCGGCAGGCGCTGCGCGTCTGGTTCGAGGATCCCGAGGACGAGCCGCGGGTGCGGGACGAGTTCTTCATGAAGCTGGCGCTCGCCCCGCAGACCGGACTCGCCGACCGGATCGCGCTGATCAACAAACAGCGGCGCCAGTATCTGAACACCATGCGGCAGCTGTCGAAACTGGCGGCCGCGGAAGACCGGGACAACCGCGTCGCCCATCTGCTGATCGAGGGGGCGATGCTGCACCTGCAGGCCGACCTCGACTGGCTGGAGCGGTGCCAGGAAGAGCTGGAGGAGCTGGAGTGAACGACGGTCCCGCTCCCGTGCTGCGCGCCGAGGGCCTGGTCAAGACGCATTACGGCGAGGGCGCCCCGGCGCACGCGGTGCGCGGGGTCGACCTGTGCGTACGCCCCGGGGAGTTCCTGGCCGTCACCGGCCCGTCCGGGGCCGGGAAGTCGACCCTGCTGCATCTGCTGGGCGGCCTGCAACGGCCCGACGGCGGCCGCATCTGGCTGGACGGCAAGAGCGCGGACGCCTGGAGCGAGGCGCGCTGGGCGGTGGAGCGCCGCAAGCGGATCGGCATCGTCTTCCAGTTCTTCAACCTGGTCTCGAACCTGTCCGTCGCCGACAACGTGGAGCTGCCCGCCCTGCTCGCCGGGGTGACGCCGAAGCGGGCGCGCGCCGAGCGGGAGGAACTGCTGGCCGAGCTGGGCCTGGACGGCAAGGAGCGGAGCCTGCCGGGCGAGCTGTCCGGCGGTGAGCAGCAGCGGGTCGCGCTGGCCCGCGCCCTGGTCAACCACCCTCCCCTGCTGCTCGCCGACGAGCCCGCCGGCAGCCTCGACAGCAAGGGCACCCGCGAGGTGATGCGGCTGCTGTCCCGCTTCCACGGACGCGGCCAGACGATCGTGCTGGTCACCCATGACGCGCGGCTGGCGAGCGCCGCGGACCGGGTGATCTCCTTCTTCGACGGCCGCATAGCCGACGACGCCGAACTGGACGCCGCCCCGAAGTCCCGCAAGGGCGGCATATCCGGGGTACTGGAGCTCAGGGACTGAGATGCGGATGTACGACGCTCCCCGGAGGCACTGATCCGCATGCGAGCCACCCTGCGCTGGGCCCACTCCGATCTGCGCACGCACCGCGGCGAGGCACTGTTCCTGGTGCTGGCCACCGCCGGGATCGTGCTGTCGCTGCTGCTGGCCACCGCCCTGTTCGGCTACGCCACCAACCCCTGGCAGCGGGTCTTCGCCGAGTCGCGCGGCGCCCACGTCTGGATCCACACCAGCCAGTCCGCCGAGGTGGGGCGGCTCACGGGACTGGACGGCGTCGACTCCGTAGCCGGCCCCTACGCCACCGCCTCCGCCACCCTCGCCTCCCGCGGCACCCGGGCCGCCGTCGAACTGCGCGCCACCCCCGACCGCCCCACCGTCGGCCGGCCCCTGATCACCTCCGGCCGCTGGCTGAACTCCCGCACCCCGGACGGTGTGGTCCTGGAGAGCAGCCTGGCCCGCGCCCTGCTCGCCGAACCGGGCGACACGCTCACCCTGCCGGGCACGGGGCACACGGTGACCGTCCTGGGCGTGGCCGACGCGGCCGAGCCCCGATATCACGCGGGCGAGCGGCCGGGCCTGGTCTGGGCACTGCCGTCCGCCGTGCCCCACCCGACCGGCCGGGTCATCGGCCTGCGCCTGACCGACCCCGCCGACACCGACTACGTCGTCCAGCGCGCCGTCACCGTCCTCGGCGCCGGAGCGGTGGGCGAGGTCTCCACCTGGCAGCAGGCACGGTTCGAGGCCCAGGGCGACTACCGGCTGCTGGGCCAGGTGCTGGGCCTGTTCGGGCTGGGCGCGCTGATCGCCGCCGGTCTCGCGGTGCACGGCGCGATCGCCACCCGTATCCGCGGCCACCTCAGGGACATCTCGGTCCTGAAGGCGATCGGCTTCACCCCGGGCCAGGTCGTACGGATCTTCCTCTCGCAGCACCTCGCCTACGCCCTCCTCGGCGCCGTGTCCGCCGCGGCGCTGACGGAGACCCTGGGCAGCAGCTTCCCGGGGCGTCTCGGAGACGCGGTCGCCGTCCGGCAGGGGCTGCCCGGGTACACGGCGGCGCTGTTCGCCGTCCCGGTGGGCGCGGTGCTGTTCATCGGCGCGACGACGGGCCTGGCGGCCTGGCGCGCGGGGCGGGTGCCGCCGGTGCCGGGGGTACGGCCCGTCGGCGCCCGGGGAGAGCGGGTGCCGGGCGGCCGTGCCGCGTCGCTGCCGGGCGGGCAGCTCTCCGCGCTCTCCCGGCGCGCGCTCGCCACCCGGCTCTCGCCCGCGCTGGTGCTGGGCTGGCACACGGTCGTCGGCCGCCGTCTGCGGTCGGTGACCACCGTGGCCCGGCTCGCGCTGCCCCTGCTGCTGATCGTCGTCGCGATGTCCGCCTGGACCACCATCGACCGCTTCCACAGCAGCCCGGAGCGGATCGGTCTGCCGGCCGCCCTCACCGTCCACGCGAACGACGGCCTGAGCGAACGCGGCACCCGCGCCCTCCTGGACCGTGACCCGCAGGTCGCCGCCGCCTACCCGGGCCTGGAGGTGGCCGCCCTGGTCCCCGGCCAGACCGCCACCATCGCCCTGCGCGGCCTGGGCACCCGTGAAGACCCCTACCCGTACGCCCTCGCCGAGGGCCGCCCCGCGCGCGGGGACGACGAGGCGGTGGCCGGGCAGGGCCTGCTCGACCTGCTGAACCTGCGGATCGGCGACTGGGTCCGCCTGACCGTCGGCGACCAGCCGCAGATCCTGCACATCGTCGGCCGCAGCATCGAACCGGAGAACGCCGGCCGGGTCGTCTCCACCTCCCTCGACACCCTCCGCCAGAACGACCCCCGGCTGACCCCGACCCTCTACCAGGTACGGCTGCGCCCCGGCGCCGACCCGGCCGCGGTGGCCGCCCGCCTGGCCGCCGCCGGGCACGGACGGCTGGACGTGCACGCCGTCACCAACCCGGCCGACGGGCTCTCGCCGCTGCGCGGAGTCGTGGCCGGGCTGATCGCCGTCCTCGCCCTGATCGGCCTGATCGAACTGCTCACCGCCATCGGCGGCACCGTCCGCGAGGGCGAACGCGATCTGCTCGCCCTGAAGGCCATCGGCCTCTCCCCCCGGCAGATCACCGCGATCACCGTCACCGCCACCGGCTGCACGACCCTGGCCGCCGCCCTCGCCGGCACCGCCCTGGGCACCCCCCTCGCGCACTGGCTGATCAACGCCCAGGGCAGGTCCAGCGGCATCGGCTCGGGGATCGCCCAGGCTCCGTCGCCGCTGCTGCTGGTGCTTCTGGGGGCGGCGGCGGTACTGGGCGCGACGGGACTCGCCGCACTTCCGGCGGCCCGGGCGGCACGGCGGCGCCTGGCGGACACGTTGAGCGCGGTGGCCTGAGCACGGTGGGCTGAGCGCTGGCCTGATCGCTGTCGCCTGAGCGGGGCGGTCACGCACCGCCCCGCTCAGGCACCGAGGTCGTCAGCCGCGTCCGCGCAGCTCACGGTACTTGGCCACCAGCGCCTTGCTGGAGGGGTCCAGACCGGGTACGTCCGCGCCCTCCGTGAGCGCGGGCTCGACGCGCTTGGCCAGCACCTTGCCCAGCTCCACACCCCACTGGTCGAAGGAGTCGATGTTCCACACGGCGCCCTGGACGAACACCTTGTGCTCGTAGAGGGAGATGAGCTGCCCCAGTACGGACGGCGTCAGCTCGCGCGCGAGGATCGTGGTCGTCGGGTGGTTGCCCTTGAACGTCTTGTGGGCCACCAGCTCCTCCGGCACGCCCTCCGCCCGCACCTCGTCGGGCGTCTTGCCGAAGGCCAGCGCCTGCGTCTGCGCGAAGAAGTTGGCCATGAGCAGGTCGTGCTGCGCCTTCAGCCCGTCGCTCAGCTCCGCGACCGGCTCGGCGAACCCGATGAAGTCCGCGGGGATCAGCTTCGTGCCCTGGTGGATCAGCTGGTAGTAGGCGTGCTGGCCGT
>NZ_JAMGBF010000235.1 GCF_023516615.1 Streptomyces panaciradicis
TGGTCGACGGCGGTGCCCAGCGGGGCGCTCGCCCGTGGCGCGGCCGTAGCGCGAGGGGCGCTCGCCAGGGCACGTACGGCGTGGAGTGCGCCCCGTGCGCCCCCCGCGCTCGCCACCGCCCCCGCCCGGTGGTGCCGGCCGTCGCTGTGCAGCAGGACGCCCGGCGCGAACGGGCGCAGCACGAGGGCGTCGAGGCCGGGGGTCAGACGTAGTTCCGGATACGCCGTCGACAGCAGTTGGCCGATGCGGTCGAGCCGGAACCCGTCGACCTTCTCGGTCGACATCCGGCCCCCCGCACAGGGGGCGGCCTCCAGAACCGCGGTCGTCACTCCTGCGCTGTTCAGCCGATGCGCCGCCGAGAGGCCGGCCACGCCGGCCCCCACGATCACGACGTCCGCCTGGTACGCGGGCTCAAGCACGTGCCCCTCCTCGAGGTTGCGCGGCCGGTGGAGACGTGATGCCCCCAACAGGCTCCAGGGATACCCGAGTTCGGGTCGAGGTTAGGGCTGAGACCGGTCAAGTGCAGTCGCGCATGGACAGGGCACGGTCGCACAGCGGTCGCATGCGGTCACGCCGTCGCTGCGCAGGGTGGCCCTCACAGGGCGGCGCGGATCGCCTGCTCGATCTCCGGGTACGTGAACGTGAAGCCCGACTCCAGCAGCCGCTTCGGCAGCACCCGCGCACTGCCCAGCACGTCCCCGGCCATCTCGCCGAGCACGGTCCGCAGCACCTGCGCCGGGACGGGGAACAGCGTCGGCCGGTGCAGCACGCGCCCCATGGCCGCGGTGATCTCACGGTTCGTCAGCGGGTTCGGGGCCGTCAGGTTGAACGGCCCGGACAGCCCGTCGGTGTCGATGAGATACCGGATCGCGGCCACCTCGTCCCGCAGCGCGATGTACGACCAGTACTGCCGCCCGTCGCCCATCCGTCCCCCGAGCCCCGCCTTGAACAGCGGGAACAGCCGTCCCCAGGCGCCGCCCTGGCCCGACACCACCAGACCCGTCCGCGCGAACACGGTCCGCACGCCCGCCTCCCGCGCGGGCGCCGCGGCCGCCTCCCACTCCACGCACAGCTCCGGCAGGAACCCGCGGCCGGACGGCGCGCTCTCGTCGACGGCCCGGTCGCCGGTCTCGCCGTAGATCCCGATCGCGCTGCCGTTCACGAACACCCGCGGCCCCTCCGGCAGCCCGGCGATCGCCTCGGCCAGCGCCGCCGTGCCCAGCACCCGCCCGTTGCGGATGCGCTCCTTGTAGGCGTCGGTCCAGCGCCGGTCGCCGACCCCCGCGCCGGCGAGGTTGACCACCGCGTCGCACCCGGCCAGCCCGTCGGCGTCCACGTACCGCCCCTCGGGGTCCCAGCACACCTCGTCCCCGGACCGGGCGGCCCGCCGCACCAGCCGCACCACCTCGTGCCCGTCCGCCTCCAGGGACCGCGCCAGGGCGCCGCCGATCAGCCCGGACGCACCGGCCACCGCGATTCGAGATCGTTCCATGGACTCATTCTCCTCAGAGGGCTCATAAGGTGGCCGTCATGGTCGTTCCCCACATACGTCATGCCACGCCCGACGACGAGGAGACACTGGGCCGCCTCGACCGCGCCGCCTGGTCCCCGCTGCACTCCGTGCAGCCGCGGCCCCGGCCGCCGTACGAGTCCTTCTACAACGAGCGGTTCGGCCCCCGTGACCACCTGGTCGCCGAACTCGACGGCACGGTCGTCGGATACGTCCGGCTGGGCTATCCGACCCCGCTCGCCTGCAACGCGCACGTCCGGCAGATCCAGGGCCTCGTCGTATCCGAGGAGGCGCGCGGCGGCGGTGTCGGGCGGGCGCTGCTGCGCGCGGTGCGGGAGGAGGCCCGCCGGCAGGGCGCCCGCCGGCTCACCCTGCGCGTCCTCGGGCACAACGCCCCGGCCCGCAGGCTCTACGAGGCCGAGGGCTTCGTGGTGGAGGGCGTGCTGCCTGGCGAGTTCCTGCTGCAGGGCGCGTACGTGGACGACGTCCTCATGGGGTGCAGTCTCTGACCTGGTCGCGGTTGGCCGCCTCGCGCCGCCGGCGCACGACCAGGAAGAGCGCGCCTCCCGCCACCAGCAGGGAGATCAGGAAGAACACGGGCACGGCAGCCTCCGGCGGGTGTGGGGGACCGGCCCTCCATCATCGGCCCGCGGACCGCGCTACGACGTGACCAGATCGCCCGTGTCCACCCCGGCCGTCGATCGCGCCGCGCGCCGGGCGTCGGCGGACACCTCGGCCGCCGTCAGCACATAGCCGGTCTCGTTGTCGGAGGTCGAGCGGGCGAAGACGACACCGAACACCCGGCCGTCCGTCGTCAGCAGCGGGCCGCCGGAGTTGCCCGGGCGGACCGTGGAGCGGATCGAGTAGATCTCGCGGGTCACCGTGGCGTCGCCGTAGATGTTCTGGCCGGTGGCGTCGACCCGGCTCGCGACCGTCGCCGCCTGCAGGTCCAGGGAACCGTCCTGCGGATAGCCGGCGACCACCGCCGAGTCGCCGCGCTCGGCACCGCGGTCGAACTTCAGCACCGGTGCCCTGAGACCGGGCACGTACAGCACGGCCACGTCCTTGTCGGGGTCGAAGAGCACCACCTGGGCGTCGTACGACGGCCCGACCCCGCCGATGCGCACGGTCGGGTTGTCGATGCCGGCCACCACGTGCGCGTTCGTCATCACGTGCTCGCGCGCGTACACGAACCCGCTGCCCTCGCGGCCCTGGTTGCCGGAGGCGCCCTCGATCTTCACCGTGCTGCGCTTGGCGGCACTGGTGGCGGCGGCCGTGACGCTGTCGCCGGTGGGCTTGGCCACCCTCGCCGTCGACTCGTTCTCGAACGGGTTGAAGACCTGCGGGAAGCCCGCCTGGGTCAGCGCGGAGGTGGCCCGGGAGAACCAGGTCGGGGTGGTGTCGGGCATCAGGTTCTGCACGGCGCCGAGCAGGGTCGAGTCCCGGATCGCGGTGGTGACCAGCGGCGACGAGGAGACTCCGACCACGCTGGCGGCGACCCACGCCACGATCAGCACGGCGACCGAGTTGGCCGCGGCGCCGCCGACGCCGTCCGCCACCCGCAGCGGCCCCCGGTCCAGCTCGCGGCGCAGCCTGAGCGCCAGCCGCCCGGCCAGTTCGTGTCCCACCACCGCCGGGACCAGCACGGTCAGCACCGCGGTGACCGTCGCCCGGGTCGTCCCCGCCGTCACCAGGTCCATCATCCAGGGCAGCACCCACACGCCGACGACGGCTCCGCCGACGAACCCGGCGAGCGAGACGCAGCCGGCGACCAGGCCGCGCCGGTAGCCGGACGCCGCGTAGGCCAGAACCACCAGCATCAGCAGGATGTCGAGCAGGTCCACAGAGCCGCCTTTCCCTCAGACCCCTAAGTACGCGCGGGACGGTCCCGATGATCAGTCGCGTGCGTGCGTGTCGCCCTCCGGCCCCCCTTCACCGGGAAAAACGTCGCGGACCAGGAGGATGGTTCCACCGGGTGGCACAGCGCACATCGCGGGCGAAGCCTTTCCGGCCGAGAGTGGACCCATGCGGGTCCGAAGATCGCGGGTGCCTCGAAGCCGGCGCCCAGCGCGCATACGCGCCACGCTGCCCCGAACCCGGGCGCGGCGCCCACTCAGGCTGCAGCGCCTGCTGCACGCCCTGCGCGCCGGCAGGACGGCCGCCCGGCAGGGAACGGAGGCACCGGCCGCCGGTCCTGCCGTGAGCGGGGCGCCGGCCGGGTCCGGGCCGGCCGAGGGTGCGTCGGGGATGCCGGCCGGGCGCAGGGTTCCCGTCGGGTGTCGTGGGGTGGGGCGGGGGTTCCGGTTGCCGCGGAGCGCGCGGATGGGGCTCGCCTGTCTCATCGGGCTCGCCGCCGTCTTCGGTCTCGTGCTGTGCGTGGACGGCGTCCAGCACGCGAACGCGGGGCGCCGGGTCCGGCCCGCCCCGGCCCGCCCGGTGCCCGCCGCGCACACCGCCGCCAGGCCGCCCATCGTGCCGCGCTCCGTCTGGCTCGACGACCTCACCCGGCACGCGCAGCCGCCCCCGCGCTACGACGACAAGGTCGTCGCCGTCTTCGTCCACCACACCGACTCGCCCAACGGCTACGCCTGCGCCGACGCGCCCCGCATCATCCGCTACCTCTACGCCGGCCAGACCGGCGCCCGCCGCTGGGACGACATCGGCTACAACTTCCTCGTCGACCGCTGCGGCACCATCTACGAGGGCCGGGCGGGCGGCGTCGACCGCCCCGTCACCGGCGCCCACACCCAGGGCTTCAACCACCGCACCGCGGGCATCGCCGCCCTCGGCACGTTCACCGCGGGCGTCCCCGTCCCCAAGGCCATGACCGACGCGATCGCCGCCCTCGCCGCCTGGAAACTGGGCGTCGCCGACATCGACCCCCGCTCCCGGGTCCGGCTGACCTCCAGCAACAGCCTCAGCCGTTACACGGCCGGCACCACGGCCACCCTCCCCGCCCTCGCCGGCCACGACGACGGCTACATGACCTCCTGCCCCGGCGCCGCCCTCTCCGCCCGCCTCCCGGAGATCAGGGCCCTGGCGGCCCGGCTCCAGGGCAGGACGCCGTAGCGTCAGCGCCGCCCGAGGTACACCCGTACCGCCCGCTGCAGCACCTTCCCCCGACCGCCCACCGGCCGCTCCCACTCCCCGAGGTACTCCACGGCCCGCCCGCCGGTGCCCGCCTTGAAGCGCAGGCGCCCCAGCAACCGGCCCCCGGCGAGGACGGGGGTGATGGAGCGCAGGTCGTAGACCTCGGCGCCCGCCGCCCGCGCGTCGCACAGCATGCGCCACAACAGGGCGCTGCTGGGCCGCAGTTCACGTCCCTGGCGGCCGGAGGCGGGGTAGGAGTGCCAGGACCGGGGACCGACGTTGACCATGAGGGCGGCGGAGAGCACGAACCCGTCGTGCTCGGCGAGGTAGAGGCGCAGCCGGTCGTCGTCCTCGGCGTTGAGCGCCTTCCACATGCGCCGGAAGTACTCCGGCGGGCGGGCCCGGAAGCCGTCGCGGGCTGCGGTGGCCTCGTACAGGCGGTGGAAGTCGGACAGGTCGGCGGCGGTACCCCAGGAGACCCGCACGCCCGCCCGCTCCGCCGTGCCCAGCGCCTGCTCGAAGTGCGGGGCGAGACCCTGCCGCAGGTCCTGCGCCGACCGCCCGGCGAGCGGGATCCGGAAGCCGTAGCGGGGCTGTCCCAGCCCGAACCCGCTGCCGTCGCCCTCCTCGCACCGCCGCCACCCCAGCCGCCCCAGCCGCTCGGCCGCGTCCAGCGCGAACCCGTCGACACCGACCGCCGGCAGATCGCGCAGATGCCGTACGGCGGGGTCGGCGATCCCCGCCGTGACGGTCGCCGCCTCCCAGTGCCGTACGACGAGCGGCGGCCCGATCCGCACCGCGAACGCCCCGCGCTCCTGGACGTGCGCGACGAGCGGGTCCAGCCAGCGCTCCAGCCGCGGGTCCGACCAGTCGATCGCGGGCCCGTCGGGAAGGTAGGCGAGGAAGCGGCGCGTCCCGGGCAGCGGGCGGTACAGCACCAGCGCCGCCGCGACGAACAGCTTCCCCTCGAACCAGCCCACGCTCTCCGCCACCCAGTCCGGCTTCACGCCGCCCCACTCGGGGATCTGCAGATGGCTCACGTCCGGGTGCAGCCGCAGGTGCGCGAGATGCTCCTCGCGTGTCAGCTCCCTCACGTACGGGCTGCTCATGGCCTCACAGGTTTCTCCCAGCGGCCTCACGGACCGTCCTGAGGCACCGTCCCTATCGTCATGCACACGCACTTACCGAAGGTGGGGAAGAAGTGAACAGTCACAGCAGCGCCACGCACAAGACCGAAGGCCGGACCAAAGGCGTGTTCGGCCCGTGGGCCGCGCTCTGCGCGGCCGCCGCCGTCGTCCTCGGCCCCGCGGCCGTCACCGCGTCCGCGCTCGACCAGGCCAACGCGGCCCCCCTGCACCACGCGGTCGCCGACCAGACGCACGCCTACATCCCGTCGGACTCCTCCCGCAGGCGCACCGCCGCGCTCTGAAGCGCTAGCGCGGGCCCTCGTCCCCGGCCAGTCCCAGGAACCGCTCCCCGGACGGGTCGACGTCCACCCCGAGCCCGTTCATCAGGCCCGCGAGCATGACGTAGTAGCCGGTCGTCGTGACGATCTCGACGACCTGCCGGTCGGTGAAGCGTGCGCGCAGCGCCGTCAGCGTGGCCTCGGACAGGGTGCACCGGGCCACCAGCTCGAAGGCCGCGGTCACCGCCGCCGACTCCGTCTCGTCGAACTCTCGGCCCGCCGAACGCCGTTCGGAGATCGCCGCCAGCTGCTCGGGCGTCACGCCCGAGGCGAGCGCGACCGGACCGTGCTGGACGGCCTCGTACTCGCACTCCGTGCCGGCCGCCACCGCCAGCACCACCAGCTCGCGCAGCCGGACCGGCAGCGTCGACTCCCGCAGCACGGCCAGGCCCATCTCGATCGCCGTGTCCGTCAGCGGCGGGGCGTGCGAGAGCATCCGGAAGGCGTTCAGCGGCACGGGCAGCTTCGAAACACCGTCGGCCGGACGCTCCGGGTACGGGATGCGGGCCATGGTCCCCCTGTTCACGTCACACGTCAGTCCCTGAACCGTTCCCACAGTTTCGGATAGCGCTCCGCCAGCGCCCGGTCGTCCTCCAGGTCGACCGGCGTCCCCTCCGGCTCGGGCGGCGCCGGCGCGATGCCGAGGTCGGGTGCCACCGTCCCGGTGAGCTCCTCGTACGCCTCGTCGGCCGCGTACCCCAGCTCCTCCCCGTCGCCGTCGAGCTCCTCGTCGAAGTCGTCCAGGAGGCCGGCCAGGGCGTCGGGATGGTGCACCGCGCTCTCGTACACCTCCCGCCCCTGCCCGATCAGCCAGCAGCGGAAGAAGTCGAAGGTGTCGTCGCCGGCGCCGTTCAGCAGCACGGCGGCGGCCCCCCACAGATCCCAGGTGTAGGCGCGGTTGTAGCGGGCCTCGAAATGACGGGCGAAGTCCAGGACCATGTCGGGCTCCAGTTGGAGCAGCCGGTCCACGAGCAGGTCCGCCTGCTCCTCGGGGTCGCCCTCGGCGGCCTCGCGGGCGGCGTCCACCAGCTCCCAGAACTCCGTCTCGTCCATCACGGGTACAGCATCGGCCCTGGGCGGGTGGGGCGCACGTGGAGTGCGGCGGATTGTTATGTCCCGTACAGGGCGGCCAGCCGTGCGGCGTCGCTCGCGAACCGCTCCCGCAGACGCGGCGGCGCCAGTACCTCCACCTCCGGGCCGAGCCCCGCGAGCTGCGCGTGCGCGACCTCCTCGGACTCCACCGGCAGGGTCAGCGTGACCCAGCCGTCCGGGCCGGGGGAGCCGGCGGCCGCCAGCGCCTCCCGCGCGGCCGCGGGGTCGACGGCGTGGGGAAGCGCCCGCGCTCCCGCTTCCGAGAGCCGTACGACGACCTCGTCCCGCAGGATCGACCGCGCGAACTGCTCCGCCCGCTCGTCCCAGAAGGCCGGCAGGTCGAAGTCCTCGTCGCGCTCGAACCGCTCCTCGCCGCCGTCGACCGCCGTGAAGCGGTCGATCCGGTACACCCGGTACGTGCCCCGCTCCGCGACCCGCCCGCACAGGTACCAGACCCCCGCCTTGAGCACGAGCCCGTACGGCTCCAGGGTCCGCTCGACCTCGGTGTCCCGGCCGCGGTAGCGCGCGGTGATCCGCCGGTCGTCCCACACCGCGTCCGCCACCGCGGGCAGCAGCGCGGGCGCCTTGGGCTCGGTGAACCAGTTCGGGGCGTCCAGGTGGAAGCGCTGGGCCGCGGTGCGGGACGCGTCCCGCAGCGACGGCAGCAGGGCCGCCGAGACCTTCAGCCGGGCCGCGGAGGCGGCGTCCTCCAGCCCCATCTCGCGCAGCGCGCCCGGCACCCCGGACAGGAACAGCGCCTCGGCCTCCGAGCGGGCGAGCCCGGTCAGCCGGGTCCGGTACCCGCCGATCAGCCGGTAGCCGCCGGCCCGCCCCCGGTCCGCGTACACCGGCACGCCCGCCTCCGACAGCGCCTGCGCGTCCCGTGTGACGGTCCGCTCCGACACCTCCAGCTCCCGTGCGAGTTCGGCGGCGGTCATGGAGGGCCGGGACTGCAGAAGCAGCACCATTTTGATGAGGCGGGCAGCACGCATGGGGCCATCATGGTGCGTGTCCGGGTGCGGGCCGTATACGGCTGGTCGCGCAGTTCCCCGCGCCCCTCCTGGGGGCGCGGGGAACTGCGCGACCAGCCCCCACTCACCTGCGGCCGAACTACAGCCCGTACTTCTCGCGCGCTTCCTTCACGGCCGTGGCCTTCACCTCGCCGCGCCGCGCCAGCTGGGCCAGCGCGGCCACGACGATCGACTCGGCGTCGACGCCGAAGTGCCGGCGGGCGCCCTCGCGGGTGTCGGAGAGGCCGAAGCCGTCCGCGCCCAGCGAGGACCAGTCCTGCTCGACCCACTGCGCGATCTGGTCCGGGACCTGGCGCATGTAGTCGGACACCGCGAGGACCGGGCCCTCGGCGCCGTGCAGCGCCCGGCGGACGTACGGCACACGCTCCTCGCCGCGCAGCAGGGCCTCGTCGGCCTCCAGCGCGTCACGGCGCAGCTCGGTCCAGGAGGTGGCGGACCAGACGTCGGCCGCGACGCCCCACTCCTCGGCCAGCAGCTTCTGCGCCTGGAGCGTCCAGTGGATCGCCGTGCCGGAGCCCAGCAGCTGGATGCGCGGGGCGTTGGCCGCCGGGGACAGCCCCGCCGACTCCGCCGTGTTGAAGCGGTACAGGCCCTTGACGATGCCCTCGTCGACACCCGCGACGGCGGGCTTGGCCGGCTGGGGCAGCGGCTCGTTGTAGACGGTGAGGTAGTAGAAGACGTTCGGGTCCTCGCCGGGAGCCGCCTCGCCGTACATGCGGCGCAGACCGTCCTTGACGATCGCCGCGACCTCGTACGCGAACGCCGGGTCGTACGTCAGCGCCGCCGGGTTGGTCGCCGCGATGACCGGCGAGTGGCCGTCGGCGTGCTGCAGGCCCTCGCCCGTCAGCGTGGTGCGGCCCGCCGTGGCGCCGACGAGGAAGCCGCGGCCGAGCTGGTCGCCGAGCTGCCACATCTGGTCGGCGGTGCGCTGCCAGCCGAACATCGAGTAGAAGATGTAGAACGGGATCATCGCCTCGCCGTGCGTCGCGTACGCGGTGGACGCGGCGATGAAGTCGGCCATCGAACCGGCCTCGGTGATCCCCTCGTTGAGGATCTGGCCGTTCTTGGCCTCCTTGTAGTACATCAGCTGGTCGCGGTCGACCGGCTCGTACGTCTGGCCCTTGGGGGAGTAGATCCCGAGGGACGGGAAGAGCGACTCCATGCCGAAGGTGCGTGCCTCGTCGGGCACGATCGGCACCCAGCGCCTGCCCGTCTCCTTGTCGCGGACCAGGTCCTTGACCAGCCGGACGAAGGCCATGGTGGTGGCGACGTTCTGGGAGCCGGAGCCCTTGTCGAAGGCCGTGAACGCCTTCTCGGCGGGGGCCGGCAGCGGGGCCACGGGGTGCACGCGGCGGGCCGGGGCCGGGCCGCCGAGGGCCGCGCGGCGCTCCTGGAGGTAGCGCACCTCGGGGGAGTCGGCGCCGGGGTGGCCGTAGGGGACCACGCCGTCGACGAACTGGCTGTCGGAGATGGGCAGTTCCAGCAGGTCCCGCATCGCCTTGAACTCGTCCACCGAGAGCTTCTTCATCTGGTGGTTGGCGTTCTTCGACGCGAAGCCCTCACCGAGGGTGTGGCCCTTGACGGTCTGGGCCAGGATCACGGTCGGGGCGCCCTTGAACTCGACGGCCGCCTTGTACGCCGCGTACACCTTGCGGGACTCGTGGCCGCCGCGGGAGAGGTGGAAGCACTCGAGGATCTTGTCGTCGCTCAGCAGCTTCGCCATCTCGGCGAGCGCCGGGTCCTTGCCGAAGAAGTCCTCGCGGATGTAGGCGGCGTTCCGCGTCTGGTACGTCTGCACCTGGGCGTCCGGTACCTCGCGCAGGCGGCGGACGAGCGCGCCGGTGGTGTCGAGCCGGAACAGCTCGTCCCAGGCGGAGCCCCACAGCGACTTCACGACGTTCCAGCCGGCGCCGCGGAACTGGGCCTCCAGCTCCTGCACGATCTTGAAGTTGGCGCGGACCGGGCCGTCGAGGCGCTGCAGGTTGCAGTTGATGACGAAGGTCAAATTGTCCAGGCCCTCGCGGGCGGCGAGCGCGAGCGCCGCCGTCGACTCGGGCTCGTCCATCTCGCCGTCGCCGAGGAAGGCCCACACGTGCGAGTCGGAGACGTCCTTGATGCCGCGCGCGGTCAGGTACCGGTTGAAGCGGGCCTGGTAGATGGCGGAGAGCGGGCCGAGGCCCATGCTCACCGTCGGGAACTCCCACAGCCAGGGCAGGCGGCGGGGGTGCGGGTAGGAGGGCAGGCCGTTGCCGCCGGACTCGCGCCGGAAGTTGTCCAGGTGCGTCTCGTTCAGCCGGCCGTCGAGGAAGGCGCGGGCGTAGATGCCGGGGGAGGCGTGGCCCTGGATGTAGAGCTGGTCGCCCGAGCCGTCGGCCTCCTTGCCGCGGAAGAAGTGGTTGAAGCCGGTCTCGTAGAGCCAGGCCGCGGAGGCGAAGGTGGCGATGTGGCCGCCGACGCCGTACTTGCTGCCCCGGGTCACCATCGCGGCCGCGTTCCAGCGGTTCCACGCGGTGATACGGCGCTCCATCGCCTCGTCACCGGGCACGGCCGGCTCGGCGGCGGTGGGGATG
>NZ_JAMGBF010000236.1 GCF_023516615.1 Streptomyces panaciradicis
GCCGTACTTGCTGCCCCGGGTCACCATCGCGGCCGCGTTCCAGCGGTTCCACGCGGTGATACGGCGCTCCATCGCCTCGTCACCGGGCACGGCCGGCTCGGCGGCGGTGGGGATGGTGTTGACGTAGTCGGTCTCGAGGAGCTTGGGCAGCGCGATGCCGGTGCCCTCGGCCCTCTCCAGCGTGCGCCGCATCAGGTACGCGGCCCGGTGCGGGCCGGCCGCCTTGGCGACCGCGTCCAGGGAGGCCTGCCACTCGGCGGTCTCCTCCGGGTCCCGGTCGTGGAGCTGGTCGAGCTCGCTCGGCTGGATGGCGTTGGGGTCGGTCATGTCGCCGCCTTCCTCAGTCGAAGGGGGTTCCCTCATCGGTAAGGGTTCGGGGGTGCCCTTTGTCTTTGGCAGGACAGGGCGCGGGGCCTCGGTTCAGGCCCGTCGGCGACAATAACTCCCTGATCGATGATCGATCAAAGGGTTCAGGGGCAAAACTTCTCGATTCCGAGAAAGTAGGCACGGGGTGTCTTTCGGGCAGGCACCCGGTGCCGCGTTTTCGCCGGGTTTCCGCAGGTGAGCGGCGCTGCGCTCAGGCTCGCGGGGCGCAGCCCAGCACGTGCGCCTTGACCAGTTCCGCGATCCTCGGGTCCCGCCGCCGGAACGCCTGGACCAGCTCCTCGTGCTCCTCCGCGTACGACTGCTGAACGGTGCCCAGCCAGCGGATCGACAGCGCCGTGAAGACTTCGATGCCCAGGCCCTCCCAGGTGTGCAGCAGCACGGAGTTGCCCGCGGCCCGCACCAGCTCGCGGTGGAAGGCCACCGTGTGCCGCACCTGGCCGGTGCCGTCGGCGTTGCGGTCGGCCTCGTACAGCGCGGCCACATGCGGCTCCAGCGCCGAGCAGTCCTGCGCCAGCTTCTCCGCCGCCAGCTCCGCCGCGATGGCCTCCAGACCGGCCCGTACCGGGTAGCTCTCCTCCAGGTCGGCCGCCGTCAGATTCCGCACCCGAACGCCCTTGTTCGGCGCGGACTCGATCAGCCGCAGCGACTCCAGCTCCCGCAGCGCCTCGCGCACCGGCGTCTGGCTGACCTCCAGCTCGGTGGCGATACGGCGCTCCACGATCCGCTCGCCCGGCTTCCAGCGCCCGCTGACGATCCCCTCCACGATGTGCTCGCGGATCTGTTCGCGCAGCGAGTGGACGACGGGCGCGGTCATGAGAGCTCCTTAAGGGCGTTCGACGTTTAGACAATAAGGCCGCGAGCGCTTTCGGGAGAGGCGCACGGGGGCGCTTTCGTGCAGGTGAGACGAGACTTACACGCCATGCCGGGCACGGCCGTCCGCGGCGGCGCCCGGCCGGTACGACAGCGCCCCCGCCCGGAAGCTCCGGGCGGGGGCGCCGTCGTACGAACCCTGTGTCCTACAGGCCGAGCTCGACCTCGAACTCGCCCGCCTCCAGGATCGCCTTGACCGCGGTCAGGTAACGGGCCGCGTCGGCGCCGTCCACCAGACGGTGGTCGTAGGAGAGGGTCAGGTAGGTCATGTCGCGCACGCCGATGACCGTGCCCTCCTCGGTCTCGATGACCGCCGGGCGCTTGACCGTGGCACCGATGCCGAGGATCGCGACCTGGCCCGGCGGCACGATGATCGTGTCGAAGAGCGCGCCGCGCGAACCGGTGTTGGAGATGGTGAAGGTCGCGCCGGACAGCTCGTCCGGGGTGATCTTGTTGGCGCGGACCTTGCCGGCCAGCTCCGCCGTGGCCTTCGCGATGCCCGCGATGTTCAGGTCGCCGGCGTGCTTGATGACCGGGGTCATCAGGCCCTTCTCGGAGTCCACCGCGATCCCGATGCTCTCGGAGTCGAAGTAGGTGATCGTGCCCTCGGCCTCGTTGATCTTGGCGTTGATGACCGGGTGGGCCTTCAGCGCCTGGGCCGCCGCCTTCACGAAGAACGGCATCGGGGAGAGCTTGACGCCCTCGCGCGCGGCGAAGGAGTCCTTGGCCTGGGCGCGCAGGCGCATCAGGCGGGTGACGTCGACCTCGACGACCGAGGACAGCTGCGCCTGCTCGTGCAGCGCCTTGACCATGTTGTCGCCGATGACCTTGCGGATGCGGGGCATCTTGACGGTCTGGCCGCGCAGCGGCGACGCCTCCAGCGTGGGCGCCTTCCTGGCGGCCGGGGCGGCAGCGGCGGCGGGCGCCGGAGCGGCGGCAGCGGCCTTGGCGGCCTCGGCGGCGGCCATGACGTCCTGCTTGCGGATACGGCCGCCGACGCCGGTGCCCTTGACGCCGGCCAGGTCGACGCCGTGCTCGGCGGCGAGCTTGCGCACCAGCG
>NZ_JAMGBF010000237.1 GCF_023516615.1 Streptomyces panaciradicis
CCGCGGCCGCGGTCGGGTACGGGGCTCTCGCCGCGCCGGATGCGGGCCCGCACGTCGGCGACGGTCGCCGGGGCCAGGCCGGCCCGCGCGGCGATCTGGCGCAAGGAGGCGCCGGGGTCGCTCCGGATGAGCTCGCCCGCCAGTTCACGGCGTTGCGAGGCGTCGACGGGGCGGGAGCGGCCGTCCCGGCCGATCCTGAACGCCCCGGCCTCCAGGCCGGTTCCGTCGCGCAGCCGGGCCACGGCCTTCGCGGAGAGCCCGGCGAGTGCCGCCACGGCCCGGTCCGCCCAGCTGGGGTGGGCGGCGAGGATGCGTCGTGCGGCGGCGATGCGGTCGTCGGTGGACAGCGGCCGTCCGTGGGTGACGTTGGTGGCCACGGCGAGCAGCCGGGCGGTGGCGAGGTCGCCTTCGAAGAAGCGTGCGGTGATGTGGTCGGCACCCCGCAGGCAGGCGGCCCTCAGACGGTGGGCGCCGTCGACGACGGTCATGGTGGCGCGGTGCACGAGGATGGGCGGGAACTCCGCCTCCGTCTCGGCCAGCGTCCGTACGTAGTCCTCGTCCTCGCCGTCACTGCGGGGCGAGAAGTCGTCGAAGTCGACGACGAGTCGTTCGATCGGCACCAGCTCGACGGGCCGGTCCTCGAATCCGCGGTCGCGCAGTCTGATCAGATGGTCCGCGCCGTCCGGTGCCGCTTCGGCGTCCGGCAGATCCCGGGTGCCCCGGCCGTCCGGGTCGTCGCGAGTGTCTCGTTCCACAGCAGTCCCCCTTGGAAGTCGTCCCACGTGCGCACGGCGATGCGGAACGGCTCACTGCCAGCCGAGGTCGTCCTCTCCGGTCAGGGGGAGCGCGGAGCCGGCGGCCGAGGCGTGGACCGCCGTGCCGGCGGCGGGAGTCAGGGCCTCGGCGGTGACCGCACCGGCGCCGGCGGTCATGATGACCGCTCCGGCCACGATGACACTGCGCATGAGCCGACTGGAAGCGGTTGCGGAGAGCTTGTGCGACATGGCTTCTGCCTTTCTGCTGGCCTGTGCTGGCAGGAAGAAGTCTTGTCGCAGCCATGACGGCGGGAACAGTGGTTCCGTGCGGGGCAAACCGGCCCTGGCCTACTGTGTCCACCCCGGTTCACAGAGGCGAACAAAAGGTCCCACGATTAACCCCGCACTATGCCAAGGGACCGCAAAGCGTGGACGAGATTATTCCGCATGCCACGACAGGTATTCGGGCGCAATCAGCGGCACTTCGGCACTTCGCAACTCCCAGCCCCCAAGCAGGGGTTGGGCGGCGCAGGTCCGCCGCCACAGCGACTCGGCGGCCGTCTCGGCCTCCTCCAGGGAGGACGCCCGCAGGAAGATCCCCACGGTCGGGGCCGACGCCGGGGCCGGATGCACGCTGACATGCTCGAATCCGTCGACCTCCGCGCCGCAGCGGGCGACGGCCGCCGCGGTCCAGTCGGGCAGGACACAGCCGCGCGGATGCGACCGCAGATATACATGGACGAGATACATGTGCCACCTCAGGAAAGTCAGGAACACCCCCGGGGAATGCGCCTTACCGATTCATTGACCCGGGCGGCAAAACGTCCGATTAAGGACACCCGCTTGCCTGTAACAACCAGGTCACGTACTGTCATCTGACCCTTGACCGCTGAGCGCCGCCGGTTGTCGTCCGACGCTGAATTTCGACTTGGGGCTGCCGAAATAGATGCTTCATGTTCTGGGTCTTGACGCCGTTACGGAATCCGTCTACAAAGCGATGCTCGCGAATCCCCGCAAGGGTGTCGCCGACGTGTGTTCCCTTCTGTCCCTTTCCGAGCAGGAGGTGCGGGGGGCGCTCGACCGCCTCAGCGAGATGGCGCTGGTGCGCGCCTCGACGGAGGACCCGGACCAGTTGTACGCGGTCAGTCCGCACGTCGGCATGGAACTGCTGCTGGCCCAGCAGCAGGCCCAGCTCGCCGCCCAGCAGCAGCGGTTGGAGGCCAGTCGGGCGGCCGCGGCGAAACTGATCCTGGAATTCGACGGTCAGCGCCAGACCGGTCCGTCCGCCACCGGTATCGAGCATCTGCAGGGTCTCGACGCCATACGCGATCACCTCGCCGCGCTGCACGACAAAGTCACCCAGGAACTCCTGACGTTCGCACCCGGCGGCCCCCAGACGCCGGCGAACATGCAGGCGTCCCGCCCCCTCAACCAGGAATTGCTGGAACGCGGCGTCCGCATGCGCACGGTCTACCTGGAGTCCATCCGTTCCTGCCCGGACACCATGGAATACGCGCACTGGCTCGTGGAGCAGGGCTGCCAGGTCCGCACGGCGCCCTCGCTCCCCAACCGGATGATCATTTACGACCGGGAAGCCGCGATCCTGGCCACCGACACCGACAACACCGCAGCCGGTGCCGTACAGGTGTCGTCCCAGGGGATGATCGCCTCGCTGCACGCCCTGTTCGAGAGCGTCTGGCAGTCGGCCGATCCGTTGGACGCGATGCGGCAGCCGGATCCCGGCGGTCTCACGCGTCAGCAGTCCGAGGCCCTGAGACTACTGGCTCAGGGCTCCACAGACGAGGCGATCGCCAAACGCCTCGGGGTGTCCGCCCGCACCGCCCGCCGTATCGCGCACGGTCTGATGACCCATCTGGACGCCCGCAGCCGGTTCCAGGCCGGCGTGTACGCGGTCCAGAAGGGCTATCTGCCGGCGCTCCCGGAATAGCCCCGCAGATACGATTCGCCCTTCGCTCGGGCGGTCCGTCCGCGCGGCCGGGCCGTTCCGGGCCGTTCCTTCGCACGGGCCGGCGGCGGTCAGGCCGGCACCAGCGCCGGCGTCGCGACCGCCGGCTCGGGGAAGCCGAGCCGGCACAGGGCCTCCTCGGGGGTGCCGGCGACCTGGACCAGCCGCCGCTCGTGCTCGTGCAGGAAGCCCTCCGCGACCAGATGGTCGAGCATGGCCAGCATCGGGGTGAAGAAGCCGTTGTGGTTGACCACGACGATGGGCTTCTCCATCAGCGACAGCTGGTTCCAGGTCATCACCTCCATGAGCTCGTCCAGGGTGCCGATCCCGCCGGGCAGCACCGCGAAGGCCGACGAGAGCCGGTACATGAGGGCCTTGCGCTCGTGCATCGAGCGGACCACGAAGACCTCTCCGGGCGCCTTGTCGGCCCGCTCCCGCTCGTGCAGCGTGCGCGGGATCACGCCCGTGACGCTGCCGCCGCCGTCCAGCACCCCGGAGGCCACCGCGCCCATGACCCCGACGCCGCCGGCGCCGTAGACCAGGTCGAGCCCGCGCCGGGCGATCATCCGGCCGAACTCCCGGGCGAAGTCGGTGTACAGGGACTGCACACCCGGCCGGGCGCCGCAGAACACCGCGACGCGTTCGGTCTTGCTGAGCCTGAGTTGCATGGCTTCTTCTTCCTCTGAGGACTGATGCCGACCTGTTCGTGGGACCGCTAGCGGTCCTGCGCACCGGCCCGTTCGCGGCGCGCCGGCCGCCCGGACACGGAGCGCTCGCTGAGCGCGGAGACACGCAGCGCGGTACGCAGCAGCACCCGCGCGCCGGCGACCAGGTCGCGCGGTGCGGTGTCCTCCTCCGGGACGTGGCTGATGCCGCCGATGCTCGGGACGAAGATCATTCCGATGGGCGCGATGTCGGCGATCATCTGCGCGTCGTGCCCCGCGCCGCTGGGCAGGAACTCGTACGGCAGCCCCAGTTCGTCGGCGCTGCACTCGACGGCCGCCCGCAGCACCGGGTCGGTGGACACCGGGTCGGAGCGGGTCTCGGCGACCACCTCGATCTCGGTGCCGGTGTCCGCGGCGATGCTCCGCAGGGCCCGGCGCAGGGCCTCCTCGGCCTTCGCGGCCCGCCACACGTCGGTGTCCCGCAGGTCCACGGTCAGCCGCACCGTGCCCGGGATGGTGTTCGGCGTGTTGGGGTGCAGGTCCATGCGGCCCACGGTGCCCACGCGGCACATCTTCCTGTCCCGCGCGATGTGCTCCACGGCCAGCACCACCCGGCCGGCCGCCGTGAGCGCGTCCCGGCGCCCCTCCATCGGGCTGGTGCCCGAGTGCCCGGCGGCGCCCCGCACCTCCACCGTCAGCACGGTGCGGCCCGTGATGGCGTCGACCACCCCGATCCGGCTGCCGCCGCGCTCCAGCACCGGCCCCTGCTCCACGTGGAGTTCGAGGTAGGCGGCCACCGAACCGTGCGGCCAGCCCGCGGTGCCGAGGGCGTCCAGATCGCCGCCGGCCAGCCGCAGCGCCTCGCGCAGTGGCCGTCCCTCGTGGTCGCGCGGTTCCCGGGGCAGCTCGGCCAGCCTCCCGGCGATCGCCATGGAGCCCCAGAACGGCTGCGGGAACAGCGCCCCCTCCTCGTTGGCGAAGGCCACCGCCACCGGGTCGTACGGCAGCCGGGCGCCGCTGTCCGCGACGGTCTGGAGCACCTCCAGGGCGGCCAGCACCCCGTACGCGCCGTCCAGGCGGCCGCCGTTGACGACGGTGTCCAGGTGCGAGCCCATCATCAGCACCTGCCGGTCCCCGGGGTGCTCGCCGGGCCGCGGCCGCGGCCGGACGATGAGGTTGCCGGCCGCGTCGACGGCTGGCACCAGGCCCGCGCCGCGCGCCTCGTCCATCAGGTAGCCGCGGGCCTCCCGGTCGGCGGCGCTGAAGCCCTCCCGGGTGATGCCGCCCGTCCGCTCGTCCAGCCCGATCCGGCCCAGGGCCTCGATCCGCCCGAGCAGCCGGTCCGCGTCGATGTCCAGGGACAGCAGTCCGTCCGCCCCCTGTACCAGGGTGTCGCCCATCGTTACGTCCTCCCGCTCGGGTCGAAGGTCCGCGAGGCCCGCCACATCGGCGAGGCCGCTCACAGGTGCCGCCCCCACCACTCCAGGACGGCCTCGAAACGCGCCAGCCGGTGACTGGGCAGACCGCTGCGGGACATGTCGTGCCCCTCGCCCGGGAACAGCAGCATCTCCACGGGGACCTTGCGCACCTTCAGCTCCGTGAACAGGCGCTGCGCCTGCTCCGGCGGGCAGTGCTTGTCCTCCTCGGACTGGATGACCAGCATCGGCGTGGACATCCGGTCCACGTACGTCAGCGGGCTCTGCTCGGCCCAGCGGCCGCGGTCGGCGCCGTACAGGGAGACGGCGAGGTCCGCCCCGTCGTCGCTGGTGGCGGCGTAGCTGTCGATGGCGTACAGCCCGCGCTCGCCGATCATGGCGCGGAACCGCTCGCCGTGGTGGGCGTTGAACCACGCCGCCATGTAGCCGCCGAACGAGCCGCCCATCACGCCGACCCGGCCGGCGTCCAGGTCGGGGGACTCGAGCGCCGTGTCGAGGATGGCGAGGAGGTCGGTGGCCGACCGGCGCGGCAGGTCGTCGCGGACGTGGGCGCCGTGCGCCTGGCCGTAGCCGGAGCAGCCGCGCGGGTTGCCCAGCACCACCGCGTACCCGGCGCTCGCGTACACCTGCGCCTCGTCGAAGGCGGCCGGCCCGTTCAGGGTGTAGCCCCACTGCGTGTACGGGCCGCCCTTGACCTGGAAGATCACGGGGTGCGGGCCGGGGCCCTCGGGGCGCACCACCCAGGCGTGCAGCGGGTAGCCGTCGGGGGCGTGGGCGGTGAACTCCTCCATCGGCAGCAGCCCGGCGCGCTCGGCGAGTTCGGCGCCGTAGGGCGTCAGGACGCGCTCGGTGCCGTCGCGCCAGACCATCAGGTCGCCGGCGCTGCGGTCGCCGGCGACGACGGCGGCGACGGTGACCGACCCGTCGGGCGTCTCGGCGACCGCGTAGCCGTTGACCTGGCGCCGTCCGGTGATGACGGGGGTGGGCTCGCCGCCGTCGTAGGGGACCAGGACGAGGTGGACCTCGCCGCGGTGGTCGCTCGCGAAGTACACGCCGTCGGCGGCGGGCCAGATCATCTGGCTGGCGAAGCTGAGGTGGTGGGCGTCGCCGGTGAGGCGGCGCGGTACGACCGGGCTGCCGGCCGGCTCGGTGTCGGCGGGCCGGACCGGCACCGACCACAGGCCGTAACTCGCCGTGGCGCACGAGTTGTTGTTCTTGTCCAGCTCCGCGCCGCAGAAGACGACCGAGCCGCCGTCCGCGGAGAAGCGGGGCGTGAACAGGTACATCCCGCCGTGGGTCAGCGGCCTCAGACCGGTGCCGTCGGCGCCGACGGCCCACACGTCGTTGCGGGAGTCGTCGCCGCGCTCCTCGTGCCGGGCCGTCACGAAGGCCAGCAGCCGGCCGTCGGGGCTCCAGGCCAGGTCGCCGTGGTCGTAGTCGCCGTCGGTGAGCTGCAGCGGCACGGCCTCGGCGGCGAAGGGGTCGGTGACGAAGACCTGCCGGGGGCGGTCGTAGGTGTAGCCGAAGCCGTCGAGCTGGTAGACGAGCGTGGTGACGCGGCGCGGCCGCTCCTGCTCGGCCGGGCCCTGGTAGCGGCCCGGCGCGGGCACCCGGCTGGTGTAGGCGATCCGGGTCGAGTCCGGGCTCCACACCGGCTGCCCCGCGCCCATCGGGTGGTCGGTGACCGGGTAGGCCTCGCCGCCGCCCCGCATCGGCAGCAGATGGATCTGCGCGCGGCCGTGGGCGCCGGGGCGCAGGAAGGCCAGGAACCGGCCGTCGGGCGAGAAGACGGGCGCGCCGTCGTAGGGGCCCTGGGTGACGCGGCGCGGCGGGGTCGCGCCGGTGGTGTCGACGATCAGCATCTCGGTGGTGTAGTCGTCGCCCGCCACGTCGGCGCGGGTGACCTCCACCACGGCGTGGGCGCCGTCCGGTGAGAGCGTGGGGCGCCCGAGCACGGGCAGCAATTCGATGTCGGTGGGCAGCATGTCGGGTCCTCACATACTCACAGAAGGGAGAAACGCTGTGCCGGGTCGATGAACAGGCCGTCCGAGGGGCGCACGTCGAAGGCGTCGTAGAAGGCCCCGACGTGGCCGAGCACGCCGTTGCAGCGGAACTCGGCGGGCGGATGCCGGTCCGACGCCAGCCGCTCGGCCATGCGGGTCGCGGTGGTGCGGGCGCGCCACATCGTGGCCCAGTGCGCGAAGAAGCGGCGCGTCTCCTCGGGTCCGGCCGCGCCGGTACGGGTGGTGAACGCGGTGTGCGCGACGGTGACGCCGGCGATGTCGGCCATGTTCTCGCCGACCGTGCGGGCCCCGTTCACCCGCGTCCCGGCGAAGCCCTCGGGCTCGTAGGCGTCGTACTGCGCGACCAGCAGCCGGGCGCGGCGGGTGAACTCGGCCCGGTCCTCGGGCGCCCACCAGTCCCGCAGCCGGCCGCGTCCGTCGTAGCGCGAGCCCCGGCTGTCGAAGGCGTGCGCCATCTCGTGGCCGACGATCGCGCCCAGCAGCGCGAAGTTCCGCGCGGGGTCGCCCGCGGGGTCGAAGACGGGGGGCTGGAGCAGCGCGGCGGGGATGACCACCTGGTTGAGTCCGTGCCGGTAGTACGCGGTGACCTGGTGCGGGTGGATCTTCCACTCGGTGCGGTCGACCGGGGTGCCGAGGCGTGCGAGCTCCCGGGCGATGTGCCGGCGCCGGCCGCGCTTGACGTTGCCGAGCAGGTCGCTCGGGTCCACGTCGAGGGCGTCGCCGCCGTCGGCGCGGGATGTCTCGGGGGCGCCGATCTCGAAGACCATGTCGCCGAGCTTGCGCAGGGCGGCGTCCCGGGTGCCGGCCGTCATCCAGTCCGCCTGCTCCAGCCGGGCGCGGTAGGCGTCCACCAGGGCGCCGACCAGGTCGCGGGCGGCCTCGACGGTGCCCGGGGCGAGGTGCTCGGCGAGGTAGCGCTCGGCGACGGCGTCCCCGAGGAAGGTCTCGACGAAGGAGATCACCCGCAGGCGGCGCGGGCGCGGCTCGGTGAAGCCGTTGAGGGTGCGGCCGTAGAAGGCGAAGTTGTCGGCGAAGACCTGTCGCGGCCCGAACGGCACCATCTCGTGCACGTACCGCCACGACAGCCACAGCCGCAGGTCGTCCAGGCCGGTCTGTTGCCACCAGTCGTCCAGGCCGGCGGCGAAGTCCGGCTGGCGCAGCCGGACGGTGGCGCCTGCGGGCACCTCTCCGAGGCCCCGCAGCCAGGCCGCCCAGGCGAACCCGCCCTCGCGCGCGGCGAGTTCGGCGACCGTGCCGGTCCACGGGCGGACCGCGGCGCGGGTGCCCGGCTGCGGCACGGTGTGCCGGCCGGCCAGTTCCCGCTCCAGTCGTACGACGTCCTCGGCGGCCCGGGCGGTGCCGGTCTGCCCGGCGTGGGCGAGCATCACGTCGATGTGCGCGGTGTACTGCGCGAGCAGCTCGGCGCGTCCGTAGTGGCCGGCCGAGGGAAGCCCGAGACCCGCCTGGGAGAGGGTGAGGACGTACTGGTCGGCGTCCACGGTGTCGACGGCGACCGAGAAGTCGAGGGCGCCGCCCACCCCTTGGGCCTGGAGCCGGCCCATGACCTCGGCCAGGGCCTCGCGGCCGGCCGCGGCCCGGATGCCGGCCAGGTCGGCCGCGAAGCCGCGGGCGGCGCCCAGTTCCTCGATGCGCTCCTCGTCCATGAAGCTGGCGTGCAGGTCGGCGATGCGGCGCTCGGCGCCGCCGCGTCCGGGGTGGGCGACGGCGCGGTGGATGACGCGCTCGACGTCGTCCTCCACCTTGTCCGCCAGCAGGGTCAGGGTGGTGGCCTCGGCCCGGTGGGCCGGCAGCACGTACCCGTCCGTCCAGGGTCCGTTGACGAAGCGGTAGAAGTCGTCCTGCGGCCTGGCGGAGAGGTCGGGTTCCGTGCCGCGGGGCAGATACGCCGGCGCCTGGGCCGGGTCCGAGGCCACCGTCATCGCGCGGCCTCGTTCAGCAGCGGGGCGGGCGCCTCGGCGTCGGAGTTCTTCAGCACGCCGCCTGCGAAGACGGCCAGGGCAGCCAGCGCGAACACGCCCGCGGCGAGGAAGCCGTAGCGCGGTGTGGTGAAGCTCAGGATCGCGCCGCCGACCAGGTAGCCGAGCGCCGGGCCGGTGTTGGAGACGGCGCCGAGTGCGGCGAAGGCACGGCCGCGGTGGGTGTCGGGCACGCGGACGTTGAGCAGGATGTGGGTGACCGTCGCCTGGGCGCCGTTGCCGATGCCGCCGAGGACGTAGAACGGCAGGATCCACCACACGCCCGGGGCCAGTCCGGTGCCGAGGATGGCCACGGCGATGCAGAGGAACGTGCCGATCAGGATGGCCTCGTGGCTGAGCCGCTTGAGCCGGCGCACCAGCATCCCGCCGGGGATCAGGCCCAGCATCCAGGCGGACATGATGAGGCCGAAGGTCTCCTCGGAGGCGCCGAAGGTCTCCCGGACGTAGAAGACGATGAGGACGTTGATGATGCTCGCGGCCGCCATGACCGCGCCGCTCAGGATGAGCACGGCGGTCAGGAAGCGGTCCGAGGTGACCTTGTAGGGGGTGGCGGGCTTGTCGGCGTCCGCGCCGCCCTTGGCCGCCGCCGCGGCGTCGCGGCCCTTGTGCAGGCGGGTGCGGATGAGCAGGCCGCCCGCCACGACCGCGGCGAAGCTGAGCGCGTCGATGAGCAACGGCACGGTCACGCCGAAGCGGCCGATGAGGAAGCCGGCGACACCGGGGGCGGCGACCATGCCGGCCATCGCCCAGGTCTGGGAGATGGAGGAGGCCCGCGGGACGTTGTCCTTGCCGACGATGGCGCTGGGCAGCGCGCCGAACACCGGGTGGGTGAAGGCGAGTCCGGCGGACAGCAGGACCGACAGGGCGATCAGCACGGCCGGCGAGGTCCACAGGGTCATCGCCACGCAGACCAGGGCCTGCAGCGTGCCGACGCCGACGATCAGGGTGCGGCTGTCGAAGCGGTCGGCGACCTTGCCGGTCAGCGGCGACAGCAGCACCGGCGGCACGGTCGCGGCCAGCAGCAGCGCCATGACGGCGTAGGAGCCGGCGCCCTGGGCCTGCAGCTGCAGGGCGATGGCCGTCTCGGCGGCGATGTCGCCGGCGAAGGACAGACCGCGCATGCCGGCCAGGATGTAGACCTCGCGCCAGGCGGTGCGGGAGACCGGCGGTGACCCGGCCTCGGTGGTGGGTGACGTGGTGTCGGTGGCCATCTCGTGGCTCACTTCCTCTCGACGTGGGGACGGGTACGGCGTCGGGGTCGCACCGGTGCGGACAGCGCCCGACGGGACGCGGAGCCGGGAGCGGCGCGGGCGCGGCCGGCCGGGAGCCGGCCGCGGGAGCTCGATCGGCGCGCGGCCGCGGTGGACCGCTCAGCGGCCGCCGTCGGCCGTCCCGGCACCCAGCGCGGCGCCGACCGCTTCGAGGACGCCCAGGCGGGCGAGCCCGCGAGCGACGCCGACGGACCGGGCCTCGGGGACACCGGGGAAGAACTCGGCCGCGGTGACGGTGCGCTCGCCGTCGAGGTCGCGCAGCGCGTCCGCGACGGCGTCCGGCACGTTCAGCCGGTGGCCCGCCACCTGCAGGCCGGTCTTGCCGTCGGCGGTGGAGCCGATCTCGACGGGGGTGGCGGTGCGGCGGATCAGGGTGCCGGGGCCCAGCGTGTCGATCGCGGCGAGCCGCGCGAACTCGCGGGTGCGGCCCGCCCCGTGCCGGCTGCGGCCGGCGTCGAGCAGCCGCTTGACCTCGTCGGCGGCGTCCAGCCGGGCGAGCCGGTCGCGCAGCAGCTCCACCTTCGCGGTGAGCGCGGCGACGGCGGCCTCCGCTCCGTCGGCCAGGTGCGGGAAGGCGTGGAAGTCGTCGTCCTCGACCAGCGCGGCGACGGTGTCCTGGAGCAGATGGCGCCAGCGTCGCGGTTCGACGCCCACCGACAGGTGCAGCGACAGCTCGCTCTTGGCGGCCGCCGCGTGCGGGGTGCCGTGCGGCACGTACAGGACGTCGCCGGGCTCCAGCGTCACCTCGAGGGCGGGTTCGCCGAGCTCCTCCGGCGTGTAGGAGCCCTCGTCGCCGCGGCGGTGCTCCGGGGTGTCCCACACCCGCCAGGTCTTCGTGCCGTCGACCTGGACGACGAACACGTCGATGGAGTCGTGGTGCGGGGAGAAGCCGTCCGTGCGGGCCGGCGTGACGAACACGACGACCTCGGCCTCGCTGGCGAACGCGTCGGCGAACGGCTCCCGGAGACGGCGGGCGGAGGGCAGGACGTGGTGGAGGGAGTTCCAGGTGACGGTGCCGCCGGAGCGGAACAGCTCGTACACCTTCTCCGGGTTGAGGGCCTCGGCGAGCGCGGCACCGCGCGCCACCGTGCGCGTGTAGGCGCCGGACGGCACGCCCTTGCCGCCCTTCGTCACCCGCAGGTAGGACGGCGGGACCGTCTCCAGGGCGAGGACGTCGTCGAGCTGCCGGACCGAGGGCAGACCGGCCAGCCGGCCCGCCAGCGCGCCCCTGCGCAGCAGCGGCCTGCGGTCGAAGTACTGGGTGAAGAAGACGTCCGTGTCGCCGACGAAGTCCTCGAAGGAATAGGTGTCCACCGTTTCTCCTGCCTCCTCCTGGTGGGTCGGGTCCCGGCCCGTCGCCGGTGGGACCGGGCTGACGCCGCCGGCCCCCCGCGGCCCCGTCGCGGGCCCCCCGGACGAGGGACCCGCGACGGTTCACGAGGGGTACCAGCGGCTCGTCACCCGGCCTGGGCCAGCTCGAACACACCCAGCCGGGTGAGCCCTTGAGCGGCTTTGGCAGAGCGGAGCGCGTCCACACCGGGGAACACGTGGGACGCCTCGATCTCCGCGTCCGGGCCGAGCGCGGCCAGGGTTTCGGCGATCGGAGTGGGTACCGCGATCTTGTGGCCCTTGACGACCAGCTGGGTGCGGCCGCCCTCGTCGTCACCGAACGTCAGGGCCACGCCGCCGCGGCGCAACCGCGTGTCCGGGCCGATGTCGTCGGTGTCGGCGATGTTCTGGAAGGTGGTGCCCTTGGAGCTGCCGTCCATGTGGCGGCCGGTCTCGGCGAGCCGGTCCAGCTCGGCCGAGGTGTCGACGGACTCCAGACGCGCCACCAGCTCCTGGATCTTGTCCTTGAAGACGGCCTCGACGTCCGGCTCGCGCAGCTCGCCGATGTGCGGGTACGCGGTGAACACCTCGTCCGTCAGCAGCTGTTCGAAGGTCTCGCGCAGCAGGTCCCGCCACATGCGCGGACGCATCATGATCGACAGGTGCAGCGACGCCTTGCCCTCGGCGGTCGCCGCGTGCGGGGTGCCGTAGGGCAGGTAGAGCACGTCACCGGGCTGGAGGGTGACCTCGATCTCCGGCTCGCCGAGGCCCTCCAGCGTGTACTGGGCGTTGTCGCCCAGGCGCGGGGTCGGCGGGTTCCACAGCTTCCAGTGCTTGGTGCCCTCGAGCTGGACGATGAACAGGTCCACCGGGTCGTGGTGCGGCGGGTAGCCCTTCTTGCCGGCGGGCGTCAGGAAGGCGACCGTGTCGGTGCGGACGGCCATCTTCTCGGTGATGAGGCGGGTGAAGTCCCGCATGCCCGGGTCGATCTGGTTGAGCGAGCACCAGGTGACGGTGGCGCCGGCCCGGAAGAGCTCGTAGATCTTCTCGGGGTCCACCACGTCGGTGATGGTCTGCCCCTGGACGACGACGTTGCGGCTGTAGCCCTGCTCGGGCACGCCGTTGCCCTTGAGGTTGACCTTGATGTAGGGCGGCCGGATCACCTCGAGGTTCACCAGCTGGTCCAGCTTGCGGAGCGAGAGTATGTCGCGCGGGTCCCCCGGCACGGCGTTCTTCCGCAGCATGGGCTTCTTGTTGAAGTACTCGGCGAAGAAGACCTGCTCGTCTCCCACCAGGTCCGCGAATGCGTAGTCCGCCATGCCTGCCTCTCAATGAATTCGATTGCTTATGGGACGGGGAAGCCGTGAGGGTCGTGCGGCTGTGGGCCGGGCGAGGGGCGGCGTCCGGGGACGCCGCCCTTCGTCACTGCCTACGTCAAGAACAATTACTGGATGTTCTTGTAGTAGGAGGTGGCGAGCAGCTCCTCGGCCGTCTCGATGAACTCGATGTCGTCGAACTCGACGTTCTCCATCGTGACTCACTTCCCTTCTTCTTTTTCCCCGGGTTGTTCCCGGCGACTGAT
>NZ_JAMGBF010000238.1 GCF_023516615.1 Streptomyces panaciradicis
GCCCCCGGTGACACCGCCGCCCCCTCCGCCGGCCGGCGCCGCATCCGGCTCGCGCTCGGCGTCTCGCTGGGCGCCGGACTGCTCCAGTACGCCGCCCAGGACCTGCGCTGGCTCTCCCTGCTCCCCGGCCTCGCCGGCGCCGCGCTGCTCGTGCCCGCCGTGCGCGGCCTGCTCCCGCGCGGCACCTACCGGGCGGCGCGCGGGCTGCCGTCCGTCGTGCTGCTGCGGGGCGTCTCCGCGGGGTCCTTCGTCGCCGCCGAGTCCTTCGTGCCGCTGATGCTGGTCACCGAGCGGGGGCTCACCCCGACGCTGGCCGGGTTCTCGCTCGCGGCCGGCGGCGGGACGTGGGCGCTGGGGTCGTGGCTGCAGTCCCGGGCGCGGGTGGAGCCGTACCGGGAACGGCTGATGACCGTGGGCATGCTGCTCGTGACGGCCGCGATCGCCACCGCGCCCAGCGTGCTGATCCACTCGGTGCCCGTGTGGACCGTGGCCGTCGCCTGGGCCGTCGGCTGCTTCGGCATGGGCCTGGTGATCTCCTCCACCAGCGTCCTGCTGCTCCAGCTGTCCGCCCCCGAGGAGGCCGGCGCGAACTCCGCCGCCCTGCAGATCTCCGACGGCCTGTCCAACACCGTGCTGCTCGCGGCGGGCGGCGCGGCCTTCGCGGCGCTCGGAGGGGGAGCGGTGGGCCACACCGCGACCCAGGCCTCCGGTTCGCATCCGGCGGCCTTCGCCGCGGTCTTCCTGCCGATGGCCGGCGTCGCCCTGGTCGGGGCCTGGGTGGCCACCCGGCTGCGGGGGCGGCCGTAGGCGGTGGCGGTTGTGACGTGGGTCCCACCCACGGGCGACCCGGCCTTGTCCGCGCGTCGACACCGGTGGGCCGCCGGTAGGGTGGCCCGGTTGTCATACCCAGCCGAGCACCCCGACCTCGCCCACCGAGCCGGACCCCGACCGTCGTAGACCGAGCCGCCCGACCCACCCCCGGAGATCGTGACTACCACCGCCGCCACCAGCTCCGCCTCGCACTCCCACCACCTGTCTCCCGCCTTCCCCGGCCGCGCCCCCTGGGGCACCGCCAGCAAGCTGCGTGCCTGGCAGCAGGGGGCGATGGAGAAGTACGTCCAGGAGCAGCCGCGCGACTTCCTCGCCGTCGCCACGCCCGGCGCCGGCAAGACGACCTTCGCGCTGACGCTCGCGTCCTGGCTGCTGCACCACCACGTCGTGCAGCAGGTGACCGTGGTCGCGCCGACCGAGCACCTGAAGAAGCAGTGGGCGGAGGCGGCCGCGCGGATAGGGATCAAGCTCGACCCCGAGTACAGCGCGGGCCCGCTCGGCAAGGACTACCACGGCGTCGCCGTCACCTACGCCGGTGTCGGCGTGCGGCCCATGCTGCACCGCAACCGGGTCGAGCAGCGCAAGACCCTCGTGATCCTCGACGAGATCCACCACGCCGGTGACTCCAAGTCGTGGGGCGAGGCCTGTCTGGAGGCGTTCGAGCCGGCCACCCGCCGCCTGGCGCTCACCGGTACGCCCTTCCGGTCCGACACCAACCCGATCCCCTTCGTCACGTACGAGGAGGGCAACGACGGCATCCGGCGCTCGGCCGCCGACTACACCTACGGCTACGGCAACGCCCTCGCCGACCACGTCGTGCGGCCCGTCATCTTCCTCTCCTACAGCGGCAACATGCGCTGGCGGACGAAGGCGGGCGACGAGATCGCCGCGCGGCTCGGCGAGCCGATGACGAAGGACGCGATCAGCCAGGCCTGGCGGACGGCCCTGGACCCGCGCGGCGAGTGGATGCCGAGCGTGCTGCGCGCCGCCGACCAGCGGCTGACCGAGGTCAGGAAGGGCATCCCGGACGCGGGCGCCCTGGTCATCGCCTCCGACCAGGACTCCGCGCGCGCCTACGCCAAGCTCATCCGCGAGATCACGGGGACCAGGGCGACGCTCGTGCTGTCCGACGACGCGGGCGCCTCCAAGCGGATCGACGACTTCAGCCAGAGCAACGACCGGTGGATGGTCGCCGTCCGCATGGTGTCCGAGGGCGTCGACGTGCCCCGGCTCGCGGTCGGCGTGTACGCCACGACCATCTCCACCCCGCTCTTCTTCGCCCAGGCCGTCGGCCGCTTCGTGCGCTCCAGGCGCCGCGGCGAGACCGCCTCCGTGTTCCTGCCGACCGTCCCCGACCTGCTCACCTTCGCCAACGAGATGGAGGTCGAGCGCGACCACGCCCTCGACAAGCCGAAGAAGGAGGGCGAGGAGGACCCGTACGCCGAGTCCGAGAAGGAGATGGAGGAGGCGAACAAGGAGCAGGACGAGGACACCGGCGAGCAGGAGCAGTTCGCCTTCGAGGCGCTGGAGTCCGAGGCGGTCTTCGACCGGGTGCTCTACGACGGTGCCGAGTTCGGCATGCAGGCCCACCCGGGCAGCGAGGAGGAGCAGGACTACCTCGGCATCCCGGGCCTCCTCGAGCCCGACCAGGTGCAGTTGCTGCTGCAGAAGCGGCAGGCCCGGCAGATCGCGCACAGCCGCAAGAAGCCGGACACCGAGGCCGACCTGCTGGAGCTGCCGGCCGAGCGGCGGCCCGTCGTCTCGCACAAGGAGATGATGGAGCTGCGCAAGCAGCTGAACACCATGGTCAGCGCCTACGTCCACCAGAGCGGCAAGCCGCACGGCGTGATCCACACCGAGCTGCGGCGGGTGTGCGGCGGGCCGCCGAGCGCGGAGGCGACGGCCGGGCAGCTCAGGCAGCGGATCGCCAAGGTGCAGGAGTGGGCCACGCGGATGCGGTGACGCCGCCGCCCCGGCCGGCCACCGGGGCGCGTGGGGCCTGTGCGCGTATCGGGACAAACCCAGGTAGTCCCTCCTGTCCCATGCCCGGATTCTGGACGGAGACTTCCGCTCAGCGAACCCCCTTCGCTACTGTCCCGCTACGCACACGCCCCGTGGCAGCGCCGCCGCGGAGCGCAGCCGTGAAGCGACGCGGCCCGGTACTGGCCGGGTCGCCGGCCGATCGGCGGCCTCTGTTGCGCGTCGCCGACGGGACTCGGTGACGCATTGCCGCTCGGAGGTCGCCGACCTCACCACTTGGAGGAGTGGGCGTCGTGACCGCGGAGACCTCTCAGACGCTCGACCGGGGACTGCGCGTCCTCAAGCTGCTGGCCGACACGGACCATGGGCTGACCGTCACCGAGCTTTCCACCAAACTGGGCGTGAACCGGACCGTGGTGTACCGGTTGCTCGCCACGCTGGAGCAACACGCCCTGGTACGCCGTGACTTGGGCGGACGTGCCCGGGTCGGGCTGGGCGTGCTCAGGCTGGGACGGCAGGTGCATCCGCTCGTGCGGGAGGCCGCGCTGCCGGCCCTGCGCTCGCTCGCCGAGGACATAGGGGCGACGGCTCATCTGACGCTGGTGGACGGCGCGGACGCGCTGGCGGTCGCCGTCGTCGAGCCCTCCTGGACCGACTACCACGTGGCCTACCGGGCGGGCTTCCGGCATCCGCTGGACCGGGGGGCGGCCGGCAAGGCGATCCTGGCGGCGCGGGCCAAGCCGTCGGGGGAGTGCGGGTACACCCTCACGCACGGCGAGCTGGAGGCGGGCGCCAGTGGCGCCGCGGCGCCGTTGCTCGGGGTCACCGGGGTCGAGGGGAGTGTCGGAGTCGTGATGCTGGCCGACGCGGTGCCCGAGCGGGTGGGGCCGCGGGTGGTGGACGCGGCACGGGAGGTCGCCGAAGCCCTGCGGTGAGCCGCGGCTCGGCCGAGTGCGCGGGGCCGCCGCGGGCGGGAAACAGCCTGTCCGCGGGCCCTGCGGCCCGAAGGCGGCCGAAAGGGTTCTTCGCGTTAGATTGATCCCGTGCTCTCTCGCCTCACACGCCCCCAGGCCCTCGCCGTCTGTGCGCTGCCCGTCGTGGCGTTGATCGCCACCGCGGTCTTCGCGCCGCTGCCGTTCTCGCTGGCGCAGCCCGGGATGACCGCGAACGTGCTCGGGGAGAACAAGGGCACCCAGGTGATCACGATCTCGGGCGCGAAGACCCGTACGACCAGCGGGCAGTTGCGGATGACGACGATCGAGGCGACCAACCCGGACACCCGGGTCTCCCTCGGTGACGTGCTCTCCGCGTGGTTCGCCACGGACAAAGCCGTCATGCCGCGCGACGCCGTCTACCCCAGCGGGCAGTCCACCAAGGAGATCGAGCAGCACAACAGCGCGCAGATGAAGGAGTCCCAGGACGCCGCGACCGAGGCCGCGCTGGACTACCTCCATCTGAACGGCAAGGACGTCAAGGTCACCCTGAAGCTCGCCGACGTGGGCGGGCCCAGCGCGGGGCTGCTGTTCACGCTGGGCATCATCGACAAGCTCGACGGCAACGGCAGCGGCGGGGACCTCACGGGCGGCCGCAACGTCGCCGGTACGGGGACCATCGACGCCGACGGCAAGGTCGGCGCGGTGGGCGGTGTCGCGCTGAAGACGCAGGCCGCCCGGCGGGACGGGGCCACGGTGTTCCTGGTCCCGAAGGACGAGTGCTCCGACGCCAAGTCCGAGCTGCCGAAGGGGCTGCGGCTGATCCCGGTGACGACGCTGAAGGGCGCCGTGGACTCGCTGGTGGCGCTGGAGAGCGGCAAGGGCTCCGTCGCCGCCTGCTGATGCCCGGTCCGGGCCCGAGCGAAGCCGAGCCGGTCCGAACGACAGGCTCTAGCCGCCCTCCGCGTCCCGCGCCGCCTGCTCCACGAGCGGGATGATCCGCAGCGGCACGGGGTTCTCCATCACGATCGCGGTGGCGGCCCGGACGATGCCGTCGATGGCGACCACCCGGTCGATGACCCGCTGGAGATCCGCGTTGGAGCGGGCCACCAGCCGGCACAGCATGTCCCCGCTGCCGGTGGTGGTGTGCAGTTCCAGCACCTCCGGCACGGACGCCAGGTGCGCGCGGACGTCGGCGCCCTGGCCCTGGCGGATCTGCAGGGTGGCGAACGCCGTGACCGGATATCCGAGGGCCGCCGGATCGACCTGGGGCCCGAAGCCCCGGATGACCCCGCCTGACTGGAGCCGGTCCAGCCGCGCCTGCGCCGTCCCGCGCGCCACCCCCAGCCGCCGGGACATCTCCAGCACCCCGATCCGCGGCTCCCGCGCCAGCAGGACGAGAATCCGGCCGTCGAGCTGGTCGATCGCCACAGCAGCCTCCCGAAAGCGATGGTCATCCTGTACAGAAAGGCCGCGCCGACGGCCCTCCCGCTGAACAGATTGTCCAGCGAATACGCAAACTATTGCGCACCTTGCGGCTCCGCATCAGGCTGCGGCTATGACCCAGACCACACACCACACTCCCGACACCGCCCGGCAGGCCGACCCCTTCCCGGTCAAGGGAATGGACGCGGTCGTCTTCGCCGTGGGCAACGCGAAGCAGGCGGCGCACTACTACTCCACCGCCTTCGGCATGCGGCTGGTCGCCTACTCGGGACCCGAGAACGGCAGCCGCGAGACCGCGAGCTACGTGCTCGAGAACGGCTCCGCCCGCTTCGTGTTCACCTCGGTCATCAAGCCCGCCACCGCCTGGGGCCACTTCCTCGACCGGCACGTGGCCGAGCACGGCGACGGCGTGGTCGACCTCGCCATCGAGGTCCCGGACGCCCGCGCCGCGTACGCCTACGCGCTGGAGCACGGCGCGAAGAGCGTCGCCGAACCGTACGAGCTGAAGGACGACAACGGCACGGTCGTCCTCGCCGCGATCGCGACCTACGGCGAGACCCGCCACACCCTGGTCGAGCGCACCGGCTACGACGGCCCCTACCTCCCGGGCTTCGTCGCCGCCTCCCCGATCGTCGAGCCGCCGGCCCAGCGCACCTTCCAGGCCATCGACCACTGCGTCGGCAACGTCGAACTCGGCCGGATGAACGAGTGGGTGGAGTTCTACAACAAGGTCATGGGCTTCACGAACATGAAGGAGTTCGTGGGCGACGACATCGCCACCGAGTACAGCGCGCTGATGTCGAAGGTGGTGGCCGACGGCACGCTCAAGGTCAAGTTCCCGATCAACGAGCCCGCCATCGCCAAGAAGAAGTCCCAGATCGACGAGTACCTGGAGTTCTACGGCGGCGCGGGCGTCCAGCACATCGCGCTCAACACCAACGACATCGTCCAGACGGTACGGACGATGCGGGCGGCCGGCGTGGAGTTCCTCAACACCCCGGACTCGTACTACGACACCCTCGGCGAGTGGGTCGGCGACACCCGGGTGCCGATCGAGACCCTGCGCGAGCTGAAGATCCTCGCCGACCGCGACGAGGACGGCTACCTGCTGCAGATCTTCACCAAGCCGGTCCAGGACAAGCCGACCGTCTTCTTCGAACTCATCGAGCGGCACGGCTCGATGGGCTTCGGCAAGGGCAACTTCAAGGCCCTGTTCGAGGCGATCGAGCGGGAGCAGGCCAAGCGCGGAAACCTGTGAGCGCAAAGCCTTGCGACCGGTGAACACCGGTTGACACCCTCGAGTCCTGCGGGTGCCGAAGGGGCGCCCACAGGACTCGGGGAACTCCAGTGACCTCTGCGATCAACCTCGCGGTGCCGTCGGTTCGCTGGCTGTGGCAGAAGGCCACGCTCAAGGAGCCGACGGTGCTGCAGTCGTTCGCCTTCGACGAGCCGAACAAGCACCTGTACGTGCTCCAGGTCACCGCCACCGGCCACGCGGCCGGCGATCTGTGCCTCAACAAGCTGGACTACAAAGGCGACCGGCTCGGCCACATGTACCTCAAGGGCTTCGGCCACGGCGTCAGCATGGGCGTCCAGCGCGACGCCGAGGACGGCTCCACCTGGATCTGGACCGAGGCCGCCGCCGTCCACGGCTACGGCCAGGGCGTCACCCGCTTCCACTTCGCCGACGGCGCCACCCGCACCGCCGCGAACGTCAGGATCCGCAAGCCGATAGCGGGCTCCACCAACAACCAGCCCTCGGTCTGCCAGGACTCCGGCCGCATCGCCGTCCGCTACCGCGACCCGGCGAACAGGCCCCGCTACCGCGTCTGGGACCTCGACGCCTTCACGGCCCGCGACTACGGCGACCCGATCGCCGACTTCGCCCAGGTCGGCGCCCACCCCGACCCCACGATCCCGTTCCAGGGCTACGCCCTGTACCGCGACGCCGTCTACCAGCTCGCCGGCACCGCCTACAACACCACCACCAACCCGGCCGCAGGACACGGCAACTCCTACGTCTCCAGCGTCTCCGTCGCCACCGGCGAACTGCTCCAGCAGCAGCGCACCCAGGCCGGCTACAACCTCACCCACCGCGAGCCGGAGGGCGTCGCGGTGCGCGCCGGCTCCGACCCGAAGGTGCACATCGGCTTCGCCTCCGGGGACCTCGGCGCGCGCCGCTTCTCCATCTTCGTCAAGGAGGACAGCGACTGAACCGCGTCGTAGCCTTGGCGCATGGCCAGGATCAACGACGTGGGCGGAACGCAGGGCTTCGGCGCCGTCGACATCACCGACGACGCCGAACCCTTCCACGCCGACTGGGAGGCCCGGGTCGTCGGGATGCTCAACGCCCTGCGCGAGCAAGGGCTGTTCAACACCAACGAGTTCCGCGACGCGATCGAGTCCATGCCGCCGGCGGAGTACCTGACGACGTCGTACTACGAGCGCTGGTTCGAGGCGATCCGCATCCTGCTGGAACGCAAGGGCGTGCTGAGGCCGGGTGAGCTCGATGCCGGCTGACCGCTTCCCGCCCGGCACCCGCGTCCGCACCTTCCCCCACGACCCGCCCCACCACACCCGCCTGCCGCGCTACGCCCGCGGCAAACGGGGCGTCGTGATCGAGCCGGAGGGACCCGCGGAACTGGCCGACGTCAGCGCCCAGGGCCGCGGGGACGCGCCGGTGGAGCAGGTCTACGCGGTCCGGTTCGCGGCCCGCGACCTGTGGGGCGAGGGCGACCACCACGTCGTACTGGATCTGTGGGAAAGCTATCTGGAAGAGGACCACGGGCATGAGCGGTGACCACTCCGACGCGACGATCGCCCGCCGGGTACGACGCCTGGAGACCCTGCTGGAGGACAAGGGCGTCCTCTCCGGCGCCCGCCTCGACGAGATCATCGACGCGACCCTCACCGGGGCGACACCGGCGAACGGGGCGCGGGTCGTCGCGCGGGCCTGGGTGGACGAGGAGTTCAGGTCCCGCCTGCTGGCGGACGGGACGGCCGCGGTGCGTGAACTCGGCTTCATGGAGGGCTCGTACCAGCGGCTGAGGGTCGTCGAGAACACCGCGACGACCCACAACGTCATCGTCTGCACCCTGTGCTCCTGCTACCCGCTGCGCCTGCTCGGCCCGTCCCCCAGCTGGTACAAGTCCGAGGCCTACCGCTCCCGGGTGGTGCGGGAACCACGGGCGGTGCTCGCGGAGTTCGGCCTGGAACTGCCGGCCGGCACGGACATCACCGTGTGGGACTCCAGCGCCGAGACCCGCTACATGGTGCTGCCGCGCCGGCCCGAGGGCACGCGGGAGCTGGGTGAGGAGCAGCTGGCCGCGCTGGTGACCCGCAACGCGCTCATCGGCACGGCCCCCGTATGACTCAGCCCTCCTCGTCCTGAGTGTCCTTGTCCTCCTCGCCGCCCGGCACCGGCACGTCCGGCGGCTCGCCCAGTGCCGCCAGCGCCTGCCGCGCCGAGGGGACCTGCAGCGGGGAGAAGTACGGGTTGACGCGCAGCGCCTCCTGCAGGTGCCGCCGGGCGGACCCGGGCAGCTCCGACTCCTTCTCGATCATGCCCCGGTGGTACGCGTACAGCGCGCTGCGCACCCCGCCCCCGTGCACCGGATCGGTCGCCGCCGTCGCGAACCGCAGCGCCTCCTTGTCCTGCCCGGCCCGGTGCAGCGCCCAGCCCAGCGCGTCGGCCACCTCGATGCCGGGCTGCTTGCGCCACTCGGCGCGCAGCAGCTGCACGGCGGCCCGGGCGTCCCCGTGGTCGGCCTCCAGCCGCCCGAGCACCAGCGTCTCGTCGACCCCCGCCTCGGCCACCTCGCGCACCCGCGCCCGCACGGCGTCGTACTCCACCCGGGCCGCCTCGCCGAGCCCCAGCGACTCGTACAACTCGCCCAGTTCCAGGGCGTACTGGGGACACGGCTGCTTGGCCAGGGCCACCCGGTAGGCATTCAGGGCCTCCGTCGCCCGCCCCAGCGCGGCCAGCGTCCGCCCCTGCCCGGCCAGCGCCGCCCGCTGGTCGGGATCGATCCGCACCGCCTCCTGGAAACGCCGCAGCGCGTCCTGCAGGTCCCCGCGCTCGAAGGACAGCTCCCCCGCCCGCTCCAGCCACGCGGCCCGCTCGGCCGGCGACGACGCCCCCGCGGCCGCGTCGGACAGCTGGGCCGCCGCGTCCTCCCGCCAGCCCCGGTCGCGGTAGACGGCCGCCGCCCGCGCCCGCACGGCCGGTCCGCCGTGCAGCTCCAGCAGCCGGTCCAGGGTCCGCTTGACCGCCTTGTAGTCACCGAGCCCGGTGTAGGCGTCGAGCAGCGGCGGATACGTCGTCCACCGCTTCGGGTCCACCTTCAGCGCCGTCTCGCCCCAGGCCCGCGCGGCCGGGAAGTCCCGGCGGGCGTTCGCCAGCGCCGCCATCCCGTCCAGCGCCGCGACCCGCACGTCCTTGCGCGCCCCCGCCACCCGCAGCGAGGTCCGCAGCGCCTGCTCGGCCCGCGGATACTCCGCCGCGTCCGCGGTCCTGCGCCCCTGCTCCACGTACGCGTCCCCCAGCACCGCCCAGGCCCGCGCGTCCCGCGGATGCCCCCGCACCCACGCCTCCCGCTCCCCGATCAGCATGCCCAGTTCCGGCAGCCCGGCCGGCACCCCCGCGACGACGGCCGACAGCGCCTGCGCGCCCGCCGCCGGAGCGACGACGGGCCTGGTCACGGGCCGTTCCCAGGGCCACAGCGCCACCGCCGCGCCGAGCACCAGGGACCCGGCGAGTGCGGCGATCAGCAGCCGCCCGCCGGTCCGCGGACGCCGTTCCTCCTGCTCCTTCTCCATGCCGCTCACTCTGCGCCAGTACGACGACCACACCCGGCATACGTCCACTGCCGTAGACGGGGTTCACACCGATGGCCCCGGGTGCGACGCTGTGATCATGAGCCGTATCGAAGCGCCCTCCGACGCAGCCACCGGAAACCTCGTCGACCGGCTCCTGACCGGTCTGCCCGCCGAGGCCGTCCTGATCGACCCCGACGTCACGGCGTCCTACGCCAACGACATGGCCAGCTTCTGTCCCGCCGGCCCCCCGGCCGTGGTCGTGCTGCCCCGCACCGTCGAGCAGGTGCAGCACGTCATGCGCATCGCCACCGAACTGCGCGTCCCCGTCGTCCCGCAGGGCGCCCGCACCGGCCTGTCCGGCGGCGCCAACACCTCCGAGGGCAGCATCGCGCTGTCCCTGACCAAGATGGACCGCATCCTGGAGATCAACCCGGTCGACCGCATCGCCGTGGTCGAACCCGGCGTCGTCAACGCCACGCTCTCCCGCGCGGTCAACGAACACGGCCTGTACTACCCGCCCGACCCCTCCAGCTGGGAGATGTGCACGATCGGCGGCAACATCGGCACCGCCTCGGGCGGCCTGTGCTGCGTCAAGTACGGCGTCACGGCGGAGTACGTCCTCGGCCTCGACGTCGTCCTCGCCGACGGCCGCCTGATGTCCACCGGCCGCCGCACCGCCAAGGGCGTCGCCGGCTACGACCTCACCCGCCTCTTCGTCGGCTCCGAGGGCTCCCTCGGCATCGTCGTCCGGGCGGTCCTGGCGCTCAAGCCGCAGCCGCCCGAACAGCTCGTGCTGGCCGCCGAGTTCCCCTCCGCGACGGCCGCCTGCGACGCGGTGTGCCGGATCATGGCCGGCGGCCACGTCCCCTCGCTGCTCGAACTCATGGACCGTACGACGGTCAAGGCCGTCAACGACCTCGCGCACATGGGCCTGCCCGAGAGCACGGAGGCGCTGCTGCTGGCCGCCTTCGACACCCCGGACCCCGCCGCCGACCTCGCCGCCGTCGGCGCCCTGTGCGAGGCCGCCGGCGCCACCCAGGTGGTGCCCGCCGACGACGCCGCCGAGTCCGAACTCCTCCTCCAGGCGCGGCGGCTGTCGCTGACCGCGCTGGAGGCGGTCAAGGGCACGACGATGATCGACGACGTGTGCGTGCCCCGCTCCAGGCTCGGCGAGATGCTGCAGGGCGTGGAGCGGATCGCCGAGAAGTACGACCTCACCATCGGCGTCTGCGCGCACGCCGGCGACGGCAACACCCACCCCACCGTCTGCTTCGACGCGGCCGACCCCGACGAGTCCCGGCGCGCCCGCGAGTCCTTCGACGAGATCATGGCCCTCGGCCTGCAGCTCGGCGGCACGATCACCGGCGAACACGGCGTGGGCGTGCTGAAGAAGGAGTGGCTGGCGCGCGAGATCGGGCCGGTCGGGGTCGAGATGCAACGGCAGATCAAGCAGGTCTTCGATCCGCTGGGCATCCTCAACCCCGGCAAGCTCTTCTGACCGGGGCAGCGGCGCGGTCACCGGGCGAGCAGCTGGTCGAGCGCGTCGTCGATCCCCAGCTGCCCGCCCTCGGTCCCCGGCGGCACCACCCGCAGCGTCCGCTCCAGCCAGGCGGACACCTGCGCGGCGGGCGCCTCCAGCAGGGCGTCCCCGTCCGGTGAACTCAGCGCCATCAGCACGACACCGCGCCCCTCGGTCTTCGTCGGCCACACGCGCACGTCACCTTGCCCGCACGGCCGGAACACCCCCTCCACCAGCAGCTCGCGCGCGAACGTCCAGTCCACCGGCTGCTCGGAGTGGATGTGGAAGGCGACGTGCACGGCGTAGGGGTCGTCGGTGCGGTAGCTGAGCCGGGCCGGCACCGGGATGCCGCGTTCCGGCGACAGGATCAGCCTGAGTTCCAACTCGCGTTCCACGACGGTGTAGTGCATGACGTCCGGTTCCTCTCTCGGTCAGGTGTACGGGGCCCCGTGGGCGGGGCCGTACAGGGGAGAGAGGGGTGGGGCCGCGACCATTACGCGGGTTCGGAGAAGTTTTTTCCGAGCGTGTGAATCCGGTGCGCGAGGTTGCCCGGAAAAGGGTGGGTCCAGCGGGACCGGGGGTACGGCTCGCGCCGGTCTGATAGATGTGGTGGCCCCTCTATTCACCCGCGAGCAGATACGGGACGACGGACATGAGCGCCCCATCCCCGGCCCCCGGCGACGACAGGCCCCGCGAAGGGTACTACCCGGACCCGTCCATTCCTGGATATGTCCGGTACTGGAACGGTGCCGCCTGGGTACCGGGCACCAGCCGTCCGGCGCCGTCGGACGGCGAGGCGCTCGACCCGCCGCCCGGATCGGGCCCGGTCCCCGCACAGGCTCAGGTCGCCTCGGTGCCCCCGGTCGAGGAGACCGGCCCGCACTTCTTCGACGAGGACCCCGAGCCGGGACCGACGGCCCCCGCGGAGCCCGCGCAGGGCGGCCGCCCCGAGCCGGCGTCCGCCTGGGGCGCCGACCGCTCCCGGCAGTCCGGCTTCGGCGGCGACCAGGACCGCCGCGTCTCCTGGGGCGCCGACCCCCGTGTTGCGTCCGCCGGCCCGGACCGCACGGCCAGCACCGACGGCTCGGCGACGATCCCGCCCGCCCGGACCGGCCCCTCGGAGGCCGACTCACCCGGCACGTTCGTCTTCCGCAGGGTGACGGCGGGCGACGGCCCGCGGGGCGACGCGGCCGACGGCTCCTCCGCCACGCCCGCCCCCGGCGGCCCGGCCGCCGACGAGGGCACCATGACCTTCCGTGCCGTGTCCCAGCGCACGGGGCAGCAGGGCGGGGCGCAGGGCGGC
>NZ_JAMGBF010000239.1 GCF_023516615.1 Streptomyces panaciradicis
TTCCTGGTGCAGCACTGGCTGGGCGCCGAGGGCATGCAGCGCCGCATTCCCGACTATCTCGCGGTGGAGGGGCTCAGCACGCTCAACACGGTGTCCTCGGTCTTCTCGTTCCTGCTGGGCATGTCGTTCCTGCCGTTCTTCTACAACGTGTGGAAGACGGCGAAGTACGGCGAGAAGGTCGAGGTGGACGACCCGTGGGGTTACGGCCGTTCGCTGGAGTGGGCGACGTCCTGCCCGCCCCCGCGCCACAACTTCGCCTCGCTGCCCCGCATCCGGTCCGAGTCCCCGGCGTTCGACCTGCACCACGGCCAGGATGCCGCGCCTGCGCGGGAGTTGGCGACGTCATGAGGGGCGAGGACGCGCGCGTGCTGGTCAACGAGGTCGAGGGGCACCTGCTGATCGCCGCCGCCCGTGGGGACGGCCGCGCGGCCGCAGCGCGGTTCACCGCCCCCTTCGACTGGCTGACCCGGGCTCAACGGGAGGAGATCGAGCGGCGTTTCGAGGCGGAGTACCTCGCCCTCGCCCGCTCCTCCTGGGAGCTCACGGCCGAGCGGGCCCGCGCGGTGCGGGGCGAGTACGAGGAGGCCTACCGCGGTCTGCGGCGCCGCCTGCTGGCCGGCTGGCTGCTGGCATGCGCCGCGGCCGCGGCCGTCACCGTGCTGGTGGCACCGCTGCTGTAGCGGGCCCTGGTTCAGTGGGAGGTGGGCGGGCGGCGGCTCTGAGGCGCCGGACCGTCGTGCGTGGTGACCTCACCCGGCGGCGGGCTCCCACCCCGGCGGCCGCAGGATGCCCAGCAGCTGGCGGACCAGTTCGTCCACGACCTCGTCCAGGGTCGCGTCCACCCACCCCGCGCTCCAGTCGTGCAGCAGGCCGTTGACGCTGCCGATGAAGGCCGTCGCGGCGAGGCGGTAGTCGCGCGGCGCCGCCTCGCCGCGCGCGGCCAGCGTCTCGGCCTCGGCGCAGATGAGGTCGACCCAGTGGGCGCGGCGGGCCAGGCGCTGCTCCTCCATGCGCGGACTGACGCCGATGATCTCGACGAAGGCGATCCGGATGCGGCGGTGGTCGCTGGTGATGTTCGCGGCGTAGGCGCGGAAGAGCGCGGTCACGCGCTCGTCGATCGTCCGGTCCCGGGACTCTGCGAGCGCGGCCACCACCGCCTCCTCGGCCCAGCCGTTGACCTGCAGATGGAGGGCGGCCAGTACGTCCTCCAGGGTGCGGAACTCCTCGTAGAACTGCCGGGTGGACAGCCCGGCGGCCTCGCTGAGCGCCGCCACCGTCGTGGCCCGGTAGCCGGGGTCGGCGCCGAACAGCTCGAGTGCGGCGTCCAGGAATCTGCCGCGCCGCTCGGCCTGCCGCTGAGCGGCGGACTTGCCGCCGTACCGCCCGGTCGGCGCCTTGAGCCTCCCCGTCACGGGACCTCCCTGTCGAGTGATCCCTTGATTTTGTCGTGTACGCAGTCTTGTGGAGAAGGCCACCCCTTCCTTACTTTCCAGTAAGTAAGAGTCTGAACGCCGTTGTTTTCAGATTCCGCGAGCCGTCTTCATTTGGCATGCCCCTGTCGCCACGTCATCCAGAGGAGGGAGCAGTCATGCCTGCCCTCAGATCCAGGCACCTTTGCTCCGTAGCCGCCGCCCTCGCCCTGACCGTCTCCGTGCCCGCGACCGCCGCCACCGCGGACTCGTCCGCGGCGCTGCGCGAGGTGCTGTTCGTGGGCAACAACTGGGACGGCACCGCCACCGTCCTGAAGTCCTCCGGCGACTTCGCCAAGGTCGGGGAGATCAACGTCGTCCCCGACAAGGCGCAGCGCATCGCGGAGATCAACGCCGACCCCATCAAGTGGATCTACTACACGGCGATCCGCAACCAGGTCGGCCAGGGCCACGACCAGTACGTCGACGACATGTACTCCACCCCGGACGGCCGGTCGGTGGTGGTCTCCCGGCCCAGTTTCGCCGACGTCGTCTCCATCGACCTGGCCACCGACAAGATCAACTGGCGCTTCCCGGTGGCCGGTTACCGCGCCGACCACATGGCCGTCTCCCCCGACGGCACCAGGGTCGCGGTCTCGGCGTCCACCGCGAACAAGGTGCAGGTGCTGGACATCAACACCGGCAAGGAACTCGGGGAGTTCGGCACCGGGGACAAGCCGCACGAGAACGTCTTCACCAACGGCGGCAAGTACATCTGGAACATGTCGATCGGCGAGGTCACCAGCTCGCTCGACGACCCGTCGGCGGACTGGACCAAGGGCGACCGCCACATCACCGTCGTCGACGCCACCACGTACAAGACCGTCAAGACCATCGACATGCGCGACCGGCTGGACGCGATCGGCCTGAAGAACTTCTCCGACGCGGTCCGCCCGGCCGCGTTCACCCCCGACTGGTCGAAGATGTACTTCCAGGTGTCGTTCTTCAACGGCTTCCTGGAGTACGACATCGCCACCGACAAGATCACCCGGGTCAAGACGCTGCCCGCGAACCCGGCGACCAGCACCGACCGCACCACCTGGCTGCTGGACTCGCGCCACCACGGCATCTCGATGAGCCCCGACGGCACCAAGCTGTGCGTCGCCGGGACGATGGACAACTACGCCACCGTCGTCGACCGGGCCACCCTCCAGGAGGGGCCGCTCGTCACGGCGTCCACCCCGTACTGGGCCACCGTCAGCGGTGACGGCAAGGACTGCGTCATCTCCGAGAGCGGCGCCGACCAGATCACGGCGATCGACTTCGCCACCGGCCAGAAGGTCACGTCCGTGGCCGTCGGCGACCACCCGCAGCGCGTGCGGCTGGGCCACGTCCAGGCCGACTGGACGGGTCCGTCCGCGAGCTGACCGCGCGCCGACGGCGCCGGACCGCACGGTCCGGCGCCGTCGCACGGGCCGAGCCGGTCAGAAGCGGGCCGCCACCCAGGACGCCAGCTCGGACCGCGCCGCGGACAGCAGGGCCGCCGAGGGCGCCGTCGCCCCGTTGGTGACCAGCGCGTAGTGCAGGACACCCGAGTCCGCGTCGGTCAGCAGCAGCCGCCGGCTGCCCGTGCCGCCCGGTTCGGGAGCCGCCGCGACCGGGGCCGAGGCCGTGTAGGCCGGTGGACCGTACACCGCACCGAGGTCGGAGACGACTGTGGTGCCGGCGGTCGGGAAAGAGGCGGGCAGGTGCAGTTCCGTGGGCGCCGAGCCGCCGCCCGACCGCCACACCAGCAGCCCGTACTGGCCCGAGCCCACCAACTGCGCCACGTTCGGCAGCGAGTTCGGCACCGGGTTCCAGGTCAGGGTCGTCGAACCGTCACGGGAGCGGTCCTCGTAGGTGAAGGCGAGGGTCGTACCGGCCGTGGCGGCGGGGTAGACACGGTCGAGGAGCCGGGCGTCCTGACGAAGCGTCACCGCGCCCGAGTCGTCGAGCCTCACCGCCGAGAGGTCCTCGTCGTTCCAGGCGTCCCCGGAGGTCCGCACCTTGTCGGGATTGCCGTTCATGAGCTCGTGATGGCGGCCGTTGTAGAGGTCCCACTGCCACTGGTTGCCGGAGAGCACCGGGCCGGACGCGGACGGGTTGCTCCACCAACTCGAGCCTGGCTGACGGGAGTCGAGTGCCTGGTACATCGCCTTGTCGACCGTCGGGGCCTTGCCGGCCGTCGATCCCGACAGCGGATGGCCGAACTCGCTGACCACGGCGGCCGTTCCGGCGGCCGAGGCGCGGTCACGGACCGTGCCGAAGTCGCTCGCGTACTGACCGTCGGAGGCGTTGCCCCACATCAGGATGCCGGAGATGGCCTTCTGGTCGTAGAAATGGGTGTTGAAGACGTAGCGCGAGCCGAGCGTGCCCGCGTCGAGCAGGCCGCCCTCCTGCTTCTGGGAGGCGATGTTGGCGTTCCAGAAGAGGTTCGGCTCGACGAAGGCGGGCTTGTCCTGCCAGCCGGCCGCGTCCATCCGGGCACGGAACCGCTGGTAGAAGGGCCACAGCAGGTTCTGTTCCCAGGTGCGGCTGGTCTGGCCCGAGTCGTAGCTGCCGGCGTAGGGCTCGTTGTAGGGGTCGAAGCCCACGATGCCCGCGAACTCCGCGTCACCGAGGTGCTGCCGGACGTAGGCCATGGTCTTCTGGGCGGTGTCCAGGAAGGAGTCCTGCACGCCGTAGGCGTTGTGCCAGAAGTCGTACTGCGCCTTGGTCACGGCCTGGTTCTGGGTGATGTTCTGCCCCCAGAAGAGGCAGATGCCGCACGACTCCTGCGGATAACTCCCCAGGTCGACGGCCCACTTGGGGGCGCCGTCGCCCGTGTACCAGCTGCCCGAGTTGAACAGGTGGCGGGAGTAGAGGTCCTGGTGGAAGTCGGGGTAGACGCGGATGCCGGCGTCGAGGAAGGCCCGCATCTGGTCGGTGGCAGCGGCCAGGTAGGCCGTGTCGAGCGTGCCCCGGGTGGGCTCGGCGTACGCCCAGGACAGCAGGAAGCGGACGGAGTTGCCGCCGCCGAGGGCGCGCAGCGCGGTGGCCGACTTCCTGGCGTCGGCGACCGAGGCGAAGGGCAGGCCGCTGTTCTCCTCCAGCTTGGTCTCGCCGGAGACGTTGTAGCCGCGCAGCACGACCTCGCGGCCGTTTCCGTCGACGAACCGGCCGTTCTGCACGGTCAGGGGGGACTCGTCGAACCAGAGGGAGTCGGGGAGGGTGGCGGCGGTGGCGGACGGGACGCCCGCCACCGCGAGAGATCCGAAGAGGACAACCAGGACAACGAGCAGACGCGTCCGGATATTCGGCATGTCCACTACAGTCTGACCCTTTCCGGGCACCGTCAATACTTCTGACTCTTGAGTAAGTTTCAGGTTTTTTCGGCACGCGCCTTTCCCGGCCGCCTCAACTGCCCACTCGACGCGTCACGTTCAACAGGTACTCCCTGCGGTCGAGGGGGTTGTGGTCGGTGCGCGGGCGTTCCGGAACGGTTCCGTGGGTGATCGGCGCGTAGTGGTCGAAGGCGCTCTCCCACTCGCCCTCCCCGCGCGTGAGACCGGGCAGTCGCCGCCCGAGCACGTGCACCTCTCCGGCCGGGACCTCGCCCTCCAGCACGCAGACCGCTCCGCGCGTCTCGGTCGTACGGGGCACGGCCCGCGAGGCGGCCAGCACCGGCAGCAGGGCGCCCAGGGTGTCGGCAGGCGCCTCGACGCGGAAGCGGTGCATCGGCTCCAGGACGCGGGTGCCGGCCCGCCGCAGCGCCGCCATCAGGACGAGCGGCGTCAGCCCGCGGAAGTCGGCGCCGGTGCTCGACATGCTCTTGTCGAAGCCCTGGTGGGCGTGGCTCTGCCGGGGCGAGTAGCCGCAGTGGGTCATGGTGATGGTGCAGTCGCCGACCTGCCAGCCGTGCAGGCCCTGTCCGAGGGTCTCGCGGACGGTGTCCTCGACGGCCTTGAAGAAGGCGTACGGCATGGAGCCGAGCTCCACCTCCAGCCGGAAGCCGACGCCCGTGCCGGCGGGGGCGGGCTCGACGCGCAGTCCGACGGTGGCGAGGAAGGGGTTGGCGCCCTTCTTGTTGAACTCGACCGCCGCGCCCGTGCCGATCGGCCGCTCGACACAGATGACCGTGGACTCGCGGAAACCGACGTCGAGCCCGAACTCGTCGGCCAGGGTGGCCTGGACGACCTCCTTCTGCACCTCGCCGTACAGGGACACGGACAGCTCCTGGCGCACCTCGTCGTGGCGCAGGCCGATCAGCGGGTCCTGTTCGGCGAGCTGGGTGAGGGCGGTGTGCAGCCGGCGACCGTCCGCACCGGGGCCCGGCACGACGACCGTCTCCAGGGTCGGCGGCGCGAACAAGTGCCCGCAGTCCTTGCGGGGTTCGCCGAGGGCGTCGCCGATCCTGATGTCGGCCAGCCCCCACAGCCGGGCGATCCGGCCGGCCGGGACGGCGTCCACGCGCACGTCGGTGCCGTGGTCGAAGACGCTGACCGCGGTGACCCGGCCCGTCTCGCGGACCGTGCCACCCTCCCGCCCCTCCCCGAAGGGCACGCGGTCGCGGACGCGCAGGGTGCCGGAGAACATCCGGGCGTAGGCCACCTTCTCCCCCGCCGGCCCGCGTTCGACCTTGAAGACGGTGCCCGAGACCGGCCCGTCGGGGTCGCCGCCGGCCGGCGGCAGCAGGTCCCGGATGCCGGAGATCAGGGCGTCGACGCCCGCCCCGGTGACGGCGGAGCCGAAGTAGACGGGGTGGACGAGGGCGGAGCGGGACTGGGCGGCGAGGGCCTCGCGGACGGTGGAAGGTGACAGGGCGCCGTGCTCGACGTACTCCTCCAGCAGCCTCTCGTCATGGTCGGCGAGCACGTCCGCCGCCCCCGCCCCGAGCCCCGCGACGAAGCGCGCCCCGGGCGTCCCCGGGCCGTGCGCCTCACCCATCGGCACGATCGCCGGTGTGAGCCGCTCCCGGATCGCGCGCAGGACGCGTTCGCCGTCGGCCCCGCGGCGGTCGATCTTGTTCACGAACAGCAGGGTCGGGATGCGCAGCCGCTGCAGGGTCCGCATCAGGACGCGGGTCTGCGCCTGGACGCCCTCGACGGCCGAGACGACGAGCACGGCGCCGTCGAGCACGCCGAGCACCCGCTCCACCTCGGCGATGAAGTCCGGGTGGCCGGGGGTGTCGATGAGGTTGACCGTGGCGCCGTCGACGGGGAAGGAGACGACGGCGGACTTGATGGTGATGCCGCGCTGCCGCTCCAGCGCGAGGGTGTCGGTCCGGGTGCTGCCGTGATCGACGCTGCCGATCTCGTCGATCACCCCGACGGAGTACAGCAGCCTCTCGGTGAGGCTG
>NZ_JAMGBF010000024.1 GCF_023516615.1 Streptomyces panaciradicis
GACCTCCTTCTCCTCGCCGCAGACCAAGGTCAAGGTCACCGGTCACGCGCTGCCCGACGGCCGCGTCCTGATCGAGATCCACGACACCGGTATCGGCCTCTCCCCCGAGGACCTCGCGGCGATCAACGAGCGGCTCGCCTCGCCGCCCACCGTGGACGTCTCCGTCTCCCGCCGCATGGGTCTGTTCGTGGTCGGCCGGCTGTCCCAGCGCCACGGCATCCGCATCCAGCTGCGCCCGTCCGACTCCGGTGGTACGACCGCGCTGGTCATGCTGCCCGTGGACGTCGCCCAGGGCGGCAAGAAGCCGCAGGGCAAGCCCGGTCAGGGCGCCGGTGCCGTCGGCGGTCCCGCCGCCGCGCAGGCAGCCGCCGGTGCGGCCGCGGCCCGCCGTCAGGCGGCCGGTGCGGGCGCCCAGGGCGGTC
>NZ_JAMGBF010000240.1 GCF_023516615.1 Streptomyces panaciradicis
AGCGCGAGGGTGTCGGTCCGGGTGCTGCCGTGATCGACGCTGCCGATCTCGTCGATCACCCCGACGGAGTACAGCAGCCTCTCGGTGAGGCTGGTCTTACCGGCGTCTACGTGCGCGAGGATTCCGAGGTTGAGCAGATGCACCGAGCGTCATGTCCTTCGTCATGGGAGGGGTTCCTTCCTGGGTGGACATGGACGCAGTGCGCATGAGGGCTCCTCGTGGTGGGACGGCCGGTCCCCACGAGTGCAGCAGAGCCGCGACGGCACCGGCAATGGATTAACGCTCAACGAACCGCGCCGGAGCACTCGCCGCCTCACGCGGGCGGTCTTAGAGTGACGTACATCACGATCGTTCGTTGTTTCCCCTCGCTCCCTCACTCGGCCCGCTCAGTCCCTGGAGGGCACATGACCCACATCTCGGTGAAGGTGGACGGCACGACGTACGAGGACGACGTGGAGCCCCGCCTCCTGCTGGTCCACTACCTGCGCGACCGCCTCGGCCTGACCGGCACACCGATCGGCTGCGACACCTCCAACTGCGGGGCCTGCACGGTCGAGCTGGACGGCGTCAGCGTCAAGAGCTGCTCGGTGCTCGCCGTCCAGGCCGACGGCAGCGAGGTGACGACGGTCGAGGGGCTCGCCCACGACGGCGAGCTGACCGCGCTCCAGCGGGCCTTCCACGACAAGCACGCCCTGCAGTGCGGCTACTGCACCCCGGGGATGCTGATGGCCGCCCGCGACCTGCTGCGCGAGCACCCGCACCCCACCACGGACGAGATCCGGCACGCCCTGGAGGGCAACCTCTGCCGGTGCACCGGCTACCAGAACATCGTGCGCGCCGTGCAGGCCGCGTCCGAAGAGGAGGTCCCGGCATGACCGACCAGGCCGTGCAGGGCGAGGTCGGCCGCGCCCGGCCCCGCAAGGAGGACGCCCGGCTGATCACCGGCCAGACCAACTGGACCGACAACATCAGCGTCAACGGCCTGCTGCACATGGCGATCCTGCGCAGCCCTATGGCCCACGCCCGCATCACCCGCGTCGACGTCTCGCCCGCGCTCGAACGCCCCGGCGTCGTGGCCGCGTTCAGCGGGGCCGACCTCGCCGAGGGGCTGAACTCGCTGCCGTGCGCGTGGCCGGTGACCGAGGACATCGTGCTGCCCGACCACCCGCCCATCGCCGTCGACGAGGTGCGCCACGCCGGTGACCCGGTGGCCCTGGTCGTGGCCCGCGACCGGTACGCGGCCACGGACGCCCTGGAGGCGATCGAGGTCGACTACGACCCGCTGCCGCCGGTGCTGGACCTGGAGGCCGCGCTCGCCGACGACTCCCCGCTGGTCCACTCCGACAAGGGCACCAACCGCTGCTACGTCTGGCCGCTGAAGACCGGCGAGGACTTCGACTCGGTACGGCAGCGCGCCGAGGTGACGGTCAAGCGCCGCTACGTCCACCAGCGGCTCATCCCGAACGCGATGGAGCCCCGCGCGGTCGTCGTCACCCCGCTGGCCGCCTCCGGCGAGTACACGCTGTACTCCGCGACGCAGATCCCGCACATCCTGCGGGTGATGATGGCCGTGGTCACCGGCATCCCCGAGCACAAGATCCGGGTGATCGCCCCCGACGTCGGCGGCGGCTTCGGCTCCAAGCTCCAGGTGTACGGCGAGGAGGCCCTCGCGCTCGCGGTCGCCCGCCGCATCGGCCGCCCCGTGAAGTGGACCGAGTCCCGCTCCGAGGGCTACCTGGCCACGCACCACGGCCGCGGCATGATCCAGGACATCGAGATCGCCGCGAACCGGGACGGCAAGCTGCTCGGCCTCAAGGTCGACCTGCTGACCGACATGGGCGCCTACCTGATGCTCGTCACCCCGGGCATCCCGATCCTCGGCGCCTTCATGTACCCGGCGATCTACAAGATGGACTCCTACGACTTCACCTGCACCGGCGTCTTCACGACCCGGACGCCGACCGACGCCTACCGGGGCGCCGGGCGCCCGGAGGCGACGTACGCCATCGAACGGATCATGGACGAGCTCGCCCACGAACTCGGCCTGGACCCGGTGGAGTTGCGGCGCCGGAACTGGATCGGGCACGAGGAGTTCCCGTACACCTCGATCGCGGGCCTGACCTACGACACCGGCAACTACGAGGCGGCCACCGAGAAGGCGCTCGCGCTGTTCGACTACGACAAGCTCCGCGCCGAGCAGGCCGACCGCAACAGCCGGGGCGACACCGTACGGCTCGGCATCGGCGTGTCGACGTACACCGAGATGTGCGGCCTGGCACCGAGCCGGGTGCTGCGCGACCTCAGGTACGCGGCCGGCGGCTGGGAGGCGGCGAGCATCCGCATGCTGCCCACCGGCAAGGTCGAGGTGATCACCGGCACCAGCCCGCACGGCCAGGGCCATGTCACCAGCTGGAGCCAGATCGCCGCCGACGTGCTGGGCGTGCCCTTCGAGGACGTCGAGGTGGTGCACGGCGACACCAAGGCGGCCCCGCAGGGCATGGACACCTACGGCTCGCGCTCGCTCGTGGTGGGCGGTTCCGCCGTGCACCACGCGGCGGTGAAGGTCGTCGACAAGGCCCGGAAGATCGCCGCGCACCTGCTGGAGGCGAGCGAGCAGGACCTGGAGTTCTCGGGCGGGGTGTTCTCCGTGAAGGGCTCCCCGGACGCCCGCAAGACCATCCAGGAGATCGCCTTCGAGACGTTCACCTCGCACGATCTCCCCGACGGCCTGGAGCCGAGCATCAACGCCGAGCACCTGCTCGACCCGGAGAACTTCTCCTACCCGCACGGCACCCACCTGTGCGCCGTCGAGGTCGACACCGAGACCGGGCAGACCCGGATCAGGTCCTACGTCTGCGTCGACGACGTCGGCAAGGTCGTCAACCCGACGATCGTCGAGGGACAGGTGCACGGCGGGCTCGCGCAGGGCATCGCGCAGGCCCTGTACGAGGAGGCCGTCTACGACGACGAGGGCAACCTCGTCTCCGGCACGATGGCCGACTACCTCGTGCCCTCGGCGCCCGACCTGCCCGAGTTCACCACCGAGCGGACCGAGACGCCGTCCACCACGAACCCCCTCGGGGTCAAGGGCGTCGGCGAGGCGGGCACCATCGCCTCGACGCCGGCCGTGGTCAACGCGATCGTGGACGCGCTGCGGCCCTTCGGCGTCGACGACGTCCGGATGCCCTGCACCCCGGAGCGGGTGTGGCGGGCGGTCCGGTCCGGAATGGAGGCCTCCGCATGATCCCCCCGGCATTCGACTACGTCCGGCCGACCAGCGTCGACGAGGCGGTCCGCGCGCTCGCCGAGGGCGGCGAGGAGGCGAAGGTGCTGGCCGGCGGGCAGAGCCTGCTGCCGCTGCTGAGGCTCCGGCTGGCCTTCCCCGAGCTGGTCGTGGACGTCGGCCGCATCCCCGGGCTGCGCGGCGTGCGGGAGGACGGCGACATGCTGGTCATCGGCGCGATGACCACGCACCACGACGTCGTCCACGACCCGCTGGTGCGCCGCCACGCCGGTCTGCTGGCGGCCGCCACGGCGACCGTCGCGGACCCCGCGGTACGGCACCGGGGCACCCTCGCCGGCTCTCTCGCCCACGCCGACCCGGCCGGCGACCTGCCCGCGGTGGTACTGGCGCTGGACGGCGAAATGGTGGCGCAGGGGCCCCGGGGACGGCGGACGATCGCGGCCCGTGACTTCTTCGTCGACTACCTCCAGTCCTCCCTCGAACCCGACGAACTGCTGGTGGAGGTGCGACTGCCGAAGGCGGACGGCTGGGGCTTCCACTACGAGAAGTTCCACCGCGTCTCGCAGTCCTGGGCGATGGTGGGCGTGGCCGCGCTGGTGCGGCGCGCCGACGGGCACATCGCCGAGGCGCGGATCGGCCTGACCAACATGAGCTCGGTCCCGCTGCGGGCCACCGCGACCGAGCAGGCGCTGACCGGCGCCGGGGACGCGGAGGCCGTCGCGCGGGCCGCGGAGTCGGCGGCGGAGGGCACCCACGCCTCGCAGGACGCGTCGGCCACGCCCGAGTACCGGGAGCACCTGACACGGGTGCTCACCCGGCGCGCGGTGCTGGCGGCCGCCGGAATGGGGTGAGGACAGATCACGCACGCGCACGGCATCAGCGGCCCCGAGCAGGTGCGGGCCAGGCTGGAGGAGACGGGCTACCTCGTCGACGACGGACTGGCCATCGCCTGTTTCCTCGCGCTCCGGCTGCACCGGCCGATCTTCTGCGAGGGCGACGCGGGCGTCGGCAAGACCGCGCTCGCCTCAGCCCTCGCCGAGGCGCTCGGCGCGCCGCTGATCCGGCTGCAGTGCCATGAGGGCATCGACGCCTCGCAGGCCCTGTACGACTGGGACTTCCCGCGTCAGCTGCTGCACCTGCGGGCCGCCGAGGCGGCCGGGGTGAAGGACGCCGACCGGCTGGAGGGCGAGCTGTACGACCGGCGCTTCCTGGTCGCCCGGCCGCTGCTGAAGGCCCTGGAGACACAGCCGTCGGTACTGCTGGTCGACGAGATCGACCGGGCCGACGACGAGTTCGAGGCGTTCCTGCTGGAGCTGCTGTCGGAGTTCTCGGTCACCATCCCCGAGCTGGGCACGCTGCGCGCCGAGGTGCCGCCGGTGGTCGTGCTGACCTCCAACCGCACGCGCGAGGTGCACGACGCCCTCAAGCGGCGCTGCCTGTACCACTGGTTCGACCACCCGACCTTCGCCCGCGAACTGGCCATCGTGCGGCGGCGGCTGCCCGGCGTCTCGGCCCGGCTGGCGGAGCAGGTGACCGCCCTGGTGCAGGCACTGCGGGCCGAGGACCTCCTCAAGCCCCCGGGCGTGGCCGAGACCCTCGACTGGGCCCAGGCCCTGGACGCCCTCGGCGCCGACGAGGTCGACGCGGAACTGGCGGTGGCGACCCTGGGCTCGGTGCTGAAATACCGCGAGGACGCGGACCGCGCCCGCGGACTGGACCTGGCGGCGGTACTCGCGGCCCGAGGGGCGTGAACGCCATGGCCGACAGCGCACGGGGGCCGGGGCCGGAAGGTGACCGCCGGGAGGCAGGCGCCGCACCGCGGCACGAGGGCGACCGAGCCGTCGCCTCCTCCGCCCCCGCGCCCGGGACACCGGATGCGCTCCGGCGCGGGAACGGTGTGCCCGGAGCGGATGGTGGGACCGCCGACGCACTCCCCCGCGGCGACGGCACGCCCGGGACGGGCGGCGAGGGCGTGCTCGGGAGGACGGGCGGCGCCGGGCGGGCGCGGAGCCACCCCGGCAGTACCCCGTCCGGCGGCGGCAGCCCGTCCCGGGCGCCCCGTGGGGATGCCGCTCTGGTCGGGTTCGCTCGGGCGTTGCGGGCCGCCGGGGTGGATGCCAGTGCCGAGCGGGTGCATGCCTATCTGCGGGCGGTGGAGCAGTTGCGGCCGGGGATGCGGGCCGACGTGTACTGGGCGGGGCGGCTGACGCTGTGCGGGGGGCGGGACGACCTGGAGCGCTACGAGCGGGTGTTCGCCGCCTACTTCGGCTCCGCCGAGCCCCGCGGACGCCCGGTCGCCGCCGCCGACCGGCCACGGCTGCGGCTGCTCACCCGGGAGGGCGCCGGGCCGCGTCCGGGCGGCCGGCGGGAGCAGCGCACGGGCCCGCCGACCGCCGCCCTCGCCAGCTCCACCGAGGTCCTGCGCCATCGTGACGTCAGCGGTCTCAGCGCCGCCGAGCGCGAGCAACTGCGGCGCCTGCTGGCCGCGTTCACGCT
>NZ_JAMGBF010000241.1 GCF_023516615.1 Streptomyces panaciradicis
CCAGCAGGCCCCGGTCCAGCAGGCCCCAGTCCAGCAGCCCGCCGCACCCCAGCAGCAGGCCCCCGCCGAGCCGCCCGCGGCCCCGGCGCAGCAGGCGCCCGCCCAGCCCGTCGCCGCACCCGGCTTCCCGGTGCTGCGCCCGGTCGACGAGGACACCCAGTCGGGCGGGTCCGCCACGGCGACCCCGGCGTCCGGCGTTCCCGCGGCGGCCCCCGAGCAGCCGCAGGAATCGGCGCACCCGCAGGAGCCCGAGCAGTCCGAGGAGGAGCCGGAGCTCAACCACGCCGCCGCCGACGCCGAGGCGGCCCGCCTCTTCGGCGGGGACGACGACGCCGAGGAGCCGGAGGAGACCTCCGTCGACGAGAGCGAGACGGGTTCCCCCGCCACCGCCGAGGTCGACGAGCCCGCACCGGACGTCTCCGGCACCGGCTCCCCCGCGCAACCGGACGCCGAGCCCGAGCCGGCGCCCGCGCCGGAACCCCCCGCGCCCTCCGCCCAGGCGCAGCCCGAGCCTCCGCAGGCCACCCCGGCCGGGCAGCCCCCCGTGCCGCCGCAGGGCGCCCCCGGACTGCCGCCGCTGCCACAGGGCTTCGTCCCCGCGGACCCGGCACAGGCGCACGCGGCCGCGGCCCAGCAGCCCGGCCACCCGGACCCGCAGGCGGGCCCGTACGGCTATCCGCAGCAGGCGCCCCAGCCGGGACAGCCGTATCCGGAACAGCCGTATCCGGGACAGCCGCAGGTCCAGCCTGCCCAGCCCCAGCCGGGCCAGCCCCAGCCCCCGCACCCTCACCCTCACCCGCAGCAGGCCGGCTACGGCTACCCCCAGGCACCCGGTCAGCCCGGCCAACAGCCGCCCGCGCAGGGCGGTTTCGGCCCGGCGGCCGCACACCCCGGCCAGCCCGCCCCGGTAGACCCCCGGCAGGCACCCCAGCCCCAGCCCCCGCACCCTCACCCTCACCCGCAGCAGGCCGGCTACGGCTACCCCCAGGCACCCGGTCAGCCCGGCCAACAGCCGCCCGCGCAGGGCGGTTTCGGCCCGGCGGCCGCACACCCCGGCCAGCCCGCCCCGGTAGACCCCCGGCAGGCACCCCAGCCCCAGCCCCCGCACCCTCACCCTCACCCGCAGCAGGCCGGCTACGGCTACCCCCAGGCGCCACAGGCCCCGCAAACCGCCCAAGCGTCCCAAGCCCCGCAGGCCCCGCAGGCCCCCCAGCCGCACCCGGGCCAGCCCCAGCCCCAGCCCCAGCCCCAACCGCACCCGGGTCCGCCCCCGGCAGCGGGATACGGCTACCCCCAGGCCCCCGGCCACCCCGCGCAACCCCAGCCCCAGCCCCAGCCCCAGCCTCCGCAGCCCGGCTACGGCTACCCGCCCCACCAGCAGCCCCAGCCCCCGGCCGGCTACGGCTACCCCCAGCCCGACCAGGCCCAGCAGCCGCAGCCGCAGGCACAGCCGCCCGCCCCGCAGCCCCCCGCCCAGCAGCAGCCCCCCGGCCCCTACGGCAACCA
>NZ_JAMGBF010000242.1 GCF_023516615.1 Streptomyces panaciradicis
ACCGCACCCGGGTCCGCCCCCGGCAGCGGGATACGGCTACCCCCAGGCCCCCGGCCACCCCGCGCAACCCCAGCCCCAGCCCCAGCCCCAGCCTCCGCAGCCCGGCTACGGCTACCCGCCCCACCAGCAGCCCCAGCCCCCGGCCGGCTACGGCTACCCCCAGCCCGACCAGGCCCAGCAGCCGCAGCCGCAGGCACAGCCGCCCGCCCCGCAGCCCCCCGCCCAGCAGCAGCCCCCCGGCCCCTACGGCAACCAGGGCGCCCCGGCCGGCCAGGGCGGCTGGAGCGCGCCCCCCGGTCCGCAGGCCGGTCCCGGTGCCGCTCCGCAGCAGCAGGCCGCCCCGGGCACGCCGCTCGGCTACAACGCCGCCGTCGAGCTCTCCTCGGACCGGCTGCTGCGCAACCAGCCGAAGGCCCGCAAGAACAACCAGGGCCCCTCGCGCTTCAAGCTCGGAGCCAAGAAGGAGCAGGCCGAGCGGGAGCGGAAGCTGGGACTGATCCGTACGCCGGTGATGTCCTGCTACCGGATCGCGGTCATCAGCCTCAAGGGCGGTGTCGGCAAGACCACGACGACCATGTCGCTGGGCGCGACCCTGGCCACCGAGCGGCAGGACAAGATCCTGGCGATCGACGCCAACCCGGACGCCGGCACCCTCGGCCGCCGCGTGCGGCGCGAGACGGGCGCCACCATCCGTGACCTGGTGCAGGCGATCCCGCAGCTCAACAGCTACATGGACATCCGCCGCTTCACCTCGCAGGCGCCCTCCGGTCTGGAGATCATCGCCAACGACGTGGACCCCGCGGTCTCCACGACGTTCAACGACCAGGACTACCGCTCCGCGCTGGACGTGCTGGGCAAGCAGTACCCGATCATCCTCACCGACTCGGGTACCGGTCTGCTCTACAGCGCGATGCGCGGGGTGCTGGACCTGGCCGACCAGCTGATCATCATCTCCACCCCGTCGGTCGACGGCGCGAGCAGCGCCTCGACGACGCTCGACTGGCTGTCGGCGAACGGCTTCGCCGACCTCGTCCAGCGGTCGGTCACCGTGATCTCCGGTGTCCGCGAGACCGGCAAGATGATCAAGGTGGAGGACATCGTCGCCCACTTCGAGACCCGCTGCCGCGGTGTCGTCGTGATCCCCTTCGACGAGCATCTCGCGGCGGGCGCCGAGGTGGACCTGGACATGATGCGGCCGAAGACGCGCGAGGCCTACTTCGACCTCGCGGCGCTGATCGCCGAGGACATCGCCCGTACCCAGCAGGGCTTCGGCAACCCCAACATGCAGTACCAGCAGCCGCAGCAGGGCTACCCGGCCCCGCCGCAGCAGCCGCAGCACCCCCAGCAGGAGCTCTACGGCCGGCCCGGGCAGCCGCAGCCGGGTCAGGGCTGGGGTCAGCCCCCGCAGCAGCAGCCCGCGCCGGGCCAGGGCTGGCAGCAGCAACAGCCGGCGCCGCCGCAGGACCCGCGGCAGGGTCAGCCGGGTGCCGTACCGCCGGGCTGGACGCAGCAGTAGCCCGCACGGCGTGACGACGAAGGGCGGCCAGTGCCTGAAGGCACTGGCCGCCCTTCGTCGTCACGCCGTGCGAGGCGCCGCGATTACTCGGCGGCGGCCACCAGTTCGCGGCAGCGCTTCACGTCCTCGGCCATCTGCTCCAGCAGGCCGTCCAAGGACTCGAACTTCGCCTGCCCGCGCACGAAGGCGAGGAAGTCCACCGCCACGTGCAGCCCGTACAGGTCGAGTCCGACGCGGTCGATCGCGTACGCCTCCACCGTGCGCTCCGTGCCGTCGAACTGCGGGTTCGTGCCGACGGAGATCGCGGCGGGCATCGCCTCGCCGTTCACGTGCAGCCAGCCGGCGTAGACGCCGTCGGCAGGGACGGCGGTGTGCGGCAGCGTCTCGACGTTGGCGGTCGGATAGCCGAGCTCCCGGCCCCGCTGGGCGCCGCGGACGACGACGCCCTCCACGCGGTGCGGGCGGCCGAGGATCTCGGCGGCGCCCTGGACGTCGCCCTCGGCGATCAGACGCCGGGTGAGGGTGGAGGAGAACGGCTCGCCGCCGCCCGCCTCGCCGGTGACGTACAGGTCGACGACCTCGACCTCGAAGTCGTACACCTTGCCCTGCTCGCCGAGGAACTCGACGTTCCCGGCGGCCTTGTGGCCGAAGCGGAAGTTGGGGCCCTCGACGACCGCCTTGGCGTGCAGCTTGTCGACCAGGACCTTGACGACGAAGTCGGCCGGCGACAGCTTCGAGAACTCCTTGGTGAAGGGGAGGATCAGGACCGCGTCCACACCCAGGTCCGCGCACAGCTCCGCGCGGCGGTGGTGCGGGGCGAGCAGGGGCGGGTGACTGCCGGGGCGGACGACCTCGCTGGGGTGCGGGTCGAAGGTGACGGCGACGGAGGGGACGCCCAGCTGGCGGGCGCGGTCCACGGCATGCCGGATGATCAGCTGGTGCCCGCGGTGCACCCCGTCGTAGGAACCGATGGTGACGACGCTGCGCCCCCAGTCCTCGGGGATGTCCTCCAAGCCACGCCAGCGCTGCACTGTGACCGCTCCTCGAACCCGTGTCCGTGTGTACCGACCTGTTACGCAGGTCTAAGGGTGCCATGCCGGGCCCATCTCGCCCGCATCGGCATGGGGGCTGTGACCCGACGCACGTGGGGGGGGAGCGGTTCAGGCGGGGACGCGGACGCCCGCGAGGTTCTCGATCATCCGGCGGGTGCTGGGGCCCACCACCGCCGACCAGGCCTGCGGGCTGTCGGTGAGCCAGCGGGCCATCCGGGCCGCGAAGCCGGGCACCTGGCGGCCGAGGTCCACCAGGCCGCGGTCGAAGCGGGCCGCGCCCTCGGGGGTGCGGACGAGCAGCAGGCCGGTGCGGTGGACGAGGTCGCGGACCTCCTCGCCGTCGGCGAGGGCGGTGGCGTGCAGCAGGGCGTCCAGCACGGCCGGGGCGTGTTCATGGGCGAGGAGGAAGTCGAGGAGTTCGCGGCGCAGCGGCCGGGAGGCGGCGGCGCCCGGGACGGCGAGTACGGCGGCGAGGGCGGCGCGGACCTCCTCCGGGCCGCCGTCGAGGAGGCCGGTGACCAGCGGCAGCAGGACGGCGCGCGCCTCGGGCCCCTGGTCCAGGCGCCGGTCGACGTACGCGGCCACGTCGCCCGCGGTCTCCGGGCGCCGCTCCACGGCCTCGCGCACCAGGTGGGCGACCCGGCGGGCCAGCGGGGGCGTGGTGACGTCGGCGAGGGTGCGCAGCGCGTCCCCGGCGTCCGGCCCGTGCAGCCGTCGGCGGAAGGCGTCCAGGACCTGTTCGGGGTGGGTGGTCAGGGCGGCGACGAGGGCGCCGGCCGGGAACCGCGGGTCCCCGGCCGCGAAGTGCCGCAGCGCTTGCGGGAGATGGCGGGCACGCGTGCGGGGGTCGCGTACGAGGAGGGCGAGCGCGGCGCCGTGCAGCTCGGCGTCGGTGGGGCGGGCGAGCAGGGCGAGGGCCGCGTAGCGCAGCAGTTCGCGGTCGGCCTCCGTACGGACGTGGGAGGCGGCCCGCAGCCCGTACGCGGCGGCCGCCACCCGCCGGGCCGGCCGCTCGTCGTGCGCCCACCGGTCGACGGCCCGGCAGACGGCCGAGGGTTCGTCCTCGGCGAGCACGGCGAGCAACTCGTCGGCCCGCCGGTGCGCGCAGTCGACGAGGACCTCGGTCAGATCGTCCAGGGCGAGGTGCCGGTGGGTGTGCAGCAGCGCCTGCGCCGCCTTGGCGACGGTCGCGTGCGGGGTCGCCGGGAGCGGCCGGTCGTCGTCGAACCAGTGGGTGAGCAGGGGTTGTACGGCGGCGGGGTCGGCGGCGAGGAGGCGGGAGGCGGCGTCGAGGAAGCGCGGGGAGTGGGCCGCCGCCGGGTCCTGCGGGGGGCCGTCGGCGGGCAGGAGGCGGCGCAGGAGGTCGAGACGCTCGGGTTCGGGGAGGGGCAGGGCGGTCCAGAAGGCGGGGCCGAGCGGACCGCGCTCGGTGCGCGTCGATGCCGCGAGGCCGTCGGCCAGTTGCCGCAGTACGCCGAGGTACGGCGTCGCGTCCGGGACGCGCAGCAGGGTCTCGGTGAGCAGGCGCGCGGCCCACCACGAGTCGGGGTCGCCGTGCAGGGCGCGGGCCAGCTCCTCCAGGCGGAGGGCGAGTCGGCGACTGCCGTGGTCGCGGGCCAGCAGGAGCAGGGCCTGGACGACGGGGCCGATGCGGTGGTGCGGCACGGGGACGGGGTGTGCGGGAGCGGCCGGGCGGTGGACCAGGGCGCGCAGGGCCTCGTCCAGGTCGAGGTGCATGCCCTGGATCCAGTCGGCGAACTCCTCGTGGGCGAAGCGGTAGCCGGTGCCGGCGGGCACGAGGAGGCCCTCGGTGAGGACGGCGGAGGCCCAGCCGGTGCCGCCGCCGAGTCGTGCCGGGGCCTGCCCCCAGGGGAAGGTCGCCTCGAACGCCGCCCGGTCCAGCTCGCCCTGGCCGGGGCCCAGGCTGCGCCGGGCGGCCTCGTGGACCTGGCCGCAGACCCTGGCCGCGAGACGGCGTACGGCGGTGCCGCGCAGGCCGCTGTCGGCGGCCAGGCGCACGGCGATGCGCAGGCACACCAGGTCGAGGTGGGCGGAGAAGACGTCGTAGCGGTCCATACGGGCGCCGGGGTCGCCGGGGACGGCGGTGAGGACCTCGGAGAGGAGGCGCAGGGTGAGGGGATGGCGGGCATCCGGCCCGTCCAGGAGGTCTTCGGGAACGCGGTAGCGTGCGCGGGCCGTGCGGGCCTCGTCCTCGCCGAGGTCCCCCAGGCGCACGCACGGCGGCTCCCCCGTCGGGGAGGGCTTCGCGCCGGCGACGGCCGGCTCCCCGGGGTCGTACAGCAGCTCCCGCGGGAACTCCGCGCCGGCCCTCTCCCAGTACTCCTCCCTGCATGCCACCACCAGCCGCGCCCCGGTCGTCCGCAGCCAGGCCGCCGTTCCCTCCGTCCACTCGGGCAGCCGGTGGGCCAGGACCGGCGGCATCTCCTCGGGGCCGTCCAGGAGGAGCAGCAGGGGGCGGCCGGCGGCGTGGGCGATCCGGGCCAGGCGGTCCGGGCCGAGGTCACCGAGGTCCGGCGCCGGGGCGGACCCGGACGCCGCGACGATGCGTGCGGCGCGGGTCAGCGCGCGGCGGGCCGCGTCCGCGACGGACGTGTCGTCGTCCCGCAGGTCGGCGCCGCGCAGCCAGAGGGTGGGGGCCGGTGCGGCGCCGTGGTGGCGGCGGGCGGCGAGGGCGGCGAGTTCCGTCGTACGGCCGCTGCCCGGTGCGCCGACCAGGCCGAGGACGGCCGTCGGGGCGCCGGCTCGGGTGAAGGAGGTGAACTGCCCGGCGGTGTCGGTGCGTTCGACCGGCGGCACCGCTGCCGCCGGCTCGCCCTCGATGCGGCCGACGTGCCCCGCCAGGGTGCCCGCCGGGCCGTCCTGCCCCACCGACGTGGCCGTCAGTTCCAGTACCCCGGCGAGGTTGAGGTCGGCTCCGTAGGCGGGGACCGTGGCCGCGTTCAGGGCGAGGAGGTCGGCCAGGGGGCCGGCGGGTGCCGGGCGCAGGGGGACGGCGAAGCCGGTGTCGCGGTGGCCGTTGTGCAGGGCCGTGCCGAGGACGCCGACGACCGCGCCGGTGCCGGCGTCGAGCACCGGGCCGCCGGCCGCACCGCCGCCGAGCCGCAGCGCGTCCTGCCCGGCCGTGCCGATGGCCAGTTCCAGGGCGTCGTCGAGGGCGTGGAAGCGGTCCGTCGCCGCGTAGGTCACGGCGGTGGCGGCCAGGACGCGCGCCTCGCGCCAGCGGCCGGCCGCAAGGCGCACGTAGGTGCCGGTCTCGACGCGCTCGCGGACGGTGACCGGCAGGGGCGGCACGCCGAGGCCCTCGGTGCGGACGAGGGCCAGGTCCAGCTCCGGCAGTGCCGTCACCGCCTCCGCGGTCACCAGGCAGTCGCGGTCGCCGTCGGCGCGCAGCACCAGCCGGGGCAGTCCGTCGACCGCCTCGTGGCTGGTGATCACCGTGCCGTGGTGGTCGGCCACGAAGCCGATGCCGCGGGGGCGCCCGGCGAGGTCGTGGATGCGGACGAGAGCGTCGTCGCCGGGCTCGTGCGGCGGTGGTCCGGGAGCCGCCGGCCCGGTCGCCGTCGCCCGGTGACCGCCTCCGCCTCGCGGGCCCCGTGCCGCCATGGCGAACCTCCCGCCGTACACCTGTGCCGTACATCCGTGCCTTGTTTCCCGACGGTAGGCGTGCGGTGATCGGTGGGACAGATCGCGTGGTGAACGCGCCCCCTTCCGCTCCCCCGGTTCACTCCGAGCGCCTGCCCGCACGGGTGAACAGCGGGGGGTCGGTGGATACACCCTAGGGGTGGGGGAACCGAGGGGGGACCGTGGAGCGGCGGCGCAACCCCGTGATCGCCGCTCCACGGGCAGGCTCCCCGGTCCCCGGTCTACCGGCCTCCCGGTCAGCCGAAGACGGCCAGGCTCTTCGCCTTGCCCTTGTGCGCCTCGACGAGCGCGAGGAAGCGGCCTTCGGGGTCGAAGACGGCGACCGTTCCCGCCGAGGCGTACTCGTCGGGCATGTCGAGGCGTACGCCGTTCGTCAGCAGCCGGGCCCGCTTGGCGTCCACGTCCCAGCGGGGGAACGCGGCCGCGGCGGCCTCGGCGACGGGCATGACGGTGAGCTCCTGCTGGAGCTGCTCCAGCGTCCGCGCCGCGTCCAGCTTGTACGGGCCGACGCGGGTGCGGCGCAGGGCCGTCAGGTGGCCGCCGACGCCGAGGTCGGCGCCCAGGTCGCGGGCGAGCGCCCGGATGTAGGTGCCGGAGGAGCAGACGACCGACACGACGAGGTCGAGGACGGGGGTGCCGTCCTCGGCGACCGCGTCCCGGACGTCGTACACCGCGAAGGAGGAGACGGTCACCGGGCGGGCCGGGATCTCGAACTCCTCGCCCTCCCGGGCCCGCTTGTACGACCGCACGCCGTTGATCTTGATGGCGCTGACCTTGGACGGCACCTGCATGATGTCGCCGGTGAGCTTGGCGATCCCGGCGTCGATCGCGTCCCGGGTGACCTTCGAGGCATCGTGCGACCCCGTGATCTCGCCCTCCGCGTCGTCCGTGACCGTCGTCTGCCCGAGGCGGATCGTGCCCAGGTACTCCTTCTCGGTGAGCGCCAGATGGCCCAGGAGCTTGGTCGCCTTCTCCACGCCCAGCACGAGCACGCCCGTGGCCATGGGGTCGAGGGTGCCCGCGTGCCCGACGCGGCGCGTCTTCGCGATGCCGCGCATCTTGGCGACGACGTCGTGCGAAGTGAAGCCCGACGGCTTGTCGACGATGACAAGCCCGTCGGGCGTGGTGGTCTTCTGCGTCATTCGGCGGTGTCGTCCTCGTCCTCACCGGGCTTCTTGTACGGGTCCGCCTCACCGGCGTAGGCCGCACCCGCCGAGACCTCGCGCACCTTCGCGTCGGACTCGCGCGCCTTGTCGAGGAGGTCCTCGATGGTGCGGGCGGTGTCCGGAAGGGCGTCGGCCACGAACGTCAGCGTCGGCGTGAACTTCACGCCGGCCGCCGCGCCGACCGCGGAGCGGAGCACGCCCTTGGCGCTCTCCAGACCGGCGGCCGCGGCGGCCCGCTCCTCGTCGTCGCCGTAGACGGTGTAGAAGACGGTCGCCTCCCGCAGGTCCCCGGTGACCCGGGTGTCCGTGATGGTGACATGGGAGCCGAGCCGCGGGTCCTTGATCCCGCGCTGCAGCTTCTGGGCCACCACCTCTCGGATGAGGTCCGCCAGCCTCTTGGCGCGCGCGTTGTCGGCCACTGGTCCGTCTCCTTAGTAACTTCTCTTGCTGCTTGCTTCAGTCTTCGTCGCTGTGGAGCCTGCGTCGAACCGAGAGCAGTTCCACCTCGGGCCGGGCCGCGACCAGCCGCTCACAGCGGTCCAGTACGTCGGTGAGGTGTCCCGTGTCCCCGGATACCATCGCCAGCCCGATCTCGGCCCTGCGGTGGAGGTCCTGACTGCCCGTCTCCGCCGCACTCACCGGGTACCTGCGCTGGAGCTCGGCCACGATCGGACGGACGAGAGAGCGTTTCTCCTTCAGCGAGCGGACGTCACCGAGGAGCAGGTCGAAGGACAGAGTCCCCACATACATGTGTGTCCGGAT
>NZ_JAMGBF010000243.1 GCF_023516615.1 Streptomyces panaciradicis
TCGGCCACGATCGGACGGACGAGAGAGCGTTTCTCCTTCAGCGAGCGGACGTCACCGAGGAGCAGGTCGAAGGACAGAGTCCCCACATACATGTGTGTCCGGATGTCCCGCCGGTTCGGGATAGGGGCCTCCCCGGTTCGAGCGAAGCCGAGAACCGGGGAAGGGCGCCACGCTTGGACGCCGATACCGGAACCGTACACGCAACGGCCGGGGCCGATCGACGGAAATTCCGTGAGGGAACTTCCCCGCCGACCGGCCCCGATCGCGTGCTGGATCAGACGCGCGGCTTCTCGCGCATCTCGTACGTCGCGATGACGTCGTCGACCTTGATGTCGTTGAAGTTGCCGAGGTTGATACCGCCCTCGAACCCTTCGCGGATCTCGGTGACGTCGTCCTTGAAGCGACGCAGACCCTCGATGTTGAGGTTCTCCGCGATGACCTTGCCGTCGCGGATGAGGCGCGCCTTGGTGTTGCGGCGGACCTCGCCGGAGCGGATGAGCACACCCGCGATGTTGCCCAGCTTGGACGAGCGGAAGACCTCGCGGATCTCCGCCGTGCCGAGCTCGACCTCCTCGTACTCCGGCTTGAGCATGCCCTTCAGGGCCGCCTCGATCTCCTCGATCGCCTGGTAGATGACCGAGTAGTACCGGACGTCCACGCCCTCGCGCTCGGCCATCTGCGCCGCGCGGCCGGCCGCGCGGACGTTGAAGCCGATCACGATGGCGTCGGAGCCCATCGCCAGGTCGATGTCGGACTCCGTGACCGCACCGACGCCGCGGTGCAGGACGCGGATGTCGACCTCTTCGCCGACGTCCAGCTGGAGCAGGGACGACTCGAGCGCCTCGACGGAACCGGAAGCGTCACCCTTGATGATGAGGTTGAGCTGCTGGACCTCGCCGGCCTTGAGCACCTTGTCCAGGTCCTCGAGGGAGACACGGCGCGTGCGCTTGGCGAACGCGGCGTTGCGCTCACGGGCGGCGCGCTTCTCGGCGATCTGACGGGCCGTACGGTCCTCGTCCACCACCAGGAAGTTGTCGCCCGCACCCGGGACGTTGGTCAGGCCCAGGACCTGGACCGGCGTCGCGGGTCCGGCCTCGGCGACGTTGTTGCCGTTGTCGTCGAGCATGGCGCGCACGCGGCCGTAGGCGTCGCCCACCACCATCGTGTCGCCGACCCGCAGCGTGCCTCGCTGCACGAGGACCGTCGCCACGGCACCGCGGCCGCGGTCGAGGCGGGACTCGATGCTGATGCCCTGCGCGTCCTGGTTCGGGTTGGCCCGCAGGTCGAGCGAGGCGTCGGCCGTCAGGATCACGGCCTCCAGCAGGGAGTCGATGTGCAGACCCTGCTTGGCGGAGATGTCGACGAACATCGTGTCGCCGCCGTACTCCTCGGCCACCAGCCCGTACTCGGTGAGCTGACCGCGCACCTTGGTCGGGTCGGCGCCCTCGACGTCGATCTTGTTGACCGCGACGACGATCGGGACGTCGGCCGCCTTGGCGTGGTTGAGCGCCTCGACCGTCTGCGGCATGACGCCGTCGTTGGCCGCGACGACCAGGATCGCGATGTCGGTCGACTTCGCACCACGGGCACGCATGGCGGTGAACGCCTCGTGACCCGGGGTGTCGATGAAGGTGATCTTGCGCTCTTCGTCGTTGACCTGGGTCGCGACCTGGTAGGCACCGATGTGCTGGGTGATGCCGCCGGCCTCGCCCGCGATGACGTTCGTCTTGCGGATGGCGTCGAGGAGCCGGGTCTTACCGTGGTCGACGTGACCCATGACGGTGACGACCGGCGGGCGGACCACCAGGTCCTCCTCGTCGCCCTCGTCCTCACCGAACTCGATGTCGAAGGACTCGAGCAGCTCGCGGTCCTCCTCCTCGGGGCTGACGATCTGAACCGTGTAGTTCATCTCGTCGGCGAGGAGCTGCAGGGTCTCGTCGGAGACGGACTGCGTGGCCGTGACCATCTCGCCGAGGTTCATCATGACCGCGACGAGCGACGCCGGGTTGGCGTTGATCTTCTCCGCGAAGTCGGTGAGCGAGGCACCGCGCGACAGGCGAATGGACTCGCCGTTGCCGCGAGGCAGCATCACGCCGCCGACCGACGGGGCCTGCATGGCCTCGTACTCCTGGCGCCTCTGCCGCTTCGACTTGCGGCCACGGCGCGCGGGACCGCCGGGACGGCCGAAGGCGCCCTGCGTGCCACCACGACCGCCCGGACCACCGGGACGACCGCCGAAGCCGGGACGGCCACCGCCACCCGCACCGGGACCACCGGGACGACCGGCGAAACCGCCGCCACCGCCACCGGGACCGCCGGGACGACCGGCGAAGCCGCCGCCACCGCCACCCGGGCGACCGGCGAAGCCGCCGCCACCCGGACGACCGCCGCCGCCACCGGGACGACCGCCGCCGCCGGGACCACGACCGCCGGGACCGCCGCCACC
>NZ_JAMGBF010000244.1 GCF_023516615.1 Streptomyces panaciradicis
GCCGGCCCGGCGCGGGCAGGTCGATCCGCACCGGACGGTGCGGGAACTGCTGCGGCGCGGCGGGGAACCGGCCCGGCTGCGGCGGCACGCGCGCGCCGAGCGGCCCCGGCGGGTCGTCCTGCTCGTGGACGTCAGCGGTTCGATGGCGCCGTACGCGGACGCGCTGCTGCGCTTCGCGCACGCGGCGGCCCGCGGCGCCCCGACGGAGGTCTTCACGATCGGCACCCGGCTGACCCGGGTGACCCGCGAACTCTCCCACCGGGACCCCGACCTGGCGATGACGGCGCTCGCGGCGGCCGTCCCCGACTGGCGCGGCGGCACCCGGCTCGGGGAGCTGCTGCGCGAGTTCCTCGACCGGTGGGGGCAGCGGGGCATGGCGCGCGGGGCGGTCGTGGTGATCCTGTCGGACGGGTGGGAGCGCGGCGATCCGGAGCTGCTGGGCGTCCAGATGCGCCGCCTGCACCGGCTGACGCACCGGGTGATCTGGGCCAACCCCCGCAAGGCGCGGCCCGGTTACGCGCCGCTGGCGGCCGGGATGGCGGCGGCGCTGCCGAGTGTGGACGCGTTCGTCGAGGGGCACAGCCTGGCGGCGCTGGAGCGGCTGGCCGCGGTGGTGCGTGGGGACGCGGCGGCGGACCTCGTGGAAGGAGCGGATCGTGCGTGACATCCTCCCGGCGCTCGCCGACTGGTACACGTCCGGCCATCCGTTCGGGCTCGCGACGGTCGTCGCGGTCAGCCGCAGCGCGCCGCGCGACCCCGGCGCGGCGATGGCGGTCGGGCCGGGCGACGAGGCCTTGGGCAGCGTCTCCGGGGGCTGCGTGGAGGGCGCGGTCTTCGAGCTCGCCAAGGAGGTCATGGAGAGCGGTGAGCCCCGGCTGGAGACCTTCGGGTACAGCGACGAGGACGCGTTCGCCGTCGGGCTCACCTGCGGCGGCGAGATCACCCTGCTGGTGCGTCCCGTCACCAGGGAGACCGACCCGGCGTTCGCGGCCGTCGCCGAGTCGGTCGCGGCGGGCCGGCCGGTGACCGTGGCGACGGTGACGGACGGCCCCGCCCCCGTCGGGGCCACCCTCGCCGTCTGGCCCGAGGAGGTCTCCGGCACCCTGGGCTCCACCGGCCTGGACGTGGCCGTCACCGCCGACGCGCGCGGCGAACTCGCCCTGGGGGCAACAGGGTTGCGGCACTACGGCCCGCACGGCGAACGCCGCGAGGACGCGGTCACCGTGTTCCTGCACTCCTTCGCCCCTCCCCCGCGCATGCTCGTCTTCGGCGCCATCGACTACGCGGCCGCGGTCGCCCGCATCGGCGGCTTCCTCGGCTACCGGGTCACGGTGTGCGACGCCCGCCCGGTCTTCGCCACCCCCAAACGCTTCCCGGACGCCGTCGAGGTGGTCGTCGACTGGCCGCACCGCTACCTGAGCGGCACCGACACCGACGAGCGCACGGTGATCTGCGTGCTCACCCACGACCCCAAGTTCGACGTGCCGCTGCTGGAGGAGGCGCTGCGCCGGCCGGCCGCCTACATCGGGGCGATGGGCAGTCGCCGTACGCACGACGACCGCATGAAGCGCCTGGTCGAGTCCGGGCTCACCGAGTCCGAACTCTCCCGGCTGCGCTCCCCCGTCGGCCTCGACCTGGGCGCCCGCACGCCCGAGGAGGTCGCCGTGTCCGTCGCCGCCGAGATCGTCGCGCTGCGCTGGGGCGGCAGCGGCGCCCCGCTGACGGTCACCGGGGGGACGATCCACCCGTCGACGTAACGCCCACTGGAGGAAGTCATGGAACTGCACCACGAGTTCACCGTGCCGGTCCCGGTCGACGACGCCTGGCGGACGCTCCTGGACGTCGAGCGGATCGCACCGTGCATGCCGGGGGCCAGCGTCGAGGAGTACGACGGCAAGACCGTCACCGGCTCGGTGAAGGTGAAGGTGGGCCCGATCACCGTGACGTACAAGGGCACGGCCGTCTTCGAGGAGCAGGACGACTGCGCGCACCGCATGGTGCTGATCGCCAGCGGCCGGGAGACGCGCGGGCAGGGCACCGCCCGGGCCACGGTCACCAGCACCCTGGCCGAGCGCGACGGCGGCACGGCCGTGTCGGTGCGCACCGACCTGACGGTGACCGGGCGTCCGGCGCAGTTCGGGCGCGGGGTGATGTCGGAGGTGGGCGACCGGATCATCGGCCAGTTCGCCGAGTGTCTGTCCCAGCGGCTGGGCGAACCGGCGGCACCGCAGCCGGTGGTGCGGGAGGAGCCGGAGGAGACCGAACCGCTCGACCTGTTCCGCACGGCGGGGGTGCCGGTGGCCAAGCGGGCGGCGGTGGGCGTCGCGGCGGCCCTGGTGGTGGCGGTGGTGTACGCCGGTCTGCGGCGCCGGAGGGGACACTGAGACACCGGCCCGGCCCGGCCTCCTCGGCTCCCGGCGAAAAAGTGTGAAAAGCGCCCGAATGGGGTATGCGGCAACAACGAGGCAGGACTGCCTCACCACAGTGCCTCTGTGGGAAGGAGGTCCGTGAAAGCGCACACTCGAAGCACCGGGCCGCTTGCCGCAACTGCAGCGGCCCGGACCCATGCGTCACGCCGACCGGATCACCCCTCGGCCCGGCACGCCTGACGGGGAGCAGCGCACCCGGCGGCACGGCCGGCGCGAGCACCGCGGCCGCCGCGCAGAGGCCCGCGGCGCCGGGCCTACACCAGGGCGACGGCCACGATGGGCACGTTCAGCGGGAAGACGGACCGCCGGCCGACCACGTCGACCAGATTCTTCGGTAGCAGCCGGGTCTGACAGTCCCCCGGACCGGGCGGGACCGTCGGCTGTGCCGGGTGCCCCGGGCCCGCTTCCGTGAACCGGCGGCTAGCGCGGGGGCAGCCGGTGCAGCAGTACGTCCGTCAGCCGCCCGTCCTCGACGCCGGCGGTCATGTACGTGCAGTGCGGCTGGCGTCGGCGGTCGGTGGGCGAGCCGGGGTTGAGCAGGCGCAGGCCGCCGGGGGCCGTGGTGTCCCACGGGATGTGGCTGTGCCCGAAGACCAGGACGTCGAGGTCCGGGAAACGGGCGGCGCAGCGCGCCTCACGGCCCTGGGCGGCTCCCGTCTCGTGCACGACGCCGAACCGCAGCCCGCCGATCTCCACGCGGGCGACCTCGGGCAGCCGGGCGCGCAGGTCGGGACCGTCGTTGTTGCCGTGGACGCCGACGAGCCTGCGGCACCGGCTCTCCAGGAGGTCGAGGGTCGCGGTGTCGACCCAGTCCCCGGCGTGCAGGACGACGTCGGCGCGCGGGAGTTCGGCGAGGAGCGGCGCGGGCAGTTCCCTGGCCCGCTTGGGCAGGTGGGTGTCGGCAATCAGGAGCAGGCGCACACGGCCAGGCTACGACCTCCGGATCTTCAGGTGAGACTGAACAGTTTAAACTGATCAGCCTGAACTGGACAGTCGAAACTGAAGAAATTAGTGTGGGCCGCATGAACGCAGCGACGCCCGGCCCCTCCGGCGGCATCACCGGCTCCGCCGCGCGGGCCGCACGCGATCTGCGGGTCGTCCTCAGCCGGCTGCGGCGGCGGATCCGGGAGGTCGCGGAGGACGACGAGCTCACCCCGTCGCAGGTCTCCGCGCTCACCCTGGTCGCCAAGCACGGCGCCGCCACGGCGAGCGCGCTGGCCACCGCGGAGGGCGTACGGCCGCAGTCGATGGCCACCACGCTCGCCGCCCTGGACCGGCACGGCCTGATCCGCCGCAGTCCCGATCCCGCCGACGGCCGCCGCCAGCTCGTGACCCTCACCGAGGACGGGCACCGGCGCGTCGAGGGCGACCGGCAGGCGCGCGAGGAGTGGCTGGCCCGCGCGCTGCAGGACCGCTTCACCGAGGGCGAGCGGCAGACGCTCCTGGAGGGACTGGCCCTGCTGGAGCGGCTCACGCAGCCGTGACGTCTGCGCCCTTCCCGGCCCCGCCGCGGCGTTCCACTCCCCCCTCACCGATGAAAGGCCCGACGTCATGACCGTCACCGCCCTCGACCCGCGCACCGCCCTCGTCGTGATCGACCTCCAGACCGGCATCGTCGGCGCGCCCACCCAGCCGTACACCGGCGCCGAGGTCGTCACCCGGTCGGCTCAACTCGCCGACGCGTTCCGCGCCCGCGGCCTGCCCGTGGTCCTGGTGCGGGTCTCCTTCGCCGCCGACGGCGCCGACGCGGTCCCCGGCCGGACCGAGACACCCCGGCCCGGCGGCGCCCTGCCCGAGGGCTGGGACGAAATCGTCGGCGAACTCTCCGGCCACGACGGCGACATCACCGTCACCAAGCACAACTGGGGCGCCTTCCACGGCACCGACCTCGACGTCCAGCTGCGCCGCCGCGGAGTCACCCAGATCGTGCTCACCGGCATCGCCACCAGCATCGGCGTGGAGTCGACGGCACGCGCCGCGTACGAGCACGGCTACCACGTCACCCTCGCCACCGACGCGATGAGCGACCGGTCCGCCGAGGCCCACGCGAACAGCGTCGAGCGGATCTTCCCGCGGCTGGGCGAGACCGGCACCACCGCCGAGATCCTGGAACTGCTCGCCAAGACGCACGACTGACCGGCCGGCGGCGGCACTTGCACGGGCGGGGCGCAGTGGGGCGAAGCACCCGGCCGGGTTAGCATCTGGCCACCGCATGAACACATACGGCAAGCGAACCGAGGGGGCTCGGAAGCCCGATGCCGGTCAAGGTCAGCGTCATCGTCCCGGTGTACAACCCGGGGCCCTACATCGAGGGCTGCATCGCCTCGCTGCTCGAGCAGTCCCTGCCGCCCGACGAGTACGAGGCCGTCTTCGTCGACGACGGCTCCACCGACGGCACCCCGGCCCGGCTCGACGAGCTCGCCGCCAAGGATCCCCGGGTCCGCGTGATCCACCAGGAGAACTCCGGCTGGTCCGGCAAGCCGCGCAACGTCGGCATCGAGGCCGCCAGAGGCGAGTACGTCATGTTCGTCGACAACGACGACAGCCTCGGCACCGAGGCCCTGGAGCGGATGTACGGCTACGGGAAGGCCAACGGCGCGGACGTCGTCGTCGGCAAGATGGCCGGCCGTGGCCGCTCGGTGCCGGTGGAGCTGTTCCGCCGCAACCGGCCGCGGGCCTCCGTGGAGGACGCCCCGCTCATCGACAGCCTCACCCCGCACAAGATGTTCCGCAAGGCGTTCCTCGACGAGACCGGCCTGCGCTTCCCGGAGGGCAGACGGCGCCTGGAGGACCACGTCTTCGTGGTCGAGGCCTATCTGCGCGCCGCCAACGTCTCCGTGATCGGCGACTACGTCTGCTACTACCACATCCGCCGCGACGACGCGTCCAACGCCGGCATCCAGCAGTTCGAGCCCGTCGGCTACTTCAAGAACCTGCGCGAGGCCCTCGACGTCGTCGAGCGGTACACCGAGCCGGGCCCGGTCCGCGACTCCCTGCACCGCCGCTGGCTGCGGGTGGAGATGGTGGAGCGGCTGCGCGGCAGGCGCTTCCTGAGGCTGGCGGACGACTACCGGCGCAAGTTGTTCGAGGAGATCCACCTCATCACCACCGAGCGCTTCGGCCCCGGTGTGGCGGCGGGTCTGCAGCCCACCCAGCAGGTGGTCGCCGCGCTGGTCGCGGCCCACCGGTACGACGACGTCGTGGCCTTCGCCGAGTGGGAGGCCGGCCTCTCGCTGCGCGCGCTGCCCGGCGAGATCGAGTGGCGCGAGGGCGCGCTGCGCGTGGAGATCGCCGCGGAGTTCACGGCGGGCGGCGCGCCGCTGACGTTTCCCGGCGGCGGGGTCCGCGCCCCGCTGGACGGCCCGCCGCCGAACATCGCGGAGGCGGTGGCCTGGGTGGGCTCCGACGTGGTCGCCCGGTTCGGCAAGGCCGCCGTGGACCTGCTGGTACGCGAGCGGTCCACCGCCGCCCAGTACTTCCAGCCGGTCGAGGTCACCCGGGAGATCGTGCCCGTCGGGGACAGTGGGAACGTCCGGCTGGTGCTGCGGGCCACGGCGACCGTGGACCCGGCGGCCGCGGTGGACGGCGGGCCGCTGCGCGCGGGCCTGTGGGACACCTACGCCCGGGTCAGGATGGGCGGCTGGAGCAAGGAGGCACGGATCGGCCCGGGCCCGCGCAAGGCACGTGCCGCCGCCTCAGCCGCCGTCGTCGGCGGGCATGTGGTGCTGCCGTACTGGACGGACCAGCACGACAACCTCTCCCTGGACGTCGACCGCGCGAACAAGCGCCTCGGCCTGGACCGCCTCGACCCCGAGACGGTCACCGTCTCCGGCGACCGGGTGCGCGTGCCGCTGCCGCTGCACGTCCCCGTCGACAGTCCCGTGCTGGTGCGGCTGACCTCGCAGGGCCGGTCGGTGGACACACCGGGCACGCTCGCCCCGGCCGGGGAGGGTGCCGTGCTCGAGGCGTCCCTGCCCGTGGGCGAACTGGGCGGCGGGGCCTGGCGGACCGCGCTGTGCCCGGCACCCGACGACGCCGACGCGCGGTCCCTGCCGCTGCCGCTCACCCTGCGGGCGGCGGGCGGCTCGGTCACGGTGGTCCGCACCCCGCGGCCCTCGGCCGTGGGGCGGCTGGCCCGCAGGGCGCGCCGTGCGCTCGCCGCGGTCCTCGGACGGCGCACGGCATCGGCTTCCAAGGCTCGAAAGGCGTGACAGCGTGCGATCACTGGGTATAGAAGGCGCCTGGGCGCTCGAACCGAAGATCTTCCACGACGAGCGGGGCAACTTCCACGAGTGGTACCGCGGAGCCGAGTTCCGCGAGGCCACCGGGTACGACCTGCCGCTGCGGCAGGCCAACCTCTCGGTCTCCCGCTGGGGCGTGGTGCGCGGCGTGCACTTCGCGGACACGCCGCCCGGGCAGGCCAAGTACCTCACCTGTGTGCGCGGGGCCGTCCTGGACGTGGTGGTCGACCTGCGCGTCGGCTCGCCGACGTTCGCGCAGTGGGAGGCGGTGCGCCTCGACGACGACACCCGGCACGCCGTGTTCATCGCGGAGGGGCTCGGCCACGCCTTCATGGCCCTGACCGACGACGCGACCGTGGTGTACCTGACGTCGGAGGGCTACGCGCCCCAGCGGGAGCACGCCGTGCACGCCCTCGACCCGGATCTGGGCATCACCTGGCCCGAGGGCATCCGTCCGGTGCTCTCCCCGAAGGACGAGCAGGCTCCGTCGCTGGCAGAGGCCCGGGAGACCGGGCTGCTGCCGTCGTACGAAGCCTGCACCGCCTACTACGAGGAGCTGCGCGGCCGCGCGGTCAGCGACTGACGGCGAGCGGCTGCAGCGCGGACCTGAGCGGCTCCCAGCCCCGGGAGCGGCTGAGGCCGCGGTTGCGGGCGCGGACCAGCGGCCGCCAGAAGTCGGCCTCCAGCAGGGTCTCCGGCGTGACCGCCTTGACCCGCTCCAGGACCGACTCGGGCACCTTCTGCGGGTCGGGCACGTCGAACTCGGCCATGATGTCGTCGTACTTGTCCTTCAGCACGGTGTTCTTCGGGTCGGCGCCGAAGACGACGAGCTGACCGGTGGGCTGGGTGTCCACCAGGACCGTCACCAGGTCCGGGCGGTAGCGGCCCAGAATCTCGATGATCTTGTAGACGTCGCCGGTCCAGGCCGTGGTGTGCCGGTCGCGGGCCGCCTCGTCGATGCTGCGGGGCAGCATGTCGTCGAAGACGATCACGCTGGACCAGTCGGAGTGCTTCTCGATGTTGATGAAGTCCCGCAGCGCGTACTCGAACAGGTGCATGCCGTCGATGAACGACAGGTCGAGCGTGGTGCGCCGCCAGTGGCCCAGCGGGCTGCGGCCCCGGCGCAGGTTGCGCAGCGGGTGGCGGCCGCCCTTGAGGTGCGCGAGGGGGTTGTCGCGGGCGAAGAAGTCGTCGCTGGTGGCCTTCACCAGGTGGACGTCGCACTTGATCTCCGTGACCACCTTGAAGGCCGGGTCGACGGCGATGCTGGGCACGCGCGACAGCTTCAGGCTGCGGCCGTCGTTGACTCCGATCTCCAGGTAGTTGCGGTTGGCGGTGGCCTTGTGCAGGCCCCGCAGGAACTCGTGGCGTTTCACGAAGGGGACTCCTTGCGGATCAGTGGCAGTGCCTCGTGCAGGGCGGCGCGCCAGTCGCGCAGCGGCGGCAGGCCCAGCTGCCGCCAGCGGTCGTGGCCGAGAACGCTGTACGCGGGCCGGGGCGCCGGGCGGGGGAAGGCCCCGCTGCCGACCGGCCGCACCCGGGCGGGGTCGGCGCCGAGGCCGCGGAAGACCTCGCGGGCCAGTTCGCACCAGGTGGCCTCGCCGGAGCTGGTGGCGTGCAGGACGCCGCCGGCGCCCCGGCCCACGTGCGGGCCGAGGTCGGCGACGCGTGCGGCGACGTCCGCGCTCCAGGTGGGCTGCCCGCGCTGGTCGTCGACGACGTCGAGGGTGTCGCGGCGGGACTCCAGGTCGATCATCGTGCGGACGAAACTACGCCCGTGGACCCCGTAGAGCCAAGCGGTTCGCACGATCGCGCTCGCTGCGGGGAGCTCCTCGGTCACGGCCCGCTCGCCGGCCAGCTTGGTGCGGCCGTAGGCGGTGCGTGGACCCGTGGGGTGGTCCTCCGGGTAGGGGGTGCCGGCGTCGCCGGCGAAGACGTAGTCGGTGGAGACGTGGATCAGCCGGGCGCCGAAGGCCGCGCAGGCGCGGGCGAGGTTGCGGGGGCCGTCGCCGTTGACGGCGAGGGCCCGTTCCTCGTCGGTCTCCGCGTCGTCGACGGCCGTGTACGCGGCGCAGTTGACGACCAGGTCGGGGCGGTGCCCGGCCAGCGCCGCCTCGACCGCGTCGGGCCGGGTGATGTCCAGAGCCGCGCGGTCGAGGCCGGTGACGTCCTCGCCGCGCCGGGCCAGTTCCTCGACGGTGTCCCGGCCGAGCATGCCGCCGGCACCCGTGACCAGCCACTTCATGCCGACCGCCGCTTCAGGGGCTCCCACCAGGAGCGGTGGTCGCGGTACCAGGCGATCGTCTCGGCGAGGCCGGTGGTGAAGTCGTGGCGGGGGCGGTAGCCGAGCTCCTCGCGGGCCTTGCTCCAGTCGACCGAGTAGCGCAGGTCGTGGCCCTTGCGGTCCTCGACGTGCTCCACCATGTCCCAGTCGGCCCCGCAGGCCTCCAGCAGCAGACCGGTGAGTTCCTTGTTGCTCAGCTCGGTGCCGCCGCCGATGTTGTAGACCTCGCCGGGGCGGCCCTTGGTGCGCACCAGGTCGACGCCGAGGCAGTGGTCCTCGACGTGCAGCCAGTCGCGGACGTTGAGGCCCTCGCCGTAGAGCGGGACCTTCCTGCCGTCCAGGAGGTTGGTCACGAACAGCGGGATGACCTTCTCGGGGTACTGGTGCGGGCCGTAGTTGTTCGAGCAGCGGGTGACGCGGACGTCCAGGCCGTGGGTGCGGTGGTAGGCGAGGGCGAGCAGGTCGGAGGATGCCTTGGAGGCGGAGTAGGGCGAGTTGGGCCGCAGCGGGTGGTCCTCGGGCCAGGAGCCCTGCTCGATGGAGCCGTAGACCTCGTCGGTGGAGATGTGCACGAAGGGACCCACCCGGTGGCGCAGCGCCGCGTCCAGCAGGGTCTGGGTGCCGACGACGTTGGTGAGGACGAAGTCGGTGGCGCCGCTGATCGAGCGGTCCACGTGCGACTCGGCCGCGAAGTGCACCACCTGGTCGGCCTCGGCGACCAGTTTGTCGACGAGTTCGGCGTCACGGATGTCGCCCTGCACGAACTCCAGCCGCGGATGGTCGAGTTCGAGGTTGTCGAGGTTGCCGGCGTAGGTGAGTTTGTCCAGCACGGTGATCCGGGGCGCGTCGGGCGCTCCGGGGGCCAGCAGCATGCGGACGTAGGCGGAGCCGATGAATCCGGCGGCGCCGGTGACGAGGAGATTCATGTATGGATCTGCACCTTGCTGTGATCGCCGAGGACGAGACGGTGGGCGCTGGGGACACTGGGGGCGGGTGTCACCTCGACGTGCCGGCCGATGAGGGAGTTCTCGATGCGGCCCACGCCGAGGATGGAGGAGTCGCGCAGGACGATGGAGAACTCCAGCTCGCTGTCGGTGATCCGGCAGTTCTCCGCGACGGAGGTGAAGGGACCGACGTAGGAGTCCTCGACGACGGTGCCGGCGCCGATCACGACGGGCCCCACGATCCGTGAGCGCTCCACGCGTGCGCCCTCCTCGATCACGACGCGCCCTATCGTCTCGGACTCCTCGTCGACCTCGCCGTCGATACGGCGGTCGAGGCCCTCCAGGACGGTCCGGTTGACCTCGAGCATGTCGACGACGTTCCCGGTGTCCTTCCAGTAGCCCTTGATGACCGTGCAGCGGACGTCGGCACGGGCGTCGATGAGGTGCTGGATGGCGTGGGTGATCTCCAGTTCGCCCCGCCAGGACGGGCGGATGGCCCGGACCGCCTCGTGGATGAGCGGCGTGAACAGGTAGACGCCGACGAGGGCGAAGTCGCTCTTGGGGTGTTCGGGCTTCTCTTCCAGGCCGACGACCTGCCCGGAGGCGTCGAGTTCGGCGACACCGAAGGAGCGGGGATCGGCCACCTGGGTGAGCAGGATCTGGGCGTCGGGGCGG
>NZ_JAMGBF010000245.1 GCF_023516615.1 Streptomyces panaciradicis
CCGCCAGGACGGGCGGATGGCCCGGACCGCCTCGTGGATGAGCGGCGTGAACAGGTAGACGCCGACGAGGGCGAAGTCGCTCTTGGGGTGTTCGGGCTTCTCTTCCAGGCCGACGACCTGCCCGGAGGCGTCGAGTTCGGCGACACCGAAGGAGCGGGGATCGGCCACCTGGGTGAGCAGGATCTGGGCGTCGGGGCGGTTCCTGCGGAACTCCTCCACGAGGCCGCTGATGCCTCCGACGATGAAGTTGTCGCCGAGGTACATGACGAAGTCGTCGTCGCCGAGCCAGTCCCGCGCGATCAGCACCGCGTGGGCCAGCCCGAGGGGCCGCTCCTGGGGGATGTAGGTGATCTCAAGGCCGAACTTGGATCCGTCCCCGACCGCTTCCTGGATCTCCTCGGCGGTGTCTCCCACGATGACACCGACCTCGGTGATACCGGCCGCGGCGATGGACTCCAGACCGTAGAAAAGCACGGCCTTGTTGGCCACGGGCACGAGCTGCTTGGCCGACGTGTGCGTGATCGGCCTCAATCGAGTACCGGCGCCGCCGGACAGCACGAGAGCCTTCATTCGGTTCACCCTAGCGTCGATCGCCCTAAAGAGGGCGTTCGGTCAGGGCCTGCGGGAGGCAAAGGCGCTGCGCCGCCTCGGCGGCGGCGCAGCGGATGTCCTGGTGCGGGCGGGCGACCGGGGGGACGGTCAGTCCTCGCCCCGCACGATGTTCCATTCGGCGTCCGGCAGGGCCGATCGGGTGGTGCTCGCGTCCACGACGGCCGGCAGGCAGGTGCGCACGCCCTCGCCGCGCAGCTGCCGTGCCTTCAACGAGCCGTTGTCCGGCCTGGCGAGGGCGGGTTTCTCGGTGGTGTGCGACGTCACGGCGGCTCATCTTCCTTCTGCCTCGATGCTGCTCGTGCGGGTCCCCCGCGGAGGTCGTGTCAAACACCGCCGGCAGCGGGAGGCACCCCATGACGGCAGACACCAGGGCGTGGCGCGAGGGGTCGCCGCGGTTCGTGGAGGAGGACGATGACCGAGGCGCCGCAGCTGTCGCAACCGACCGTCCCCGCGCACCACGCCCTCCGGAACACGCTGGGCGCGGCGCTTCTGCGCTGGGCCTCGACGACCGATCAGAAGGTGATCGGGCGCCTGTACATGGTGACGGCGTTCTGCTTCTTCCTGCTCGCCGGGCTGCCGGCGCTCGCCATAAGGGCCGAACCGGCCCTCCCGGGGCTGCAGTTCATGAACGAGCAGACCTACAACCAGCTCTTCACGATCCACGGCACGATCATGTGCCGGGGCATGACGTGTCCTCCTGGGTGCCGGACGGCGGCGCAGGTCGCCGCCGTCCGCTCCGGATACCCGGGGCCGCGCCGGTCAGGCGGTGTCCAGCGCGGTGCGCAGGGTGGTGACGGCCTG
>NZ_JAMGBF010000246.1 GCF_023516615.1 Streptomyces panaciradicis
TGCGCGCGGACCAGCCGCCCGCCCCCGCCGCCGGTGCCGCCCGGCCGCGTTCCTGGGTGGAGCGCGTCGGGCGCTTCCGGGCCACCGCCTCCCCGGCCGCCGGCCGGCTCGCGGTCTACCTGGCGGCGGCCCCGCTGTGCCTGCCCGTCATGCAGCTCGTGCAGCGGACGATGCTGCCCGACTCCGGCCCCTCCGAACTGGCCGAGGTCCTGCTCAGCGGCCTGGTCAGCCGGGCCGGCGACGGGTACGGCGACGACGGCGCCCAGTGGTACCGGATGCAGCCCGACGTGCAGGAGGCGCTGCTGTCGACGCTCGGCCGCGACGAGGCCGTCCTCGTCCTCAAGTACTGCTCGGAGTACATCGAGCACCGCTACGGCAAGGGCGGCCCCAACTTCCCCGCCCTCGCCCTCGCCCAGCTCGGCAGCGGCGGCTCGGGACGGCCGTACGCACCCGGCGGCGGCTACCCGGGCGACAACGGCGACGTGACGCTCGTACCGCAGCCGTTCGCGGAGGTCGCGGCGCGCGTGCTGGAGCGGTTCATGCCGCTGCCCGAGCAGTTCGCGGTCTACGGCGGCCGGGCCACGCCCGGGCCGGCCGGTCCCCGCGAGCCGCACCGGGCGGTCGTGCGGGCCCGCTCGCTGCTCGAACGGTTCGACGACGAGGGCATGGTGCAGGACCTCATCGACGCCGTGCAGCTGCTGCGCGGCGCCGCAGAGCACGAGCGGCCCGTGGGCCGGGACCCCGAGCTGTGGGCGCAGTACGCGCGCTGCACGCTGCGGCTGTGGGAGGTGCAGGGCGGCCCCGAACTGCTGCGCGAGGCCGAACAGGCCGCCGAACGGGCCGTCGCGCACCCGCACGCCGTGCGCGAACGGGCCGTCCTCGCGCGCGTGCTGCACGCGGCCGCCACCGACCGCAGGCGGCACGGCGATCCGCACGGCGCGCTGGAACTGCTCAGCCGCGCCGACCGCGAGTACGCCGGGGCCTTCGCCGCCCCCGACCTCACCCAGGACGAGGCGCTCGCCCTCACCCTGGAACGGGTCGGCGCCCTGGAGACGCAGTGGAGTCTCGGCGGCGACAGCGCGCTGCTGCAGGGCGCCGTCGGCATGCTGGAGGCGTTCGCGGACGCCTGGCCCGACCGCAGCCGGCGACCGCCCGAACTCCCGCTGGCCCACGGCCGGATCCTGCTGCGGCTGGCCGCCGCGACCACCGACCCGCAGCTGGCCCGCGACCACGCCGAGCAGGCCGCCCGGTCGCTGCGGGACGCACTGGAGACCACCGGCACCGGGGAACCGGCGCCGGACGGCGTGCGCGTGCGGCGCGACCTGGCCGACGCGCTGCTGACCTCGGGCGGTTCGCTCGACGAGGCGCAGGAGCGGATCGAGGAGGCGCTGCGGACGGTCCGGGACCGGCAGCTGCGCTCCACGCTGCTGGTGCGCGCCGGGCGCATCGCCGTGGCCCGGCACCGGGAGACGGGGGAGACGGAGCACCTCCGCACGGCCGCCGACCGGTTCGAGCAGGCCGCCCACGGCATGCCCCGGGACGCCCCCGCGCACGCCGACGTCCTCGCCGAATGGGGGGAGACGCTGCTGCGGCTGGCCTCGCCGGAGACCGGCGGCAGGGCGCTCGGCTCGCTGTCGCACGCCATCCGCGTGCTGCGCGAGTGCCGTACCGAGACGGCGCCGGGAGACACCCGCCTCGCCCACCGCCTGCAGCTGCTGGGCCAGGCCCTGATGGCCCGCTACGGCACCCGGGGCGACCCGGTGGACCTGCGCGAGGCGGAGTACCTGTTCGGGCTGGCGGCGGCGGAGGCCACCCAGGCGATGACGGCCGCCCGCGCCCTGCTCGCCCTCGGGCAGGCGCAGTTCGAGGCGTACCGGGGCCTGGGCCGGCCCAGCCGCCTGGACGCGGCGGCCGACGCGTTCCGGGACGCGGCGGAGTCCGCACGGGAGGCCGAGGAGCAGGCCGAGACCGAGCGGCGGTGCCACGAGGCCGTGGAGTTGTGCGCTCAGGCGCACCACTGGCGGGGTAGGACCTATGAGGCGGCCGCGCGCCCGCGCGCCGCCCGCGAGGCGTACCGCGCGGCGCGCGCGGAGTGGCAGCGGCTGCCGGAGGACTGGGCCGGCACCGGCGCACCCACCGCGGAGCAGACCGCGCACAGGCTCGCGGAGCTGGAATGACGAGGGGGAGACCATGCAAGAGGAGTCGGCCGAGCAGCCCGCACCGGACGAGCCCGTCACGGACGTACTCGCCCTGAACCTGGCCGAGTTGCGGACCGTCGCGCACCCGGTGCTGCGTGAGGTCCTCGACGACCTGCGCGAGCGGGCCGCCCGGCCGGGCGAGATGCTCTGGGGCTACGGCAGCGCGTTCTGACCGGGGTCCGGCACGGGCGAGATCCGGTCAAATTCCTTTCACAGTGCACGAGTTCCCGGGGCAGGGGGTGGCTGAGTGTCGCACGACGTCGTTGGCGTCCGGCCGTTCCCGTTCCGGCAGTTCATCGTGAAGATGCACGGCCGCTGCAACCTCGCCTGCCGCTACTGCTATCTCTACGAGGGCCCCGACCGGACCTGGCGCGACCGCCCCGCCAAGGCGTCCTGGGCCGTGCTCGACCGCACCGCGGAGCGCATCGCCGAGCACGCGGGGGCCCACGGCTGCGCCGACCTCTCCCTCGTCCTGCACGGCGGCGAACCCCTCCTGGCCGGGGCCGGCACCCTGGCCCGCTTCACCGACCGGGTCCGCGCCCGCGTCCCGCACGGCACGACCGTCCACGCGGCCGTCCAGACCAACGCCACCCTGCTCACCGAGGCCCGGCTGACCACCCTGGCCGCGGCCGGCATCCGGGTCGGCATCAGCCTCGACGGCGGCCTGCCCGGCCACAACGCGCGCCGCGTCGACCACGCGGGACGCCCGTCCTGGCCCGCCGCCGCACGCGGCGCGCGGCTGGTCGCGGACCGCTTCCCGGCCTCGTACGCGGGCATCCTCACCGTCGTCGACCCGACGCTGGACCCGGTCGAGACCTACGACTCGCTGCTCGCGCTGCGCCCACCGGCCCTGGACCTGCTGCTGCCGCACGGCAACTGGTCGTCCCCTCCGCCGCACCTGGCCGGGGACCGCCACGGGCGGTGGCTGTGCGCCGTCTTCGACCGCTGGTGGCAGGCCGGACGGCGGGAGACCAGGGTCCGCCTGTTCGAGGCGTGCATCGCCCTCCTGCTGGGCCGGCCGGCCGCCACCGAACCGCTCGGTCTGGCCCCCTTCGAGACGGTCGTCGTCGAGACCGACGGCTCCATCGAGCAGGTCGACTCCCTGAAGTCGGCCTACGACGGCGCGGCCGAGACCGGGCTCGACGTCTTCCGGCACACCTTCGACGAGGCGCTGCGCCATCCGGCGGTGGCGGCGCGGCAGGCGGGCGCGGACGCGCTGGACGCCACCTGCCGGGCCTGCCCCCTGCTGCACGTCTGCGGCGGCGGCCAGTACGCACACCGCTACCGGGCCGGGCACGGCTTCACCAACCCGTCCGTCTACTGCGGCGACCTCCAGCGCTTCATCCGGCACGTGGCGCGCCGGCTCACCGAGGAGACGGCCAGGGCGGCCGCCGTCCCGGCCGAAGGAGGCACCCCGTGATACTTCCGCCGTTGACCGACCGCGCCCTCGCCGAGATCGGCGGCACGGGCGGCGGTCCCGACACGCTCGCGCTGCTCGTCCGCGACCAGGACACCCGGCGGATGCTGCTCCTGCGGGCCGTCCTGGAGGCGGCCGAAGCGGCCGGGGCGGACGTGTGCCCACCGGCCGCCCGCGAGCGGCTGCGGGCCGACTGGGCCCTGCTGGAGGCCGCGGAGGCGGCGCACGGCGCCCCCGCCCGCGCCGCCCTGTGCCACCCCCTCCTCGGCCCCTGGGCCAGGCGCTGCCTGCAGGCACTGACCGCCCCGAGCCGACCCGCGGACGCGACGCCCGCCCCGGACGCGGGCGAGGCCCCGGTCCCGGGCCCCTTCCCGCACACCAAGACCCGCCCGGACGCCGGCGCGGTCTCGGGCGCCGTCGCGCACTCCCGGGCCCGCCTCGACGTCGGCGGGGGCCCGCGTGCTCGCCTGGGTCCAGAACCGGGTCCCGAGCAGCGCCGACGCCAACTGTGGGCCGATCTTGCCCACTTCAGCGCCGTCGCCGCGGCGGTCGCGGCAAGGGCCGGGGTGGCGTACGCCGTGCGGCTCAGCGTCCACGGCGGGCGCCTCGCGCTGCCGGGTCTCGGTGCGCTGTGGGTCGACGGCCGTGAGCCGGCCGCCGTCGACGCGGTCCACCGGCACGGGAGGCTGACGCTGAGCCGGCCCGGCGCCGCCGACGTGAGCGTGTTCCTGGAGGACGGCTTCGGCGCCTGGTCGGACTCCCGCGACTGGCACCCGGCGTACGCACTGCCCGGACTGCTCCCGGACGGCGCGCCGCTGCCGCTGGAGGACTTCGACCCCTACCGGGCCGCGCCCGGCGACCCGCAGTGCTACGGCCTGACCGGCCCCGCCACCCTCGACGACGGCGAGCGCAAGAACTGGCTCCAGGCCTGGTCCGGCACGGCCGGAGCGCTGCTGCCCGCCGGGGAGGAGCGGCTGACCGAGGCGGCGACCCTGCTGCGCTGCCTGGTACCGCTCGCCACGCCCGACCGGGCCACGGCCGAGGCCCGGCGCGGCTCGTGCAGCGCCACCCGCAGCGAGGCGTTCGGCGCCGTGCTCAGCAGCACCCCGCCCGACGCCACCCGGCTGGCCGCCACCCTCGTACACGAACTCCACCACGCCAAACTCGCCGTCGTCAGCGAAATGGTGACCCTTCATCACGCCGACGGAGAAGCACGGTACTTCGCTCCCTGGCGGCCCGACCCGCGACCGTACGACGGTCTGCTGCAGGGCGCCTACGCCCATCTGGCGCTCGCCGACTTCCACCAGCGCCGGGCCCTCGACGGCTCCGACCGGGCGCACCTCGACACCGACTGGAGCCAGTTCGCCCGCTACCACGCACAGGTCGGCGCGGCGCTCCCCGCACTCGTCGGCTCCGCGGAACTCACCCCGCCGGGGCGGAGGTTGGTGGAGTTCATGGTCGCCGCGCACGTCCGCATGGGGGAGCATCCCGCGCCCCGCGCGCACGCCGTACGCGCCCTGGAGTACGTGCGCACCGCGCGCCGGCTGTGGGCGCGTCGGGTCCCGCGGGAGACGCGTGCGCCACTCGCGTGACCGGGCCGCCGCATTCGGCGGAGAACGTTCCTCCCGAAGGTGGTGATCGTTGCGCTTGGGGGAAAGGATGCGAACCACGAGCGTCGGCGGCGGTGCGTCGTGCGCCTTCCCGGAGCCGTGTCCAGCTTCTAAAATTTCGTGCGGGAGGCCGCTGCATGTCTGGAACTCGTAGGCCGGTCGGGTCAGCCGAGGGGAGGGCCGCGCGGCAGACCGTCACGATCAGCTTCGCCGGGTTCAACCGGGCCTGGGCGGCCTGGATCGGCGACCGCTTGGAGCGGCGCGGTCTACGCGTGGTGTACCTGCGCTGGGACGCTCCGCCGGAGGTCCCGCTCGCGGACCTGCTGCGCGGCCTGAGCCTGGCCGAGGGCCGGGTCCTCATCCTCGTCAGCGACTGGTACTTCAAGCTGGGCCCGCGCACCCACGAGGAGTGGAACGCCGCGCTCGGCGAGGTCGTGGCTCCGGACCCCTCCCGGTTCGCGGCCGTCTCGGTGACCACCGCTCCCATCCCCGCGGCCGCCGCGGTGCTCGCACCCGCCGACCTCGTCAACATCGGCCCCGACGAGGCCGAACGCCGGCTCGTCGAACGCCTCGACCTGCCCTTCGAACCGCTGCCGGAGTCCGGCGACGGCCGCCGCGCGCCGCGCTTCCCGTCCGCCATGCCCGAGGTGTGGGGCAACGTCCCCCGCCGCAACACCCGCTTCACCGGCCGCGAGCCCCTGCTGAACGACGCCTACCACCTGCTGCACGGCAGCGAGCCGGGGGCCGGCGTCCTCGCCCTCTACGGCATGTCCGGCGTGGGCAAGACCCAGCTCGCCGCCGAGTACGTCTACCGGTTCAGCTCCGAGTACGACGTGGTCTGGTGGATCAACGCCGAGAAACGCGTCTCCTACCGCCGCCAGCTGGCCGAACTCGCCCCGAAACTGGGCCTGTCGACGGGCGCCGAGTACGGCGAGCGGCTGCGCGCCGTCCGGGACGCGCTGCGCCGCGGCGAGCCGTTCTCCCGCTGGCTGCTCATCCTCGACGGCGCCGACGACCCCGACCAGATCTGGGACCTCGTGCCCACCGGACCCGGTCATGTGCTGATCACCTCCCGCAACCCCCAATGGGGCGAGCACAACAGCCAGTTGATGCAGGTCCCGGTCTACGCCCGCGACGAGTCCGTGGCCTTCATCCGGCGCCGCGCGCCCCGGCTGTCCGAGCCGGACGCCGACCAGCTCGCCGAGGCCCTGGAGGACCTGCCGCTGCTGCTGGACCAGACGGCCGGCTGGCTCAACGACTCCGACCTGTCCGTCGAGGACTACATCGCCCTGCTGGAGGGCGGCATCGACCAGGACGTCGTCAAGGTCTCCGCCGACTTCCCGGTCGCCTTCCAGACCGCCTGGTCGATACTGCTGAACAAACTCCGCGAGACCGTCCCCGAGTCCGTCGACCTGCTGCGGCTGTGCACGTTCTTCGCGCCCGGCTTCGTCCCCGTGCGCTTGCTGAAGGACATGCCGCACGACAACCTGCCCGAGCAGCTCACCGGGCTGCTCGAGGACCCGCTGCTGTGGAACCGGGCGATCAACCAGCTGCGCCAGTACTCGGTGGTGCGCCTGGAGTCCCACGAGTCGGCCGGCGAGCCCGGCTCCACCTCCGGCGAGTCGCTGTACCTGCACCGCATGGTCCACCAGATCGTCCGCAACGACATGCCGGAGCCGGAGCGCCGCGAGTTCATCGAGGTGGTCCGCGGCGCCCTGGCGGCCGCCGATCCCGGCCGCGCCACCGACACCCGGCTATGGGACACCTACGCCGAACTCGTGCCCCACCTCAAACACGCGGACGTCCTCAAGAGCCAGGACACGAAGGTGCAGCGGCTGGTCCTCAACTGCCTGCGCTACATGTACTTCGCCGGCGAGTACAGCTCGGGCGTCAAGCTCGGCGAGCGCGCCCTGCGCGCCTGGCGGACCACCCTCGGCGAGCACCACCCGCGGATCTGGGAGCTCACCTACCACTACGCCAACCTGCTGCGCTCCTCCGGCGACTACGAACGCACCGAGGCCCTCGAACGCAAGGCGGCCGACCACCTGCGCCAGGAGCGCGGCGACCGCGACCTGGACTATCTGCGGGCCGTCAACGGCCTCGGCGCCGACCTGTGGGGACTGGGCCGCTACGACGAGGCACTGGAGATCTACCAGTGGCTCTACCCGACCTACCGCGACCTGCTGGGCGAGGAGGACTCCCGCACCCTCAACGCGCTGAACAACCTGGGCTTCGGCCACCGGCTGCTGGGCCACTACCAGCAGGCCCTGGAGATCGACGAGAAGACGCTGGAGTCGCGTCGACGGCTGCTGAAGGCCCGTCACCCCTGGGCGCTGATGTCGGAGAACTCCTATGCCACCGACCTGCGGCTGCTGGGCCGCTACACCGAGGCGGAGTCTGTCCAGTCGAAGAACGTCCGCGAGTGCCGGCTCGTCCTCGGCTCCGACAACCCGCAGACGCTGCACGCCGAGCACAACCTCGCGCTGTGCCGGCTGCGCCTCGGCGACCGTACCGCCGCCGGGACCCTCCTGACGCGGGTCTTGGAGCGCTACGAGCGCAAGGTGGGTGAACGCGACACCAAGGCACTGGCCGCCGCCGTCAGCCACAGCTGCTTCGCCCGCGAACACGGCGACATCGACCAGGCCCGCGAGACCAGCGAGTCCATCATGGCCCGCTACGAGGCGCAGCTGATCGCCGGTCATCCGTTCATCGCCGGGGCCCGCGCCAACCACGCGCTGATCCTGCGCAGCGTCGGCGAGCGGGAGCAGGCCCATGTGCTCATCGAGCAGGCCCTGGCGGAGATGGGCACGGCCGTGGGGGAGAACCACCCCTACACGCTGGGCTGCGCCATCAACGCCTCCGCCCTGCGCAACCTGGTCGGCGACACCGAGGCGGCCGCCGAGCTGAGCAGGCAGACCGTCACGCGGGCCACCGAGACCCTGGGCCGCACCCACCCGCTCACCCTGTCGGCCCGGGTCGCCCTCGCGGCGGACCTGCGGGGCCTGCGCGACGTCCAGCAGGCCGAGAAGGTCGAGCAGGGCGCCCTGTCGGACCTGGAGTCCACCCTCGGCAAGCAGCACGTCCACACCATCTCGGCCCGCTCCCGCAACAGGCCGCACTGGGACTTCGAACCCCAGGCGACGTGACGCGGACGTCGTGAACGGCGAAGGGCCCGCCCCCGGGAAACCGGGGGCGGGCCCTTCGCCGTGTGCGGTGTCAGAGGCTCACGCCTCGAACACCTCCCGCACCAGCTGCTCCTGCTCCGCCTGGTGGCGCTTCGCGGAGCCCACCGCCGGGGACGAGGAGTGCGGGCGCGAGATGCGCCGCAGGCGCTCGCCGTGCGGGACGTCCGCGCCGACCGCCAGGTCCAGGTGGTCGATCAGGTTGAGCGCGATGAACGGCCAGGCACCCTGGTTCGCCGGCTCCTCCTGGGCCCACAGGTACTTCTCGGCGTTCGGGTACTTGGCGATCTCGGCCTGGAGCTCGGCACCCGGCAGCGGGTACAGGCGCTCGATGCGGATGATCGCGGTGTCCGTGATGCCGCGCTTCTGCCGCTCGGCCTCCAGGTCGTAGTACAGCTTGCCCGCGACGAACACGACCTTGCGGACCGAAGCCGCGTCGACCGAGGTGTCGCCGATGACCGGGCGGAACTGACCCGAGGTGAACTCCTCCGTCTTCGACGCGGCGGCCTTCAGGCGCAGCATCGACTTCGGGGTGAAGACCACCAGCGGCTTGTGGTGCGGGTTGTGCACCTGCCACCGCAGGAGGTGGAAGTAGTTCGACGGGAGCGTGGGCATGGCCACCGTCATGTTGTTCTGGGCGCACAGCTGGAGGAAGCGCTCGACGCGGGCCGAGGAGTGGTCCGGGCCCTGGCCCTCGTAGCCGTGCGGGAGGAGCAGGGTGACGCCGGAGGTCTGGCCCCACTTCTGCTCGGCCGCCGAGATGTACTCGTCGACCACCGTCTGCGCGCCGTTGACGAAGTCGCCGAACTGCGCCTCCCACATCACGAGCGCGTCGGGACGGGCGAGCGAGTAGCCGTACTCGAAGCCCATGACCGCGTACTCGGAGAGCAGGGAGTTGTAGACGTTGTAGCGGGCCTGCTCCTCGGCGAGGTACTGCAGCGGGGTGTACTCCTCGCCCGTCTCGCGGTCGATGAGGACCGCGTGACGCTGGCCGAAGGTGCCGCGCTGGGAGTCCTGGCCGGACAGGCGCACCGGGGTGCCCTCCAGCAGCAGCGAGCCGACGGCGAGGGTCTCGCCCATGCCCCAGTCGATCGTGCCGTCCTCGACCATCGACGCCCGGCGCTGCAGCTGCGGCAGCAGACGCGGGTGCACGTGGAAGGTGTCCGGGATGTTGACCTGGGACTCGGCGATCCGCTTCACGGTCTCGGTGGAGATCGCGGTGTTCACGGCGACCGGGAACTCCGCCTGCGGGTCCGACACCGGGCCCGAGGCGGGCTGGGCGGTGATGGCCTCGCGGACCTCGGTGAAGACCTTCTCCAGCTGGCCCTGGTAGTCCTGCAGGGCCTGCTCGGCCTCTTCCAGGGTGATGTCGCCGCGACCGATCAGGGACTCGGTGTACAGCTTGCGCACCGAGCGCTTCTTGTCGATCAGGTCGTACATCAGCGGCTGGGTGAAGGCCGGGTTGTCCGACTCGTTGTGACCGCGGCGGCGGTAGCAGATGAGGTCGATCACCACGTCCTTGTTGAACGCCTGGCGGAACTCGAAGGCCAGCCGCGCGACGCGGACCACGGCCTCCGGGTCGTCGCCGTTCACGTGGAAGATCGGGGCCTCGATCATGCGGGCCACGTCCGTGGCGTACATGGACGAGCGCGAGGACTCGGGGGCCGCGGTGAAGCCGACCTGGTTGTTGATGACGATGTGGACCGTGCCGCCGGTGCGGTAGCCGCGCAGCTGCGACATGTTCAGGGTCTCGGCCACCACGCCCTGGCCCGCGAAGGCCGCGTCGCCGTGCAGGGCGATCGGCAGGACGGTGAAGTCCGTGCCGCCCTTGTTGATGATGTCCTGCTTGGCGCGGACGATGCCCTCGATGACCGGGTCGACCGTCTCCAGGTGGGAGGGGTTCGCGGCCAGCGAGACCTTGATCTGCTCGCCGTCCAGGCCGGTGAAGGTGCCCTGGGCGCCCAGGTGGTACTTCACGTCGCCGGAGCCGTGCATCGACTTCGGGTCGAGGTTGCCCTCGAACTCGCGGAAGATCTGCGCGTACGACTTGCCGACGATGTTCGCCAGGACGTTCAGCCGGCCGCGGTGGGCCATGCCGATGACGACCTCGTCCAGGCGGGACTCGGCGGCCGAGTCGAGGACCGCGTCCAGCAGCGGGATGACCGACTCGCCGCCCTCGAGGGAGAAGCGCTTCTGGCCGACGTACTTCGTCTGCAGGAAGGTCTCGAAGGCCTCCGCCGCGTTCAGCCGGCGCAGGATGCGCAGCTGCTCCTCGCGCTCCGGCTTGGCGTGCGCGCGCTCGACACGGTCCTGGATCCACTTGCGCTGCTTGGGGTCCTGGATGTGCATGAACTCGATGCCGGTGGTGCGGCAGTACGAGTCGCGCAGCACGCCGAGGATGTCGCGCAGCTTCATCATCGACTTGCCGGCGAAGCCGCCGACGGCGAACTCGCGCTCCAGGTCCCACAGGGTGAGGCCGTGCTCGGTGATGTCCAGGTCGGGGTGCTTGCGCTGGCGGTACTCCAGCGGGTCGGTGTCGGCCATGACGTGGCCGCGGACCCGGTAGGAGTGGATCAGCTCGAAGACGCGGGCGGCCTTGGTGACGTCGTCGTCGTGGCTGGCGTCGATGTCCTTGAGCCAGCGGACCGGCTCGTAGGGGATGCGCAGCGCCTCGAAGATCTCGTCGTAGAAGCCGTTCTCGCCGAGCAGCAGGTTGGCGACCTGGCGCAGGAACTCGCCCGAGGCGGCGCCCTGGATCACCCGGTGGTCGTAGGTCGACGTGAGCGTCATGACCTTCGAGATGCCGAGCTTGTTCAGGGTGTCCTGGCTGGTGCCCTGGAACTCCGCCGGGTAGTCCATGGAGCCGACGCCCATGATCACCGACTGGCCGGGCATCAGCCGCGGCACGGAGTGCACGGTGCCGAGGCCGCCGGGGTTGGTCAGGGAGACCGTGACGCCGGTGAAGTCGTCCATCGTCAGCTTGCCGTCGCGGGCGCGGCGGACGATGTCCTCGTAGGCCTGCCAGAACTCGAAGAAGTTCAGCGTCTCGGCCTTCTTGATGGCCGCGACGACGAGCTGGCGGTCGCCGTTGGGCTTCACCAGGTCGATGGCGAGGCCCAGGTTGACGTGCGCCGGCTTGATCAGCGTCGGCTTGCCGTCCTTCTCGCCGAACGCGTGGTTCATCGACGGCATGGCCTTGATGGCCTGCACCATCGCGTAGCCGATCAGGTGCGTGAAGGAGATCTTCCCGCCCCGGGCCCGCTTGAGGTGGTTGTTGATGACGATGCGGTTGTCGAACAGCAGCTTCACCGGGACCGCGCGGACCGAGGTGGCGGTCGGCAGCTCCAGGGAGGCGTTCATGTTCTTCACGACGGCGGCGGCGGGGCCGCGCAGCGTCACCAGCTCCGGGCCGTCGGGGGCCTGGGCGGCGGGCTCGGCCTTCGCCGCCGGCTTGGCGGCGGCGGGCTTGGCCGCGGCGGGC
>NZ_JAMGBF010000247.1 GCF_023516615.1 Streptomyces panaciradicis
CCGCCGCGGCCGCGCCCGCGACGGGGAGGACCGCGCCGGAACCGGTGTTCGCCAGGTCCCCGCCGGAGCCGGACTGCGCCGAGGTGCCGCTCGTGGCCGAGCCGCCCCCGGCGGGCGAACCGCCGCCCGTGGAACCGGAACCGCCGGAGGACGGGGTGCCCGTGCCGCCGCCGGACGTCGGCGAGCCGGAACCGCCCGTTGAACCGGAACCGCCCGCCGAGCCGCCGCCGGTGACGTGCAGCGTGATGTCGGCCCGGTCGTTCGCGGTGCGGTCGTCGAACGGCCGGGACGGGCCGGCGAGGGACACCGAGCCCTTGGCGCCGGTCACCGCCTTGTCGATGCGCAGCTTGAAGGTGTAGTTCTCGCCCTGGCCCTCGTTCTCCCAGGACTGGCTGGTGCCGCACTCGTAGGCGCCGGTGGCCACCTTGTCGCAGAAGCCGTAGGCCTTGACGACGGTCGTACCGGCCGGGACCTCGATCCTCACCTTGGTGACCGAGATGTTCCCGTCCCGCAGCACCCAGGCCGGCCCGGCGTTGGTGAACCTCACCGTCAGGCCGACGGTGTCGCCGACCCGGCCCTTGAGGTCGGCGCCGGTGACCTGGAAGTCGGCGGTGTTCTCGGCCGTGACCTTCACGTCCGCCGCGTCCCAGTCGGGGTGCTCGCTGTGGCCCGGCCGGGCCGGCTTCTCGTCGGGCCGCTCGACCAGCCGGACCGCGGGGGCGGTGCCGCGGACGGGTTCGGCGGCGCCGTCGGTGGGGGCGGGGTCGTCGGTGGCCACGGCCACCCGCAGCCGGTCGTAGAGGGCCCGGTCGAGGGCCTTGAGGGTCAGCGCCTTCTCCGGCGCGTAGACCACGCCGGGCTTCAGCGTCTGGTCGAACTCGCAGACGGCCTCGGACTTGCCGGGCTCCTCGTCGAAGGAGGCCACCTCGTAGCGAAGGCAGTTGGAGGGCAGCTCGGTGTGGCTCAGACCGCGGGTGACGGAGTACGACAGATAGACCTTGCCGACCGGGGCGCCGCTGTTGGTGAACGAGGCCGGTACGTCGAAGCCGGCGCCGGGCCGCACACCGCTGACCGGCGCGACGGGGCTCAGAGTCAGGACGGCCCCGGAGCCGTCGGCGGCCGCGGCCGGCGTGACGCCCAGAGCGGTCAGGGCGACGGCGCCGAGGGTGCCGGCGGCCAGTCGGAGCGGGCGGAGGCCGGTGGAGCTCTGGAGCATGGGGGGTCCTCGGTGAAGCGTCGGTGGCGGCTGAACGAACGTTGTGGGAACGCGAGTTCCGCAACAACAGACCACCTCCGCACCTGAATGGTTGCACCGGGAAACCATAGGGAATACTAGGTAGACCGACCTACCTAATCCCTCGGTTGGAGTGACCCCATGGACGACACGGCGACCCCGGCGGCAGGCGCGCGGAAGCGGCCCGGCAGCGCCCGCAGCCGGCTGCTCGCCGCCGCCGCGCGCCGCTTCTACGCGGACGGCGTCTCGGCGACCGGGATCGACGCCATCACCGCCGAGGCCGGCGTGGCCAAGATGAGCCTGTACAACAACTTCTCCTCCAAGGCCGACCTGGTACTGGCCTACCTCGACGAGCGCCACGAGGAATGGCTCGGCCTGTACCGGCAGCGGCTGGCGCGGGTCCGGGACCCGCGCGGCGGCGTCCTGGCCGTCTTCGACGCGTACGGCGACCACGCCGCCTTCGCCTACGAACGCGGCTTCCGCGGATGCGGGCTGCTGAACGCGGCCGCCGAACTGCCCGCCGGACACGAGGGGCGGGACCTGGTGCGCCGGCACAAGGAGGAGGTCGAGGCGCTGCTGGCCGGACACCTGGCGGAACTGCTGCCCGACCGGCCGGAGAGGGCCCGCGCCTTGGCCGAGCAGTTGTCCTTCCTGCTGGAGGGCGCCATGGCGCGCGCCGGCCTGGAGGGCGCGGGCACCCGGGTGGCGCACGCCCGGGCCATGGCCGCCGACCTGCTGGACCGGCTGTGACGCGGCCGGCCGGAGCCGGGCCCGGTTCGGCGGGCGTCGGCGCGGTGTGCGTGCTCATGGCGTCGGTGCTGTGGGGGACCACCGGCACCGCGGCGACCTTCGCCCCGGGCGTGGGACCCCTCGCCATCGGGGCCGCGGCCATGGGGCTGGGCGGCCTGCTCCAGGCACTCCGGGCCGCGCCGCTGATCGCCCGGGAGGCGGCGGGGCTGCGCGCGCACCGCGGTGTGGTCGTGACCGGCGCACTGTCGGTGGGCGCCTATCCGCTGGCGTTCTACAGCTCCATGCACCTGGCCGGCGTCGCCGCCGGAACGGTCGTCTCCATCGGCTCGGCCCCGCTCGCCTCGGCCCTCGTCGAGCGGGTCGGGGACGGCCACCGCCTCACCCGCCGCTGGACGGCCGGAGCCGCCCTGGGGCTGACCGGCACCGTCCTGCTGTGCCTGGCACAGACAGCCGGGGCCGCGTCCGGTTCGACGGGCCACTCCACGCCGTCGACCGTGCTCGGCGTGACACTCGGCCTGGTCGCCGGCTGCACCTACGCCCTGTACTCCTGGGCCGCCCACCGCCTGATCAGCCGCGGCATCCCGTCGGGCGCCGCCATGGGCACGGTCTTCGGACTGGGCGGCCTGCTGCTCCTGCCCGTGCTGGCGGCCACCGGCGCCCCGCTGCTGGCGTCCTGGTCCAATGCCGCGGTCGGCGCCTACATGGCCCTGATCCCGATGTTCCTCGGCTACCTGCTGTTCGGCTGGGGCCTGACCCACGTCCCGGCGAGCACCGCGACCACCCTCTCGCTGCTGGAACCCGCCGTCGCGGCCGTGCTCGCCGTCCTGGTCGTCGGCGAACGCCTGCCCCTGCTCGGCTGGACCGGCATCGCCCTGGTCGTCGGCTGCCTCGCCGTCCTCACCACACCCTCCCGCCGCCCCGCGCCGAAGCGTCGGGCCACCACCACACCCACCACCGAGCCCGAACAGGCGTACCCGACCTGACCCCGGGGCACCGCCGCGGCCCCTCCACCGCCGTCGGTAAGAACTCGGCATGAGAGAGGTGAGACGGTGGGCGATCGCCGGGCGGGGTGCGTTCGGGCCGGTCATGGGCGGCGTAAAGTCCCTCGGCGAGTCCGGTCGTAGCCAGGCCGGTGTGCCGTGGAGAGAGGGACGTCATGGGGAGTCTGCCGGAGCTGACCCCGGGACGCCTGTTCACCTCGTGGCAGTGGGACCTGCCCGCGCTGCTGCTCGTCGTCCTCCTCGGCGGTCTGTACGGCTGGGGTGTCCTGCGGTTGCGGCGCCGGGGCGAGCCGTGGCCGGTGGCACGCGGCGCCGCCTTCGGACTGCTGGGCCTGGGCGCCCTGGTCGTGGCCACCATGTCGGCCCTCGCCGTCTACGACCGCGTGCTGTTCTGGCCGGCCGCGGTGCAGAACATCCTCCTCGACCTGATCGCCCCGCTCGGCCTGGCGCTGGGCGACCCGCTGCGGCTCGCCCTGCGCGCCCTGCCCGAACCCGCCGCCGGACGCGTCCGCCGGGCCATGACCGGGCGGCTCGTACGGCTGCTCACCTTCCCGCTGGTCAGTACCGTCCTGGTCCTCGCCACCGAGCTGACCGTCTACTTCACGCCCTACTTCGAGACCGCGCTGCGCGTCGGCTGGCTGCACCAGGTGATGTACCTGCACCTGCTGCTCGCCGGCTGCCTGTTCGTCGTCCCGGTGCTCACCCGCGAGGAAGCGCTGCCGCGCTGGTGCACCCATCCGGTGCGGGCGGCGCTGGTGTTCCTCGACGGCATCGTCGACGCCGTACCGGGCATCGTGGTGATGACCCACGGCACCCTGATCGCCGGCGCCTGGTACCTGCACCACGCCCCGGCCTGGTCGCCGGACGTCCAGCACGACCAGCAGGTCGGCGGCGGCGCGATGATCAGCATCGCCGAGCTGGTGGCGCTGCCCTTCCTGCTCGCGATCCTGGTCCAGTGGGCCCGCACCGAGCGCGCGGAGACGGTCGTACTGGACCGCCGACTGGCGACGGAACTGGTACCGGCCGGCCCGGTCGAGGGATCGGCGCGGCAGTCCGATCTCGTGCGCCCGTGGTGGGAGACGGAGGACAGCGCCGTCGCCCAGCGCATCCGGCAGCAGCGACCGGGTTCCTGACCCCGTCCCGGCTCAGCGCGGCTCGCCCCGGTACGTGCCGAAGTACCAGCGGTTGCCCTCGGGATCGCGGGCGGCGAAGTCGCGGGAACCGTAGTCCGTGACGTGCAGGTCGGTGATGATGTCGGCGCCGGCGGCCTTGGCACGGGCGTGCACGGCGTCCGGGTCGGCGGTGACGACGTAGGCACTGAAGTGGCCGGGCGGCGTCGGGCCGTCGCCCGCGTCCGGCCCCTCGCGCACGGAGCCCAGCATGACACCGCCGCCCTCGGGCCAGCTGACCTGCGCGTGCTGCACCAGATCGCCGTCGCCGTACACCACCGTCTCCTCGAAGCCGAAGGCGTCGACGAGGAACCGGATCAGGGCACGGGCGTCATGGGCGCGCAGGGTGGGCCAGACCTGCGGGGCGGGCGGCTGCTCGGCGGGACCGGGGGTGCTGGTCATGGGATGCGCCTCTTTCGTGGGTCGGTGGTCGACCCCCTCAGCGTCACCCGGGCGGATGATGCCCGGCTTGGATGTTTCGGAACTCCTGCGCCAGCCAGGCGCTGGGCGTGCAGGAGGCCAGCGCGGCGAACTCCCGGTCGAGGTGGGACTGGTCCGCGTAGCCGCAGTCGGCGGCCAGACCCGCCAGATCGGGCGGCCCCGGCCGGGCGGCCAGGCGGCGCCGGGCCCGGTCGAAGCGGACTACCCGGGCGGCGGCCTTCGGCGTGAGGCCGATCTCGGTGCGGAACAGCGTGCGCAGATGACGGTCGCTGAAGCCGGTCCCGGCGGCGAGCTCGTCGACGCGCAGCCGGCCTCCGGAGCCGAGCAGCCGCCGCCAGGCGTCCGCGACCGCGGCGGTCGCCCGCACGTCCCGGCCGCGGGCGAGCCGGCCCAGCAGCCAGTCGTCGACGACCCGGAAGCGGGCCGTCCAGTCGGGAGCCTCGCGCAGCCTGTCGTGGACCTCGCGCACGCCCGCGCCCAGCACGTCGTCGGCGTGGGCGTCGATCCCGGCCAGCGCCCCGGCGGGCAGCCCCAGCAGGACGCGGGCGCCGAGCGGGCTGACCGCCACCTGGATGCCGGACTGCCGGCCGGGCATGTCGATCAGCGCGGGCGTGACGTGCAGACCGCCCAGGAGGGTGGGGTAGTCGCCGGGGCGGGCGGCCGGGTCGGGGTGGGCGGCCACGGTGAGCGGTTCGTCGAGGGTGAGGATCAGCGTGAGCCACGGGGACGGCAGGCCGCGGTGCCGGGTGGCCGGCAGGCCGCGCTGGCGGTAGCCGGAGTACCAGCCGACCAGCCCGCGCAACGGCGGCGCGGGAGCCGCCCGCACCGCCTCGTCCACGACCTCCGCACCCATACCGCCATCCTCCCGCGCCCGTCCGGTCACAGCAGCCCGAAGGCCGCGAGAAACCGGACATGGGTTGGAAGCCCGAATGCCGCGAGAGGCCCGGACATGGGTCAGCAGCCCGAACGCCGCGAGAGGCCGGACGTGGGTCAGCAGCCCGAATGCCACGAGAGGCCCGGACATGGGTCGGAGGCACATCTCCCTCCCCCGAAGGTGATGTGCCTCCGACCTTCCCCCGGCGCCGGACTGTGGGTCCAGCCGACCGCGTGGGCGGTCCGTGCCGTCACCAGCACATGACCGCTGTCTCCCCCGAACCCCACGCGGAGTACTGACGCACCCGGACGTAGTAGCGGCGGCCCCTGACGAGCCGCGCCCGGACGGTCGCGTTGTGCGGCGCGCCACCGTCGTCGTGGCCGGCGAGGTAGCGGGGTTCCCCGTCCCGCTCCTCGAAGACCACGACCACGCTGTCGCTCGCCCCGAAGGTGCCCACCGTGTACGGGCGGGTCTGCGGCGGCTCGATCGTGAAGTCGGCCTGTTCGCCCGGGCCCAGGGCGAGCGGCACCGACCGGAAGGGCACCAGCGCCGGCGGCCGCCCCCGGTCCGCCGGCGGATACCAGCGCAGGACGAACTCCTTGTCGGCCACGGAGAGCGTGCCGGGCGGGGTGAGGCCCCCGCGGAACTGCTCGGGCTCCAGGATCAGCCCGCCCGGGAACGGATACTCCATGATCGAATGCGGGTCCCAGACGGTGCCGTTGACCTCGTCCGGGTCGAGCTTGCGCAGGATGTTGTGGAACGTCGTGTCCCGGCCCCAGAAGTTCGGCGGACCGGCCAGGTCGGCGTAGACGGCCTCGTCGTCCCAGGTGATGCCCGCGTACGGGCTCTGGTGCTCGTGCAGCATGCCCAGCGCATGCCCGATCTGGTGCAGGGCCGTCCCGCGCTCCCCGGGCGCGGTCAGATCCCAGCCGAAGTTCATGGTGCGTTCGTTCTGCCCGGCGCGCAGCGCGTCCCGGCCCACCGCCGACCAGGAGCCGTCGCCCGGCTGGAAACCGATCCGCAGCTCGGCCTCCGAACGGTCGCCGACCTCGACGAACGACAGGCCGATGCCCAGGTCCCGCCACTCGCGGAAGCAGTCGCGCACTACGTCCCGCTGCTCCTGGCCGCCGCCCCACGACACCCGCCGCATCGAACCGGTCCCGGGGACGGCGATGACCGAGGCGTCGGCGTCGCCGTCGAAGAACCAGTAGTGCAGCACCGTGCCGTTGACCCAGATCCGGTTGCCCGCGACCAGCGCACCGCGCCGCTCGGCGGTCAGCCCCGGCGCCGGAGCGGGGGCCGACTGCTGCGCGAGGCTGCAGTAGCGTCCGGTCATGCGCACAGACTGCCGTGCGGGGGACGCAGGCGCCTGAGTCGAGGGCTACTCAACTCACCGTGTATCAGGAGTGAGTACTCGCGCTCCTACTCACGTGACGACATTCGAACGGGACGCCAAGACCCTTGAACTGCCCTGGCGGTTCACCGGCCGCGAGGACGAACTGGAGCTGATCCGCCGGTCCCTCACCGCGGGCCACCACGGCATCGTGGTCACCGGCCCGGCGGGCTGCGGCAAGACCCGGCTGGTGACGGAGGCCCTGCGCGGCGGCGACCGCGCCCGCGCCGCCGGGACACCGGAGACCCGGCACATCCCGTTCGCCGCGTTCGCGCACCTGCTGCCCGAATCGGTCTCCCTGCACCGCGCCGTCCAACTGCTCTCCGGGGTGCGCCTGTTGCTGGTCGACGACGCCCACCTGCTCGACGACTCCTCGGCCGCCCTCGTGCACCAGCTGGCCGTGCACGGCCGCACCCGCCTCGTCGTCGTCACGGCGGACGGCGCCCCGTGCCCGGCTGCCGTCTCCCGGCTGTGGACCGGTGAACTCCTGCCGCGCCTGGCCCTGGGTCCGCTGCCCCGCGAGGACATGGAACCGCTCCTCGCGGCCGGCGTCGGCGGGGCCGTGGAGCCGCTCACCCTGCGCCGGATGCTGCACCTCGCCCAGGGCGATCTGCGGCTGCTGCGCGACCTGGTGGACGCGGTGCGCGAGCGAGCGCCGCACACGCGCCTGAAGGACACCGACGCCTGGATGTGGCGCGGCCCGGTCCCGGTCACCGCGGCGATCCGCGAACGCACCGCCGACGCCCTGACCCGTGCCTGCCGCGAGGAGCGCGCGACGCTCGAACGGCTCGCCTTCTCCGACCCGTTGCCGCTGCCCATGGACGACCTCGACCTGCGGGCCCTGGAGGCGCTGGAGGCCGACGGCCTGGTCACGGTCGACGACCGCGGCGGCGCCCGCCTCGCCCACCCCCTGCACGGCCCGGTGCTGCGGGCCGCGGCCGGCCGGCTGCGGGCGAGGCGGCTGGCCCGCACCCCCGAGCAGTGCGGGCAGGCGCTCGCCGCCGAGACGGCCGCGCTCACCGCGCGGATCGAACAGACCGACGTACGCGTGCTGCCGGCCCCGGTGGGGGAGTGGCTGGTGCACGAGGGCGCGCCCCTGCCGGCCGCGGACGCGGCCGTGCGCGCCCGCGTCTCGCGGCTTCGGGGGGAGCTGCGGGAGGCGGCGGCCTGGGCGAGGGAGGGACTGCGGCGGGCGCCGGGGGACGCCGGCTGCCGCAGCGAACTCGCCCTGGCCGCCGCGCAGTCCGGTGACACGGCCACCGCCCAGGAGGCGGTGGCGGGCCGGCCGGAGCTCCAGGAGCCGGCCGCGTGGCTGGCCGCGGCCCGCGGTGACGTGGAGGAGGCGGCGCTGGAGGCCTTCGACGGGCGGGACGCGTACGCCCTCTACGACGCCGTACGCCTCGGCGCCCCCGACAAGGTCGCCGGACGCCTCCCGGAGGGCGGTCTGTTCGCGCGGCACGCCGACGCGCTCGCCCGGGGCGACGGGCCGGAGCTGGTCCGGGTGGCCGAGGCGCTGGAGGAGCGCGGTTTCCAGCTGTTCGCGGCCGAGGCGCACGCCCAGGCCGTACGGGCGCACCGCGACCCGAGCGCCGCCCGCGTCGCACGCACGCGTGCCGCCGCCCTCGCCCGCCGCTGCCAGGGCGCCCGCACCCCCGCCCTGTCCGGCCTGGTCCTCGGTGAACTCACCGCCCGCCAGCGGCAGATCGTCGCCCTCGCCGCCGCCGGTCTGAGCAACCGGCAGATCGCCGAACAGCTCACGCTGTCCATCCGGACCGTGGGCAACCACCTCTACAGCGCCTACGCCCGCCTCGGCGCGAGCGACCGGGAGGCGCTGGTGTGGCTCGTGGACCTGCCGGAGGCCCGGTCGGCCTGAGCCACCCATGGACCGGCGGTCTGACCCCCAGGATTCGGGGGAGGGGTCAGGCCGCCACCCCACGCCCGGACCTCGCGTGCCGCGCGGATGTCACAGGACGGCGCGCCGTCTCGTCGTAGGAGGGTGTACCCGACGTCGTCGCGAGGAGAGGCAGGCATGACCAGGACCGAGGAGTTCCAGGAGCTGCGGCCGCTGCTGTTCTCGATCGCCTACCGGATCCTGGGCAGCGTGAGCGAGGCCGAGGACGCCGTCCAGGAGGCCTGGCTGCGCTTCGAGGGCGCGCCGGCCGAGCCCCGCTCGGTCAGGGCCTACCTGTCGGCCACGGTCACCCGCATCTCGATCGACGTGCTGCGCTCGGCCCGCGTCCGACGGGAGCAGTACGTCGGCCCGTGGTTCCCGGAGCCGCTGCTCGCCGACCCCTACGAGGACCCGGCGCGCGCCGCGGAGCTGGCCGACTCCGTGTCGACGGCCGCCCTGTTGCTGCTGGAGCGGCTCAGCCCGCTGGAGCGGGCGGTGTTCGTCCTGCGGGAGGTGTTCGACTTCGGCTACCCCGACATCGCGTCGGCGGTGGGCCGCTCGGAGGCCGCCTGCCGCCAGCTGGTGGTGCGGGCCCGGCGCCACATGGCCGACGGCCGGCCCCGCTTCGACGCCGACCGCAAGGAGCGTCAGGAGCTGGCGGACCGGTTCTTCGACGCCCTGCGCGAGGGCGACGTCGCCGGCCTGCGGGACCTGCTCGCCGCCGACGTGTCGATGGTCGGCGACGGCGGCGGCAAGGCGCCGCAGCTGGCCAGGGCGGTCATGGGCGCCGACAACGTGGCCCGGCTGCTCGCCTCCGTCCTGCCCCGCATGGCCCGGATCGACGTGTCCTTCGAGCCGCACGAGCTCAACGGCCAGCCGGGCGCGGTCTTCCGCGACCGGGACGGCAGGGTGCTGCACACCCTGGCCCTCGACGTCCTCGACGGCCAGATCCAGACCATCCGCCTGGTCATCAACCCCGACAAGCTCACCCACCTGGGCCCGGTGGCCGACGCCTGGGAGATCTCCCGCGAGCTCAAGCGGGCACCAAGGGGGTGACGCCCCGCGGGTGGGTCCGCTGCGCCCGGATGGTGGAGGCAGGGGATCTGCCGCGTGTCAGGTGTGCGCGGAGGAATGACGGCGCCGTCGGTGTGTTCTCTGGGGCCGATGGCGGCTGCCCAGCAGCCTGCCGCCGGTTTCATGCGGCCTGGGGGCGTGGGGGCGTGGGGGCGTGGGGGCGTGGGGGCGGGGGGGCGGCCGGTGGCCGACGCCTTGGGACTCTCCCGCTGGTCCGGGGGCGTGAGGCGCGCAGGCGGCGAAGGGCCGGTATCTCAGGCCGCGCCGAAGGCCGTGAAGGCCCAACCGGTCGCCTGGTGCAGGGCGTCGTTCGGCAGGGCGGCACGCGCGTCGCGCAGCGCCTCCGCCAGGGACAGGCCCGCGCTGAGCCCCTTGTGCAGTGCCAGCATCAGCGGCACCACCGCGTGGTCGTTGACGGGCGCGCTGCTCGCCACCACCCCGGCCGTGCCGAGCGGCAGCAGCGCGGTGACCAGGCCCAGCAGCTCGTCCGCGCCGACCGAGGCGAAACGGGCCGTGTCGCAGCTGGACAGGATGATCCGGTACGGGCTGCGGTCCAGGCGTTCGAAGTCGTGCACGATCAGCGGCCCGTCCGCCATCCGCAGCGAGGAGAACAGCGGACTGTCGGCGCGGAAGGTGCCGTGCGCGGCGATGTGGGCCAGCGTGGCCCCGTCCAGCTCCTCCAGCACCCGCGGCACGCGCGCGTGCTCGTGCTCCAGCAGGACCGGTCTGCCGTACCGGCCGACGAGTTCGGGCACCTCCGCACCGCCGGTGGCCAGGCCCGGACCGCGCACCAGCACATGGCGGCCGCCCGGCGGCGGCTCGGTCTCACGCGCCCGCAGCCAGCTGCCCGCCGACGGCGACACGCTCAGCACCCGCTCGCGCAGCGCCGGCAGCAGCGCCCACGGCACCCGGTGCAGCCGCCCCGGCGGTACGACGACCACGGGCCCGGAGCCCACATGCGCCGCGGCCGGTCCCAGCAGCAGCTCCTGAAGGCGGCGGCCCATCTCCTCCACCAGCGGAAGGCGCGCCTCCGCCCCGGGGTGGGCCAGCCGCCGCAGCCCGGCCTGGACGTGTTCGGCCTCCACCTCGGCGTCGGCCAGCAGCCCGGCCTCGAAGCGCCGTACCCGCCCGTCGCCGCACAGCAGCACCTGCACTCGCCCGTCCAGCACGGCCAGCTCCACCAGCCGCGTCCCGCCCAGCCCGGCCAGCAGCCGGGCGGGGTCGAAGCGCAGCTCGTCGCCGGAGGCGTCACCGCGCATGTGCAGGGTGCGGGAGCGGATCTCCCGCTCCAGGCGCCGCTGCTCACGCTCCAGCGCGGGGATGGGCCGGCCGTCGCTGCGGGCCTCCTCCGCGCGGGCCGCGATCTCCCGGAAGGCGGTCAGGCTGCCGAGCAGCGCCGGGTCTGCCGGGGGCCGGGTGGGCGGCGTGGACAGCACGGTCGCCCGCCAGCGCTCGCTCCACGTCAGCAGCCGCCGCGGTGCGCCCGAGTCGAGGCTGACCCGCTGGGCCAGCGCGGCCAGCTCGGCGCCCTGCGCGGTGGCCCGGGCCCGCAGCTCCGAGGCGCCCAGGGTGGTGCGGTGGTCGTCGAGCACGTCGAGTCCGCGCCGGCACGCCTCCAGAACGCCCCGGCCGGAACCGGCGGCCCGCGCCCGCAGCGCCTGCGCCGCCCAGCCCGTCATCCGCGCCAGCGGCGGTCCGCTGTGCCGGCTGCGGGCCGCGACGGC
>NZ_JAMGBF010000248.1 GCF_023516615.1 Streptomyces panaciradicis
GCCACCCCGACAGCCAAATAGCAGTTCAGAGGGCCCTCACCGAATCGGTGAGGGCCCTCTGCCGTTGCTGCGTGTCTATCTGCGTGACTACCGCTTTCTGAGTGCCTACGGCGACCGCGGATCGGCTCCGAATCCGAAGATCCCGTCCATGACGACGGCGCCGGTCTGGATCACGGGCCGGATCTGCTTCCGGTACACCTCCTCGGTCACCGCCGTACCCGAGTGCCCGACGAGCCGGGAGATCTCCTCCAGCGGGACACCTCGGTCGGAGAGCAGCGACACGAAGCTGTGCCGGAGCTCCCGGGGCGTCCACTCGTCGGCGTTGATCCCGTCGATGCCCTTGAGCGCCTGGCGGAAGGCGCGGCGGACGTTGGCAGCATCGAGCGGCTTGCCGACAGCCGAGGAGAAGACGAGCCTGTGCTCCTCCCAGTCGTCACCGGCGGCGAGCCGATCCCATCCCTGATCTTCGAACTGCTGCCAGAGGGCATCGACGCAGCGCGCCGGCAGGGCGAGCGTGCGCCGGGACTTCCGGGTCTTGGTGTCGCCGCTGCGCCGAACCGAACGCCAAACGGCGATGTGGGGAGGTTGCGGCGGATCGAAGTCGGGGCGGCCTTTCAGGAAGACGTGGTCCCACGTGAGGGCGCGCAGCTCCTCGGTGCGGGCACCGGTCAGCAGCGCGACGACGATGTACGGGTACATCGAGGTCCCTTCGGCCCCTTTGAGAACGGCCTCGGCCTGGGCGAAGGTGAGCGCCTTGGACGGGCGGCCAGCCTGCCCTTGGGGTACCGAGCAGAGTTCGACGACGTTGCGCTTCACCTTGTCCCGCGCCATGGCTCGCTTGACCGCACGGTTCAGGCAGGAGTGAAGGCCCTGGAGGGTGCGCGTACTGAGCGTCTTCGCCTTGGTGGCCAACCAGCGGTCTACGTCCTCCGCGCTGAGGTCACGGAGCTTGCGAGCGCCGAGCGACGGAATGACGTGCTTCTCGCTCAGGAGTGTTGTGGTCTCGACGGTTCTGGGGTCGAGGCCGGCCAACCCGTAGGTGAGCCAGTCCGTCACCGCGTCTTTGACCGTGTAGTTGGTGGGTGCGATGGCGAGGCCGTCCTCGTGGTCCCGCAACACCTCCTTGAGCTTGTTCTTCGCTTCCGTCTTGGTCTTGCCACTCCCCCGCTTCACGATCCGCTTACCGCTGGGGTCGAAGCCGAGGTTCGCCGTGGCGATCCAACGCTGTCTCTTCTCGTCCCAGTGCAGGCCGCCGTCACCGCGGCTACGACGCTTTGTCATCAGGCCGCCTCTTCCATCTGGCCCCGGATGAAGGCACGTACAGCGTCATCGGGGATACGGCGGCAGCCGTCGACCTTGATGGAGACCAGGCGCCGGGTGCGGATGAGGTCGTACACCTTCGTGCGGCCGACCTTGAGCCGCGTCATGACCTCGGAAACGGTGAGCAGTTCGGGCGCGGCCGTGGTCATTTGGTGGGCTCTCCTTCGGTTCCGGGGGCGGGTTCGAGGGACGCGGCGAGCCAGGCTTCGGCGGAGGACAGGCCCGTTCCGGCAAAGACCCAGTGCGCGAGGACGTATGTGGTGTCGGTGCCGCGTTCCGGTTGCGCGGCGGCTGCTTGGGCGCGGCGCCATTCGGCGCGGGCGTCGCGGAGGGCGCCGAGGGTGGTGGAGTAGCGGCGGGACTTGGTGGAGAAGTGGCCGCGGAAGCCGAGCATGTGGGCCCAGGCGCGCAGGCGGAGGTGTTCGAGGCTCTTGCGTGCGCCGAGGTCCCAGGCGGTTCGGATGAGGCGGCGGGCGTGGTCGCTGATGTCGAGTTGGGCGAGTTCGGCGGCGAATTTCAGGGGGCGGTCGAGAGCTCCCGTGGCGGTTTCAGCGCCCTTGGTGGCGTACTTGGCGATGTAGGCGGCGACGGCTCGCTCGGTCAGCTCCTGGCCGTCGTTGAAGTCGGCGGATCGGATGGTGCGGACGTCGAGTTGGCGGCCGAAGGTGAAGGTGTGGGCGTGGCCGTCGATGGCCGGGCCGTCCACTCGGACCTTGTCGGTGGCGGCGCGGATGGCGTCGGTGAGGAGTTCAGCGGTGGCCCAGGGCGGGGGCGGGGTGTCTCCGCCGGCGGGGCCGTCGAGACGTATGACCGCGTGGAAGTGGACGGCGCCGCGCTTCTGGTACTCGGCGACCTTGGCGAAGGACACGCGGGCGTGGTCGCGGAGTCGGCGTTGGGAGAGGCCCGCCCGCTTGGCGACCTCTCGGCGCAGGTAGGTGGAGAAGCGTCGCCAGAGGGCGCCTGCGTGGGCGTTCCAGAGCACGGCCGCTTCGTAGTCGTAGGTGTCCGGGTTGAGCGGGGTGCCGAGCGTGTCGTCGTCCTGGTCGTGGTGGGTGCCGCAGCGGCAGGGGCGGCCGCTGGAGGGGCGGTTGTGAACCGGGCCGAAGCTCGGTGCGGTGAAGGTGGCGAACACGCGGGGGTGGGCGGCGACGTGTTCTGGGGTGCCTTTGCCGCCGCGCAGTCCTGCGGTGATCAGGTGGAAGGTGTCGCGGCGGTAGACCTCGGCGCAGGCCGGGCAGCGGGTGGTGCGGCGGTTGTTGCAGCGGACGAGGAGTTGGCCGGCCGGGAGGCTGGTGGAGTCGAGGTGGTGGAGGACGTTGCCGATCTCGCCGGTGGTGGTGTCGACGTCGTACTCGGTGCGGTGGCCGTCGAGGCGGATCGGGTGGGTGCAGCCACCGAGGCCGGAGAGCTGGCGGAGGATGCCCGGGAGCGTGCCCTGTGCGGCCAGGTGCGTGACTTCCGGGAGTGGGGCCGGAGTGGTGCGGGTGAAGATGGCTTTCTCCTTTGGCTGGCTCGGTCGGGAGGAACAGGCGCCGGGGCGGCGGAATGCTCGGTCGTGTGCCGCCGCCCCGAGCTGCCGGGGGCGGGGTTCAGTGCCGGTTGTGATCGCGGAGCATCGAGCGCAGAACGGCGGCGGCCACGGCGACGGAGATGGCTGTCACGGCGACGGCGGCCAGGAGCGCGGTGAGGACGACTCCGCCGACGAGCACGACAGCGACGGTGTTCTTGTCGATCGCGACTGACGGCAGTGAGCGCCGTATGGGCGCCGGGGCGGTCGGGGCGTGGGTGTGCGCCGGCGGCGGGGTCGGGTTGTCGGGGTACTTGGGCAGGAACACGGTCGGAGACTCCTTATCTACTCGTCTAGTCATGTGAGCTGTTTATGACGTCCACGCCGGAGCGCGTGCCGGACTCGATGGCGGGGGCCATGAAGGTGTGGGAGAGCCAGAAGCCGAAGAGGGCGATCAGGACGACGATCCAGGTGCGGACGCCGAGGAACTTGACCGCTCCCCAGGCGAAGAAGCCGAGGACGAACACGAGCGGGAGGCTGACGGTCACGGTCTTCCAGGTCCTTTCAGCGGACGGGGCAGCGGTGGGCGCGGGCGGCCAGTTCGGCGGCGGCGCGGCTGTCGTAGTCGGCGGAGAAGCCGCAGCGCGGGGCAGTGCAGGCGGCGGTGTGCTTCTCGCGGCCCCGGCCGTCGTATGACGTGCCGACCTGGACGGGGCCGATGCGGGTGACACTGCGGAAGCGGCGGTTGGCGGTCACGTGGGTCTCCTTTCAGAGCTGGGCGGCGATGGCTTCGGCCATGGGGGCCGGGACGCCGAGGCGGGCGCGGAGGGTCGGGGTGTCGATCGGTGTGCCGGTACGGGTGTGGTGGTCGGCGGCGACCTTGCGGGCGTGGTCGACCAGGGCGGCCGGGACCGGCACGGCGGGGCGTTCGGGCGGTGCTTCGAGGGCCGGTTGGGCGGGTGGCTCGGGGGTGGGTTCGGGCGTCGCCTCCTGGTCCTCGATGACGTCGAGGTTGTTGTCCGGTGGGGTGGGGGTGGTGTGGGCGAGGAGGGTGCCGCCGAGGAAGGCGACGGCGGGCCAGCCCGCGACGAGGATGCGCAGCCACGCCGGCACGTGAGTCAGGTCGAGGAGTCCGGCGGTGGCGACGTTGGCGCCGAGCGATGCGGTCAGGGCGATGACGAACCAGCACCAGCCGGACGCTTTGGCATCACCGGAGCGCAGTCGACGCCAGGCAGCGACGAGCAGCAGGTCGACGCTGATCGGATAGGCCCACGCTTTCCATCCGTCCTGTCCGGCCGCCGAGGCGATGTCGTGCAGGTGGGCGAAGGACAGCGAGGCGGCGATGAGTGCCTGGACGAGCACCGCGTCGACGCGGGCCAGTTGGGCGCGCATGCTGCGGCTCCTTTTCGGGTTCAGGCATGGCAGGGGTAGGGACTTGGCGTGAGGCGGTCACGCCGGCCGGGGTGGGGTGCGTCAGTCGGTCACCGGGCGCGGCTTCACGAGCGGCGCCGGGGCCTCGACCGGTCGAGCGGGCACGTCCGGACGGAAAGGCTTGAGCGCGGGCAGGTCCGGGACCAGATGAGCCGTGTCCCGGCAGGTCTCGGCAGCGTCGCTGAGGGAGAGATATGGCGTGCGGATGCGGGACCAGCCGCCGGAGGTGTCACCGGCTACGGCCAGGCCGGGCCGTTCGGGGGCGATGGCGCAGGCGGCCATGACCGCTTCCGGTGCGATGTCGCCGAGGGCCATCTTGGCGGAGGCTTCGTCGTTGACGCGGTGGCAGACACGGCCGGTGAGCTGGGCGCGGAGCATGGTGGCACCCTTGCCGAGTTCGGCGCCGAAGCGCTGCCCGCACACCTCCAGGTAGATGCCGGCGGCGCGGCCGAGCTGGCCGAGCCGGATGAGCTGGGTGACCATCTCGTCCCGCCGTTCCTCGTCCTTCTTGGTGGCGACGAGGAAGAGTTCGGCCACCTCGTCGACGAACAGCACGAGTGGCGTGGGGCGTTGGTGTTCGGGCAGGCCCCAGATATCGGAGGTGATCTCCTCGTCGGGGGTGTCCGGGGCGATGCCCTGCCGGGCCTTGATCAGGTCGTATCGGTCCTCCATTTCCTTGACGAGCACGGGCAGGAGCTCCGCCGCCTGCTCCGGGTCCGTGGCGAGTGCCGAGAGCCGGGCCGCGAACGGCGCCAGCTCTACCCCGCGCTTGCAGTCGATGCCGACCAGGGCGACCGGCTGCCGGGCCAGGCCGGTGATGAGGTGGCGCAGGTACATGGACTTGCCGGACAGGGTCGCGCCGAGGGTGAGTTGGTGCGGGATGGTGCGGTAGTCGCGTACGAAGGGCATGGCGTCTTCTCGCAGCGCGACGGGCACCTTGAGGAAACCGTCCGCCACCTTGCGCGGCATCCGGACCTTGCGCAGGACGTCGTATCCCACGAGCCGCAGTTCGACGACACCGGGCTTGACGGTGGTGACGTACACGGCGTGTACGCCCCAGGCGTGCCGCAGCCGTTCGGCGGAGGCGGCGACGTCGGCGGGTTCCTGCCCCGGGGCGAGCCGGAGACGGATGCGCAGCCCGGTCGAGGTGGGCCGGATGATGCCCCGACGGGGCGGGACGGGCCGGACCTCTCGTTTGATGGTGGCCTTGACGGCGAGGACCCGCAGCCGGGAGGGAGCCACGGTCAGCCCGCAGGCTTCCATGACCGAGCCGTACGAGCCGAGCAGGCGAGTCGTGGATATCGGCAGGCCGATGGTGGACCAGTACAGGCTCGGGTGCTTGGCCCGAGTGTAGGCGGCCCCACCGCCGAGTGCGGCGAGGGGACCACCCACCTCCAGGAGCGTTGTCAGGTCAGTCATCAGGCAGCGGCCCCCGCAGCGGCCGGGAAGGCGGCCGGAGTGACGGCGGCGGCGCGGAAGGCGATGCCGTGCCGCTTCTGTCCGTTGAACACGGACTCCCAGGGCCGGGCGACCAGCCCCGGCAGCGAGACCGGCGCGCCCAGCGCCAGCCCCTCGGAGACACCGCTCTCGGGAACGGTGACCTTAATGAGCGACGACTCGCCGTCCTCGATGTGGACGACGCCGATCGTCATCAGCGCCTCACCGCTGACGGCATCTTTGGCGATCTCGCCCGTCTGACGGTCCCGGACCTTGGGCTCGGGAGCCTCGGTCAGCAGGATCGTCGCGGCCGAGGTCTCAACGCGGATGGTACGCAAGGGACTTCCCCTGTCTACTCGTCTATACATGTAACGTCCTGCGGACCCGATACCGGGAACGCGTGGACCACTATGCAACACAACTTGCCCACTCGTCTATACGAGTAAGCGTGTTGGGGTGTACGAGTCCGGGAATCGCCCCCGCGCACCACCGCAAACCATGACGATCAGGTCGCAGGAAGCTGGTACGACAGCACGTATGCGTCAGCGGCCATGACCGTGTCGCAGACCTCGACGGCGCGGCCCTCGGTGTCGAAGGCGGTCCGGATGAGGTGGATGACCGGGACGCCGGAGGCCAGCCGGAGGGTCTTCACCTCGGCCGGCGAGGGCATCCGGGCTCGGATCTCCTCCTCGAAGTGGTCGAGGCGGTGGCCCAGCTCTTCGAGGCGAGCGTAGATGCCGCCGGGCCCGGGGTTGGGTTCGGCGATCTGCGTGCCGCGTGCGATGTCGAGGGGCAGGAAGGAGGTGGCGAACTCGACCGGCCGCCCGTCCAGCAGATACCGCCGCCGACGGGCCAGCACACGCCTCACGGACCCGAGTCGCGCGGAGACGTCGGGACTGGCCTTCTCTTCCTTGACTTCCAGGCTGTCGACCTGCGGGTGACTGCCGGCGGCGTCGGCCTCGACGATGAAGGCGGACTTGCCCTGCTCCCGGTGCCGTCGCGCGAACCGGTCTGAGGCGAGACGTCGTACGGGAGGCCGTGGTCGGACGAAGACGCCCTTGCCGTGCTCGGCATGCACGAGCCCTTCCCCCTGGAGGATGGAGAAGGAGTTGCGGACCGTCATACGGGATACGCCGTAGTGCTCGACAAGGTCGGCTTCCGAGGGCAGCTTGTCGCCCTCGTGGAATCGCCCGCGGTCGATGGCCTCGCGCAGCTGGTCGGCGATCTGGCGGAAGACCGCACGATCGCTCGTGGGGTCGAGGTCGCCGAGGAGGCCGGAAGGAAGAGGGCTCACGCGTACTCCTTTAGGTATCTAGACGTGTGGGCGAGTCTTGTTGCTACGGTGGAGAGCCTAGCCAGCCGAGAGGGCCGAGGAACGTGAGCATGGACCGTCCGCACTCCGTGAGCGTCGCCGGAGTGATCGTTGACGCCCAGAACCGGGCCCTCTTGATCCAGCGCCGAGACAACGGCAAGTGGGAGCCCCCGGGCGGCGTCCTCGAACGCGACGAAACCATCCCCGAGGCCCTGCAACGCGAAGTTCTCGAAGAAACCGGCATCAAGATCGCGCTTCCCGCGACCCTGACCGGCGTCTACAAGAACATGACGGGTCTGATCGTCTCGCTGGTCTTCCGCTGCGAGGCCGCCGACGGCGTGCCCACCACCGGCGACGAGACCCGCGCCCTGCGCTGGGCCACCCGCCAAGAAGTGTCCGACCTTGCCGACGAGGCGTACGCGATCCGCGTCCTGGACGCACTCGACGCGGCGTCCCCGCCGGCCATCCGCGCTCACGATGGCGTGAAACTCGTCTAGCCCGAACCCGCTGCACATGGCGGCCTACCAGCATGAAGGAACTTGTATGCACGAGTATACGAGTACAGCCCGGGTCTGGGGACTCACTTGCCCAGGATTTCCCGAAGAGGTCAGCCGGGCCCGCCGCTGGACCCGCGACATCCTGCGCGGCTCACCCCTGGCCGAGGACGCCGAACTGATCGTGAGCGAGCTCAGCGCGAACGCCATCCTCCACACCGCCAGCGGCCGGGACTCGGGCAGCTTCCATCTGGCGCTTGCCGTCTCCGCACAGGTCATCGCCCTGTCGGTGACGGACGGAGGAGGTGCCGGTACAGCACCCAAGACCGAGCACCAGGACCAGAACGCCGAACACGGCCGGGGCCTGGGCATGGTCAGCGCCATCGCTCACCGGGTGGTGGTCCACAAAAGCGACGGCGGCCACACGGTCACGGCGGAGCTCTTCACCGGCACGTGCTCAGGAGGTCACCCGTGCTGAACACCGAGACCCGCCGCGGCTACTGGTGCGAGTGCTGGACCCAAGAGCTCCCAGACCAGGAACGGCCAGCACTCCGAGCCTCCTTCGACGCCTACTCGGCCCCTCAGGCAGACCGATGGGTCGCGGTCGCACTCCGCACGATCTCACCGGCACTGAACCCTGCGGCCTCCGACGAAGCATGGGTCTGGCTGTACCAGGGCCGCATCGCAACCCGGCAGGCACTCTTACGAGGTCAACCCTGCGAGGTCTCAGTGACCCACGGCAGCACCGCCATCACGTGGACTATCCGACCGGTGATCTTCCTACCGCTCGCACACCGACAAGGGGTCGAACTCCCCGCCTGCGTAGACGACTACAAGCCCCAAGCGATCGACCATCAATGCAACCGTTCTCAACGAGGCTGACAGGCGAGCCTGTTGCTGCAGTCGACAACGGGTGACGCTCACCCCAGCGTGGCCCCGAACCCGCCCCCTCTAGCCTCCGCCTCTGTCAGCTGCACAGTCCCCCGGTGAGACACCTCCACCTTGTAGAACCGTTTGCCTGTAGGCACATCACTGACGGCCACGTCGAATCGACATGTGCTGCCCGCTCGCGTCGACTCACCAAGGCCGCCAGTAGCCACCACCGTCCCAGCCGCGTCGTACACCGTGACAGCCGTGCCTTCAGAGATGTCGCTATAGCCCTCACTGCCCTTACACCCACCGGCACCATCGCCAACAACCCCGTCGGTCAGCTCGAACGTGCCGGTCAGGACAAACGTCGTTGGTGTCCGGTGCATGACGCGCGATGGAGTCGCGGTCGGAGTCTGCCTCGCGGTGTGCCGGCTGCCACCTGTGATGCCCCAGGCAACACCGACGGCGCCAGCCCCCACGACGGCACCAATGAGAGCCGCGAGCACGAGATGCATACGTCTTCGCTTTGCCGCGCCCGAAGACTTCGGAGGCGGATCGGTTGATGGCGCTGGATAGCCCGTGGTCATAGCCGAACCAAAGCTTCTCGCTGCCGACAGGCAGAGCTCCCGCCGTTCATAAGCTCAGGGTGCGCCCAGTGGGACAGATGTGCATCCTTGGGGTTTCACGCCAGCCTCGGGCAATGACAGCAGGGTGATCTGACACCCCAGACAGCCGTGTCGAGTCTCAGTTGATGCTTGACGGGTTGGCGTCGGGTGATGCTTGACGTCTGCCCTAGACGATCTTCCGGCGGTTGTGTTCGCCGGATTTGCGGACGACCACCTCCTTCCTGGTCACGCGCGGGACGGTCGTGATCAGCTCGGTTCCGTGGAAGACGCGGATGGCGTCCTCGCTGAGGTGGGCGGTGACGACCTGGTGGGCATATCCGCGGCCGAGTTGGATGCGCTGTCCGGCGACCATGAAGCCACCGACGTTGCTGACGGTCCGCTCGGCGATCTGCTCGGCGGGCGGTGGCAGCTGCGGTGGCGGACCGGCCGGGCGGCCGCCTTGGAGACGTCCGCAGGCCGAGGGCGGCAGGGGGCTGGGCAGGGTGGCCTGCAGGACACGCTGCTCGTCGAGGACCTGCAGAACTTTGCCGTCCAGCCGGAGGGTGACCCGCTGTCCGGCGAACGGCCAGCCGATCAGGACCTTGTCGCCGCCCAGGCCGACGTAGCCGACCGCGTTGACGGTGCGGTCGACTTCCACCACCCCACCGGACTTCTCGGCCGGTCCCGGATCATCCGCCCAGGCCGGAGCCGGTCGGGCGTCTCCGCCCGCGAGCAGGGCCTTCAGATCCCTGCCGGTCAGCTTCGAAGGCAGCGTCTTGTGCCGTTCGCCGCCGATGAGCACGTGCAGCCGGTTCACATCGACGCGCAGGGTCACCGCGGTGCCGGCCAGAGCCGGACCGAACCAGACCTGCTGACCGCGCAGGCTCAGGTTCCCCGACGCGGGCACCACCCTGTCCACCTCGATGGCGCCGACTTCCCCCTCGGCCATCGGCCAGGCCGCCGGCTCGGACAGAGGCTGAGGCGGGGAGGGCGCCGCAGGCGCGACCAGGTCGAGGCGGGCGGGCAGGACCACCGGCAACACGTCCTGCTCGGCCCGCGGCCGGGGGACGAACCGGCTCGCCGGCACGGCCATGTCCAGGGCCTGGTGCGGCCGCATCCGGTTGTAGTCCTCCAGCCATGCGTCCACCGCCGCCTGCGCGGCTGCGAGATCGGCGAACGGGGCTGATCCGTCGAGGAGTTCGCGTCGCAGTGTCTGGTGGAAGCGTTCGATCTTCCCGGTGGTGGTCGGTGACTGCGGCTTGGTGAGGCGGTGGGCGATGCCGTTCTCCCGGCAGATCCGGTCGAACATCGTCTCCCCGGGCCTGCCCGAGCCGAACCGGGCGGTGAACTGCTTGCCGTTGTCCGTCAGCACCTCCTCCGGCACTCCGAACCGCAGCAGGGCTTCCCCGAAGGCCCGACAGACCGCGCGGGCGGTGGCCCGCTCCACCACCTTGGCGATCACCATGAACCGTGAGTGGTCGTCGATCCCGGTGACCATCTTGCACTCGCCGCCATCGGCGAGCAGGATGCCGCCGACGATGTCCATCTGCCACAGTTCCATCGCCGCAGACCGCTCCCACCTGCGGTAATCCGACCGCCGCCGCCTGCGGACCCCCGGCTCGACCAGACCGTTGCGCACCAGGACCCGATAGACCGTCGCCCGCGACGGGACCGGCGCGATGCCCCGCCGCTCCAACTCGTGCACCAGCCGTCGTGGGCCCCAGCCGGGATGCCGGCGCCGCAGCTCACACACCACCGCCTCCACCTCCCCGGCGATCCGATGCGGACACGAGATGGGCCGGTGCGACCGGTCCGCCAACCCCGGCAGGCCCGACTGCTCGTACTTGCGCACCCACGCATGCACCGACTGCCTCGACACCCCATACCGGGCCGCGACCTGAGTGACCGGAACCCCCGCGGCAACCTCCATCACCGCGTGATACCGCTGCTCGACCACGCTCAACTCCACCAGCACGGCCCCGGCCCTCCCCATGCGCCCAATCCAGGCGCACAGCCAAACCGAGGCAAGCGGTGTCAAGCATCAGGTGAGGCCACAGCGTCAAGCATCAACCGAGACAAGACACACACCCAGACAGCCGACTGCGTTACAACTTTCTCTACTGGTTCAAGGCGGCTCGCTCCGCTCCCCGCGCGCGGCACGGCCCCCGGCCGGGCCTGCGCTCCTGTCTCCGCCCCGCTCCAGCCCGGCCGGCGCCCGTGCCGCGCTCAAAGCATGCAGCCGCCTGATGCCAGAGAAGGGGTGCATCGTGGCTGGGGCGGTCGGCTCCACGGCTTTAGAGGTCGTTCTCTTTCCGAA
>NZ_JAMGBF010000249.1 GCF_023516615.1 Streptomyces panaciradicis
TTCGAACCTGTCCGACCACGCGAACGGATAGAGAACAGGCAGTCAGCCAGCCTCACGAGGAGATCGACAGTCACGCTGCGTACGCGACCGCACGAAGTGGACCAGAGCCCAAACTCGTGAACAACGCCATCGATTGTTGCCCGTAGAAGCGGGGATCGGCCACGGTGCTGCGCATCACCGCGGCGGGCGGCTGGGGATGGGTGGCCGCCGTGTGGGGATACGCCCCGTTCTGGTTCTTGGCCGAGGACCGCGTCAAGCTCGCCGTCTACCGCTGGCTCGACCATCCTCCACACCCGGCACGCGTGACCGCGGAGTGGTTCGCGTCCGGGGCACCGGTCTGTCGGCCCGCACCGCCATGGCGGGGGCGCCCCGTGTACGCGGTCCAGTGACAGGGCACCGAAGTCCTCCGGTGCCGTGTCCGTGTCCGCCTACGGCCTGTCCCGGGAGGCCGACGGTGCTCGCGCCTGCGCTGCGGGCCCGTGGCCGCCCGGGTTGTGGTCGCCCGCACGGCGCCGTGAGCTGCGTGGGATCAGCTGTCGGCTCCGGCCGGGGTTGTCGCGAGGGGTGAGGCCTTCCTTCTTGTTGGCGTTGAGGGCGAACTCGTTGGTGAACGTCTTGCCCGGGTTCACCGAAGTGGTCACGTTCCTGACTCGGTGGAACGCGCCTGGCTCGACCGCTGCTGGCCAGGGGATGGGCGTCGTATGTGCGCATCTGCGTTATGCAGACTTTCCACCCGCGAGCGGCCGGCCCTTGCGCCTGGCAAGGCGGTAGTCGGATCTCTCATCAGCGCCTCCAACGGTGCTTGTCAGGCCCTTCGACACCACCCCCCCAGGTCATCCGTTCGACAAGGGGGACCAGTCATGCCGGGCCCGGAGGTCAGTAGTCCTCTTGCAGGGCCGTGGACGGAATTCCATTCCGAGATGGCCTTGCGTTGAAGCGCACTTCAACTTCTAGCTTCCGACGCATGCGATACGTCAAACTCGGAACGACCGGGCTGGAAGTCTCCGCCATCACCCTCGGCTGTATGAGCTTCGGCGAGCCGGACCGGGGCGGCGAGCCTTGGTCGTTGGGCGCGGACGTTAGCCGGGACATCATCAAGCAGGCCCTCGAGAGCGGCGTCAACTTCCTCGACACGGCCAATGGGTACAGCGCCGGAAGCAGCGAGGAGATCGTCGGCCGGGCGGTCAAGGACTTCGCCAGGCGTGAGGAGGTCGTTCTCTCCACCAAGGTCTGGATGCGGATGCGCCCCGGCCCGAACGGCGCCGGGCTCTCCCGCAAGGCGATCTCCGCCGAACTCGACGCCTCCCTGAAGCGACTGGGAACCGACTACATCGACCTGTACCAGATCCACCGCTGGGACTACGACACCCCGATCTTGGAAACCCTCGAGGCGCTGCACGATGCGGTGAAGTCCGGGAAGGTGCGCTACATCGGAGCCTCCTCCATGTACGCCTGGCAGTTCGCCAAGGCCCTGTACCTGGCGGACCTGAACGGCTGGACCCGGTTCGTGTCGATGCAGGACCACTACAACCTCATCCACCGGGAAGCAGAGCGCGAGATGCTCCCGCTCTGCGCCGACCAGGGTATCGGCGTGATTCCGTGGAGCCCGCTGGCGCGGGGCAGGCTGACACGGACCCAGGGCATCGCATCGGCGCGTGCCGAGACCGACGCGGGCGGGAAGATCCTCTATCGGGACGAGGACCAGGCGGTGGCCGAGCGCGTCCACGAGATCGCGGGCAAGCGGGGTCTGTCCCCGGCACAGGTCGCCCTGGCCTGGGTCATGCGCAACCCGGTGGTGACCTCGCCCATCGTCGGGGTCACAAAACCGGCCCAACTGGCCGATGCGGTCGCCGCGGTGGACGTCCAACTTCACGAAGACGAGGCCGCCTACTTGCAAGAGCCCTACCAGCCGCACGAGGCCGCCTACCTGGAGGAGTCCTTCTACAAGCAGAAGCCTGTGGCGGGCACCCGGTAGTCCGGGCTACCGCCGGGCCTTCGACGAGTGGTCGACCTCAGCCTTCACCGCTCTGTGGTCGGCCCAGTGGTGCTTGCGGGCGGTCGCACGCAACTGCGTGATCCGCGCGCCGGCCAGCCAGTGCGGTGAGCAGGGTGTCCGCCACCGCGGCCTGCAGCTGCGCTGGCCGGGCTGACTTGCAGTCCCTCGATCTCATCGACCCATCCCTCCGGTTCGGCATTCGGTGAATGCGGCGCTGAGGTTGTGGTGGGAAGGCAGAGGAATGCCGTCGGCGGCATGGTGTGGGCGGATGTCGATGCTTCGGGTGATCATCTCCTGGTGGAGGGATCGGGCCCGAGACCGTGACCGTCTGTTTCCCGAGCTGCGGCAGTACCGCCTGCCAGTGCTCAGGCGCGGTAGGCGGATGCCGCGATCTCGATGAAGGACCGGATCAATGGGTTGCGGTCCCCTTCGTTCCACGCCACCACCACTCGGCTCGGCGCCATGTCGGTCAGCGGTACGACGGCCAACTCTGCGGGCAGGTCGTGTCCGAGCGGGGCCAGGCCGATCGTGCCGTTCCACAGCACGGCCTGCAGGCATTCCTGCACAGCGCGCACCACTGGGCCCTTCCGCGGCCTGCCGCCGTTCCAGTACGCCTGCCAGAGGGGGTCGGTCCCTTGCGGGAACTGAAACCAGCGGCGGTCGCTCAGGTCGGTCAGTCGCAGCCGGTCGCGTCGGGCCAGCGGATCATCGGCGCGCAGGACCACGCCGACCGGATCGGTCCGCAACCCCCGCACCGTCAGGGCGGTCTCGTCGAATGGCGCTCGCGTCAGGGCGACGTCGACCAGTCCGGCGCGCAGCCCGCAGGTCGGGTCGGTCAGATCGGTGTCACGGATGCGGATGTCGATACCGGGGTGGCGTCGGCGGTAAGCGGCGGCCAGCCTGGCCACTCCCGGGTCGGTGCCGTCACCCAGGATGCCCACGGTCAGGGTCGTGGCGCCGGCCGCCGCGCTCACGCGTAGACGGACACTGTCGGCATGGTCGAGCAGCGCCCGCGCCTCGTCGAGCAGCACCTTGCCCACCGCAGTGAGCGTGACGCCGGCAGGCGATCGGGCGAACAGCAAGGCCCCGACCTCGGCCTCCAACTGTTTGATCGCCCGGCTCAGCGGCGGCTGACTCATGTGCAGTCGGGTGGCGGCCCGGCCGAAGTGGAGTTCCTCGGCGACCGCCACGAAATAGCGCAAGGTCCGTAGCTCCACGCTGCAACAATACCCACGAGGTATCGGCGCTGCGAGATGGGTCTTGGACGCCGACAAGGCCTTGGCGGTGCAATCGTGAGCATGACCGAAGCAGCCAAGACCAGCCGGCCGCAGGCCGGCCCCGCCCTGTCGGTGACGGGCCCCGGTGACGGGGAGACGATCATTCTGGGCACCACGCGCATGCGCGTCCTGGAGGACGGCAGCCACACCGAGCACCGCCTCGCGATCGCCGAGTCCGTTCTCGCCCCGCACACTCAAGGGCCGCCGCAGCACCGCCACGCCCGACATGACGAAGGCTTCTACATCATCTCCGGCACCGTGCGGTTCACCGTCGGAGACGAGGACCACGATGCCACCGCGGGCACGCTTGTGATGGTTCCGCCCGGCATCCCGCACACCTTCGCCAACCTGACCGACCAACCGGCCGTCATGCTCAGCACCTTCACCCCCGACCTGTACGTGCAGTACTTCCGAGACCTCCAGGACACGCTCGCCGCCGGCCGGCCGCTGACGCCCCAAGCCAACATCGACGCGATGAAGCGCTACGCGACCGAACCTGCCACGGACCTCACCTGAAGCCGACGGCCCGGTACGACCCGGCCCCGTTTGGGACGACGGACCGGGCCTTCTTCAGGCATCTGTTGGCAGTCGACGCCATCGACGGGACCCCGGGAACGGGTGTTCCAGAACGGGAACCATGAACCTCGCTTATTGGATAGTCGCGGGACTTCTCGCCCTCTTCTACTTCTACGCGGGCGCGATGAAGGTGAGCCGCAGTCGCGATCAACTACGACCGATGATGGCCTGGGTCGACCGCATGCCGTTGTCCGTCGTAAGGCTGCTGGGAGCGGTCGAAATACTGGGCGCGATCGGACTGATCCTGCCGCCGCTGACCGGCATAGCTCCCTCACTGGCGCCAGCCGCGGCCATCGGCTTCGTACTCCTGCAGATCGGTGCAATCGCCGTCCACCTGACCGGTGAAGACCGCCGGATCACGCTGAACGTCGGGCTCATCATCACCGCGACCGCCACCCTCTGGCTGGCCACCAGTCTGTGATCGAGCACCCTGTTCACCGGCGGCTCCGCCTGAAGGCAGCCGCTACGGGGCCTCTGGTGTCGCATTCGTGCGGCAAGGGGCCAGAAGGGACTCTGAGTTAAAGTCCCTGTCGGGAGCAGCCGGCGGCGGCCCTCGCGGGAGTGTGGACGATTCCTCCCATCCGCTGCTCAGCGTCTTCGCGGGCGATCCGCTTCAGCGGAGGCCGTTGGGTCCCCTCGAGGAGTCGTTGGTCCCTACCGGCCGCTGCGCTGCCCGACGTCAGCCGGTCGCTACCACCGCAGTGAGGTGGGAGCTGGGGCCAGGATGAGCGAGGCGGCCGTCGCCGGTTGTCGGCAGAACCGGCGACGGCCGTCGGCGCGAGAGCTCCGCCTGGCTGCTCATGCCACGGTGCCCTGGCGCGCGGATCGTCCTCGCGGGCCCTGGGGTGTCGCGGGAGTGCGCCCCAGCTCGAAACCGGCTGCAAGGACGAGGGAGCGGGGACCCCCGGGATCGTTCGCGTCGATGCGGGCCCGGATTTCCCTGTCGGTTCGGTTGTCCTGCGAGCCCGGGGGCTGGGGGCTGGGGCCAGATCCAACTCGTGAACGTGGTCTGGCGGTTCGCATCCTAGAGGGCTTCACAAGCGTGGCGACAGCCTCCGATTCGGCCTTCCCGCCACATCACCTATGCCGCTTGTCTGCGGGGAGCTGCAAAGATCCAGGGCGGCCCGTGCGCAGCCAGGGACTGGGCTGTGACCCATGATGATTACGTGCCGCACAGGCTGACGACGGCACCGGGTGCGGTCGGGCCGGTCGCGCCGTCGGCGAGGCCGAAACTAATCCGTATAAGAATTCTTTGTCCTGGTTTGGATCATTATCCCGGCTTAGGCTGGTGGTGTTGCCCCGGACCCTGGCAGTCGCGGTCTTTGACAGTGGCCGCAGGGCGCGTGCCATGGCGCGCCTGACCTGCACATCTCCAGTACTCGGCTGTCGAGGGGGATGATCTCATGGGGCGCGATGTCCGCCTGTTCAGTCTGCCGCGCGTCGACGGGGCGGAGGTTTGCTCGCAGCTCGCGCATGTGTCGTCGGTGATGGAGGTCCGGCGGGAGACCGACGCTGTCAGTACGGCTGAAGCCGGGCGGGGGATGCTGGTCGGTTTCGGTGTTCCGAAGATCATGGCTTCGCGCGTGGCGGACGCCGTCCGGGTGGGCTGTCACTACATGCGCGGCCACAGTCGGCGGTCCCGTTTCTGGGTGTTGCTTGGTACGGACGATGTGGGTGTCACCGTCATCCTGACGGACTGGGACGAACTGCCCCCTGGCGCAGATCCTGAATGGCTGCCGGAGGGGGACGACTCGGAAGCGACCGATTCCGGACGCCTGACCGTGCGTACGACCGTCCAGGGTTACCTGCGCGTCGGTTGCCGACTCCAGTGGTCCTGGAGGCAGAACGGACAGGCTGACAGCACCGCTCGCTCATCTCTGCTGACCGAGAAGGGGCTGCGCTATTGAGACGGGGAATCGACTTTCCCGCAAGTCGGGGCTCACCGCCAAGGATCTTGGAGCCTCCTGCGATGAGCATGGCATTGACGAGCATTGTGGCGGGTGACTGATGGACACGACGAGTGATCGAAAGACCGGGGGAGGCGTTCTTCCCCCGGACGGCTGGTGCGTGCGTGCCCGTGTCCGCATCCTCACCGAACATCAGTCCACCTCCGTCGAGCCCTTGAGCCTGAGGCTTTTCCACGCCGGTGATGAACTGGAGATGGTGCAGTGGGGCCAGCCGGGTGCCGAGGACGGCATGGCCCCCTGGTGGACCGGTCAGAACCTGCACGAGGCTCACAAGGTTCCGGCGAGCAAGGTCGAGATCCTCGAAGTTCTGCAGCCGCTGCCGGCCCCTTGTCCTGCCCACCTCATCCCGGACGCCACCGGCGCCGAGGCCTTCCACGACGCCTACCGCAACGCCATCGCCCACCGCGCCGTGTTCGTCGCCGTCGAATGCGAAGACCGCGACCAGTGGACGGTGAAGGCAGACACCCTGCCCGCCGGTCCGGGCCATACCGTCTCTGAGACCGTCCACGAAGCCATCCGGGCCGCCATGACCCGCCTGGTCGACCGCCGCGAGGCCGACCTGGACGCCTACAAGGGGCCCGTCTACTTCATGATGCACGGCCTGCGCGGCGAACTACGGGCCCGCGAACTGGCCGCCGCACTCCATGCCGCCCTCTATGCAGACCTCGAACCTCTCGCCCGCGCCGTTCCTGCCGTCTACTGACGCGGGACGCAGCCGTGTGGTCCGTCGACAGCATTCAGCCCCCGCCCCGGCCCGCCGTCGACCGGCCACCTCGCCTGCCGGACCTGGCCCGTATGCGAACCGGATGCCGAGCAAGCGGCGTGTGGCCTGACGGGAGGGTGAGCATGAACGGTTGGATGGCAGTGACCGTCTGATCAGCAGATCTGCTCGCCGGCTTCGTCTCCGATCGGATCGTCGGCCAGGACGAGGGCTGCCATGATGCGTTTGCCGACGGGTTCGCGGTGCATCTCGAAACTCCGGCAGAGGGCCATCACGATTTCCAGGCCGTGCTGGCCCACCCGGTCGGGGTCGGGGGTCTGAGCCACCGGCAGGCACGGGTTGCTGTCCCACACCGTCACCTCCACCACGCCCTCGTTGACCTCGAGGGTCAGCAGGCAGGGGCCGGGGGCATATTTGCGGGCGTTGGTGACCAACTCGCTCACCACCAGCTGCACCCCGCCCGTGACGCGGTCGGCGACCGGCACACCGTGCACCTGGTGCAGGTCTGTCAGGAACGAGCGGGCGAGACGGCGGGCGGCAGAAATGTCCTCGCTGCCCTCGAAGGCCGCGCCCACCATGATGAGACGGTCCGTGAAGGACTCACGGCCGTCATCTCGGACAGGCAGATCCATGCCGTCCGCCTCACTTCCGAAGCGCCGACCCCGAACTCACATCCCCGCCTACCCCACAAACACCGGTCTTCACATTACGAAAAAACCAGTAGTTTACGGACGGCAATGATTGCCCGGGAAAAGCGACCACCAGAAGAAGTGAGGCCGGGCAGGCAGAGCGCAGGATGGGCCTTCCTCAGCAGTCACGCCCGAGTCCTGCCGGCCGTCGTCCCCGACAGTGATTTGTGTCTGCTGTCTGCGCGACATCGCCGCGACCTGCCGCATCACCGAGCGCACCGCACAAGGCATCGTCACCGACCTCGAAGCCCCCGGTCACCTGAGCTGCGGACGCGACGGGCGGCGCACTCGCGATCCCTCCACCTCGGCGGCACCCTCCCTCATGCCGCAGAGACGCAGCTGGCCTTCGACGCGCCGGGCACAAGACGTTTACGGGGCGGCGAGTGAGAGCGAGTGTCGTGGTCTCGTGGTGCGACGTCGTTGGGATGGGCGGGGGCCGGCCCTCCGTTGCAGCGGGGGCCGGCCTTTGTTGCCGCGGTGTCCGGACCTAAGGGACGTCCGCTGGGGTCGGTCCCGCAGGCGGGACCCTGTGTCAGTGTGGCCCGCTGGTGTGGGACTGGGGGCGGAGACTTTGTTGCGGACCGTATTCCGCAACAATGCACCTTCACCCTGACCTGCGGAAACAGTAAGCCGCGCCTCGTGAGAGAGGGAGCCTCCGAGCCGGTCGGCCGGGCTGTCGGGGCGTGGAGCGGTGGCCTTGTTGCGGTAGTGCGGCCGTGATGGTCTGGTGCGGGCCAGTTATTGCGAACTGCCCTGTTGCGTTGCTGATGATGAGTTAACTGTGGTGCTGCGGCCGCTGTTTGGCGAAGCCTTATGGCAGCCGCCGAGGCCGCGATGGGGAGTTGCAGCTCTCCGACGCCGAGTGGGCCTCGGGCTGGTTCACAGCCGAGTTCCGGACCGTGGGGGAATCACCATGAGCACACAACACCACGCCGCACCCGCGTGCGGTGTCGTCCCGCCGAGCTGGCGGATGGGCGCGTTCGCCTTCATCCAGATCGTCATCGTCGTCCTGGTCGTGGCCGGCTGCCCGGTGCAGACCGCTCTGGGCTGCGCGGCCGGCGGCGGCATGGCCGCCGCGCACGTCGTGCGCGCCCTGTTCGGTCTGCCCCTGCCGGCGGGGGAGGGGCGATGAGCCCGGCTGGCCGCAGGCCCACCGACCACGACCCGGCCGCCGGCCCGCTGCCCGCGCTGGCCTGGGCCTTGACCGCCAGACGCAACATCCAAGGCCTGAGCCTGGAGCAGCTCGCGTCGGCCACCAGCTACGACAAGACCACCCTGTCCCGGGTGACGAACGGGACCACGCTGCCCAGCGAGGGCCCCTACGAGGCCTTCGCCCGCGGTTGCGGGCTGGACGTCCAGGAGTGGAAGCGGCTGCGCCTGCTCGCGGGTCAAGCCGCCGCCGAGCTGGGCCCGCAAGCCCTGCGGCGCTTCGCCGACGCACTCGTGTCCGCCTGCACCGTGTTGCCCGAGGCCAGCCGGCAGCAGCTGGGAGGGGCAGGTGACCTGGTCGCCGTGTGGAATGCGCTGCAGACTCCCGACAATGACTTCCTGCAGAAGCGGGGAGAAGACCCGACGCCGAGCCCGGAACTCGGCGGGCAGCTCGGGGACCTGGCTGCGCCGCCTCTGGCCGCGGCCTCGGCTACGGCCGCGAGCTCGGCGTCGGCCCCCGGCTCGGAGGAGAGTCTGCCTCCCGATCCGGGCCGGCACCTTGATCCGGGCGCGAGACCGCAAGCGGGGGAGGGGAAGACGCCCGCCTCCACCCTCGGAGCCGGCTCGGAACAGGCAGCTTCGATGCCGTGGTACCGGCGCCGCGCGACTCGTGCGGCCGGCGTCGCGCTGGCCGCGGCCGCCGTGGTGGGTGGTCTGTTCGTACCCGGCTGCAGCCGGGACACCTCCTCGGGGCCGGCATCCTGCTCAAAGCCGACGCAGACGCTGCACGTGGCGGCGTCCACCGACAAGGCCGCCATCGTCAAAGACGCGGCCGACGCCTACGGCTCGCACAGCAGTGACGGTCAGTGCGTGCGGGTCACCGTCGACAGCGTCGACTCCGGCACCGCGATGCGGGCGCTGGCCGACGGCTGGAACACGGCCGTCGACGGACCCCGCCCGGACGTGTGGTCCCCCGCCTCGCACATCTGGCTGCAAATGGCCCGCGCGCGGGCGAAGAAGAACCACCACCCGCAACAACTCGAGCAGCTGCCCGCAGCGCTGCCGGCCGGTTCTTCCCTGGCCCTGAGCCCGCTCACCATCGCCATGCCGGAGCCGGCCGCACGGAAGCTGGGCTGGCCCAAGCGGAAGATCAGCTGGCAGGACCTGGCATCGATGGCGGCCCGCCCCGGCTTCAAGCTGGGCAAGACCAACCCGGAGTACTCCACCTCCGGCCTGAACGCCACCTTCGCCTCGTTCTACGCCCAGACCGGCACCAGCAGCGAACTGACCACCACCAACCTCCACGATCAAGCCCTGCAGAAGAAGATCGCCCGGATGGAGAAGTCGGTGGTCCACTACGGCGACACCACCCTGACCTACCTGGCCAACCTGCGCCGTTTCGACGACGCCGGCCAGGCATCCGCCTACCTCTCCGCGGTCACCGTCGAAGAGAACAGCGTCGTCGCCTACAACCTCGGCTACCCCTGTGGCAGCCGCTCCAGCGAACCCGGCTGCGAAAGGACCAGTCCGCCGCACACCAAACTGCTCGCCTTCCACCCCGTCGACGAGGGCATCGGCACCATCTACTCCGACCACCCCTACATCCCGCTGCACGGCCTGACCGGTGCCAAGAAGAGCATCGCGGCCGACTTCCGGCACTTCCTGGCCACGAAGACCGCCCGGGCCAAGTTCGCCGACCTGGGCTTTCGCACCCCCACCGGGCACATCACCGGGCGCATCACCACCGGCAACGGTGTCCCCGGCGAGCGGCTGCCGGCCCCGCTCGGCCAGCCCACCGACGACGTCCTGAACGAGCTGCCCGCCGTCTGGCGCGACCTGCGCAAGCCCGCCAACGTCCTGCTGCTGATCGACACCTCAGGCTCGATGGACTTCAACGCGCAGGGCAAACAGCGGGTGGTGCCCACGGAGAAGAGCAAACTCGACTTGGTCAAGGACGCCCGCGGGGCCCTGCTCGACGGCTTCACCGACAGCGACAAGGTCGGCCTGTGGCACTTCTCCGACCATCACACCGTCGACGACATCATCGCCCCCATGGGCAGCAGGAAGCCGGACGCAAAGCCTCAACGCGAGCATCTCGCGACCGACATCGGTCACCTGGACGCCGACGCCGGAACCGCCCTGTACGCCACCATCGACGACGCCGTCGACGCTCTGCGCCACCACTACGACACCCACGCCATCAACGCCGTCGTCGTCCTCACCGACGGCTGCAACCAGACCAGTACCCCCAGCCCTGGCCTGGAAGAACTCACCACCACCCTCGCCGACCCCAGCAAACCTCCCGTCCGCGTCTTCACCATCGCCTATGGCGACGACGCCTGCCGCTCACAGCTGAAGGCCACAGCGGATGCCGGCCACGCCCACGCTTACAACGCGCAAGACCCCCGCACCATCGACAACGTCCTGACCAACGTCATCTCCAACTTCTGACCGTGCCCGAACGAGGGGCCGGGGCGACCCCGTACCGCCGGGCATCTACTCGATGCGGCGAGGTGGGCGAGCCGCGGGTAGCGGAGGGGGACGGACCGGCCCGGCCCACCACCGGGCTCTGCCGGCTCCTTCACCTCCGACCTTGAAGGGCCGGGCTCTGGGCGTGCACGACGTGCACGCCCAGAGCCGGACACGATCTCCAGCTAGGGAAGCGCCGTCGAAAGTTTGTAGGCATGGTGTGAGGGTGCCGGGGTAAACGCCGGGTTGCCGGCCTACGGCAGAGGGTCAGTGCGGGGACAAGGGGAGGGAAAGCGCTATGACGACAGTGACGGCGGCGAAGACGGACAACGTAGTTGGCTTGCCAGAGGTCGCCGATCCCTCTCGCGTGGAGCCGAAGGACGCCCG